>NZ_JAOBTQ010000001.1:7806894-8407425 GCF_033366695.1 Streptomyces sp. SCL15-4
GTCCCGTGCCCGCCAGTCCCGGGCCGTGCGCAGGTCCGGCACGAGGACGGCCTTGCCCCGGCGCAGCGCCGCCGCCATCGGGGTGTCGGCCATCACGAACCGGATCACCTCGCCCACCGGCTGCAACGGGTGCCCGGTGTGCGTGCCGCGCAGCGCGGTACGGCGCATCTCGCGCACCGCGCTCGTGGGCTCCTCGCCGCGCAGCACGGAGTCCAGCAGCTCCACGGTGACGAAGTCGGCCATGCGCGGCACCGCCACCTCCGACAGCTCCTCGGCCGTGCGCCGCACATCGAGCGTGGTGCCGATCCGCATGCCCGCCTCGTACAGGAACGACAGCCGGCCCCGCGCCAGCTCCGCCTGACCGGAGAGGGTCCGCAGATCGGTGGTGTCGCGGAACGTGGCCACGAGGCCCGGCGCGCCACCGTACGGGGCGGTGGGCCGGATGTTCACCGCCAGCAGCCGGTCCCCGGACCGCACCACCTCGTCGGACACGGCCTCGCCCGCCTCCAGCAGCCTGGTCGGCCCCGGCCCCAGCCCCAGCTCCCGCACCCGGCGCCGGTCGGCGTCCTCCGGCAGGTCCAGCAGCCGGCGCGCCTCGTCGTTGGCGAGCAGCACGCGCCCGTCGCCGCCGAGGATCAGCACCCCCTCGCGCACGGCGTGCAGGACGGCGTCGTGATGCTCGTACATCCGGGTCATCTCGGCCGGGCCGAGCCCATGGGTCTGCCGCAGCAGCCGGCGGCTGACCAGGGCCGCGCCGCCGGTGGCCAGGGCCAGCGCCCCCGCCGCCGCGCCGAGCAGCGCCGGCAGCTGCCGGACGAGGACATCGCCCACATTGGCGTACTCGATGCCCGCGGTGACGACGCCGACCACGCGCCTGCTCGGGTCCGTCACGGGCACGGCGGCGCGCACGGCGTCGGCCGGCCGGCCGTGGAAGGTCTCGGTGAACGCCTCGCCCAGGAGGGCCCGCCCGACTCCCTGTGCCTTCGTGCCGATCAGGTCGGGCCGGCGGTCGGTGAGCCGGACCCCGTGCTGGTCCAGCACGGTGACGAAGTCGACCCCGGCCCCCTTGCGCACCTGCTCCGCCATCGGCTGCAGCCGGGCCGTCGGATCCGGCGCGCGCAGTGCCTGGGCCGTGCCGGGGGCGTGGGCGAAGGCCTCGGCCACGGCCAGCGACCGCTGCCCGGCGCTGCGCTCGGCGTCGTACAAGCCCTGCACCACCAGCACGGCGGCACTCGCCGCGACCAGCAGCAGCATGATCAGCGCCTGGAACAGGAAGACCTGCGCGGCGAGCGTGCGGACGCTCAGGGACGGCGAGAGCCGGCGCCCGCGAAACGGCCACGGCGCGCGTCGGCGGGGCGGATCGGAGGTCCACCGGGTGCCGGGCGGCGGCGCCGCTTTCGCCCTTGGACGGCGGAAACGTCCGCTCATCTCCCTTTTCTAGCACTGGAACTCGGTGACCGGCGACCGCTGTGCCGCCGGTCGCGCACGGCCGACGGTCCGGTGCCGGCCGGACGGGGGAGGGGACCGCGGCGCGGGCGGCGCCTTTGGACGTGCGGCATCTCGTGCCGGCCGTGGCGGAAACATGCCGCTGAGTGGAGCAATCCCCGGTGTGCCGCGCGCGGGCGCACCAGGCTGGGGACCTTGTCGTCGTGAGGTCCTCGGATCAGGAGTCCGTGTGCGGAGACCACGTATGCCGAAGCCTGGACCCGCCGGCCGGGAGCCGGAGGACGGCGCGGGTGCGCGGACGCGGTTGCCGGAGCCTCCCGCGTGGCTGCGGTGGCTGCCGGTGCTCTTCGTCGCCGCCATCCTGCTGCTGGAGCCCGTGACCCCCGTCCAGTGGCCGGTGAGCTTCGTACTGATCGCCCTGCCCCTGGTGACCGCGTTCGCCTACGGCCCCGCGGTCGTCGCCGGTGCCACCGTGTTCGCCGTCCTCATGGAAGGCGTCCTGGCCGGCACCCCGTGCTGTGCCGGCCGGCCCGTCGGCTACCTCTGGGACCGCTACTACGTGGCCTCCTACGTCTGTACGGCCCTGGTGGGCGTCCTCGGCACCATCCTGGCCGCGCACCGCATCCACCGCGAGCGCACCCTGGCCGATGTGCGCTTCGTGGCCGACATCGCGCAGCGGGTGCTGCTCCGGCCGGTCCCGCACCGGATCGGCGGCCTGCTGCTGGACAGCCTCTATCTGTCCGCCACGGCGGAGGCCCGCATCGGCGGCGACCTCTACGAGGCCGTGCCGACCCGGTACGGGGTCCGGCTGCTCATCGGCGACGTACGGGGCAAGGGACTGCTCGCGGTGGAGACCGCCGCCGCCCTGCTCGGCGCGTTCCGCGAGGCCGCGCACGACGAACCCGCGCTGCCCGCCCTGGCCGACCGCGTGGAGACCAGCATGAACCGCAGGGCGGCGCTGCTGGGCGGGAACGAGGTCGGCGAGCGGTTCGTCACCGCCGTCTTCGTGGAGATCCCCGCCGCGGCGCCGGTGCTCCGCGTCGTCAACTGCGGCCATCCGCCGCCCGTCCTCATCCGCGCGGGCGCGGTCCGCGAACTGGACAGCGGGCGGTCGGCTCCGCCGCTCAACCTCGGCATGCTGGCCGGGGAGCCGTACCACGTCGACGAGTACTCCTTCCGCCCCGGCGACGAGCTGCTGCTCTACACGGACGGCGTCACGGAGACACGCGACCCGTCCGGCTCCTTCTACCCCCTCCTCCAGCGCCTCGGCTCCTGGCGCGCCCTCCCGCCCCGGAGTCTGCTGCGACAGCTCCACCACGACCTGCTGGCCTTCAGTGGCGACCGCCTCCAGGACGACATCGCGGCACTCGCGGTCTGCCTGCCCGCCGACGCCGCGTCCGCATGACGTGTGCGGCACGGACACGAGCCACGATGGTCCGCCGGCGCGAGCGCGCGGACGAAGTCGGTGAGCCGGACGGTCGTGCGGACGAGCAGACGGGGGAGCGGGCGGGCCTTCGGGCCGCGGGCGGCCGGCCGGTACGGACACCGCCCGGGCCGCGGCCCTCGCCGGACAGTGCGCACCGGCCGCAACGCGCGACACCACCCGGGCAAGTGGCGTACTACTGGAGGGACTTGCCACCCCACCCCTGAAGGAGTCCGGATGACGGAGCGCGCGGAGTCGATCGAATCGATGGAGCAACTCGCCCTGGTCTGGCGCGCCCTGGTGCTCGACCGCGATCCGGACGCCGATGTGCGGGACCTGCCGGGCATCGCCGTGCGCTGGGCCGACTGCCGGTTCGCGTTCTGGAACTGCGTCACGCTGACCGAGACCGGCGCGGGCCCGGCGCTGGTCGAGGAACGCCTGCGCCAGGCGGCGGACATCATGCGCGCCAAGCGGCACCCCGGATTCCTGTGGCTCTTCGAGGACCTCCTCGACGCCGAGGCACGCGCCACGGTCCGGACGGCCGCCGAGAAGGCGGGCCTGGAGTACGCCTTTCCCGGCACCGGCATGGCCGGTGACCTCCTCCCGCTTCCCGAACCGGCCCACCCGGAGCTGACGTTCGTCCGCGTGAGCACCGACGAACACCTGCGTGCGTACGCGGACCTGAACTCGCGCGCCTACGGCTTCCCGCTGGAGGACGGCCGCGACGGACTCCTCGGCTCCACCCTGTGGAAGAGCCGGGCGCACGCCTACCTCGGCCTCCGGGACGGCGTCCCGGTGACCTGCGCCGCCACGGTGGAGGCGGACGGCCGGCTGTTCGTCGTGCTCGTCGCCACGGCGCCGGAATGGGAACGCCGGGGCTATGGCGAGACGGTGACGCGCAAGGCCCTGTACGAGGGCGCCCGCGCCACCGGCCTGACCCGCGCCACCCTGCACGCGACGGCGGCCGGGGCGCCGGTGTACCCCCGGATCGGCTTCCAGCCGAACTCGCCGGTCGGCTTCTACGGCCTGAAGCAGTGACCGCCGGCGCCCGACCGCCCGGAGTGCCGCCTTACCGCGACTTCGGGCCCGCGTCCAGATGGTGACCCGTCCGGCGTAGTGAGGAAATGATTCCCCGGGTGAAATCGGACGGCAGGCGGCGGGACGCACCAAGTGATCCGCGACCATGGGCGTGCTCCGGCCGAGCGGCCCCACCGCTCCCGGCAGCACCTCTTTCCCCGCCTGCCGTCCGTCCAGAGGAGTCCGCCGTGTCCGTCCGCCGTCTGCTGACCAGTGCCCTCGGAACCGTCGCCGTCGCGCTCGCCCTCACGGGCGCCGGCACCGTCACCGCGAACCCGGCCGCGGCCGACCCCTGCGGCTTCTACGAGACCAGCGCCGACGCCTACTACAACCACTGCACCTCCGACGGCTCCCACGTCGTCATCAAGGTCCAGGTCGCGCTGGCGTCCGACTACGAGCGGTGTGTGGGCCCCGGCCGGACCTGGCTGGGCTCCGCGAGCAAGATCCAGGGCGCCTACTACGTCGGCCGCACCTGCTGATCCGGCGTCCCGCGGTCAGATGGTCATCGACTCCTGGAGCCACCGGCTGATCCGGTACGGCAGCCACCAGGCGAGCGGGCCGACGTCCAGGACCAGCCGCTCGCCGCGGAAGTCGTCCAGGACGGCGGCCGGCACCGAGTCCGCCGGTGCTCCGTAGGCCAGCCGCTCGATCGTCTCCGCGTAGTGCGGCTCGTCGGCGGTGAACCGGCGCAGCTCCCCCCAGCGGCGGTCCCGGATCTGCACGAAACCGGGACCCTTGCGCCACAGGCACTTGCACAGATAGTGGCCCTGCCGCCAGCCGCGCAGCGCCTCACCGGCCCCGGCGGGGCCCTCGATACGCCGGGGCGGCTGGAGATGACCGAGGACCTGCCAGGCGTCGGCGGGTGCCGCGGCGAGCCGCAGATCCCACTCGACCAGGACGGCCCGCGCGGTCAGATCCCGCACCAGACTCAGCGCGGCCACCGCCTCGGCGGCCCGCTCCGGGTCCGCGCCCGCGGTGAGGTCCACGGCGGCGGGCAGCCGTACCCGCCGGGCGCCCAGCCGCCACAGCCGGTCGCTCTCTCCCTGCGGCGGACCGGTAAGGGCGACTTCTCCCAGGAACATGCCGGGCAGCTTGCAGGCGGCGGCGTCGTAGTCGCGCCAGGCGAGGACGGCGGGCGGGCTCAGGGTGCTCGGTGCGCTCATCGGCGTACTCCTCCTCGGGGCGCGGTCAGGCGTGGACGGGCTCGGCGGACGCGGGCCCGGCCGCGTACGTGTGGCGCATGAAGTCCAGTCGCAGCAGGTCCTCGTTGACGGCGGCCGGGGCGAGGTGCACGTACTGCCCGCCGTCCGTGAAGACGATCCCGAGCGCGGCCCAGTCGTCCAGCAGCCGCCGCACCGCGGCCTCGTCACGGGCGTGTCCGGGCGCCTTGCCCGCCGCCTTGCGGGCGACGGCGGAGAGAGCGTGCGGCTGGTCGAGAAGACGGAAGACGGCCAGCTCGAAGGGGTCGGTCAGCTCGGCGGTGCGCCAGTCGAAGGCACGCCGCCGGGAGACCAGGACGATCCGGTCGCCCAGATCGGTGTGGGTCAGCCGGGCGTCGGCGTGGTGCTTCTTCCACGCGGCCAGGGCGTCGTTGAGCGCGGTGACGGTCGGCTCGCCGATGCCCCGCGCCGGAGCCTCGAACACATACGCCAGGTCGTGGAGTTCCGTCTCCGGCAGGTCGTAGGTGAACCGGTAGTGCTGCTCGGGCCTGAGGCCGGTGAAACCCAGTTCCGGGCGCTCGAAGTAGGGGCTGAAGCGTTCGATGGCGATCCGGGCCGACAGGTCGACCGGGGGATCGAGGTGCTCCAGCGCCGGTATCTGCGCGATGACCGGCTCGTAGTCCTCGGCTCTCTCGCCGGGGAAACCGTGCAGGTAGTTCCAGGCCACGGACAAGCCGGTCTCGGCGCCGTCGCGGAGCATCCGGACGTTCTGGCAGCCGCTGACACCCTTGTCCATCAGGTCCAGCACCCGGTGGTTGAGCGACTCGATGCCGGGCTGGACGTAGATCATCCCCGCGTCGGCGAGGGTACGCAGTTGCGGCCGGCGCATGTTGGCCTTGATCTCGATGTGCAGCCGCAGGTCGTATCCGCTGTCGACGATCCGGGGCAGCACGGTCGTCAGATAGCCCATGTCGAGGATGTTGTCCACGACGTACATGTCCAGGACCCGGTGACGGCGGGCCAGTTCGACGATCTCCTCGTAGAAGGTCTCCGGGCTCTTCGAACGGAACTCCATGAACGAACCGTTGAGCCCGCAGAACGTGCAGTGGTGCTTCTCGCCCCACCAGCAGCCGCGGGCGCCCTCGACCACCAGCTTCGGCTCGATCCAGTGCCGCGCGGCGGAGGCGGCCAGGCGCTCGAAGTAGCCGCTGTAGTCGGGCGGCAGGATCGCGGCGGGCGGCAGCGGACGCGTGGCCATCCGATTGGCCAGGCTCTCCCCGCCCGGGCCCCGGTGGCACAGACCCGGCACACCGGCGAGGTCCGAGCCGTCGGCGAGCGCGGTGAGCAGCCGAGGGAAGGCCGCCTCGCCCTCGCCCCGTACGACGTGGTCGACGAAGGGGAAGTTGCGGTGCACGGCGGCGCCCTGCGCCCCGTCGCAGTTGGCTCCGCCCAGCACGGTCACGATGTGCGGAGCGAGCCGCTTGACCCGCCGGGCGGCGGCCAGCGCGGCGGTGTTCTGCTGGAAGGTGGAGGTGAAGCCGACGACATCGGGCGCGTGGGCGACGATCCGGCGCGCGATCTCGTCCACGAACTCCGGGACCACCCGGTGCAGCGCGTGCGTCATGGCCATGCGCGACTTCTTCAGCTTGCCGCGCATCACCGACGTGAACTCCTCCTCGCGCCAGTGCGGATCGTCGTAGAGGGCCGAGGAGAACACCCAGTCGCCGCAGCCCATGAAATAGGAGGACAGGGCGTAGTACTCGTAGTCGTCGCCGGTGAACTCGGTGCGCGCGGTGATCCAGTCGGTGAATTCGAGGTTGGCGTGCAGGACCTCGGCCTCGGCGCCGGGCACGCGTTCGTCCACGCCGCGCTTGAGGATGCCCAGCGCGAGGGACGGGAGGTCGATGGGGGACCAGGGCATGTTGACCAGCAGGACACGCATGTCGGCTCCTCGGGGAGGGGGAACCGGCCGGCCCGGCGGTGCACCGCCGGGCCGGCCGGCGGGGGTCAGTCCTCTTCCGCGTCCTCGGCGTTGCGGAACGGGACGGTGACGGTGATGCCGACGCTCGGCTTGCGGTTCTCCTCGTCACCCGCGAGCGGGTCGTTGTGGATGATGTCCTTCTGCATGAGGCGTTCTCCTCTCCGTGGCGCGTGCGGTGGTGTGGTGCTCCCCGCTCCGGGCGGAGCGGGGCGTCTGGGGGTGGCGGCGGGCCGGGCCGCGCAGTTCCCGGTCGAGGAAGACCACGGCCCGGCGCAGCACGGTGACGTGGTCGTGGCCGTCGTAGCCGTCGTGGCCGGAGTCGAGCCACAGCGCCTCGTGCCGGACCCCGGCGGCGCGCAGCGCGGCGAGGTAGCCGCGGATCTGGCCGGGCGGGCACTTGGCGTCGTGCGTGGCTGCCGCCACCAGCAGCGGGGCGCGGACCGCGGTGGCGTAGTGGATCGGCGAGCCGCGCGCGTACCGTTCGGGGACCTCCTCGGGCGTGCCGCCGAACAGCCGCTCGTCCAGGGCGCGCAGCGCGGGCGTGGTGGTGCGGTGGGCGGCGGCGCAGTCGGCGACCGGCTTGACCGCGACCCCCGCCTGCCACAGGCCGGGACGGGTGCCGAGCGCGAGCAGCGTCAGGTAGCCGCCCCAGGACGTGCCCCACAGGCCCACGGCGTCGCCCCGGATCAGCCGGCGGGCGACCAGCTCGGTGCGCACGGACGCCAGGTCGGCGACCTGGGTGAGTCCCACACCGTCCCGGTAGGCGCGGCGCCAGCGCGGCCCGTACCCGGTCGAGCCGCGGTAGTTGACACGGACGACGGCGAACCCGGAGGCCAGCAGGGAGTGGACGGCGCCGTCGTAGGCGTCCCGGTCGTGGTCGGCGGGCCCGCCGTGCACCAGGAACACCGCCGGGACCGGGCCGCGTGCCGCGTCGGGCAGGCCGAGCAGGGTGTGCACGGGGCCGTCCGGGCCGGGCGTCCACACGTCCCGGTGCGTCCCGGGGACCCGGCCGGGGAGGGAGGGCGGTTCGGGCAGGGCGGTGTCCCGGGTGGAGCACAGGCGGGGCGGATGACCGGCGGCCGTCCAGAGGTAGTGCAGGTCGCCGCCGGGGCGGGTCGCGGCGTCCAGCACGGTGCCCGGCGGGGTCGCGACGGGGGTGAGCGTGCGCGCGGTGAGGTCGGCGCGGTGCAGGGTGGAGCGGCCGTGGCGGTCCTGACGCACCAGCACGGACCGGCCGTCCGCGTCCCAGCGGGCCGTGATCTCCGTGTCGAAGGCGCACCACTCGTGCGTGGTCAGCCCGGTGGCGGGCCGCCAGGAGGCCAGGACGTAGCGGTCGTCGCGGGCGCGGACCAGGAGCAGTTCCTCGGCCTCGGGGGCGGGGGCGAAGCCGAGGGACCACAGGCGTTCCCGGTCGTCGGCGGGGAGCGCGGCCCGTGTGCCGCCGACGGGCGGGACGGGCCGTGCGCCGCTCTCCGTGCTGCCGCCGCGCAGCACCGCCTCCACCTCGCCCTCGCGGGTCAGCACGGTGACGTCGGCGGTCCCGGCGAGAGCGAGCAGCCGGCCGCCGGGCGTGATCCCGGTGAGGGTGACACGACCGGGCATCCGGGCCACCGTACGGGCCGTGCCGCCGCGCGGGCCCACGTGGACGGCGGTGGCCCGGCCGTCGCCGACCGCGAGGGCCACGGTGCCGTGGTCGCTCACCGCCAGGCCCCGGGCCGGCCCGGACGGTACGTTTGTCAGCCCGGGCCGGTCGGGCCCGCCGGCGAAGGGCTGGAACCGCCAGCACCCCGCGCCGTGCGCGTCCTCGTCGAACCACCACACGTGCGCGTCCCGGTCCACGGCACCGTGCAGGGTGCCGCGCGGACGCCGGGTGACCTGCCGGGCGCGGCGGGCCCCGGCGTCCCAGGCGAACACCTCGCACCGTCCCTCGGCGTCGGCGGTGAACACCATCTTCGCCGGGTCGGCGGCGCACACCTCGGGCAGGGCGGCCCGGTACACCTGGTAGCCGCCGCTCATCCGGATGCCCTGGCGGTGAGGGTGCCGCGCACCGGGCGCCGGGAGCCATGGGCGGCGAGCAGCACCAGCAGCACACCGCAGCAGACCGCGGGGGCGGCGGGGGAGAGCCGGTCGGCGAGCGCCCCGGCGAGGACGGGGGCGAGGGCGGCGGCGCCCGTGGTGGCGGTGGCCAGTACGGCGCCGGTCCGGGCCTGGAGCGCGGGCGCGGTGGCCTGGAGGGCGCGGGCCTGGAGCACGACGGAGGCGAGCGGCATCAGCAGGCACACCAGGCCGAACAGCAGCCCGTACGCCCACGCGTCGGTGACCGCGGCGAGGGCGGCGGCGAGCGGGACGAGCAGCCAGGTCACCGTGGTGACGACCCGCGCGGCGCCCCACCGCCTCGCCACGCGCGGCGCGGCGAGCGCACCCGCGAGGCCGGCCGCGCCCGAGACGGCGAGGACCGCGCCCAGCACGGCACCGGCGTGCCCTTCCCGCTGGAGGGTGAAGACGGCTCCGTAGTACAGCGCCACCACGACCCCGTTGACGACGGTGCCCCACACCAGGACCAGCCGCAGCAGCGCGGAGGAACGCACCAGCCGCAGCCCGGCCGCGCCCTCGCGCAGCGGCCCCTCACCGCGCCGCCGCGGCGCCGGCGCCGTGAGGTCGGCGCGCATGGCGGACACGCATACGGCGCTGACGACGTAGGAGAGGGCGTCGGCGAGGAACGGCAGCGCGCGGGCGGCCTGGTAGAGCGCGCCGCCGAGCACCGGGCCGGCGATCAGCGCGCCCTGCCCGGCGGCGGTGAGCCGGGCGACGGCCCGGGGCTGTTCGGGGCCGGGGCAGATCAGCGCGACCGTCCCGCGGGCCGCCGCCTCGAAGCAGGCGGTCGCCAGCCGTTCGACCAGCACCGCCGCCAGGATCAGGCCGAGCGGCGCTCTTCCGGTGGCCAGGGCGAGCGCCACGCAGCCCATGGCGAGCGCGGCGACGGACGCGGACCCGACCATCACCGGTTTGCGGGCGCCCCGGTCCGCGGGAAGGGCGACGAGCGGACCGAGGAGTAGCCCGACGGCGGTGGAGACACCGGCGATCAGGCCGACGGTCCCGGGCGAGTGCCCGAGCCCCAGCAGGAGCAGCGGAAGGACGGTGCCGGAGGCCTGGCTGCCGACCCCGTCGGCGGCGTCGGCCCACCACAGGAGCCTGAAGTCGGATGTGTCCGCCCGCTGGTGGGACGGTCGTGCGGATGACACTGGCCGTTCCACGGAGCACCTCACCAATTGTGGCGAAACTGTGCAGAAAATGTGGCGGGAGCGGAGTGAGCGGGATCGTAGAGGAGCGCGGAGAACCGCCACAAGGCTCCGCGAGGCGTGGCCGGTTTCGTGCCGTGGGGAGGCGCGGGGGCGAGGACGGTCGAACCGGGCGAAGGGGGACTGATCATTCCGTAGCGGACGAGCGCACCGCCGCGCGCTCTCCAGCGGGAACACCCTCGGCCACCGCCGCTTCGCCGGGCCGGACCGGCCGGGCGGGCCGGCATCCGCGCACGCCGGCCCACGCGGCCGAGGAGGCGGCCCGGACGCCGCTTTCGACCGAGAACGTTCGCCGCCGCCGGGCACCGCCCGCGGCTCGCCGGCTACCGGGCGGCGAGCCGGGCGAACTCCCAGGGATCGTGGGCACTGAAGACGGTCACCTCGTCCGCGTGGTCGCGGCGCAGGGCACGCAGGCGGTCACGCGTCGCGACACGCGCCGCCGCATCGACCTGCGCGCCACGCTGGACCGGCTCGAGAACGGGGTGGGCGAGCGGCGGACCGGCCTCCAGTTCACCGTGGTACATGTACGCGTCGCCCGCGTGCAGCAGCCACCGCCCGTCGCCGTCGCGCACGGCCACGCCCGCGTGTCCCGCCGAGTGACCGGGCAGCGGCACCAGCAGCAGTTCGAGCGACAGCCCTTCCGGCCGCACCACTCCCGGGAAACCGAACCACCGCGCGGGTTCCGCCACGGGCGCGGGTGTCAGCAGCGGGCCGTGCGCCCGGTGCGCCGCCATGAAGCGGTCCAGGCTGTGCCGGTGGTGCGCCGCCGCGGGATCGCCGACGGCCCGGTACTCGTCGGGATGCACGTGCACACGGGCGTGCGGGAAGTCCGGCAGCCCTCCGGTGTGGTCGCGGTGCAGATGGGTGAGCACGATGTGCCGTACGTCCGCCGCCGCGTACCCGAGCCGTACGACCTGGCTCAGCGCGGTCTCCGCCGGGTCCAGCACGGGCCGGGCGTACGCCACCCAGTCCGCCTTCAACGACCCTGTGGGGTCACGGAGATCGCCGGTGCCGAGGCCGGTCTCCACCAGGAGAAGCCCGTCCGCGTCCGTCTCGATGAGCAGACAGTGGCAGACGGCGGCCCGCTCCCGGTCCGGCGCACTCGTGCCGGCCCCGGACCGCAATGGTGGAATCCCCAGCATGGAACCGCAGTTGAGATGATGGATACGCATGACGCCCCCGGTAGGTGTGGACGGGTGGGCTGTTCGTCGACCGACGCTAGGAGGGGGCTTCGTGACTCACCAAACGGTTGGACACGGGCCGAGCGGTGACCGGGACGGCCCGCTGGCCGACTGCCCGGACGACGTCCTCGTGCCGCCCGGCGACCAGCCGCGCTGTCCCGTCGACATCACCCTCGCGGTACTGAACGGCCGTTGGACCCCGCTGGTGCTCCGCGAGTTCCTGCGCCGCGGCCAGGCCACCTACACCGAGCTGTCCACCGCCCTGCCCGCCCTCTCGGACAAGGTCCTCTCCGACCGGCTGGCCCAGTTGACCAGGGCGGGCGTCATCGAACGCCATCGGATCCCCGGCTGGCCTCCCCGGGTCCGCTACGTCCTGACCGGCCCCGGCCGGGCGCTGGAGCCGGTGGTGCGCGGCATGTGGGAATGGGGTACGGCACGCCGGGACACCTCCGCCTGATCACCGGCCCGGCGCCGCGGTGAACGTATCGGTCCCCGCCGGCGTCGATCTGCTGTGAGGACTCATGTGTGGGCGTGCCGGCTCGTCCCGGTGACGGCCGTCGCGATGCTCGCCGGTCTGACGGGATGTTCGGTCCGGGGCGCCGGCCCCGGCGTGCCGGCCGTCACCAGGAAGGCGCCGATCACCCGGCCGGTCGGGGTGAGCGGCGACGGCCGTGTTCTCACCGTCACGGTCGAGTCCGGCGGGTGCGACGGCCTTCCGCGGCTGAAGGTCTCCGAGACCGCCGGGAACGTCCTGCTCACCGCATGGATCACCACCCGGACGGGACCGGACGCCGTATGCCCGGCCGTGGCCCGGGCCGGCCGGTCCCGGGCGGTCCTGCGTACGGCCCTGGGGCGAAGGACCGTGACCGACGCGGCGAGCGGACACCGGCTGTCGCTCCGCCGAGCACGGCGGCCGGCCCGCCACGGTCCGCCGGGACCTGGAGGCGGACAGGAAACGGACGGCGTCATTCTGCCCCCACCCTCTTCGAATGTGATTACGATCAAGCGGTGGCCTCGGGGAACACCCCGGCGGCCGTTCGAAGAGGGGGAGACATGAGCGCCATTTCGAGACGATCCCTGATCGGGTACACGGGGACGACCGCCGCCGGCGCGGTGATCGCCGGCACTGCCTCGGCGTCGCCGGCCCAGGCCGCCCAGACGGAGTCGGCGAGCACGGCGGCCGACTTCCCCGAGGGGACGCTCTTCGGCGGCCGCGTGGGCCGGTCCACCAACAGCGACACGCCCGCCGACCTGGAGATCAAGTTCAGCGTCACGAACTCCGAGACGCCGGCGGGCTACGTCGTCACCCCGCAGGAGATCGCCGACGCGCTCAACGAACTCATCGCCTCCCGGGGCTGGCCGGCGATCACCTTCTACGGCACGCCGGCGCCCGCGCCGCTGAACTGACCGAGCCGGCACCGGCCCTCCCGCCGCACCTCCCGTGACACCGCGGCCACGCGGCTGCGAGACTGGCCCGCGAGGGCCCACGGGCGGTGGGCGGCGAGGCGGTGGAGGAACCGGCGTGGTCGATCAGCACCGGGCCGTGCCGGGAACCCCGGCGCCCGCCGACGTCTGGATGCTGGTACGGCACCGGCCGTCGGTGCTGCGCCGCTCCACCCGCGACCTGGCGGCGGCGCTCGCCGACGCCCACGGCTCCCGCTTCGCGGTCTGGCACACCGACGAACTGCTCTTCGGGGTCCAGGGCGGACGGCTGACGCTGCGCACCCTCGGCGGCATGGAACTGCCCGCCCCCGAAGTGGTGTGCGTCCGCCAGGTGGCCGGCCCCATGCGCGACGACCGCGAGGTGACGCTGCTGCGGCACCTGACGCGCATGGGCAGCACCCTCGTCAACTCGCTCGACGCCCAGCTCAAGTCCCGCAACAAGATCTGGCAGTTCCAGGAACTCGCCCTGGCCGGACTGCCGGTGCCCGACACCCTCTCCTACGCCACCGCCCCGCTGGAGGGCGTCGTCCGCAGCCCCGGCCTGGACACGCCGTGCGTGGTGAAGTCCGTCGGCGGCGCCAAGGGCGGGCAGGTCTTCCTGGCTCCCGATCCGCACCTGCTGCGGGAGGTGGCCGGCAGCCTCACGCAGGAGACGCCGTTCCTCTTCCAGGAACACGTGGCCACGTCGCACGGCCGCACCCTGCGTGTGCTCGTGGTCGACGGCGAACCGGTGGGCGCCGTCCTGCACACCTCCCACGACGGCGCCCTCGCCGCCAACATCGCCAAAGGCGGCTCTGCCACCCCGTGTTCCGGCCGTCATCCACGCGCGGAGGAGCTGGCGGTGCGCGCGGCCCGCGTCCTGGGCCTGGACATCGCCGGAGTGGACCTGCTGTTCGCCGGCGAGGACACCTACACTCTCTGCGAGGTGAACGCCGTGCCGGGCTGGCGCCCGGAGCTGACGGCGGTCGTCCCGGCCATCACCGCCTGCGTCGCCCGGCGCCTGTCCGCCCTCGACCGAACCGGCCCGCCCCGACCGTCCCCGTCGTAACCGGACCCCGGACCTGGCGCCGCCGGGAGCGCGTCGCCCGGACGTCGGTCCTTCCCGCGGCTTCGGCCGTCGTGCAGGCGTTCATCGCGCACGCGCCCCGGGAGGGGCACCGGGCCGGTGGGCGCGGGATTCCGCCGGTAGGCATCGCGGCGGGCGGTGTGCATGCGCCGGGCGAGGCACAGCATGCCGGCCGGCACGCGGCACTCCGGGCAGGGCAGGGAGTAGGCACCCTGCCGGAACCGGGCGGCGGTCGCGTGCGCGGCGTCGTGGACGGCGTCGGCGGCCGACGTCGGGATGACGGCGGTGAGCGGGGGTATCAGGCGCGGCGGCCGCCCTTCCGGCCCGGGACGCTGATCCGCGGGCGCCTGCGGAAGGGTACGTCCTCGGCGAGCCGGCACCGCCGCGGTCCGTCGTTGCCGACCTCCCCATGCCGCGGGGCCGACGGGGTAGCCGTCGACGTCGTCGCGGTCGTAGAAGTCGAGGGGCACGGGGTGTGCGGTGCTCATGGAGAGGCATCTCCTTGTCGTGTCGAGGGCGGCCCACCCTCGGTCGCTGTACGCCGAAGTGCCGTTCCCCGCTACGCCTACCCCGCTTTCGCTGGTCAAGGGCCGTGCAGTTCGACTCGGTTGCGCCCGGTCCCCGGCGGACCCTTCAGCGGGTGCCGTCGGCGGGATCGATCTTCTCGACGAACGTCTCCTCCGGGCCGATCGGACGCCCGTCGCCGGTGCGGATCTCCAGTGGGCCCAGCGGGCGCCGGTCGCGCCGGTCGAGGAGCCGCGAATGCGCTTCCCCCGGGGCGAAGCAGTGCGCCTCGCCCCACTGGCGCAGCGCCACGATCACCGGGAAGAGGCCGCGTCCCTTCTCCGTGAGCACGTACTCCTGGTAAGGGCTGCCGTCGGAGGCGGGTACGGTCTCCATCACCCCGGCCCGCTCCAGCGCGCGCAGCCGTGTGGTGAGGATGTTCCTGGCGATCCCCAGGCTGCGCTGGAACTGACCGAAGCGGCGGCTGCCGTCGAAGGCGTCGCGCACGATCAGCAGCGACCACCAGTCTCCGATGGCGTCGATCGACCGGGCGACGGGGCAGGGGTCGGCGTCGAGCCGGGTGCGGGCGACCATCGGGCTCCCTTCCTTCACTTCTGGTTGCAACATGCTACCAGCGCGGCCTAGAGTCCGTCCGGTAGCAACTTGCAACCACTATGGGGAGGGTGCCGTATGCCGAGTGACTGCTCCACGGCGGGCGGACGGACGGCCCGTGACACCACGCTCGCACCGACCGGACCGCCGCCCACGCGCCTGGTCCTGCTCTTCGCCGTCGCCTGCGGCAGCGCGGTGGCCAACGTCTACTTCGCCCAGCCCCTCCTGGTCACCCTCGGCGACCGGTTCTCGCTGGGCCCGGGCCTGCTCGGCGCCCTGGTCGCCGTCACCCAACTCGGTTACGCGGCGGGCCTGTTCCTGCTCGTACCGCTCGGCGATCTGGCCGACCGCCGGAAGCTGATCACGATTCAGCTCGGCCTGCTCTCCGCCGCCCTGCTGGCGGTCGGGCTGGCCCCCGGGACCGCCGCGCTGCTCGCCGCTCTCGCCGTGGTCGGCGCGCTCGCCGTCGTAGCCCAGACGATGGTCGCCGCGGCGGCCCACCTCACCGCCCCAGCCTTCCGCGGACGAGTCGTCGGAGCGGTCACCAGCGGGGTGATCACCGGCATCCTGCTGGCCCGCACGGTGGCGGGCATCCTGGCCGACCTGGCCGGATGGCGGTCCGTCTACCTCTTCTCGGCCGCCCTCACCGCCACGCTCGCCGTGCTGCTGCGCCGCGCCCTGCCGGCCGGCGGCCCGCCGCCGGCCGCCCGGCTGCCGTACCGGAGCCTGCCGGCGTCCACCGTCGCCCTGTTCGCCCGCCACCGCCTGCTCCGGGTCCGCGGCGCGCTGGCACTCCTCGTCTTCGCCGCCTTCAGCACCCTGTGGAGCACCGTCGTCCAGCCCCTCAGCAGCCCGCCGTGGTCGCTGTCGCACACCGCGATCGGCGCGTTCGGGCTCGCCGGGGCGGCCGGTGCCCTGGCCGCGGGCGTCGCCGGCCGATGGAACGACCGCGGGCTCGCGCAGCGGACCACCGGCACCGCGCTGGTCCTGCTCGCACTGTCCTGGCTCCCGCTCGCGTTCACCCGGCAGTCCCTGTGGGCGCTCGCCGTCGGAGCGGTCCTGCTGGACTTCGCCGTCCAGGCCGTGCACGTGACCAACCAGACCCTCGTCCACGCGGTGCGCCCGGACGCGGGAAGCCGGATCATCGGCGGCTACATGATCTTCTACTCGGCCGGCAGCGCCCTCGGCGCCACCGCCTCCTCACTGGCCTACGCGGCGGCGGGCTGGACCGGGGTGACCGCGCTCGGAGCGGCCTTCAGCTGCGCCGCGCTGCTGCTGTGGGCGACGACCCGCAGCTCGTGAGTCCGCCGTCGGTACTCCGCACTCCGTGTGTCTGTGAGTGCACTGCCGACGCACGCACCCGGCGCGGGCCGTCGCCTCGGCGGGCCGGGGCCGGGCGTCGTCCGCGGAGACGAGGCGCCGGGCGGCTCCGGCGAGCAGCGCGGCGGCCAGGGCCAGGAGTGCCGCGCGCCGACACTCGCGCGGCGGCTGCTTCGGCCCGGACCGGCGCCGTGTCCGGTGGTCGCAAGGGTCCGGCGGCTCGTCGTCCGGGCCGGCCATGGTGCCGTGCCCCCGCGCATGTGCCGGTCCGAGAAGGACCGTCGGCTTTTCCGCACCGACGGTGACGGGTGGTCGGCGGGGCGTGCCGCCGAACGGCGCCGGTGGCCGAACCGTCGCGCTGATAGGAGACTGTCCACGGAAGGCATGTGTCACGCTCCATGCACTCGAACGAGTGAGCCAGCTGAACAGTCGGTCCGGGACTCGTCGCCGATCGGCCGGCCCAGGCGCCGGCCGGCGCGAGGTGCGGCCACGACATCCGAGACGCCTTGGCGGTGCTCGGGGCGACCGCGCGGGTCCACCCCCCGAACCGCCGGCCCGGCATCCTCCCCTCCGGCCGGGCGACGGGGGCGGCACCGCACCAGGACGGCGTCTTTCACGAGTACCGCCACGACCGACCAGGACCGGGAAGGAACGATCGGTTCATGAGCGGCATCCAGGTGCGAACACCCGTCGCGGCCGACGGCCGACTGGGCGAGGCCGGCGAGCACCCCGGGCTCAGCGATCCGGACTATCTGTCCCGGCGCCGGGCGATCGCCGCGCAGGCCCGCGGGCACCGGGTCGGCGACCCGTCCCCGCCGGTGGAGTACACCGCGAGCGAGGAGAGAACCTGGCGCACCGTCCACCGGGCGCTGTGGACGGCCCAGGACGAGCACGCGTGCCGCGCCGCCCTCGACGCCAGGCGGTACGCCCCGGTCCCCGCGGACCACATCCCGCAGCACGCCGAGGTCGGCGCGCACCTGCGGCGGCTGACCGGCTTCGACTTCACCCTCGCCGGAGGAGTGGTCGCCAACAAGCGGTTCCTGGGATCGATGGCGGACGGCTACTTCCACGCGGTGCAGTTCGTCCGCCACCCCGCCGTACCGCTGTTCACCCCGGAGCCCGACGTCGTCCACGACGTCTTCGGCCACGGCATCCACCTCGCCTCGCCCGCCTTCGCCCGGATCTACCGTTTGATCGGAAAGGCGGCGCTGCGGGTGGAGCGCGAGGACGTGCTGCAGATGATCAGCGACGTGTACTGGTTCACCCTGGAGTACGGCGTCCTCGACGAGGGCGGGGCGCCCAAGGCGTACGGCGCGGCCCTGCTCTCCTCCTTCGGAGAGATCGGCCGGCTGCACGAGGCCGACGTCCGGCCGCTGGACGTCGACGCGATGCTCGCCACCCCGTACGACATCCGCGGCTACCAGCCGGTCCTCTTCGGCGCCCGCACCCTGGACGAGGTCAACGACACCCTGGCCGCCTTCCTGGAGGACCTCGACGACGACAGCGAACCACGCCGGCGCCCGGGCCCGGGGGACGGCGGTACCGCCGGCCGCTGAACGGGCACCCGGAACCGGGTTCAGCGGCGCTGCCGCTCGAAAGTACGGCCCTCGGCGGCGGTCTTCAGGTCGCGTGGCCACGCTTGCGGACTCCCGCGCGGCAACGCGGTCGCGGAGGGAACATCCGCGTCGACCTGTGCGCCGGTGTGCGTCTCCTCGGTGCGTACGCGGACGCCGTGCGGTTACTGGTGTCCGGCCAGGAACGGCAGGAGGACGCCGGCCATCTCGTCGGGCACTTCCTCCGCGAGGTCGTGGCCGGCGTCGAAGGTGTGTCCGGTGACGTCGTGGGCCATGAGTCGCATCTGGGACTCGTTGCGGTCGCCGATGAACGCGGATCCGCCGAGGGCCAGGACCGGGATGTCCAGTTTCTTCTGTGCGGTCTGCCGGTTCTGTTCGGCGTCGACGAGCATGGCCCGGTAGATGGAGAGCATCGCGCGGATTCCGCCGGGCATGGAGTAGCAGCGCACGTATTCGTCGAGCGCGTCGGGAGTGGCGCTGTCGGGCCGGCCGCGCTCGTACTTGATCATGTAGGTGATCAGCTCGCGCTCGTGTCCGGCGATCAGCATCTCGGGTATGTCCGGCTGGAAGTAGAAGCCCAGGTGCCACAGGTGCATGCCGCCGAAGACGTTCTCGGGGGTGAGGGCTGTGTGGTCCTCGAAGCCGAATCCGGGGAGCAGGGCCTCGGCGAACACGAGAGCGGTGACGTGGTCGCGGTGGCGTGCGGCGAGCTGGTAGCCGATCACCGCTCCCCAGTCCTCGCCCGCCACGGCGTATGTCTCGTGTCCGAGGTGGTTCATCAGCTCGGCGATGTCGTCGCTCATCGTCGCGGAGTCGTAGCCGTCCGACGGGCGGGCGGAGTCGCCGAGACCGCGAAGGTCCGGGACGACGACGGTGTAGTGGGGCGTCAGCTTCGGGACGAGATGGCGCCAGTGGTAGCTGGTCTTGGGTACGCCGTGCAGCAGCACCACCGCGGGGCCGGACCCGGCTGTGCGGTAGTGCAGACTCGTTCCGTTGACGGCGGCTCGGCCCGTGCGGACGGGCGTTCCGTCATGGTCGAACATCATGTTTTCAACCTCTTCGGTGTACGTCGCGATGCGGGTGTCAGTGGGCTTGCGCGGGGACCACGGGGCGGTGCCGGCCGCGGGGAAGGTGTTCCGGCGGCTTCCGCCGGGAGCGGGCGCGCTCGGGGCGGGTGCGGGGGCACGGGTCCTCCCGAGTCCTCGATGGAAGCGGGGCAGGGTCGCCGGATCCCGTGTCCGGGCGGGCGTCGGCGACCTTTCTGGATCGAGCGATACGGATTCCGGGTATGAAAAAGTCAGTCGAGGGTGGCCAGCGCGACCTCCACAAGGGGCTCGAGGGCGGAGACGTCCGGCGTGATCTTCGAGGAGACCAGCAGTCCGTTGAGGAAGGTGACGAGGAAGGCGGCGAGGGTGTGCGGGTCGTGCCGTTCCGCGATCTCGCCCCGCTCCCTCGCGACCCGCAGCACTTCGGCGAGCGCTTCGCGGCTGGCGTCCTGCATGTCGCGCACGGTGCGCCGGGTCGCCGCGTCCTCCGGCAGGCGCTCGCAGGCGGCATTGACCGCCAGACAGCCCCGGCCGTCGCCTTCCGCGGCGATCCGGATCCGCTCGACCAGCATCGTGCGGATCGCCGACCGGGCGTCCGCCCCTTCCTCCAGGTCGCGCAGGGCGGCCGCCGCGAGGGTGGTGCGGTAGTGCTCCAGCGCCGCCCGGTACAGGCCGTCCTTGTCGCCGAACGCGGCGTACAGGGACCCCTGCCCGATTCCCAGGTGCCCGGTCAGGTCGCGTACCGAGGTGGCCTCGTAGCCGCGCGTCCAGAACAGCTCCATCGCGCGGCTCACCGCCGCCTCGGTGTCGAACTCCCGGGTCCTTGCCATGAGTCCACCGTAACCGATCTGGATCGAACGCTCAAGAAACGAGGCCGAGGACCGTTCCGGCTCCCGGCGCGCGCGGGCACCTCGGCGAACGTCCCGTACGCCTCGGCCTGGCATCGCTGACGAGTGGAACCGCCTCGGGCCCGTCGGCAAAGCGGGTGTGATCGTGATCGGTGGCGTGGCCGCCGCGGCGGTCGCAGGTCCCCTGGCCTCTTCGAACCCCCGCGCGGCTGCGGACGGCGCGGTCGAGGAAGAGGGCGACTACCCACCCACCCGCTGGTGGACCAACCACGCCGGCGGCTACTGCGTGTGCGGTCACCGGGGGTGCGGCAAGAAGGTGAACCCGGCCGTCTTCGGTCACGACTGCTGCGGCCGCTGCCGGACCGGCCGGGACTGTCTGAGCGCCGCCCAACGCGACCGCGACGGTACCGGCGGCTTCGCGTCTTCGATTGGGCGAGGCGTTCGCCGCTCACGATCGCCCTCCTGTTCCATGGAAGCTCTCTCGTGTTGGTTATAGGTCGTAACCGAAGCGGTGGCGATGGTCAATAGCTTTCGTGATAGCTTCTAACCGACGGTTGCCGGGACAGGGAAGAGAGACGGCCGTGAGCAAGCCGGATGCGAGCACCACTCCCAGGGAGCGCTACCGCGCCCAGGTGCGGGAGGAGATCAAGAGGCACGCCTGGGAGCAGATCGCGACCGCCGGGGCGTCCGCGCTCTCGCTCAACGCCATCGCCAAGCGGATGGGCATGAGCGGACCGGCGCTGTACCGCTACTTCGCCGGCCGCGACGAGCTGATCAACGCGCTCATCACGGACGCCTACCGCAGCCTGGCCGACACCTTCCGCGCCCGCGCCGAGGCCGGCACCGACCTGCGCGACCTCGCGCAGGCGCTGCGCGAGTGGGCCCTGGCCGACCCGCAGCGCTACTTCCTCGTCTACGGCACCCCCGTGCCCGGCTACCGGGCCCCCGACGACACCACCCGGATCGTCTCCGAGGTCATGGCCGTCATCCTCGACGCCTGCACCGCCGAGAACCTCCCCGACGTGCCGCCGTCGCCGCTGGAGGCACATCTGGACGAACACCGTGCCTGGGCCGGAGAGCATCCGGCCCCACCGCAGGCCCTGCGCCGCGCCCTCGCCTTCTGGACCCGCCTGCACGGCGCCCTGTCCCTCGAACTCGCGGGCCACTTCACCGGCATGCGCTTCGACCCGGCCCGGCTCTACGACGCCGAGGCGGACTCCGTCGCGGACCGCTGACGGGGCCGGACCGCCGGGGCGGATGCGGCAGATCGCCGCGTCCCGGCCGGACGGACCGGGCGACCGGCATTCCGCCGTCGTACCGCACGGTCCCGTCGGCCACCGGCTCCGGCGCATGCGGCGAGGCCGGCGCCTCCACGGCCGCGCCGCGCGTGACACGATGGGCGCATGAGTGATGAACGCCGCCTGCTCGCGGAGAAGACGCCCTTCCCCGACGGCCTCGACGAGCGACTGCGCGCCCAACTCACCTTCCTCGTGGAGGTGGACCAGCTCAAGACCATCCTCCGGCAGTCTCCTCTGGCCGCCGCGGACCGCCGTGAGAACGACGCCGAGCACTCGTGGCACCTGGCGATGATGGTGGTGATCCTCGCCGAACACTCCGACGAGCCCATCGACATCGGGCACACGGTCCAGCTCGTCCTGCTGCACGATCTGGTGGAGATCTACGCCGGCGACACTCCGCTCTACGACAGTGCCGCCGGTGTCGATCAGCACGAGCGGGAAGTGGCCGCGGCCGAGGAGCTGTTCGGCCTGCTGCCGGACGACCAGGCGCGGCGGATGCGCTCGCTGTGGGACGAGTTCGAGGAACGCCGCACGCCGGAGGCCAAGTTCGCCAAGGCGATGGACCGGTTGCAGCCTCTGTTGCTCAACTGGATGGCCCGCGGCGGCACGTGGCGCACTCCGGGCGTCACGGCGGACGATGTCCGCGCCCGTAAGGCCGTGATCGCGGAGGCGTCCTCCTCGCTGTGGACGGCCGGGCGGCGCCTCATCGACGAGGGAGAGGCGCGCGGCTGGTCGAGGAGCGCCGCGCCCCGGCCCTGACCGTGGCCGGACCGCCGGTCCGGCCGGCGGTCAGCGGGAGGCGCTCAGACCGGTGACGAGGAGATCGACCAGGCGGCGCGCGTCGTAGCGGTCGTCGCTCTCCGCCCCGGCGCAGAGGTTCCCGACGCCGCGCATGAGGGTGTAGGCCTCGACGTCGGAGTGGATCTCACCGGCCGCGGCCGCGGCGTCGAGCAGCTCCGTGCAGACCGGCAGCAGGCGGTCCAGGAAGTAGGCGTGCAGGGTGTCGAAGCCGGCGTTGTCCGACCGCAGTACGCCGGCGAGCCCGTGCTTGGTGACCAGGAAGTCGACGAACAGGCCGATCCACTGCCGTAGCGCGGCGTAAGGCGTCGCGCTCGACGCCAGCAGTGCCGGACCGGCCTCCGCGCAGGCGTCGACCTGGTGCCGGTAGACGGCGACGATGAGATCCGCCCGGGTCGGGAAGTGGCGGTAGATGGTGCCGACGCCGACACCCGCCTTGGCCGCGATGTCCCGCACCGGCGCCTCCACGCCCGCCGTGACGAAGACCGCGGCGGCCGCGTCCAGCAGGGTCTCCTTGTTGCGCCGGGCGTCCTTCCGCCGGGACGGGCCCGTGTGCCCGGCACCCTCGCCGCTGTCGTTCACGGCGCCGCTCCTTCCGTTCACCACTTGCAGAAACGGAACAGTGTTCCGTATCGTTCTTTCCGGAACGATGTTCCGCTTGTCCATGATGGCAGAGCGGACGCCCGGCGACCAAGCCTGCCCTCACCCACCCATGCCCCGGCTGTCCGAGCCGTCCACGACTCGCCGCCGGCATGCTCGCTCTTCCTTCCGATCAAGGAGACACGCTCATGCAGTACCGCACCTTGGGCCGTACCGGAGTACAGGTCGGCACGCTCGCGCTCGGCGCGATGAACTTCGGCAGGATCGGGCGCACCCCACAGGACGAGGCCACCGCCATCGTCGACGCCGCCCTGGCCGCGGGGATCAACCTCATCGACACCGCGGACATGTACGGCGACGGCGAGTCGGAGGAGATGGTCGGCAAGGCCATCGCCGGCCGCCGCGACGACATCGTGCTGGCCACGAAGGCGGCCCTGCCGATGGGCGACGACCCCAACCACCGGGGCGGTTCGCGTCGCTGGCTGGTCACCGCCCTCGACAACAGCCTGCGCCGCCTCGGCGTCGACCACGTCGACCTCTACCAGATCCACCGGTGGGACCCGGCCACCAGCGACCAGGAGACGCTGTCGGCCCTGACCGACCTGCAACGCGCCGGAAAGATCCGCTACTTCGGCTCCTCCACCTTCCCCGCCTACCGGATCGTCCAAGCGCAGTGGGCCGCCCGCGAACACCACCTGGGCCGCTACGTCACCGAGCAGCCCAGCTACTCGATCCTGCAGCGCGGAATCGAGGCCCACGTCCTGCCCGTGGCCGAGGAGTACGGCCTTGGCGTGCTCGCCTGGAGCCCGTTGGCCTCCGGCTGGCTGTCGGGCGCGGTCCGCCGGGGCCGGGACGTCACCACCCACCGCGCGACGGTCCTGCCGGAGCGCTTCGACACCGCCGTTGCCGCGAACCAGGCCAGGCTGGACGCCGTGGAGCGACTGGCCCGGATCGCCGACGAGGCGGGCCTGACGATGATCCAGCTCGCGCTGGGCTTCGTCACCGCGCACCCGGGCGTGACCAGCGCCCTCATCGGCCCCCGCACGCTCGACCACCTGCACGCGCAGCTCGCCGCCGCCGACACCGTGCTCTCCGCCGACGTGCTCGACGCCGTGGACGCCGTCGTCGCCCCCGGCACCGACCTCGCCCCCCAGGAGAAGTTCGACACCCCGCCCGCGCTGCTCGATCCGTCACTGCGGCGCCGCCGCTGACCCGAGCACCGGTGCTTCAGCCGGCCTGCCCGTGAGAGGTGAAGAAGCCGACGAGGCTGTGCGGGGCGTCGGCGTCGAGACACAGGGCGTGGATGCGGGACGCCTCGGCGGCAGCGGCGGCGCTGCGCGGGAAGAGGGCCTCCTCGTACGAGGCGAGCGCGGCCTCGATGTCGTACGGGTGCGCGGCCAGGGCCTTGCCGAGTTCGGCGCCGTCGTACATGGCCAGGTTGGCTCCCTCGCCGGACGGACACATCAGGTGGGCGGCGTCGCCGAGCAGCGTCACGCCGGGTACGCGCTTCCAACTGTGCTCGATGGGAAGGGTGTTGACGGTGCGAGGGATCGGTGCGGTCTCGCCGTCGGTGATCAGGGAGGTGAGTTCCGGGGCCCAGTCGTGGAACTCCGCGGCGACGCGGGCGGTGGCCCCGGCGGCGTCGCCGAAGTCGATGGTGTCCAGCCACTCCCGTGGCTTGGTGAGCGTCACGTAGGTGTGCAGGACGCCGTCCGGTTCGCGGTGGGCGGAGATCCCCTTGCCGGGAGCGAGCGCGAAGAGCGAACCGTCGCCGACGGCCCGGGCGGCGGCCGGATGGCGGGAGTCGCTCTCGAAGAGGAAGGTCTCGATCAAGCAGGTGCCGGCGTACTCGGGTTCGGCGTCGGACAGCAGCGGACGCACCCGCGACCATGCCCCGTCCGCGCCCACCAGCAGGCTGGTCGACACGGTCGTCCCGTCCGCGAACATCACCTCGTGCCGGCCGTTCCCGAGGGGCCGGACGCCACTCGCCTTGCGTCCCCACCGGACCGTGCCGGCGGGCAGCGAGTCGAGCAGGAGCCGTCGCAGGGCGCCGCGGGGCACCTCCGGCCGGCCGCCGGTACCGTCGTCCGGCTCGTCCAGCAGGACCCTTCCGTCCTTGTCGAGGACCCGGGACGCTTCGGCCCCCTTGTGGATGATGCCGAGGAACTCCTGGTGGAGCCCGGCCGCCTTCAGCGCGAGCTGCCCGTCGTGCTCGTGGATGTCGAGCAGGCCGCCCTGGGTGCGGGCCGTCGGCGAGGTCTCGGCTTCGTAGACCGTCGCCGGGATGCCGTGGACGTGCAGGACACGGGCGAGCGTCAGTCCGCCGAGCCCCGCGCCGATGATCGTGACCGGAGTGGCCATGGTGGTCCTTTCTGATCGCGGGCCGCCGGGACGTGCAACCCAGGAGGAGCACGCCCGGCAGGAGACTGGAACGCCGTTCCAGCCTCGCCCTCAGGCTGGAACGGCGTTCCAGTCCTTGTCAAGCTGGAATGGCGTTCCAGACCGTTTAGGATCGACGGCATGGCCACCAGGAAGCGTCGTCCGGAGCGACGGCAGGAACCACTCTCCCGGGAGCGCATCGTCACCGCGGCCGTCGAACTCCTCGACACCGTCGGCGAAGGCGGGCTCACGTTCCGCGCCCTGTCCGAGCGTTTGGAGACGGGTCCGGGGGCGATCTACTGGCACGTCACCGGCAAGACCGAACTGCTCGTCGCCGCGACCGACGCCGTCGTGGCCACGATCGTCGCCGGCGACGACACCGGCGCGACGCCGCAGGAGGCGATCCGTGCCCTGGCGCTCGGGGTGTTCGACGCGATCGACGCCCACCCATGGCTGGGCACGCTGCTGGCCCGGCTTCCCCGCACGCCCGGGCGGTCGCCGATGCTGCCGGTCTTCGAACGCATCGGTCGCCAGGTGCGCGCGCTTCACGTACCCGAGGCCGCCCGGTTCACCGCGGCGTCCGCGCTGATGGCCTACATCCTCGGAGTGGCGGGCCAGAACGCCGCCAACACCCGGGCGGCGCGGCCGGACACCGACCGGACCGCGTTCCTCGACGCCACGGCGACCGCGTGGACGGAGCTGGACCCCGACCGGTATTCGTTCACCCGCGAAGTGGCCGGGCAACTGCGCGAGCACGACGACCGCGAGGAGTTCCTCGCCGGTATCGACCTCATCCTCGCGGGCATCACCGCCGGCGGGACCGGGAGCCGGCAACGGCCCTGAGCTACGGGCACGCCGGACGATCGGCACCCCGTGACCGTGGACGACCACGCCGACACACCCGTACCCGCCGCCGGCGAACGGTGGACGGTCGGGGCCGTCGTCGTCGACCAGGACGGCCGCGCCTTCGCCCGGGAAGGCGGTCCCGGCCGACGGCTTTGCATCGACGCCGGGACATCAAGAGGAGACCGGCCGGCGCCTGCGCCGCGTCCGACGCCTGCTCGGCATCTCCACGTGGACCGGCGGCGACGGCGAGGTTCCGCGCCACGAGGCCGGCTCCCTCGCCGAGGTCCACGGCGACCCGGCCCACCCCGCTGTGGAGTGGTTCCGGACACACCGCCTGCCACCGGTTCGGCCCCGGTGACCTCCCGGAAGCATCCGGGCAGCGTTCGGGCGCACGCCGAGGTGCGGTCCTCGGTGCCGGGTCATGGGTAATCCGGTCGCGCATGGTGACCGGTCCCCGGCAGACTGAGGCCGTGGAGCGCTTGGATGAGATCGCGCATCGGCTGGCCGGTGTCGAAGGGGTCGTCGGCGTGTGCCTCGGGGGCAGCCGGGCGAGAGGCACGCACGACCCCGGCTCCGACTTCGACCTGGGCCTGTACTACCGGCCGCCGCTCGACACCGCCGCCCTGCGGAAGCTCGCCGCCGAGCTGACCGGCGAGGCGGTGGAGGTGACCGAGCCGGGCGGCTGGGGACCGTGGGTGGACGGTGGTGCCTGGCTGGTTGTCGACGGCCACCGGGTCGACTGGATCTACCGCGACCTGGACCGGGTGCACCGCGCCTGGAAGCAGTGCCGCGCCGGGCGGTTCGAGATCGGCACCCAGCCCGGCCATCCCCTGGGCGTCTACTCCCACGCCTACGTCGGCGAACTGGCCCTGGGACGTATCCTCGCCGACGCAGGCGGTGAACTGCGCACGCTCCAGGAGCAGACGCGTCACTATCCCGAGCCGCTGCGCGAGGCGCTCATCGGCAACGCGCGTTGGGAGGCGCCGTTCATCCTGGCCGCCGCCCGCAAGGGAGCGGCCCGCGGTGACGCCTTCTTCGTCGCCGGCTGCCTCTTCCGCGCGGTCGGGCTTCTCGTGCACGCCCTCCACGCCCACGCCCGGTGCTGGGTCCTCAACGAAAAGGGCGCGGTGCGGGCCGCGGGAGAACTGCCCAACGCCCCGGCCGACTTCGCCGCCCGGGCCCATGCGCTGTTCGCCGCTCTCGGCACGACCCCGGAAACGCTCACCGCCACACTCGACGCCGCCGACACCCTGACCGCCGAGGTGTGCGGCGAGCCGGCGCGGTGACCAGGACCCGCTGGGCTCAGGCGCGGACACGGCACGTGCCCCGGCGGGCCGGCTGGTCCCGGTGAACGGAGCGGGCGATGGAGACCGGCGGCGTTGAGTCGGCGGAGCAGGGCCCCCTCTTGGTGTGGTGCCGGGCGCGCGGGGCGCCGTAGCGCTGTGTGAGGCGTCCCTGGTGCCGTCGCGGTCGGCGAGTGCGGTCAGGTCGCCGGGCGGTTCTACGGCGGCGGGTACGGCCGTCCGCAGTCGGGCCACCGTACGGCCGGACTCGACGGGCAGGACGTCTGCGTGGGCGAGGCGGCGCAGGCCGGCGACGGTGCGAAGGCCGTCGTCGAGGAGCAGCGGACCAGGGGCGGGGTGTGCGGCAAGCGCCTGTTCCCGGCCGCGACATCGGAGCGCGCCTGTGCGATGGAGGGCGGACACTCCTCGGGAGTGTCCGCGCCGTCAGGCCATCTCGACGTAGCGGTGGACCCGGTCGAGGCGCAGGGCCGCCAAGTCCCGCTGGCGGATCACCCAGTGGGCCACGCCGGAGTCCAGTTCCGTGACGTCGTCGCCGCACCTCCAGGTGGCCAGGAGAGCCCAGTCGCCCTCGGTCCCACCGCCGTACCCGGCCGTACCACCCTCCTCGGAGCCGCCGCCCTCCTCCGGATCGCGGGCGTTGTGGACGGGGTCGTTCTGGGGCGAGACCGGGTGGCCGCCGATCTGAAAGGCCCAGGCAGGCCGGTAACCGCCCACATGGGCCCAGGCGTCGCTGAGTTCGTCGGCGAGTTCGAACTGCTCCTCGTCAGGGAAGTCGCCCCATCTGTCCAGAGCGAAGCTCTCCGGCATCTGGGCGCTCAACTGCCGCCACGATGTGCGGAGTTCCCGGAGCCGGTACGGCTTGCGCCGGCTGTCGGCGAGAGGGGCCGGGGCGGTCGGGGTGCCGGCGGGGACGTACAGGACCGCGTCGGGCACCTGTCCCTCGATGCCGTGCACATCGGGGCCGGCGAAGAAGAGAAGGCGGCCGTCGGAGGGGAGCGGGAGGTTGGTGGCTCCCTGGGGGAGGGCGGCGAGGTCGACGGAGGCCACGAAGGGTTCGGACGGCTTCGGCGCGCCGTACGGCAGCATGGGGTCGCCGCCGATCCGGGCCACGACAGGACCGTCACCGCCCTCGGCCAGGTACACCGCCGGCCGGGCGACACGGATCCATTCCTCCAGCTCCTCCGCCGGAAGGCCCCGGGATGCCGCCTCGGCCCGGAAGCGGTCCGGTATGTCCACGCTCTCGTCGGTCACCGGGTCACCCTAACGGGCGCCGGCAGACGTGAACCAGCCTGCCAGGAAGAGGGGTTGTGGCCGTCTACGGTTCACCGCCCGCAGGCGGGCGGGCGGCACAGGGGACGCGCCGCCCGCCCGCGCAGCGCGCCGACGGCCCTCGGACCCCGGCCCCGGCGAAGGCCCGCGGCCGATCCGCCGGCGACCGCCGGACGCGGTGCGGTCACAGCAGGTGGCGGATCCCGTAGCCGAGCAGACCGGCGACCGTCGCACCGGTGCCGTAGGCGAGGCCGCGGACGAAGTGTGCGGCGGCGGTGCGGCGTTGCCCGCGGGTCCATGCGCCGTACCGGCGGAACCGGGACGGCCGGTCGCCCGGCGGTACGGGAGTGGTGGTCATGGTGCGGGTCCTTCCACGGGTGCGGTGAAGGGAGCCCTTCCGGGGGTGCCTCCCGGGCGGACTCCCTTCAGGGACGGGGGTCAGTGGCTGGTGAGTTCTCGCAGGCGGTCGGCGAGCCGGCGGTCGGGACGGCACAACAGGCCGCCGTCGTCGTGCAGATCGGCCAGCCGGTCCACCTCCGCCTTCAGGCCGCCGATGGGGACGGCCCGTTCCGCACCGGTGAGAGCACCGTGACCGGCGAAGTGCTCCCACACCTCGATCAGCCTCACCAGTTGCTCGGCGTCCAGGTCCGCGCCGCCGCCGGGACCGGCCAGGATCGCGCCGACCTGCTCCCACCAGTGATCCGCCTCTCCCAGTTCCCCGCTCATGAGGTGCTGGAGATACAGGCAGTAGGCCGCCACGCCGTGCCCCGCACCCGCGGCGAACTGCCACCAGAACCGGGCGCTCTCCGGGTGGTCGGCGAGATGGAGGGAGCAGGCGAAGACATGGATGCCGACGATGTCGAGGTCGTCGGTCCACCCTTCGAAGGTGGTGCCGGGAGCGTCGATGATGTCGGTGAGGTCCTTCATGTGCGCCGCCGCGTCGGCCTCGGTGACACCCCGCACGGTGACGGCCTCCAACTGCCGCCGGGCCGCCGTGCTCTCCGGCCGCTCCACGGCCGAGGGCGGAAGGTATCCGGCGTCTTGGGCCAGGCGGCGCAGGCCGGAGGCCACGTCGAAGGGGCGGCGCGGCTCGCACGTGGAGGCACCGGCCAGGCGGTCTTCCCATGTGTTCACGCGGTGTCCTCCCGTTGGGACTTCAGGATCCTGTGGTAGATCGGGGCGAGCCGCTCCCGGGCCTTGCGGCAGTGGTAGTCGACGGTGCTCTGGGTGACGCCCATGTACCAGCTGATGCGCTTGGTGTCGTGGCCGCCGATGTACCGCAGGACCATGACGTCGAACTGGCGCGGAGGAAGAGAACCGAGCGCCGCGTACAGGCCGCTGCCGCTGTCCAGGGCCGCCATCTGCTCGCGGAGAGACAGCAGCTCTTCGGATATGACGGTGCGCCGCACGATCGCCCAGATCTCCTGCTGGAGGTCCTCGCTCTCCTCGCTGAGCCGGTCCCAGTGGCGCAGGATCTCCAGGAAGGCGCGGTGGATGGCCCGTTCGGCCGCGTCGTTCGTGCCCAGCGCGGCCAGGGCGAAGTCGTGGAACGCCTCCTGGTGCAGGATGTAGAGCGCCTCGAACTCCACGGGCAGCGGGAGAGGGGCTTCGGCCACGGGGATCCGGCCGTCGTCCTCGCCGACTTCTTCGGTCATCGGTCCTCTTCGTTGAGGGTTCCAGGGGCCGACGCGGGGGTGCGCCGGCGTGAACTACTCAACCGGTCGAAAGCCCCGAACACGCATACGTCAGTGAACGATTTCTACGGTCAGAGACCACTCGGATGCCCACCGTGACGGACAACGCCCTGTGCGATGCGGCCTGATCAGGGATTTTGCATCACAGCGCGTGACATGGAACTGACAGACCGCTGTTCATATGTGATGAAGAGCACATGAGTTCGTTGTTTATCGCGTATCGGGTCGCAACACTAACGAGTGAAATGCCTCGAAAACTGCGCGCCTCAGGGGTTGAAGTGCTAGCGCGCCGCCCCGGCGTGGAGGAACTGGCAATGACGAAGGCCCCGGTCGTCGCCATGGCCGCCGCTGCCACGGCGCTGGGGACGGTGCTCGGCTCCCTCGCGCTTCGGCTGCGCGCAGGGCTGTGAGCAGTACGTCGAATCCGTGTCCACCTTCGGCATCCTGATGTACGTCACCGCGGCTCTCGTCGTGGTGACCTGGGTCCGCGACGGGCGTCCGCACTCCGGCTGACCCGGAACGGCGGCCGGCCGTCGTACAGGCGCGGGCCGGGAGGCGCCGGGCCCAAGTGTGGGCCGGGTTCGGCGGCCCGGCCGCACTCGTGGTGCGCCGTGAACCCTCCGTTGAGCCGCATGCCGACGCGCTCCGGCCGGCCGTGTACGGCCCCTGGATTCCCACGCCTCCCGGGCGTTGACACGGCGTCACACCCCTCTCATCATGGGAGCGCTCCCATAGGCGGGTTCCGGCCGCCCCGCCCCGCACGCGCACGCTCGCCCCGCACCCCGCTCCGTCCGCTCCTTTTCCTGTGTCACCGGCGCGGAACGCCCTGCTGCCGCGTCGGCGGCTCCGCCTGTCCGGCGGTACCGTCCGGCATCCTGCCGCGCCGCCGGACCCACGAGGGAGGACCCCCATGCCACCACTGCACAGACCCGGCCGTCCGGCCGGCGCCGGGGGCCCGCGCGCCCTCGCGCGCGCCGCGATCGTGCTGGCCGCCACCGCGGCCCTGCTGCCCCCGCTGGCCGGCGTCGCACCCGCCGCGCCCCAGGCGGCGGCCGCCTCGGACGTCGGGGTCCGCGTCAACACCCAGGCGGCGCTGGGCCGGCTGACCGACACCGCGCGCGGCGTCAACACCGCCATCTGGGACTCGCACATGAACGATCCCGAGGTCGCCGGCCTGATGAAGGCGGCCGACGTCGGGATGATGCGCTACCCCGGCGGCTCCTACGCGGACATCTACCACTGGGAGACGCACACGGCGCCCGGCGGCTACGTCGCTCCCGGCACCGGCTTCGACGCCTTCATGGGCACCGTCCGCGCCACCGGCGCGCAGCCGATCCTGATCGCCAACTACGGCTCGGGAACGCCCGAGGAGGCGGCGGGCTGGGTCCGGTACGCGAACGTCACCAAGAACTACGGCGCGAAGTACTGGGAGATCGGCAACGAGATCTACGGCAACGGCCATTACGGCAGCGGCTGGGAGCACGACGACCACGCGGACAAGAGCCCGCAGGAGTACGCCCGTCAGGTCCGCGCGTACGCCAAGGCCATGAAGGCCGTCGACCCGACGGTCAGGATCGGCGCGGTCCTCACCGCACCGGGCGAGTGGCCGGACGGCGTGGTCGGCGGGAGCGATCCCGGCGACTGGAACAACACCGTGCTCTCCCAGGTGACCGACGTGATCGACTTCGTCAGCGTCCACTGGTACGCGGGCGGGGCGGACACCACCGCCCAGGACGCCATGACCCGGCTGACCCGGCTGCCCGGCGAACTGCGGGAGGTGCGCGCCCAGCTCGACCGGTACGCGGGCGCGGACTCGCCGCGCATCGGCATCGCGCTCACCGAGATCAACACCAACACCGGCGGTGCCCGGCTCACCGCCCGTCCCAACGGCCTGTTCGCCGCCGACGCCTTCATGACGGCCCTGGAGAACGGGGTGTTCAACGTCGACTGGTGGGACACCCACAACGGCGCGGGCCAGATCACCACCGTCGACGGCGAGACGGACTACGGCGACATGGGGATGCTCTCCAGCGGCGCCTGCGCCGGTGACGTCTGCGAACCGGCGCCGAACACGCCGTTCCACCCGTACTACGGCATGAAGATGACCAGCGAACTGGGCACCGCGGGCGACACCATGGTCGCCGCCGAGTCCTCCGCGCAGGACGTCTCGGCCCACGCCGTACTGCGGCGCGACGGACGCCTGAGCGTCCTGCTCGTCAACAAGAACCCGGACGCCGCACGGACCGTGGACCTGGACTACGCGGGCTTCACGCCGTCCGCGTCCGCGCCCGAGGTCCACCGCTACGCGCGCGGCGACAGCGACGTCACCGAGGTGGCCGACGGAGCGGTGTCCGCCTCCCAGGTCACCGTGCCGCCGTACGCGCTGCTCACCGTCACGCTGGAACCGCGGGCCGGCACCGGGCCCGGGGCGTCGGCCGCCGGAACGCCGGGCACCCCGAGGCTGGACGCGGTGACCGACACCACCGCGCGCCTGTCCTGGACGGGCGCGACGGGCGCCGCCCGCTATGTGGTCCAGGAACGCGACGGCACGCACACCCGCCTGGTCGGCGAGACCACCGGCACCTCCGTGACCCTGCGCAACCTGCCCCCGGGCAGCACCCACACGGTCAACGTGCTGGCGTCCGACGCCTCCGGACGGCTCTCCGGCCCGTCCTCGCCGCTGACCTTCACCACCGGCACTCCGGCGGACGCCGCCTGCGCGGTGACCTATCACCGCGACACCGGCTGGGGCAACGGCTTCGTCGCCACGATCACCGTCCGCAACCTCTCGGACACCCCGATCACCGGCTGGACCGTGGACTGGGACTGGCCGACCGGTGGCCAGTCGGTGTCCTCCGGCTGGAACGCCACCTTCCAGCAGACCGGCGCGCATGTGCGGGTGACCGCTCCCGAGGGCGCCGGACCGCTGGCCCCGGACGGCGCGTCGACCGTGTCCTTCGGGTTCGTCGGCGCCAACGACGGCCCCAACCCGGACCCGACGGTCTTCCGCCTCAACGGAGCGGTCTGCTCCGGCGGTTGACGCCCGGGCCCGCTCGGGACGGGGGCGCGGGACGACCTCCTCCCGGGCGGGCCGGCGCGGGGTTCGCGGCGGCGCCGGACGGCCGTCGTCCACGCCGTGTACCCGGGTGAAGGGACGACGGATACGAGGGGCCCTCCGGTCATCGTGAACGCCGCCGCGCCGCCCACCGACCTTCTCCTCGACCACGCGCACCGCTCCGACCGGCACCGGCACGGGGGAACCAGCCGTGCCGGACGACGACGCGATCCCCAAGTCCTGCTCGGCGGCACGCTCGAGAGACGGGACCCGTTCATGACCGCCGAGCAGACCCCCGCCACCACCACCGGCACCCGGCCCACCGGCCGCGGCGCCGACAGCGCGCGGCCCGTGTGGATCTGGCTCGCCCTCGGCGCGGCCCTCACCCTGTGGCGTCCGCGTTCGTCGGGATCAAGGCGGTCCTGCACGACTTCAGCCCGGGCCCGTTGGTACTGCTGCGGTTCTGCGTCGCCTCGGTCGGCGTCGTCGCCATCTGGGTCGTCACCGCTCGCCGGCGCTTGAGGCTCCCGGCACTCCGCGACCTGCCGCTGCTCCTGCTGTGCGCCCTGCTGGTGATCGTCGTCTACAACCTCGGCGTCGGCTACGGCGAGTCGACCCTCAGCCCGGGAACGGCCAGCTTCATCATCGGCCAGGCTCCCGTGTTCACACCGTCCTGGCCGCCTTCCTGCTGCGCGAGAAGGTGGCGGTGCTCGGCTGGGTGGGCATCGGCCTCGGAGCCGGCGGCACGGTGGCGATGCTCTTCGCCGACCAGGCCGGGCCGCGGATCAATGCCGGCGCGTTCCACGTCCTCGCGTCGGCGCTCGCCGAGAGTCTCTACTTCGTGCTGTCCAAACCGCTGCTCGGGCGGTACACCTCGACGGAGTTCAACGCCTTCGTGACGGTGCTGGGCACGCTGATGACGCTCCCTTACCTGGGGCGGCTCGGTCACGAGGTGGACGCGGCTTCCGCCGGGAGCATCGCCGTGGTCGTCTACCTGGGGCTGTTCCCCGCGGCCGTCCATCGGCGCGGCCCTCGTGAACAGCCGACGCGCCCGGTGAACCCTCACGGGAGGAGACCGCGACGGCGGGCCCCGCGGTCGAAGCGCGGAGCCCGCCGTCGCGGTCCGGCGGGTCAGGTGCCGACCGTCTCCGTCAGCCGGGTGACGGCCTCGGGCCACGGGGTGGGCACGGCGACCAGGGCGCGCAGGGAACGGGTCTGGCGCGGGGGCAGGCCGAGTGCCAAGATGCCGGTGGCCCGCTCGCCGGTGCCGTACAGGGCGGCCAGCCGCAGCGGGTCCTTGCCCAGGACGCGGACCTCGATCCGGTCGGCTCCGGCCGGTACACCGTGGGCCTGGAGCTTCATGTCGTACTGGTCGGACCAGAAGTACGGCACCGGCGTGAACGGGCGCCGCTCGCCGAAGCGTTCCGGATCCAGTTCGGACAGGAGGTTGCGGGCGGCCGCGAGACCCTGCTCACCGGCGTTCATACGGTGCTCGATCCGCACCTCCCGCCCCAGCACGGGGTGGTACCAGCGGGCGACGTCACCGGCGCCGTAGAGCCCGGGGGCCGCGGCGCAGTACTCGTCGCAGCGCAGTCCGTCCGACAGGTCCAGGCCCGCCGCCTCGGCGCCGGGGCCGCGCAGCCAGTCGACGGCCGGGACGGAGCCGACGGCCAGCAGGACGTCGTCGGCCTCGACCACGGTGCCGTCGGCGAGCACGGCACCGGTCGCCCGGCCCGCCTCCCGGCGGATACCGGTGACCGCCTGTCCCGTGCGCAGGGTGACGCCGTGGGCGCGGTGGACGTCGGCGAGGAGCCGGCCGACCTCCGGGCCCAGCACCCGCCCCATCACCGTGTCCTCGGTGCCGATGAGCGTGACGTCGTGGCCGAGCGCACGCGCCACGGCGGCGGCCTCGGCGCCGAGCACGCCGCTGCCGACCACGGCCAGCCGCCGGCCGGAGACGGCGAGGCGCTCGCGCAGGGCGAGCGCGTCGTCCAGGGTGCGCAGGACGTGCAGTCCCTCGGCCGTGTCGCCGCCGGGCAGGGTGCGCGGCACCACGCCGGTGGCGACGATGACACCGGCGCAGCGCAGCACGGTCCGCCCGGCGTCGTCGAGGGTGAGAGCGCGGTGCGCGGGATCGTAGGCGACGGCGCGGGTGCCCAGCCTGAGGTCCAGGCCGAGCGCCGCGAGCTGGTCGGCGTCGCGCAGCGCGGTGCGTTCCGGCTCCCAGGTGCCGGACAGGACTTGTTTGGACAGCGGAGGGCGGTCGTAGGGCGGGTGGGGTTCGTCGCCGACGAGGGATATCTCCCCGTCCCAGCCCAGGCGGCGCAGGCCCTCGGCCGCGGCCAGCCCGGCCGCCGCAGCGCCGACGACGGCGATCCGCGGGCGGGAGGCCTGCGGGGCGCTCATTCGCGCACCTGGATGGCCGCGGCGGGGCAGATGGTGGCGGCCTCGCGCACGGCGGCGTGCAGGCCGGCGTCCGGAGCGGCGTTCAGCAGGACGACGATGCCGTCCTCGTCACGCTGGTCGAAGACGTCGGGGGCGACCAGTACGCACTGGCCGGCGCCGCAGCACTTCGCCTCGTCGATGGTGATCTGCATCAGGTTTCCTTCGGTGAGTGGTGGTGGACGGGGATGCGGAGGTCACCAGGTGACCGGCAGGGCATGGCAGCCGTAGATGACCATGTCGGTGCGGAAGGGGATCTCCTCGACCGGTACGGCGGGACGCATGCCGGGGAAGCGGCGCAGCAGGGTGCTGATCACCACCTGGAGCTCGGCGCGGGCCAGTGCCTGGCCGAGGCACTGGTGGATGCCGTAGCCGAAGGCGACGTGGTGCTGGGCGTTCGGCCGGGTGATGTCGAGCCGTCCGGCGTCGGGGAAGGTGTCCTCGTCGCGGTTGGCGGAGGGTACGGCGACGATGACGCCCTCGCCGCGGCGGATGAGCTGCCCGCCGACCTCGACGTCCGCCAGGGCCGCGCGGCGGGGGCCGTTGCGGATGATGCTGTGGAAACGCAGCAGTTCCTCCACGGCGCCGCGGATCAGGGAGGGGTCCTCGCGCAGCCGGCCGGCGGTCTCCTGGTCGAGCATCAGGGACAGGGCGCTCAGGCCGATCATGTTGGCGGTCGTCTCGTGGCCGGCGACCAGCAGCAGCACGGCGAACGCCACGAGGTCCTCGTGGGTCAGCTCGTCCCGTGCGTACTGCTCGGTGACGAGCCGGCTGATGATGTCGTCGCCCGGGTCGGCCTTCTTGGCGCCGACCAACTGGTCGATGTAGGCGAGGAGTTCGTTGCGGGCGGGTTCGCGCTGCTCTTCGGTGAGGTCACGGGAGAGCAGGGTACCGGTCAGCCGCTGGAAGGTGTCGTGGTCCTCGTAGGGCACGCCCAGCAGCAGGCTGATGGCGAGCGAGGGCAGCGGCAGTGCCAGGGCCTGGACCAGGTCGACGGGGCGCTCGGAACGGTCGGTCCGCTCCATCGCGTCGCACAGTTCGTCGGTGAGGCGTTGCAGGATCGGGCGCAGCGCCTCCACCCGCTTGACCATGAAGTCCCGGGTGACCATGCGGCGCAGCCGGGTGTGTTCCGGCGGGTCCATGCGGATGAAGCCCCGCGTGGCGCCGGGGCGCGGGCTGCCGCCGGTCATCCCGCTGACCGGGTACCCGGCGGCGGAGGTGTCGGAGCTGAAGCGCACGTCGCCGAGGATCGCCCGGACGTCCGTGTACCGCGTGGCGAGCCATGCCCAGCCGCCGTCGTCCAGCGCGACCTTGGACAGGGGCTCTTCCAGGCGCAGTCGCGCGAGGCCCTCGGGCGGATCGAAGGGGCAGCCGGACGGCGGCCGGGAAGGCAGCGGCGGCAGCGGTGCGGTGGTGGTCATGCCACTCCTTGTGGGAGAAGACCTTCAACTAACAGTCGTTAGCTTACGACCGTTTCCTTAGGGCATGGCGCGACCGGGGCGGCAGGAGGGGTGAAGGAAATCGGGTGATGTGATGGAGAGGTGACGTGTCGTCAGGGCGAGGCGGCCGAGGAGGACCCGGGACGGGTCAGCGTTCCAGCAGCAGGCCGAGCAGCTCGTCGACGAAGCGGTCCAGCCGGGCGGTGTCCTTGCGGCGCGGCATGACCTGCCAGAGCGTGACCCGGCCGTGCAGCGCGCACCACAGCAGGTACGGGGCTTCCGCGCGGGTGCCCCGGACCTGCCAGCCGGCCTCCTCGCAGTGGGTGAGTGCCTGGCTCAGCCCGCGCAGGAGCAGGCCCGCCGGGTGGCCGTGCAGCCGGTCCTCGTCCACCGGGGTCTGCCAGATCTCGCACATCAGGCGGTACTTGGCCGGGTTGGCGACCGCGAAACGGCAGTACGCGCGCAGCTGGTGCCGCAGCCGCTCCAGCGGGGCGTCGGCGGGCGCGGAGGCGTCGGCCTCGGCCATCAGCGCGGCCAGCCGTTCGTAGTGCTCCGCCAGTACGGCCCACACCAGTTCGGTCTTGTCGGCGAAGTGCCGGTAGATGCTCGGGGTGGCGATGCCGACCTCCCGGGCCACCGCGCGCAGGGAGAGGGCGTCCTCGCTGCCCACCTGCTCCAGCAGCCCGCCGGCGGCCCGCAGGATCTCCTCACGCAGCCGCTCGCCCTGCCCGCGCGGGTTGCGCACCCGCGCCGTCCGCTCCGGAGCGGCCCCGGCGGAGCCCTCCCCGTCCCGCTTCGTCCCGTCCACCGCCGCCCACCTCCTTCTCGTCCGAGCGTCCGCGCCGCCGCGGGCGGTGGACCATTCTCGCCGATCACCGCAGGGCAGCCGCCCCGAACCGTACACGACACCGGCCGCCGCATCGGCGCACACGGGCGGCCGTAGGCGGCGCACCGGACCGCTGGGCGTGCCGAGCCGATGGCGTTGCGATACCGGGGCGGCTCGGTCTCGCCGACGAGGGCTGCGACCGGGTCCGCCGGTGTCCGGGACCGGCCGGCCGGCGATCGGGCGACGTACGGTGTCCGCGAAGCCCGGGCCGGGTTGCCCGGCTGGAACCCGCCGGTCAGCACGTCCAGGCCGGCACCGGACGTCGATGCCCGCCCAGGTGATGCCGTCCGGCGCTCGGCGCATCCGACGGACCGGAGCCGGGGCCGCTGGACACGGGCGGCGGCCCCGGATGCCGTCACGGCATCCGGACCCTTCGCCCGGACACGCTCTTCCGGGAGGAACAGCCCGGCTCACCCGGGCCTTGGGCGGACGGCGCCGGCGCTGCCACGGGAGCGCCCGGCAGGCGCGACGCTCCCGCCCCCGGGCATGCCGGAGATCCGTGCCGCCCCTCGGGGCGGTGGGCCCGCCGGACGGGAGGGAGCGGCACGGATCGTTCACCTGTCGGTTTCGTCGGTTTCCTTCAGGGCCCCGGGGGTCACACCGTCGCGGTGTGACCGGTGATGGGGCAGGTGGCGGCGGCCGCGGCCGCGCCGAACGCGGCGGTCTTGGCGGTGGGCGCCGTTCCGCCGACCTGCTGGAGGATCTCGTCCGACAGCAGGTCTTCCCTGCCCTTGAGGGCGTCGGCGACCTTGAGGTCGGTGTTGAAGACCATCTCGGCCGCGACGTTGTCCTGGACGATGCGCGCGAGGTTGTCCAGGGCCACGGCGATCGGGTCCGAGGGGTTCTCCACGGTGGGCAGGTCGATCAGGTGGGTGTTCACCTTCGCCTGGTTCATGGTGCGGCGGATGATGATGGACGCCTGGTTCAGTTCGGACGTCGTCCAGATGGACAGCACCGTGACGTACAGGTCGCTCCACGCCGCCTCACCGATCAGCGTGCGCCACCGCTTCATCAGGCTCTCGATGCCGGTGATCTGCGCCGTGGCGGCGAAGGTCATGTTGACGCGGATCGACGGGTAGACGGTCGCGGCGAACCGGTTGTACGCGACCATGTCGAACGACTGCGCCTTGACGATGGTGTCGATGAACTTGACGGCCTCCGACAGGATCTTGGTGCAGGAGTTCTCCAGATCCAGCGGGAGATTCGCGGTGGGCAGCTTGGTGAACGCCGAATTCAGCGTGGTCCGGAAGCTGTTCAGCGGAGTGATCCAGCCCTTGTCGCCCGGGGTCTTGAACGCGACCATGTCCAGGTCGTGCGGGTCGATGCGGTCCGCGTTGGGGATGTTCGGCACCTGGTCGCTGAGGTAGGCGGCGATCACCGAGTAGATGCCCAGCGGAACGTGGGCGATGGACTTGGCCAGTTCGAAGTACTCCGGAACCGGGTCGACGGTCTCGACCTGCACTCCGTTGTTGATCAGGGTGAAGCGTCCGCCGACGGCGTTGTTCTGGACGACGACGACCGGGCTGAGGTGCTTGATCAGCTCGGCCTTGAGGGACGCGTAGTTGGCGCGCATCCCGGCGTTGACATTGCGTATCGCGTCCCGTGCCGCCTTCTCGTCGGTCGCTGCCGGTGCGGCCGACGCGCTGGTGGCTGTCTGTGTCTGGGTGAGGAAGGTGGCTGCCCCTGCTGCCGAAACGGTACCCAGAAATCCTCTACGAGTTGCCATGCCCCGTCTTTCCGTGGTCAGTGTCGATGTTCCGTGGGGTGGGGGGGAAAGGCGTGGGGGGAGTTCAAGGTGGGGGGCGCGGGGGGAAGTGGAGCGTGGGGGTCAGGCGTGGGGGGAAGTCCAGGGGTGGGGGAGTGCTGGGGGTGGGGGATGAGCGTGGGCCGAGCGGTCCGGCGTGCGGTCCGGTCCGCCGGCGCCGGGTGCGCCGGTGGGCCGGACCGCGTCCGCCGGACTCAGGTCAGCGACTTCTGCGACGGCACCACGACGCCGTAGAGGTCCTGGACCGTGGCGAGCGCGGACTCGTGGAGCTGCCGCGCGGGAATGCCGTCCGGGTTGCCCTTCAGCGGCAGCGGCCGGGTGGCCGAGGCGTCGGCGACCACGGTCGGCTGGTACCCGTTGAGGAAGGCGCCCTGCGTGGTGAACAGGACACACATGTTGGTCATGAACCCGGCGACGATCACCTTCTTCTTGCCGGTCTTCTTGACCTTCTCGGCGAGATCGGTGTGGTGGAAGCCGTTGGGCACGCTCTTCACGACGACCGGCTCGCCCTTGGCGGGCTTGAGCGCCGGGATGATCTGACCGGCCTTCGACTTCAGGTCGTAGCCCTTGTCGACGATGTGGATGACCGGTGTGCCCGCCGCACGGGCCCGCTTCAGCAGGGCCTGCGCGCTGTTCACCGCGGGCTGCCACCCGTCGAGTTCCATCACGCCGTCGGTGTACGTGTTCTGGTAGTCGACGAGGATGAGCGCCGCGTCGGACAGCGTGGCCGGGGTCTCGTCGAAGCCGTTGAGCTGCCTCAGCGTCTTCGTGTCCTCGGCGACGTTCGTCCGGGCGGCGGACGCCGACGCCGACGGCTTGTCCTTGGTGGTGGCGGCCTCGGAATCCCCGCCGCAGGCCGTGACGGTGGCCGCGAGCAGGGCGATGGCGCCGAGCGCGACGGCGGTACGCGGAGACTTCATCAGCCGAGGTCCTCCTGGCTCTCTACGACGACCCCGTACAGGTCGGCGATGGTGGCGAGGGCGCTGAGGTGCACCTGGCGGGCGTCGACCTCCGTGCCGGCGACGGGCAGCGCGCGGGTGGCGGTGGCGTCGGCCACGACCGTGGGCCGGTTGCCGCGCAGGAAGGCACCCTGAGCGGTGAACGCCACGCACATGTGGGTCATGAATCCGGCGATCACGAGGTCGGTCCTGCCCGCCTCGTCCACGAGGTCACCCAGGTTCGTGCCGTGGAAGGCGTTGGGGGCCTGCTTGACGACCACGGCCTCGCCGTCGGCCGGCGCGACGCTCGGGTGGATCCCGCCGATCTCGGCGCGGATGTCGTACGGCGTGCCCTCGCCGCCGTCGTTGACGACGTGGATGACCTTGGCGCCCTCGCGGCGGGCGCGCTCCAGCAAGCGGGCGGCGGCGTCGAGGGCGGGCTGCCAGCCGTCCAGCTCCATGACGCCGGTCGTGTAGGTGTTCTGATAGTCGATCAGAACCACGGTCGAGTCGGCGAGCTTCGCGGGCGTCTCGTCGAAGCCGTTGAGCTGACGCAGCGTCGTTCTGGGCATGGAGTACCACCTGAGGAAAGGGAGTTGAGGAAGTGCGTTCGGTGCGATGACCTGCACCTAAGACGCTACGGCCCGCCCCATGCGTCGGCAATGTCATCTAGCATGCAGAAACCGACATCACCGTCGCCGGCCAGGGGGAGGCTCGTGCACACCGTGGAACGACTCATCGCCATCGTCCTTTTCGAAGGCGTCGACCTGCTCGACGTCACCGGACCACCGGAGGTCTTCTCCCTCGCCCGGCGCGAGACGGAGGAGGCGGCGGGCTACCACGTGGTCCTCGCCGCCGAGACCATGGCGCCCACCGTCACCGCCGCCGGGGTCCGTGTCCTGCCCGACATCACCTTCGACGAGCTGACCACACGGAGCATCGACACGCTCATGGTGCCGGGCGCGGTCGAGGTCGACGGCCATCGCCGGGTGCACGCGCTCGTCGACCCGGACGTGGTGCGGCGCGTCGCACAGCTCGCCCCGCGGACGCGGCGGGTGACCTCGGTGTGCGTGGGAGCGCACATCCTCGCCGCCTGCGGGCTTCTGGACGGCAAGCGCGCCACCACCCACTGGTCGACCGCCCAGCAACTGGCCGCCGACCACCCCGCGATCGAGGTCGACTCCGATCCGATCTTCATCCGCGAGGGCAATGTCTGGACCGGCGCCGGCATCAGCGCCTGCCTGGACCTGTCGCTCGCGCTCATCGCCGACGACCTCGGTGAAGCCGTCGCGCTCCGCGTCGCCCGGCAACTCGTCATGTACCTGAAACGGCCCAGCGGGCAGAGCCAGTTCAGCGTGCCGCTGGAACAGGTCGCCGCGACCCGGCGCATCGAGGAACTCCGCCACCACATCCTGCGCCACATCGCCGAACCGCTCACCGTCGCGCACCTCGCCGAACACGCCCACGTCAGCGACCGGCAGCTCACCCGGATCTTCAAGAACGAGCTGGGCACGACACCGCACGCCTACATCGAATCCGTTCGCGTCGAACGGGCCCGCCACGAGCTGGAGACCACCGACGCCACCCTCGAACGCATAGCGACCACCTGCGGGTTCGGCACCGTGGACACTCTGGTGAGGGCGTTCCGCCGACGGATCGACACGACCCCCACCGAATACCGGCGCCGCTTCCGGACCAGCCCCGACTGAGCACCGTGGGCCCGTGGCGCGGGCCGCCGGGCGGCGGGCTCACTCGTCGGCGAGCGTCAGGTCCGGGACCCGCCAGGCCGCGATCAGGAAGGCGACCAGGGACACCGCGGCACCGGTGAGGAAGACGAGCCGCATCGAGGCGACGTACCCGTCCAGGAACGGCAGCGCCGCACCGCGGTCGAGCGCCCGCAGGAACGCCGAGTCCTCCAGGTCGACACCGCCGCCCGGACGCAGGACACCCGTGAGGGCGTGGGCGTTGTCCGGTTCGGCCAGCAGCCGGCGGTAGGCCGGGTCGCGGCGGGCCTCGGCCAGCCGCTCGGCGATGCGGCCGCCCGCCGTGGAGAACAGGACGGAGAGGAAGGCGGCGGTGCCCACCGTGCCGCCGTTGGAGCGGAAGAAGTTGACCGAGGCCGTCGCCGCGCCCATGTCCGTCCTGGGTACCTCGGACTGCGCGAGCGTGGTGAGCGTCTGCATCGACGCGCCGAGCCCCGCGCCCATCAGGGCCATGCCGAGGGCCGCCTGCCACAGCGGGCTGTCCACGCGCAGGGTCGCGAAGACGAGCATCGCGGCGGTGAACGAGCCGATTCCGGCGACGAGATGGACCTTGAAGCGGCCGGTGCGCGCGATCAGCCGGCCCACCAGCAGCGTCACGGCGAGGTTCGCGGCGACCGTGGGCAAAGTGGCGAGCCCCGCCGTCATCGGGCTCATGCCGCGGACGATCTGGAGGTAGAGCGGCAGGGTCGTCATCGCGCCGAACATGCCGATGCCGACGACGAAGTGCAGCCCGACACCCAGCCGGAAGGCGCGGATGCGGAACAGCCGCGGCGGCAGCAGTGCCGCCGCGCCCGTCCGGCGCTCCACCAGGACGAAGACGACGAGTCCCAGCGCGCCGACGGCATACATCAGCAGCGCCGGCGGCGAGCCCCACCCCCAGGTGCGGCCCTGCTCGGCGACGGTCAGCAGCGGCACGATACCGACGGCCAGGGCCAGTGCGCCGGGATAGTCGAGCCGGTGCCGCACCCGCTGGTGCGGGAACCGCAGGACACGGCCGATCGCCACGGCCGCCACGGCGGCGAGCGGCACGTTGAGCAGGAAGATCCAGCGCCAGCCGGCGATGCCCAGCAGCGCCTCCCGCTCCGCGAGGGCCCCGCCCGCCAGCGGGCCGACGATGCTGGCGCCGCCGAAAACGGCCATGAAGTAGCCCTGGTAGCGGCCCCGTTCGCGCGGCGTGGTGATGTCGGCGACGATCGTCATCGCCAGCGACATCAGCCCGCCGCCGCCGAGCCCCTGCACGGCCCGGAACACCGCCAGTTCGTAGATCGACGTGGCCCCCGCGCACAGCAGCGAACCGGCCGTGAACAGGCCGATCGCGGCCAGGTACACGGGCCGCCGGCCGTGGATGTCGGAGAGCTTGCCGTACAGCGGGGTCGCGATGGTCGCGGTGATGAGGTAGGCCGTGGTCGCCCATGCCTGGGCCGTCAGCCCGTGCAGGTCGTCGGCGATGGTGCGCAGCGCGGAGGCGACCACCGTCTGGTCCAGCGCCCCCAGGAACATGCCCAGCACCAGTGCGGACATGACCGTGGTGATCTGCCGGTGGCCGAGCCGCACGGGCGCGTCGCCGCCGGCGTCCTGCTGTCGGGTTTCGGAGGAGGTCACATGCCGTCCTAGGAAGTGGGTGCCGGGAAAGATGCCCGGGGCCGCGCCCGCGCCGCGGGCACGGTCCCCGGGTGCCGGAGCCGGAGAGCTACCCGGCGATGTTCTCCAGGTCGGCGACCGCCTGCCCGATGTCCGGCAGCGTCAGCATCGCCAGCTGCGCGGACCGGGCCCGCGCCCGGGGCGCGGGGTCGGCGAGCAGCGTCCGGCACAGGTCGGCGATGCCGTGCGCGTCGCGGTCGGTGAGGTGACCGCCGAGGCCCAGCTCCGTCACGCGCCGCGCGTTGGTGTACTGGTCCCCGAAGTGCGGCAGCACCGCCAGCGGTGTGCCGGTGCGCAGGGCTTCGCGGACGCTGTTGAAGCCACCGTGGGTGACGAACAGGTCCACCGACTCCAGCAGCAGCGGCTGCGGCACCCGCTCGGTGACGTGGACGTGCCCGGGCAGCCCCGCGGTGTCCACCGGGATACCGGACGTCGACACGACCACCGTGCAGTCCTCCAGCTCGGCCGCCGCCCGCAGGATCTCCTCCAGGCTCTCGGCGGCTTCCGGCATCTTCACCGGCAGCAGCGGGGTCCCGGCCGACTTCTGCTCGCGCAGCACCGGCAGCGCGGTGCCGATCGCCGCGTACACCAGGGGCCGGTCCGCGGGCAGTTCGGCGATCCACCCGGGCAGCACCCCGTACCGCTCGACGTCCACCGTCTGCCGGTACGACAACGACGGCGGCAGATGCAGCGAGAAGGAGAAGGCGGGCGGTACGTAGTCGACACGGCCGTGCGGTACGACGGACAGCGGATCGTCCCGCTCGGGCAGCCCCAGCTCCCGGCGCCGTTCGTTGAGCCGGGGCAGCACCTCGGCGGGGTCCAGGATGTTGGTGAACCCGGAGGGTGTCGGCAGCTGCGGCACCCCGAGCAGCTCGGCGGTGAGCACCGCGCCCATGTCCATGCCGTCCCGCAGGATCAGATCGGGGCGGAAGTCGAGGGCGAGGGGACGCAGGATGTCCAGGTGCGGCTTGACGCCCGGCCCGGCCAGGGCCCGCATCAGCAATCGGGACAGCGCCGGGGAGGACAAGGTCAGTTCACCGATGCCCTGGAGTTCGCCGAGGTCCGGGCCGAGCATGCCGACCGGGTCGAACTCCGGTAAGACCGCCTTCACTTCCACGTCGTCGTCGCGGAAGACGGGAGCGAGGGCATCGGTGGTGACCACCAGCACCTGGTGCCCCGCTTCGGCGAGGGCGCGCAGCAGCGGCAGTTGGGCACGCCCGTGCGAGGGACTGCCGAGCGTGGTGCAGAGGACGCGCATGGGGGGTGGGCCTTTCTCTCGTGGACTTTCGGCGATGGCACGCGAAGCGGCGGCCCGCGCGAACCCGGCCGCAGGAGCGGAGGGACCGGCACGGCCCGGTCGTACGAGGGAGGTGGACAGGAAGGGCCTGGTCGTACGGGCGGAGGATCCGGCACGCCCTGGTCGTACGGTCTGACGGACGGCAACGGCCGCGGTCCGCCCGGGCCCGGGCACGCGGACGGACGGCGGAGGACGCCGGTGTGCGTGGGACACCGGACAGCGCGCGACCTCAGGCGCCGGCCGGCCGGACGCCGGTCGCCCGCTCTCGTGTCATGCCACCCGCGCCGGCGCGCTCGCGCGTCCGATGCCCTGCCAGCTCAGCCCGGCCCGGGCGAGCCGGTCCGGGTCCAGCAGATTGCGGAAGTCGTGGACCTCGCGGCCGGCCATGCGCGCGGCGATCGCCGCCCAGTCGAGGTCGCGCAGCTGCGGCCACTCGGTGAGGACCACACAGGCCGCGGCTCCCTCCGCCGCCCGCACCGGGTCGTCGGCGAGCTGGGCGAGATCACTCAGGTCGGGCTGCTCTTCGCACAACGCCGGGTCGTAGGCGGTGAGTTCGGCGCCCCGCTCGCGCAGCAGCCGGGCGACGGCGAGCGCGGGCGAGTCGCGCAGGTCGGAGGTGCCGGCCTTGAACGTCAGGCCGTACAGGGCGAGCCGTACACCGTGCAGCGAGCCGTCCGGGCCGCGCCCGCACGCGGCGGCGACCCGCTCGACCAGCCGGCGCTGATGGGTGACGTTGGTGTCGATCGTGGCGCGCAGCAACGGGAAGTCGACCCCGGCCTGTTCGCACACGGTGAGCAGGGCGTGGGTGTCCTTGGGCAGGCAGGAGCCGCCCCAGCCGGGCCCGGGCAGCAGGAAGGAGGAGCCGATGCGCGGGTCGCGCCCGATGCCCTCGGTGACATCACCGATGTCGGCGCCGAACCGCTCGCACACGGTGGCCAGGTTGTTGGCGAAGGACAGCTTCATCGCGAGGAAGAAGTTCGCCGCGTACTTGGTCAGTTCGGCGCTCGCCGGGTCGGTGAGCACCAACGGCGCGTCCAGCGCGGCGTACAGGTCGGCGACCCGCCGGGCGGCGTCCCGGTCGGCGGCGCCGATCACGATCCGGTCCGGGTGCAGGAAGTCGTGGACGGCACGGCCCTCGCGCAGGAACTCGGGGTTGCTCACGACGGCCACGTCCGGCCGGCCGAGCAGGGCGGCGACGCGCTCGGACGTTCCGACCGGCACCGTCGACTTGTTGACGACGACGCAGCCGGAGGGCAGTACGTCGCGTATCTGCTCCGCGACGGCCTCCACTGCGGCGAGGTCGGCCGCACCGCCCGCGCCCATGGGAGTGGGCAGGCACAGGAAGACCACCTCGGCGTCGGCGACGGCCGCCGCGGTGTCGCCGGTGAACTCCAGCCGGCCCGCCTCCAGGGCGTCCCGGACGGTCTCGGGCAGACCGGGTTCGAGGATGTCCACGCGGGCCTCGCGCAGCCGCTCCACCTTGCGGGGGTCGGCGTCCGCGCACACCACGGCATGGCCGAGAGAGGCGAGACAGGCACCCGTCGTCAGTCCTACGTAGCCGGTTCCGACCACGGTGACGCGTTGAGCAGGCACAGAAGATCACCATTTCCGGTCGAGGGGGCCCGCACGGCGGCGTCCGGGGCGCGCGGAGAGGGTGCGCGCCGCCGCGCCGTGCGGGCGACCTGGAACGGGCCGACTCCGTCGTACGGCCCTGGGACAGTGAGCAGTGAAGTCATCCATCGTTGACCGTTCAGGTATGGCACGCGGTGCGAACAGAAGTCAACGATTGATGACAACGATCGGTGACTTTGAGCCAGCCGCCCCAGGCTGGAACATGGGCGGTCGGCGGGCGGACCGCCGGCGATGGAGGTTTGGTGACGTGACGGGAGTACAGAACGGCGAAGCGGCGAAGGCGGTGGCCGACCGGCCCGCCCGCAGGCGCTCGGCCTCGGCCACGCGTACCGCGCTCAGGAGCGCCGCGGCCTTCCGGTTCGGCAAGTACGGATACGAGGGCACCAGCGTGCGCGACATCGCGGGCGACGTGGGGGTGGACGCGGCGCTGGTCTACCGTTACTTCGGTTCGAAGGAAGCGCTGTTCAACGATGTGACGGGCGCGGGCAAGATATTCGAGCCGCTGCTCCAGGAACCGGTGGAGGCGATACCCGACTGGTTCTGCGCGCTGCTCCTGGGGGCGCCGAAGGACGGGAACTTTCCGCATCCGGTGCTCTCGGTGCTGCGGTCCTCCGGCAGGGACGCGGCCTTCGCGCAGCTGAGGGCGGATTTCACGGATGTGTTCTCCACGCGCCTGGCCGCCCGCCTCGGCGGCCCCGACGCCGACCTGAGGGCGGAACTCCTGGCGGCCTGGGTGCTCGGCACCAGTCTCGTGCTCACGGAAATCCGGCCCCCGGCCCTGCAGGCGGCGCCGGACGCCAAGCTGGAGCGGTATCTCCGGGCGGTCATCGAGACGCTCCTCGGCCCGGCGGCGCAGCGTGACGGGGGCGCGGCGGGGGAGGTGGAGTGCGTCGTGGACGACCACGGCCGGGCCGGGTGCGGAGAAGGCTGATGCGCGGGACGGAAGCCGTCCCGGCATGACACCGGGGTTCGATCGCACGGCCTCGCTCGCCGGAGGCGCCGAAGGCCGCGCCCGTGCGTGCGCCTTCTTCCGGGACCGCGCCGCCGCCGAGGAGAGGCCGGACCGGCCGTCCAGACCGTTCTCACGGCGGTCCCGGGCGCACCGCGACAGGTCCTCACCGGCCACCGGTCGAGCCGCGCGGTCGTCCTGGTCACCGGTGGCCCGCTCGTGGATCGCTACGGGCGCGGGCGCGTGTTCGTCATCGGGACGGCGGTCCGCACGCTCCCGTCCCTCGGCGGTGCCGTGGCCGGTGATCCGGGCGTGCTGATCGGTGCCCGCCCTCGCCCGGGGCGTCGGCGTGTGTCGACGCCGAGGCGGCCCGGGACCGGACCCGGAGAGCCGCCACCCGGCTCATCGCCCGTCTTCGTCCAGCACGGCGGCGAGGAGACCCGGAAAGCGGGCGTCGAGATCGGTGCGGCGCAGCGTCATCAGGCGGGCCTTGCCCGCCCGGCGGGTCTCGGTGATCCCGGCTTCGCGCAAGATCCGCCAGTGGTTGGACAGCGTCGACCTGGGCACGTCCATGCCGTCCGGACTGCACGCGCTCTCGCCGTCCGCGGCCATCCGGCGCACCAGCGCCAGCCGGACCGGATCGCCCAGGGCGTGGAGGACGGCGGCCAAGTCCTCGTCCCCGTACTCGTGTTGCTCCATCGGCCCTCTCTCGTGTCCGCTCCTTCGAACCCGTAGTATGCCGATCGGTTCCACATTTCGGGAAAGTCGAAATGACTTGAGGGGATGACCGTGCCCGTGCTTGCCACCCTTGCCCGTGTCTATGTCGACGACCTGGACGCGGCCCTGCCCACCTTCGTCGAACTCACCGGAGAGCAGCCGGGACTCCGGTTCGCCTACCGCGACCTGGAACTCGCGAGTGTGGGCGGCTATCTGCTCCTGGCAGGCTCGGAGGAGGCCCTCGCCCCTTACCGCGGCACCCACGCCACCACGATCGTCGAGTCCATCGACCAGATCCTGCGCCTCGCCGAGCGACACGGCGGCGAGATCCTCGACGGGCCCAACGAGGTCCCGACCGGCCGCAACCTCACCGTCCGGCACCCCGGAGGCGCCACCATCGAGTACGTGCAGTTCCACGCGGCGGCGCGGTCGGCATTCGCCTGAGCCGGCCGCTGTCCGGCGTAGGCCGGCACATGCCGGCCGCGCGGCCGGTACGCGGTCCACACCGGGCCCCGCGCGGCCGTCGGCCTCGGCCTCGGCCCTGTTCTCGTATGGCTACGGTGGACGGACATGTGGCGCAGGGCGAGGCTCGGGGCTGGAGCGGGCGCGAGGGTCGACGGCACAGCGATGTCCGCCCCGTCCTCGACGCACACCGCAGCGGTCGAGCGGTACCTCACCGGCGCGGGCATCGCGCAGTCCTCCGCGCGGATCTACCGGATCTCGCCGACGACATGGGGACGGATGCCTGCCGGCAAACCGGCGCCGATCGGACCCGCCCGCCGAGGCGCGAAGCCGCCCGTCTTCCCCCTCACCGCGATCGACGACTCGGCCCTGCCCGAGGTGCCGGCCGAGCCGGCGGCGGCGCGGGCGGACGAGACGGACGCCGAACTACTGGCGGCCCTGACGAGCCGTTCGGGCGCTGTCGCGAGGCGGGGAACGAGCCGAACGTAGGCAATCGTCCCGACGGTCCTCACCAAGGTCCGGGGCGCCACGACCGCCGCGGCCGCAGCCATGCCGTCCGGCATGGGCCGACGCCTCGCCGAACCGCTGGCGTATCGCTTAGCGGGGCCTGAGTCCGTCGACGACGACGTCCAGCATGCGGCTCAGTCGGGGGCGCTGCTCGGGTGCGCCGGCCACGGAGAGCAAACCGGCAAGGATGCCGCCTACCTCGACCGGGTCGATGTCGCTGCGCAGTTCTCCTGCTGCGGCGCCGGCCTCGAGCACCATCGCCAGGACCTGCTGGACCTCGTCGCAGACCGGTCCGGTGCCGAAGCGGCCGGAAGCGCTCATGGCGACCAGGGCCTCGCAGATGCCGCGTCGTTCGCCGGCCCAGTCGGCGAATCGGAGCATCCACGCGTGGAGGGCCTGTGCGGGCGGCTTGGCGGCCAGCAGGGTGCGCGCGTCTTCGCGCAAGGGGCGGATCTGGTCCCGGTAGACCTCTTCGACCAGATCCTCTCGGGTGGGGAAGTGCCGGTACAGGGTGGCGTTCCCCACTCCCGCGCGTTTGGCGATCGCGTCCAGCGAGATCGGGCGTCCGGAGGCGAAGGCTTCGGCGGCCGTGGCGATCAGCTGCTCGCGGTTGCGCTGCGCGTCGGCGCGCAGGGTGCTGCGTGGAGGTGTCATGACCTTCGCGATCGTGGGTGTCGGATGAGGCTCGGGAACAATTCGGGGATGTCCCCGGTTCAGTGTACGGTGAGACAACCGGGGAGTTCCCCGGTTACGGGTGGTCTCACCCATCGCTTCAGCGACGAAAGGTTTGCCATGCCTACAGCGGTCATCGCCGGGGGGCGACCGGGATCGGCAGAGCGGTGGCCGAGCTGCTGCACGCCCGCGGCTACCAGGTCGCGGTCACCGGACAGAATCCCGAACGTGCTGACCGAGAGCGACCCGGACGCCATGCGCTCGAAGATCCCCTTCAAGCGCTCCGGAATCAGCCGGGAGGTCGCGGAAGCGGTCGCCTTCCTCGCCTCGGACGCCGCCGGCTGCATCACCGGCCAGGACATCACCGTGGCCGGCGGCTACGGGCTCGGCGCCTGAAACCCGGGCGAGTCGACCACCAGTCCGCACCTCTCGAACGCCATGAACCGTGCCTCACAGGAGAACACGATGGCACTCACTCTCGACACCTATCGGCTGCTGGGCCGTTCCGGACTCCGGGTCTCACCGCTGGCGCTGGGCACGGCGACCTTCGGCACCGAGTGGGGCTGGGGCGCCGAGCGCGACGAGGCGCGCAAGCTCTTCGACCGCTACACCGAGCTCGGCGGCAACTTCTTCGACACCGCCAGCACCTACACCAACGGCACCTCCGAGCGACTGCTCGGCGAATTCGCCCGCACCAACCGGGACAAGATGGTGCTGGCGACCAAGTACTCGACGCTGCGTCAGCCCGGGGACCCGAATTCCGGGGGTACCCACCGCAAGAGCATGCTGGCGTCGGTGGAAGCCAGTCTGCGGCAGCTGAACACCGACTACATCGATCTGCTCTACGTGAACGTATGGGACTTCAGGACGCCGGTGGAGGAGATCCTGCGGGGCCTGGACGACCTGGTGAGGCAGGGCAAGGTGCTGTACGTGGCGATTTCCAGCGCCCCGGCCTGGCAGGTGTCGCGCATGCAGGCGATCGCCGACCTGCGCGGCTGGTCACCGCTGGTCGCACTGGAGACCGAGTACAGCCTGATCGAGCGCACCGCGGAGCGTGACCTGATCCCGATGGCACGCGAGATGGGACTCGGCGTGGTTCCCTTCTCCCCATTGGGCGGCGGGGTGCTCACCGGCAAGTACAGCCGCGAGGACCGGAACCGGGCTGGCTCCGTTGTCGGCGAAACCGCCGGCAACCGCAAGAGCCTCAACGTCGCCCTGGGATGGGTCACCGACCGCAACCTTGCCATTGCCGATGTGGTGAAGGAGGTGGCCTCGGAGCTGGGCCGCACACCCGCCCAGGTCGCACTGGCCTGGACCCTGAACGCCCCGGGCGTGACGGCACCCATCATCGGCGCCCGCACCATCGCGCAGCTGGAGGACGACCTGGGTGCTCTGCAGGTCGACCTCACTCCTTCCCGGCTGGCCCGCCTCGACGAGGTCAGCTCCATCGACCTCGGCAATCCGCACGACCTGCTCGCCGGTGATCACATCCGCACGGTCACCACAGGCGACATGAAGATCGAAACCCTCGGCTGATTCGCTTCACGAACGACGACATACGGATATATCGACATATTTTTGATGTCGGAAGGAGCAACCTCGGTATGGGTAAGTACAGCGACAAGAATGTGGTGATCACGGGTGGCAGCAGCGGCATGGGGCTCGCGCTGGCGGAGCTGCTGGTGCAAGGCGGAGCCCGCGTGGTGATCACGGGCCGTTCTCAGGCCAAGCTCGACGCGGCACGCGAGCGGCTCGGCGAGAATGCCGTGGCTGTCCGGGCGGATGTGGCCTCACTGTCCGACCTGGATATGCTCGTCGGCCGTGTGAAGAGCGAACTCGGCTCGATCGAGGCATTGTTCGTCAACGCCGGCATCTCATCCCTCACGCCCCTCGAGTCGACGACCGAGGACGTGTACGACGAGCTGTTCGCGATCAACGTCAAGGGCGCCTTCTTCACTGTGCAGAAGCTCGCTCCGCTGCTGAGCGCGAACGCCGGCGTCGTCCTCACCACCTCGATCGCGAACGTCATCGGCATGATGGACACCAGCGTCTATGCGGCCGGCAAGGCGGCGCTGCGCTCGATGGCCCGCACCTTCTCCCGGGAGCTGCTTCCGCGGGGAATCCGTGTCAATGCGATCAGCCCGGGTCCCATCGACTCGGGGATTCTGGAAACGATGAACTTGTCCGAAGAGGCCGCTGACCAGTTCAGGGCGGAGCGGACCGCGAGCAACCCCATGAAGCGCTACGGCACCGTCGAAGAGTTCGCCAAGGCGGCCGCGTTCCTCGCCTTCGACGCCACGTACACCACCGGCATCGAGCTGGCCGTGGATGGCGGCGAAACCCAGCTCTGAACTCGTCTGCCGTCCCGCCACGGGCGTAAGGCCCACTGCCACGGCGGTTTCAGTGGGGAGCTGCAACACGTGGTCGTGTGGATCAGGCCGCGAGCAGTTCGTGCAGGCGCTCGGCTGGGGTGGGTCGGTGCCCGCCGGACACCCTGCCGCTGTCCGCCGTGGTGGTGAGGGAGCGCACGGCGGCGCCGGCGTCGGGCGGGCGGTGGCCTTGATGAGGCGTCCGGCCTGGGCGGCGCGAGTCGCGGACGCCTGTGCGGCAGGAGTGCCGCGAGGGCGGCAGACGCGCGGGGCGGCCGTGCCGGTGCCGTGGAGGCACGCGCGGGACGGCCCCGGTGGGAGCGACCGGCGCGGTCGCCCTGACGGTCACCGGCCGCGACGGCGCCGCCGTGGTCGCGGTCGGCGGGCGGCGGAGCACGGCGCCTTCTCGCACCAGGCCCGGGCCGCCGGCCTCGGCGGCGTCTCAGTGGAACTGGGTCGTGTACAGCCGCGCCTTGTAGATCCGGGCGCCGGCGCGGGTGCGGTCGCCGCCCGCGGAGAAGTGGACGGTGGGGCCGCCCCAGACGGAGTCCTCCGCGTTGGGGTCGGTGGTCCACATGGCCTGGCCGTTCGCGTGCCGCACATAGGACTTGGGATACGGCAGCGAGGCCGCGGTGGTGAGGGCGCGGGTCTTCTTGTCCAGGGAATAGACGTGGTGGCTGTCGGCGACGAGCAGCGTGCCGGGCCGGCTGTAGTCCGGCTGGAGATCGTGGCCGTTGCCGGCGATCGTGATGTCCGGCCCGTGCTTGACCAGCCGGGAGTCGCGCATCGACCCGGTGACGCGGTAGCTGCGCACGACGGTGCCGCCGGTCACCCACAGCAGCTTGTTCTGGTCGTCCCACAGCACGGCGTGGGCCTTGGCGAACTCCAGGGTCTGCACCTCCTTCAGGGTCGCCGGGTCGCTGCCGGACGGCCCGAAGACGTGCAGCCGGTCCCGTGAGCCCGCGACCACGACCGTTCCGGCGTCCGGCACGCGCTCGATGGAGTGCGGATAGCTGGTGACGCGCGCGGACCACAGCAGGTCGGCCCGGGTCAGGTGCGCCTTGGAGGTCACGTTGACGATCGCGGCCCGGCCCTCGCCGGGGCGGCCGAACGTCATCAGCGCGATCATGCCGTAGCGCCGGGTGTCCCGGAAGCGGATCTCGAAGGGGTGGTCCCAGCCGGGGGCGTTGCCCGTGCTGAAGCTCCACCGGACATTGGCGTCGGTCCACTGGGCGGTCCGGTCGAAGAGCAGGATCCGGCCGGTGCGCTGTTCGGTGATCGCCACCTTGTAGGTCGACGCCGCGGTCGTGCCGGAGGTGTCCTCGGAGGTGCTCATCTGTTGTTCTCCTGGTCGTGAGGGGAGCGGTGTGGGGCGGGACAGGCGGAAAGGGGACGGGCCGAGGCCCGTCCCCACGGCACGGCGACGGGCCTCGGCCCGCCCCCGCGGCACGGCACCGGAAGCCCGCCCCCCGTGACGGCCTTCCGGTCCGCGCGCCGGCGGATCAGAACGAGCCGGCGTTCAGGGCCTTCTGCAGGGCCCGGGTGGTCGCCTCGTCCCATTCGCCGTTGGTCGGCGCGGCCAGGTGGCCCTGGAGCGCGGTGACCGTCTTGGGGCCCACGATGCCGTCCGCGGTGACCTTCAGGTAGCGCTGGAGCGCGGTGACCGTCAGCGGACCGAACGCCCCGTCGACCTCCAGCCCCGCCTGGCCACGGCTGTTGAGGGTGCGCTGGAGCGCCGCGCAGGTCGCCGGCCCGAAGATCCCGTCGACCTCCAGCGCCGCCGGGGCCGCGACGAGGGCCTTCGGCCGGATCGGCGCCTTCTTCCCGGCGAGCGCGGCCTTCATCATCGCCGCCGACTGCGGGCCGTACTCGCCGTCCGCCTTCAGGTGGTGGTTGGTCTGGAAGGTCTTCACCGCCTTCTGCGTGGCCGGCCCGAACTCGCCGTCCACGGTCAGCCCGGCCTTCTGCACGGTGTTGAGGTTCTTCTGCAGGGTCTTGACGGCCTGCCCCTTCGAACCGAGCCGCAGGATGCCGTCCCCGGACGGCATCGGCGCGCTGCCCCCCTTGTAGGCGGGACGGCCGTAGCCCACTATGCAGGCCGAGCTGCGCCGCCGACGGCGGAAGGCGTTGGAGGTGTTGCCCTCCAGGGTGGTGATGGTGCGGTTGGAGTGCACCGCCTCGACGATGCCGACGTGGTCGATGGCACCGATGGAACGCGAGCCGGACCAGTCGAAGAACACGATGTCGCCCGGCCGGATCCCGCCGATGCCGTAGTGCCAGCGGCCCTTGTTCTGGAAGGCCCGGGCGTGGGCGGTGGTGAGGGCGAACTTGCCGCCGACCGCGGACAGGTTGTCGGAGTGGGCGGCGGCGTAGCTGACGGCCATGTCGCACCACGGGCCGGTGAAGCCGTACCACTTGGTGATCACGTTGCGGTTGGAACCGGGCGGGTGCTCGGTGGTGCCCAGCAGCTTGCGGGCCGCGGCGAGCATGCCTTGGACGTTGCCCATGTCAGAACTCCACGTCTTCGGGAAGGGCCTGGGTGTCTCCGGTGACCGCGTCATCGGGGTTCTGGCTGACGCCGGCCTGGTCGGGGTCGACGTCGAAGATCCCCGCGCCGCCCACCGGATAGGGCGGCATTTCCACGGGCTCGGTCATGAGCGCTCCTTCGTGTACGAGGTGTGCGGAGGGATGGCGGCGCGGACGGTCGTGAACACGGCCGGCCGGCGCTGTGCGGCGCTCCGTGGCGGTGCCGCCGACAACGAGTTCAGCCGCCGCCGAGTTGGTTAGCAGCCCCTGTTCGTGCAGGTAATCAATGTGCGGCGGTCCGCCGCGCCGCCTGGCCGCCGCACGGGCCGGGCCCTACCGTGGGAGCGCGGTGCAAGGGGATGGCGCCGGTGCGGTAGAGGGGGACAGGGGATGGGACGTCCGGAGAACCCGATCGATCCGGAGGCGGGGCCGGTCCAGCGGTTCGCGGTGGGGTTACGGGCCCTGCGGGCGGAGGCCGGCGGGCCGACGTACCGCTCGATGGCACAGCGCACCCCGTATTCGGCGGCGGCGCTGTCCCAGGCGGCGGCAGGGGAGCGGCTGCCGTCGGCGGACGTGACACGGGCGTACGTCACGGCGTGCGGCGGGGACCCGGACGCGTGGGAGAAACGCCGGCAGGCCGCCGCCGGCGAACTGGCCGCGCTGCCCCGCGAGGACCAGGACGCGCAGACCTCCCCGTACCGCGGGCTGACCCGGTTCGAGCCGGGCGACGCGGAGGTCTTCTTCGGCCGCGACCAGCTCGTGGCGGACCTGGCCGAGCTGGTGCGCGGGCACCGGTGCGCGGTGGTGCTCGGACCGTCGGGCAGCGGCAAGTCCTCCTTGCTGCGCGCCGGACTGATACCCCGGCTGCGCCGGACGGCCGACACCGGCGTACACCTCGCCGCCATCCGGATCCTCACTCCCGGCCCGCACCCGGCGCGCACCCACGCCGAGAAGCTGCGGCCCGCCGGTGACACCGGCGACACCCTGGTCCTGGTCGACCAGTTCGAAGAGGTCTTCACCCTGTGCCGGGACACGGAGGAACGCGCCCGGTTCGTCGACGCGCTGCTGGCGGCCCGGGAGCCGGGCAGCCGGCTGCGGGTGGTGCTCGGCGTACGCGCCGACTTCTACGGCCGCTGCCTCGAACACCCCGAACTGGCACGGGTGTTGCGGGACGCCGCGGTGCCGGTGCCGGCCATGGGCCGCGAGGAGCTGCGCGAGGCCGTCGTCAAGCCGGCCATGGCGCGCGGTCTCACCGTGGAACGGACGCTGACCGCGCAGCTGGTGGAGGAGGTGGCCGGCGAACCGGGCGGCCTGCCCCTGCTGTCGCACGCGCTGCTGGAGACCTGGCGGCGCCGCTCCGGCCGCACCCTGACCCTGCGCGCCTACGAGGCGGCCGGCGGAGTACGCGGCGCCATCGCCCAGACCGCGGAGGACCTGTACGCCGGACTCTCCGACAGCCAGGCGCAGTTGGTGCGACGGATACTGCTGCGCCTGATCGCACCCGGCGAGGGCACCGCCGACACCTGCCGGCCGGTGCGGCGCGCCGAACTGCGCACCACCGACCCGTACGCGGCCGACACCGTCGACAGGGTCCTCGAACGCCTGGCTCGCGCCCGGCTGATCACCCTGGACGGAGACACCGTCCACCTGGCCCACGAGGCACTCATCACCGCCTGGCCACGGCTGTGGGGCTGGATCGAGGACGACCGGCACCGGCTGCGGGTGCTGCGCCGCCTCACCGAGGCCGCCGAGTCGTGGCGGGAACTGGGCCGGGACGCGGGCGCGCTGTACCGGGGCGCGCGGCTGGCCGAGGCCGCCGAAGCCTTCGACCCGGCCGACCAGCACCGCGAACTGAGCGCGGTCGAACGGGACTTCCTCGCCGCGAGCACGGCCTCGCACTCCCGTGAACGCAGGCGGCTGCGCGGGCTGGTCGGGTCGGTGTCCGTGCTGCTGGTGCTGGCCTTGGTGGCCGGCGTCGTGGCCTGGCAGCAGCACCGTACGAGCGAGCGCCAGCACCTGGCCGCCACCGCCCGTCGCGCGGCCGTCACCGCAGCCGGTCTGCGCACCACCGAACCGGGGACGGCGCTGCGGCTGAGCGTTGCCGCCTGGCGGCTCAGCCGGACCCCGGAGTCCCGGTCCGCGCTGATCGGCGCACTCGCCCAGCGCGACCTGCCCACGTTCACGGTGCCCGGGTCCACGGAGATCCGGCAGCTCAGTCCGGACGGGCGGACCCTGTTCGGCCTCGGCGGCGGCAGATTCGTCCGCCGGGACGTGGTGACGCACCGGGTGACCGGCAGTGAGCGGGTGCCCGGTGACGACCTCTCCACGGGCACGATCAGCCCCGACGGAAGCCAGGTGGCCGTACCGACCGAGGAGGGCATGCGGGTCCGGCTGTGGGACACCCGGACCCGCCGCTACCACGGCGGGACCCTCGGCCCCGCCGACGACGAGTTCCTCGTGCCGCCGGACCAATTGCCGCAGGGCACGGGCCCGGGCGGCGAAGAGGAGGGAACCTGGATCGGCAGTGCGATCAGCGGCAGCCGGGGGTGGTCCGGGTTCAGCTCCAGCGGGCACGCCTACTTCGTCGGCACCGGCGACCGCCTGGAGGTGTGGGACGCCGACAGCGCGCACCGCCTGTTCGCCGACACCTCCCACGGGTGGGAGACGGCCGGCGGCGGAGACATCAGCCCGGACAACCGGCTGCTCGCGGCGTGTGTGCAAGGCGGTGTCGGCGTCTGGGACATGCGGACCCGGCACCGTGCCGACACGGCCTGGCGCAAGCGGATCGCCTGCGCACCGGACGCGGCGGTCCAGTTCTCGCCCGACGGCCGCGCCCTGGCGATGGCCGACACCACCGGGATACGACGTGTCACGGTCCGGACCGGGAACAGGCTGCCCCAGCTCGCCCAGGTCGCGCCGCTGAACTACGTGTTCAGCGCGGACGGCACGCTGCTGGCCGGCATCGGCGGCAACGACATCCTGCTGTGGCGGCTGGACCACCCCCAAGCCCCCGTGGTCCGCTACCCGCTCACCGACATCCAGCCGGACGACATCCGCATCGACACCGCCGCCCGCGTCCTGCGCTACACCACCGCGGGTCCGGACGGAACGACCGTCGTGCACGGCATCGACATCGGCAGCGCGCTGGCGCCGCGCTGGAGCGCGCGTGCCGCCGCCGCGGCGGCCCTCAGCGCCGACGGTTCGGTGCTGGCCGTGCTGGACACCGGGGGCAAGGACCCGGCCCGCCTGCGGGTCCACGACGGGCGGACCGGCCGGCCGAGGTACACGATCGCCGCCGCCGGGCTGCCCGAGGACTCCGACGCCCTGAGCGTCAGCGACCAGACGGTGGTGTCCCTCAGCGCCGACGGCCGGCGCCTCGCCTTCGGTTCGGGATCGGCCGACCAGCCGGATCCGACACGCATCACCGTCTGGGACACCGTCCACAACCGAAAGCTCACCGAACTCAGGCCCTACGGCGACGACACGTTCATGACCGGGTGGACGCTCAGCCCCGACGGCCGTGAAGTGCTGACGACCGGCATCGACGACGCGAAGGTGACGGTGTGGAAGGCCGACGGCGGACGAAAGGCCGGCAGCATCCGCCTTCCGGACGGCGCGGGGGACGGCGGCGAGGGCGACTCCATCGCCTCGCTGTCCGCCGACGGCGGCACCGTGCTGACGAGCAGCGGAGCCCTGCTGCCGGCGGACGGTCACGGCCGGCCCCGGAAGACGATGAACTGCTCGTGCATGAGCGCCCTGAGCCCCGACGGCAGACGCGTCGCCTTCGCGGACATCGAAGGCGGCATCACCTTGTGGGACGTCGAACGGGCCACCTCGCTCGGCGCGTTGCCCGGCGGCTACTTCCGGGGCACCACGGGCGAACAGGAGGAGGCGACCGCGCTGGTGTTCTCCCCGGACGGCGGCGTGCTGGCCGCGGCCGGATCGCAGGGCACCGTACGGCTGTGGGACGTCGACTCCCGTCGGCAACTGGGCACCGACCTGCCCACGGCAGGCGACAGGATCCTCGCCCTCGCCTTCACCGGCGACGGCGGCAGCCTGTACGCGGCGGGGGAACACGTGCCGCTCCAGCGTGTCGTCCTGGACCCGGCGCGGGTGTCGGAGGCGGTGTGCCGCCGGGCCGGCGGAGGGCTGTCCCGGGCGGAATGGCGGATGTACGTCGCGGACGTGCCTTACCGGCGGGTGTGCTGAGGAGTGCTGCGAGGGCTGTGCCGACGGGTGCGGCGAGGACTGTGCCGGCGGTGCCCGAGGTCAGGTGTCGGTGCGGGCGCCGCGGGTGGCGCCCGCCGACGCGGCCACCACGCACAGTACGGCGATCCACTGCGTCCAGTGCAGCGACTCCTCGAGGACGACCAGGCCGATGAGGGCCGCCATCGCCGGTTCGAGGCTCATCAGGATGCCGAACACGTGCGGAGGGACCTTGCGGAGCGCTTCCAGATCCAGCGAATAGGGGATCACCGACGACAACAGCGCCACGCCGAGCCCCGCGAGCAGGACCCACGGCTGGAGCAGCGCCGTACCGCTGTCGGCCACGCCGAACGGCACGGCGATCAGTGCGGCGACGGCCATGCCCAGGGCCAGGCCGTCGCCTTCCGACGTATGGCGGCCCAGCGCGGCACCGACCAGGATGTACAGACCCCAGCACGTGCCCGCGGCGAGGGCGAACAGCAGGCCGAGAAGGTCGAGGTCGCCGCCGCCCTCCATCAGCAGGACCACGCCGCCGGCCGCGAGCACCGCCCACACGGCGTCCGGCCAGCGCCTGGACCCGGCCAGGGCCACCGCCAGCGGCCCGAGGAACTCGGTGGTCACCGCGATCCCCAGCGGGATCCGGGACAGCGCCAGATAGAAGCACAGGTTCATCAGGCCGAGCGTCACGCCGTAACCGAGGACCACCGTCCATGTGCGGCGGGGCATGCGCGGCGAGGGCCGCCACAGCAGCACGAGCACCGCCGCCGCGAAGAACAGGCGCAGCGCGACGGTCCCGAAGCTGCCCACCGCGTCGAACAGGTGCTTGGCCAGCGCCGAGCCCACCTGGACGCTGACGATGCCGAGCAGGACCAGTGCCGTGGGCGGAATCGCGTCGAAGCCGCGTCCGGCCAGCGCGGTCAGGGAGGAGCGGGGGGACGGACCGCGTTCCGCTCTGTCGACGTTCATGGTGGCCACGCGTGGATTATCGACGACCGGGCGCCGCGCGGCACTTGATTTATTCGGGCGGCCGGCCGCGCGGGAGTGCGGAGCGCCGCGGCCACCGGCTTCTTTCCCGCCTGCCGGGGCTCAGGAAAGGAACTTGGCGGACTTCTCGGCGAGTACGGCGGCGAAGAACACGGGAGCCTCCTCGCCGAGCATCCGGTACAGCGCCACCAGGCTGGTGATCGCGGTGTCGGCGACCTCCTCCTGCACGTGCCGCCATGTGTGGCTGCGGCCCTTCCGGGGGTTGGTGCCCCAGACACCGATCACGGCCTGCGCGGTCTCGCCCGCCTCCTCGGAGATCTTGAGCGCCTGCAGCATCCACTGCTGCTCCGGAGTCATCCCGCGCGCGGTGTCCAGAGTGGTGAACAGCGCGGCGAGACGGCCGATGTCGTCCCACTGGTGTGCGTGCAAGGGCGTGCCTTCGGAGCCCGCCTGGCCGGGGATGCTCATCGGGGTCGTTCTCCTTCGGGTTCCGCCGGCCGCGAGACTTCCTCGCCCCGGTGGCCGGTCCGGCCGCGTTCATCATCGCGGGCGGCGCCACTCCTGAGGCTTCGATCGCCCCAACTGTCCCTCGTACGAGCGGCGGTTGACCCGGAGCCGCACCGCTCCGCGAGATCCCGCCGCTTCAGTCACCCGAAGTGCGTCACCGGTTTGACAGGTGACGCAAGGCGTGTGAAGCTCGGGGAGCGAACACGCGACGGAGGGGTTTCTCATGCTCGACAGGCGTACGTTCACCAAGGCCGCCGGCTGGGGCGCGGGCGCGGCGGCGGTCTCGCCGGCCGGCGCGCAGTCCACCGCCTCCGCCGCGACGGCCTCGCCCCCTCGCGCCGGCGCACCTGCCCTCAGCCCCGGCACCCCCACCGCATTCCGCACGCTCAAGCAGGTCAGGGCCGGCGTCCTCGACATCGGTTACGCCGAGGCGGGCCCCGCCCACGGCCCGGTCGTCGTGTGCCTGCACGGCTGGCCGTACGACATCCACAGCTATGTCGACGTCGCGCCGCTCCTGGCCGGCCTGGGGTACCGCGTCGTCGTTCCCTATCTGCGCGGCCACGGCAGCACACGTTTCCTGTCCCGCCGCACCCCCCGCACCGCCGAGCAGTCCGCCGTCGCGCTCGACATCGTCGCCCTGATGGACGCCCTCAAGATCGACAAAGCGGTGCTCGCCGGGTTCGACTGGGGCTCGCGCACCGCCGACATCATCGCGGCCCTGTGGCCCGAACGCGTCAAAGCCCTCGTCTCGACCGGCGGTTACCTCATCACCGACGTCAAGGCGCAGCAGAATCCCGCCGCCGCGTCCGTCGAGCACAACTGGTGGTACCAGTGGTACTTCGCCACCGAGCGCGGCAAGAAGGCGATGGAGAACGTCGACGAACGCATCGCCCTGTGCCGTTACGTGTGGACGCTCGTCTCGCCCAACTGGGACTTCGACGACGCCACCTTCCAGCGCACCGCCCGCGCCTTCGAGAACCCGGACTACGCCGCCGTCGTGCTGTACAACTACCGCTGGCGCATCGGCCTGATCGAGAGCGACCGCCGCTACAGCCGCTACGAGACGCGGCTCGCCGCCCGGCCGCCCGTCCACGTTCCCACGATCACCCTCGACCCGGCCCTCGACCCCTTCACACCGGCCGGCGACGGCTCCGCCTACCGCGAGCACTTCACGGGCCCCTACGAGCACCGCACCCTCGCGGACGTCGGCCACAACCTGCCGCAGGAGGCACCGGCCGCCTTCGCGCAGGCCGTCGTCGACGCCGACCGCCTGTGAGGGAGCGCCGCCCGGGCGCGGCCGGCGCAGGCGGACCGATCCCGCCCCGGCCGGGCCGTCACGGGCCCGGAGTCCGTCCCGCCTGGCAGAAGAAGACCGACGAAGCGGAGTACGTGTCATGAAAGAGGAACAACTCGCGGCGGACGCCGCCGCGGCAGCCGTGCGGCGCGCACGCTACGGCAGGCTACCCGAGCGCGTGCGCTTGGAGGACATGACCGAAGCGGCCGAGAGCACGCCGGCTCGGTCCGCTGCCCCGTACGACGCCGAGGGCTCGTGGAAGCACTACCCGTGCCTCGCCCTCGACCTGGGGCTGTAGGCGGCCTCCGACTCGCTCGGCGAACCCGGGGGAGCGGCCCGTCGCGCGAGGCCCGCAAGGGCGCCCGCGCCCGCCGGGCCGCCTCCCGGCCGCGACGGGCGCCGTCTTCCTCCGGGCGCGGTAGGCCGCCGCCTTGATCCTGTTCCCGCAGGACTCCAGTCCTCGCCGAGGCGGGGGTCGGTGACCAGTCGGTACACCTCGAAGCGGGCCGAGCGCCGGGCGCGGCCGTGGGCGACCAGCAGCAGGAGGCCGCCGAAGTCCACCGGTACGTCGTACAGCCTGTGCCGGGCTTCCCCCGGTCCAGGCTGTTGGCCGGCTCGTCGAGCAGCAGGACGTCCGGGCGCTTGAGCAGCCGGGCGGCCGGACCGAGGCAGACGACCCGGCCGCCGCTGAGCGTGCCCAGCCTGCGGTCGAGGGCGGGACCGGCCAGGCCGAGGCGGTCGAGCCGGGCGCGGGCGCGCTCCTCGAGGTCCCAGTCGTCACCGATGGCGGTGAAGTGCTCCTCGCTCACGTCCCCGGACTCGACGGCGTCCAGGGCGCGGATCACCTCGGCCGCGCCGAGCACCTCGGCGACGGTGAGGTCACCGGTCAGGGGGAGGGTCTGCGGCAGACGGCCGAGGGCGCCGCCGACGGACACCGACCCGGCGCCGGGCCGCAGTTCGCCGGCGATCGGCTTGAGCAGGGTGCTCTCTCCGGAGCCGTCAGCGGACGCGGCGCAGGGCGTCGGGGGTGAGGTCGGCGAGGGTGGGGTAACCGTCGACGGCCATGAGGAGGTCGGCTTCGGCGAGCAGGGCGCGCAGGACGTGGGTGATGCCGTCGGTGCCGGCGAGGGCCGCGCCGTAGGCATAGGGGCGGCCGATGCCGACGGCCGTGGCGCCCAGGGCGATGGCCTTGACGACATCGGCGCCGGTGCGTACGCCGGAGTCGAACAGGACGGGCAGGCCGTCGGCGGCCTCCACCACGCCGGGCAGCGCGTCGAGCGCGGGAAGGCCGCCGTTGGCCTGCCGGCCGCCGTGGTTGGAGCAGTAGACGCCGTCCACGCCGCCGTCCCTGGCGCGCCGGACGTCGTCGGGATGGCAGATGCCCTTGAGGATCAGCGGCAGATCGGTCATCGACCGCAGCCAGGGCAGGTCGTCCCAGGTGAGAGGGTTGCCGAAGATCTGCGCCCAGTGCATCACGGCGGCCGCCGGGTCGTCCTCCGGCGACTTGGCGAGCCGGGAGCGGAAGACGGGGTCGGAGAAGTAGTTGGCCAGGCAATGGCCGCGCAGCTGGGGAAAGTTGCTGTCCGTCAGGTCGCGCGGTCGCCAGCCGGGAATCCAGGTGTCGAGGGTGACCACGATGCCCTTGAACCCGGCGGCCTCCGCCCGGCGCACCAGGCTCTCGGCCACCTCCCGGTCGGCCGGGGTGTAGAGCTGGAAGAAGCCGGGTGTGTCACCGAACTCCGGGGCCACGTCCTCCATCGGGTCGACCGTGAGGGTGGAGGCGACCATGGGCACGCCGGTACGGGCGGCGGCGCGCGCGGCGGCGAGGTCGCCGTGGCCGTCCTGGGTGCACAGCCCGATCACACCGACCGGCGCCATGAACAGCGGCGTGGCCAGGCGCAGCCCGAACAGGTCCACGGACAGGTCGCGCCGGGTGGGGCTGACCATCATCCGCGGGACCAGTCCCCATCCCTCGAACGCGGTGACGTTCGCCCGCTGGGTGTGCTCGTCGCCGGCGCCTCCGGCCACGTACGAGCGGACCGACGGCGGCATCGCCGCCTGGGCCGGCGGTTCGAGGTCCGCGTAGGTCATCGGCAGGCTGGGCAGCACTCCGCGCAGCCCGTCGAGATAGATCTCGTACTGGTAGTCCGCGTAGGTCATCGATTCCGCTCCCCGCTGCTTCGCTGTTTGCCGGTACGGCCCGTCGGCGCGGGCTTCGAGCCCTACAGTGGGAGCAGCAGCCCCGCACGCCCACGAAACGCAGGATTCTCGCCACACAGATGCCCCGGACGCAGGAATCGGCGAAGCCGCTCAGCGAGGACGACCTGGCGCTGGTCCATGCCCTCCAGCTCCGGCCCAGAGCGTCCTGGACCGAACTCGGCCGGGCCCTCGGCGTGGACCCGGTCACCGTCGCCCGTCGCTTCCGGCGCCTCGCCGGGCACGGCACGGTCTGGGTGGGTCTCTCACCCGGCCCGCGGCTGCTCGACCGGCTGTGCCTCGCCTTCGTCCGGATCGACTGCGCTCCGGGGGCCACCGCCCAGGCGGTCGAGGCGCTCGGCAGGCACCCGCACATGGTGACCATCGAACGTGCCGCGGCGGACCACGACATCCTCGCGACCGTCGCCACCGACGGCCTGCCCGCGCTGGCGCGCTACACCCTCGACCTGCTCCCACGGGTCCCCGGTGTCACCGCGGTGCACGCCAGGATCGTCACCCATATGTTCACCGAGGGCGGCCGCTGGCGCATCGCCGCGCTCGACCCCGGCCAGCGCACCCGGCTGACCGCACCGCCGGCCGTCCGGCCGTCCCGCGGCGGACACCGCGAGATCACCCCGTTCGACCGGGCCATGCTCAGCCGGCTGGGGTACGACGGCCGCGCCTCCTACCAGAGCCTGGCCACCCACCTGGGCGTCAGCCTGTCCACCGTCAAACGCCGGGTGGAGCAGCTGGTCCGCCTCGACCTCCTGCGCTTCCGCTGCGACTTCGCCCGTCCCCTCGGCGGCTGGCCGGTCGCCGTCACCTTCTGGGCCAAGGTCCCGCCGACCGACCTTCCCGAGGTCGGCCACGCGCTCGTCCGCCGGCCCGAGACCCGCAACTGCGCCGCGATCAGCGGTCCGCACAACCTCGTCCTCCAGGCCGTCCTGCACTCCGTGGACGACGTCCCGCGCCTGGAGACCCGACTCGCGGACGCCCACCCGGGCCTGGACATCGTCGACCGCGTCATCACCCTGCGCCACGACAAACTCCTCGGCCACCTCCTCGACCCCGACGGCCGCTCCGCCGGGATCGTCCCGCCCGACGTCTGGGCCGAGCCGCGACTCTGAACGCCGTCGGCCTCGGCGGTAGTCGGAAGTCCGGGCACCTCGGCCGGGTTTTCGACCGGTCGTTTCACCCGCGAGGACATCGTCGACCGGCCTGCGTACCGTGGCGGCCACGCCCCCATGGGAAGCTCGGCGGCGAGCCGTTCCGGCGCGGTCCGGTACGGCGTCGGACCGTCGGGCGGCCCGCGCGGGAAGCGCACCGCTCGCAAGCCGGGCGAGCGCCAGGACAGCCGTCGCCGCTCGCGGTGTACGGCGCGGCGAGTCCGCGTCGGGGCAGCGTCCTTGAGCTATGTCTCGCAGGCCTCCTCCAGATACGTGCGGGTCACCGCCGCCGCGCGGGTGAACCAGTCGGTGACGATCGAGATCTCGGCCGGGGTGTACTGGGCGAACAGTTCGGTGAGCCGCGCGTAGTAGGGGCCGTAGACGGTGCGGACCCGGTCCGCGGCGGCCGGGACGGCGGCGACGAGGACGCGGCGGCGGTCGGCGGGATCGGGCTCGCGGGTGACGAAACCGCCGCGCTCCAGGCGGTTGAGGATGCCGGTCACCGCGCCCGTGGTCACGTGGGCGCGGGCGGCCAGGTCGCCGGCGGTGACGGGGGAGTCCCCGGCCGCGAGCACATGGGCGAGGCAGATCAGGTCCATCATGCTCAGCCCCAGGCTCCGGGCGAACTCCTGCTGCCCGACGATGCTGGTCGCGACGAGGTCGCCGAGTGCGCGGATCGTGTCTGAGGGAACGTCAGATCTCCACTGCGGGGCCTCCATTGCGACTCCCTTGGTCCCTGGGATAGATTCCTTACTCGCTAAGTTATTTTAGGTCGAGTGCCGCGGTCCGGCCATGACGTGATCGGGCCGATTCCGGCGGCGCGAGGAGGGGGCACGTGAGCGCACACGACGAAGGCCACACGGTGGCAGGATGGACCGGTTGCGCCGTGGCGACCATAGGCACCGCGGTGATCGGTGTCGGCGTCTGCGGCTGGCGCCCGGGAATCTGGCTGGGCCTGGCCCTCACGGTGGCGGCAGTGCTCGTCACATGGGTCCTCCACCTCGCCGGCTGGGGCAAGCCGCCGGGGGTACGGCCCGCCGGGCAGCACCCGCTGGGTGTGCGCGACCAGTCCGCGCGGCAGGGCCACCCCGGCTGTGTCGCCTGCAGGCTGGCCGGGCGACGCGCGGCCTGGGCGCGCGAGGCCACGGCGACCGTGCCCACCCCCGAGACGGCGGCCGCTGGCGCGGACGTGTCGTCCTGAGCGCCTGGTGAGTATCCACGCCGGGTCCCGGCCGGCCGCCGGACGAGGCGGCCGGCCGGGACCCGGCGCCTCGTGCGCGCCTCCCGCCTGAGGGCCCGCACCCTCCTTGCCCGTACGCCGCACGGCACGCGGAGGGCCGGCCGGGACGTTCTCGACGGCCTACTCGCCCGGCAGCGCGTCCAGCGCCGGCGCGATGACCGTGAAGCAGCGGTCGGTCAGTGCGGCGGGATCCTCCGTGCCGTCGCTCTCGCTCCACCGTTGCAGCACGGTGTGGAAGGCGGTCAGCGCCATGCCGGCGGCCAGGCGCGGGTACAGCTCCGTCGCCGCGTCGAGGCCGAGGCGTCCGGCCACCTCCGCCGCCAGCTCCTCGCGCCACTGGGCCTGCCGTTCGAGGAAACGGGCGAGCAGGGCCGGCGTCCCGAGGATCAACTGCACGACTTTCAGGGTCCGTTCGGTCTCGCCCGCGCAGGCGTCGATGGACCGCCACACCGTGTGCCGCAGGGCGGTGGACGGCGGTTCCGGCGCCGGACGGCCCGCCAGTTCCTCCCGCATGGCCGCGCCCAGCCCGGTCAGGAACTGGACGACCACGTCCTCCTTGGACGCGAAGTACCGGAAGAACGTCCGCTTCGACACTCCCGCGGCGGCGGCGATCTCGTCCACCGTGACCGCGTCGAATCCGCCGCGCGCCAGCAGGCCCAGCGCCGCCTGGGTCAACTCGTCCGCGACCAGCTGCCGCTTGCGCTGGGCCAGGGTTCCTACAGGGCGGGAAGTCATCCACCCATCGTATCCGCCGTGCCGCAGCTGGCCCAGAGTGTCACACTTGACACTTGGTGACAGGTAAGGCACGGTGGGCCGTATGACGAGTCAGAAGCGCTGGACCGCCGATCAGATCCCGGACCAGAAGGGACGGGTGTTCGTCGTCACCGGAGCGAACAGCGGCCTCGGTCTGGCGACCACCCGGGCGCTCGTGCGCAAGGGTGCCCATGTGGTCCTCGCCGTCCGTGACGAGGCCAAGGGGCGGCGGGCGGTCGCGGAGGTGTCGGCCGGCGTGGCCGGGGCCCGGCTGGAGGTGCGGCGGCTGGACCTGTCCGACCCGGACTCGGTCCGCGCGTTCGCCGACCGGCTGCGCTCCGACGGTGTGCGCCCCGATGTGCTCGTCAACAACGCCGGTGTGATGGCGCCGCCGAGGACGCTCACCGAGCAGGGCCAGGAAGTGCAGTTCGCCGCCAACCACCTCGGCCACTTCGCCCTCACCGGGCTGCTGCTCGACCAGCTGGCGCAGGGAGAGGACCCCCGCGTGGTCACGGTGACCTCCACCAACCACCGCCAGGGCAAGATGTTCTTCGACGACCTGACCGGTGAGCGCGCGTACTCGCCCATGGGCTACTACAACCAGTCCAAGCTGGCCAACGCCGTCTTCGGCTGGGAACTGCACCGGCGGCTGAGCGCGGCGGGCAGCCCGGTCCGCAGCGTGCTGGCCCACCCCGGTTACACGGCCACCAACCTGCAGACGGCCGCTCCCGTCGGCATGGTGAAATTCCTCTTCGGCCGCCTGCTGCTGCCGCTCGCCCAAGCCCCCGACCAGGGCGCCCTGCCCCAGTTGTACGCGGCCACCGCCGACGGTGTGCGCGGCGGCGAGCTGTTCGGACCGGACGGCATGGCCGAACTGCGGGGCGCGCCCAAGCAGGTGCGGCTGGCCCCGCGCGCCGCCGACCCGGCGACCGGCAAGCGACTGTGGGAGCTGTCGGAGGGGCTGACCGGCGTCCGCTTCGCACTCCCGGCCGCCGCCTGACCGGATCCGGAGGCCGGTGACCACACCTTCGCCACCGGCCTCCGGATCCGGTGCTTCCGCCGCCCCCGCCCCCGCACCCCGGGCGGCCGGCGCCCGCCTCGCCGCGGCACCGGCCGGGACGGCTTTGAGCTGCGGATTTTTTCCCGGCGGCCGTTTTTATCCCGCGGACCGGATGGACCAGGCCCCCACCGAAGTTTTCCGGATGATGACGCCTGTTTTACCGAAAGGGGACGCATCCCTCGGACGGCGCATGCATCCGGAGCGTACTCGGCGGTCTGTGACCCAGGTCACAGCCGATATTTGGCCGGTTTCTTGCTAGGGTTAATCCGTCATTTCAACGCAGTTCTACGGGGGTCGAATTGACGGAATTGTCAAGCGTTGATGTCGCAGAACTTCCAGCTTTCCCGTTCATCGGTCCGGACAGCAATCCCTTCATTCCCGTCACACCGGACGACGAGGCCCGGCTGGGCGGGCCGATGGGCAGGGTCAGGCTCCCGTTCGGAGGCTGGGCCTGGCTGGTCACCCGGCACGAGGACGTCCGCCAGCTGCTGCGCCATCCCGGCTTCAGCTCGGACCAGTACCGTCCGGGTTTTCCGGTGCTGAACCCGATTCCGCCGAAGCAGGAGGACGCCTCCGGTCTGTTCATCTTCATGGACGGCGAGGCGCACAGCCGCTTCCGGCGCATGCTCACCGCCGAGTTCATGATCAAGAACATTCGGCGGATCGAGCCGCTGATCGAGGAGACGGTGGTCGAGGCGCTGGAGCGCATGCGGGCCGCCGGCCCGCCCGCGGACCTGATGAACGACTTCGCGTTGCCGGTCCCGTCCATGACCATCTGCCACCTGCTCGGGGTTCCCTACTCCGACCACGACTTCTTCCAGCTCCACAGCCGCGCGATCATGGACCGCAACTCCGGCCCCGAGGAGGTCGAGGCCGCCCTCGGCGCGCTCAGCGGCTTCCTGGGCGAACTGATCAAGTTCAAGCGGACAACACCCGGCGACGACCTGCTCAGCAGGCTGGTGGCCGAGCGCGTCGTCCCCGGCGAACTGCGCGAGGACGAACTCCTCAGCATGGCGATGCTGCTGCTCGTCGCCGGCCACGAGACCACCGCGAACATGATCGGGCTGTCCGCCCTCGCCCTCCTGGAGCACCCCGAAAGCCTCCAGGCCGTACGCGAGGACCCCGCGGTGGCGCCCGGCATGGTCGAGGAACTGCTGCGCTACATCACCGTCGTCCGCACCGGCCTGCCCCGGCTGGCCCTGGAGGACGCCGAGATCGGCGGCCGGACCGTCCGGGCCGGCGAAGGAGTCGTCGCCATGCTGTCCATGGCCAACCGCGACCCCTCCGTCTTCCACGACCCCGAGCTGTTCGACCCGGCGCGGTCCGAGGCCCACCGCCACATGGCGTTCGGTTTCGGCCTGCACCAGTGCATCGGCCAGCCGCTGGCCCGCGCCGAGCTGCGCATCGCCCTGGTCGAACTCGCCCGGCGGTTCCCCACGCTGCGCTCCGAGACCACCCTCGCGGACGTGCCCAAGCGCCCCATGGCCGTCACCTTCGGCCTGGCCGAGCTGCCGGTGAGCTGGTGAGGCCCATGCGGATCACCGTCGACAGAGAACTGTGCTGCGGCTCCGGCAACTGCGTGGTGACCGCGCCCGAGGTGTTCGACCAGGACGACGCGGACGGACTGGTGACGCTGCGGAACGCACAGCCGCCGGAGCACCTGCGCGCCTCGGTCGAGACGGCCGCCCAGCTGTGTCCGGTCGGCGCGATCGGCGTCACGGACCAGGTCGCCTCGCACTGACGAGGCCGTAGACGGGGGTCGAGTACGCCGTGCACCGCGGGCCGCGCCTCCCGCCGGCCCGATGAATTTCCGTCGTACGCCGGCAGGAACCGGCGTACGACGGCCCGGACACGGTTTTCGCCGCACACACGGAGCGGGTCACCGCGCCTTTCCGCGGGAACATTCCGGCATTTCATTTCCCATGCCACCGTCCGGCAAAGCCGTGCCCAAAAACTCCCCGGAACCAGTATTCCGGGACGCGTTCTCACCCCTGCGTGAATTCCACTTCAAGCAGGAAAGCGGAAAAACTTGGAAAGTCGGCCCCAGACAAGGATCGTTGTATGTGATCGACATCCCTACGCGCGCCTGGGTATGCGCGCGGCCCTGGAGCAGGACCCGGGGCTGATCGTGGTCGGCGAGGCGGGAGACCTCTGCGAACTCGTCTCGGTCGCCGCCCTGTGTGCACCCGATGTCGTCGTACTCGTCGACAGCCCCGCGCGGTCGCACGGCGACACCCGCGACCTGGCCCGCCTCGACGCCTGCGTGGTCGTCGTCGTGACCGACGCGGACACCGCCGCCGACTGGATCCGCAGCGCCCACGCCGACGTGACCGCGCTCGTCCACTCCGACGACCCGGAGGAGGAACTCGTCACGGCGGTCCGCCGGGCCCGGGACGGCAGCGGCTACGTGTCGCCCGGCCTCAGCGGCTCGCTGCTCAGATGCGTACGCGCCACCCCGCCCCGCCGCCTGTCCCTCGTCCCCACCCACACGCCCCTGACCTCACGCGAGTCCGAGGTGCTCGCACTGATACGGCGCGGCCTGGCCAACAAGGAGATCGCCCGCCAGCTCGGGCTCAGCGAGAAGACCGTCAAGTTCCACGTGTCCAACGTGCTCGCCAAGGCACACATGGCGTCCCGGGCGCAGCTCATCGCGTCCGCCGCCGGCTGAAGCACACCCCACCGTCGGTACCCGGGGGGCCTGTCCGCGGACAGGCCCCCCGTCGGCATGCGCGCACCCCAACAGACAAGCCCCGCAATGAGGTTGGCCGAAAAACGACCTGGCCGAAAGTCCTGGACCGGCCGGTGCGACCTGTACCGAAGCCCTGGCAGCGGGCCCGTTCCTCTGGCAGAAGCCGCACCCCGGCCACCCGCGGATACTTTCGCCATGAAGCCATCCATGTCTGGTGACCAGGTGATCGACGGCTCCCGTGACACGGCCATCGCGGTGATCGGCATCTCCTGCCGCGTCCCCGCGGCAGCGAACCCGGCCGCATTCTGGCGCCTGCTGACCACGGGCACCGACGCCGTCACCTCCTGGCCGGCGGACCGGGGCCAGGGCCGCGCGTCCTGGCGGGGTGGCTTCCTCGACGACGTGGGCTCCTTCGACGCCGCCTTCTTCGGCGTACACCCCGACGAGGCCGCCGCCATGGACCCGCAGCAGCGGCTCGCCCTCGAACTCGTCTGGGAGGCGATGGAGGACGCCGGACTGCCCGACGACCGCCTCCGGGGCTCCCGCACCGGCGTGTTCGTCGGCGTCTCCTCCGACGACTACGCCACCCTCGCCTCCCGCGAACGGTCCGGCCGCGGCGAAGCGCACGACTTCACCGGCCGGCACCGCGCCATCATCGCCAACCGCGTCTCCTGGACCCTCGGCCTGCGAGGCCCCAGCCTCGCCGTCGACGCGGCACAGGCATCCTCGCTGGTCGCCGTCCACCTGGCCTGCGAGAGCATCCGCCGCGGCGAGTCCGACCTCGCCTTCGCCGGCGGCGTCAACCTGATCCTCGCACCGGACAGCATGGACGCCACCGCCGGACTGGGGGCCCTGTCCGTCCGGGGCAGGTGCGCGCTGTTCGACGCGAGCGCCGACGGTTTCGTACGCGGCGAAGGCGGAGGCGTCGTCCTGCTCAAGCCGCTGGAGCGCGCGGTCGCGGACGGCGACCCCGTCTACTGCGTCATCCAGGGCAGCGCCGTCAACAACGACGGCGGCGGCGACCGGCTCACCGACCCCGACGTCCGGGGCCAGCAGGACGTCCTGCGCCGCGCCTACGCGGACGCGCGAGTCGACCCGGGGGCCGTGCAGTACGTCGAACTCCACGGCACCGGCACCCCGGTCGGCGACCCGGTCGAGGCCGCCGCCGTCTCCGCCGTCCTCGGCCGCGGCACGGACCGCCGCCCGCTGCGCGTCGGCTCGGTCAAGACCAACATCGGCCACCTGGAAGCCGCCGCCGGCATCGTGGGCCTGCTCAAGGCCGCCCTCGCCGTACGCCACCGGCAACTCCCGCCGACCCTCCACTTCCACACCCCCCACCCGGCGATCCCGCTGGACGCGCTCAACCTGAGGGTGCAGACCGAACTCGGCGCCTGGCCCGACTCCGACGCCCCGCTCGTCGCGGGCGTCAGCTCCTTCGGCGTCGGCGGCACCAACTGCCACGTCGTCCTCGCCGAGGGCCCCTACACCGGCCGGCCCCACACCCCCACGACACGCCCCGCCACCGACCGCCCCCTGCCCTGGGTGCTGTCCGCCCGCACCGGCCGTGCCCTGGACGCCCAGGCCGTACGACTCCTCGGCCACCTCCAGGACGACCACGAAGCCGACGCCGCCGACATCGCCGGATCGCTGGCCGTCACCCGCTCCGCCCTCGAACACCGGGCCGTCGTCATCGGCACCGACCGGGCCGACCTCACCGCACGCCTCACCCGGTTCCACGACGAGGCCGTCACCGGCGTCGCCACGACCTCCGGCAAGACCGCCTTCCTCTTCGCCGGCGGCGGCGCCCACCACATCGGCATGGGGCGCGAACTGTACGACGCCCACCCCGTCTTCGCCCGGGCACTGGACGAGGTACTCGGCCACTTCGACCCCGCACTCGGACTGCGCGAGGTCCTCTTCGGCGAACGCGAGGACGCCGCGGCGGCCCTCGACGGCATGCGGTACATGCAGCCCGCCCTCTTCGCCTTCCAGGTCGCCCTCTACCGCCTGGTCACGTCCTGGGGCGTCCGGCCGGACCTGCTCGTCGGCCACTCCTTCGGCGAGATCGTCGCCGCGCACGTCTCCGGCTCCCTGTCCCTGGCCGACGCCGCCGCCCTCGCCGCCGCCCGAGGCGCGCTGATGGAGGCGCTGCCGCCCGGCGGCGCCATGATCGCCGTGGAGGCCACCGAGGAGGAGGCCACCGCCGCGCTCCAGGGCATCGACGACGTCTCCATCGGCGTCATCAACGGGCCCCGGGCCATCGTCCTGTCCGGTGCCGAGGACACCGTCACCCGGATCGCCGACCGGTTCCGGGCCGACGGCCGGCGCACCACCCGGCTCCGGGTGCGGAACGCGGCCCACTCGCCGCTCACCGCGCCCATGCTGGAGGAGTTCGCCCGCCGCATCCACGGTCTGACCGTCGCCGAACCGGACATCCCGATCGTCTCCACCGTCACCGGCCGCACCGGCACCGCCATGACCGAGGAGTACTGGACCGGACACGTCGGCGCCACCGTCCGCTTCCACGACGCGATCACCGCCTGCCGCGAGCAGGGCGTGACCCGGTTCGTGGAACTCGCCCCCGACTCCGTCCTCACCCCGCTCGTCCATCCCACCGACACCGAGATCGCGGTGGCCCTCCAGCACCGCGACACCCCGGAACCGCACACGCTGCTGACCGGACTCGCCGAAGCCTGGACCGCCGGCGTCCACGTCGACTGGGCCGAGACCATCGGCGCCGCCCGCATCATCGACCTGCCCACCTACGCCTTCCAGCGCGAACGCCACTGGCTCGACGAACGCCCCGCCACCACCGTCGCCGAACAGCATCTCAGCTCCGCCACGCTCGCCCTGCGCGACAGGATCCGCACCGAACCGGACGGCTTCCTCCTCCGCTGGCTCACCGGCCACCTCGCCGAAAGCCTCGGCGACACCCCCGCCGACCCCGACGCCACCTTCCGCGACCTCGGCTTCGACTCGGCCCGCTCCGTGCACCTGCGCAACCGGCTCGTCTCCGCCACCGGGCTGCGCCTGCCCACCAGCGTGCTCTTCGACCACCCCACCCCGCAGGCCCTCGCCGCCCACCTGCACGAGCGGATCACCGGCGTTCTCGACACCTCGCGGACCGGCAACGACACCCACCCCACCGCCGTCACCTCCGACGACGACCCGATCGTCATCGTCGGCATGGCCTGCCGGCTGCCGGGCGGCATCGACTCGCCGCGGCACCTGTGGCAGGCAGTGACCGGCGAGACGGACGCCATCTCCGAGTTCCCCACCGACCGCGGCTGGGACCTCGCCGGCCTCTACGACCCCGACCCCGACCACCCCGGCACCACCTACGCCCGCCACGGCGGATTCCTCACCGGCGCCGGTGACTTCGACGCCGAGTTCTTCGGGATCAGTCCGCGCGAGGCGGCGGCGATGGACCCGCAGCAGCGGCTGCTGCTGGAGACCTCCTGGGAGGCGCTGGAGCGGGCCGCCATCGACCCGTCCTCGCTGCGCGGCAGCCGCACCGGTGTCTTCGTCGGCGCCATGAACATGGAGTACGGCCCCCGCCTGCACGCCCCGCTCGACGGCACCGAGGGCTTCCGCCTCACCGGCAACACCACCAGCGTGGCATCGGGCCGGATCTCCTACCTGCTGGGTCTCGAGGGCCCGGCGATGACGGTGGACACGGCCTGCTCGTCGTCCCTGGTGGCACTGCACCTCGCGGTCCAGGCCCTGCGCAACGGCGAATGCTCCCTCGCCCTGGCCGGCGGCGTGACCGTCCTGTCCACGCCGGGAATGTTCGTCGAGTTCTCCCGCCAGCGCGGCCTCGCCGCCGACGGCCGCTGCAAGGCCTTCTCCGACGACGCGGACGGCACCGGCTGGGCCGAGGGCGTCGGGCTCCTCGTCGTCGAGCGGCTCTCGGACGCCGAGCGCCATGGGCATCAGGTGTTGGCGGTGGTGCGTGGTTCGGCGGTGAATCAGGATGGTGGCAGTAATGGGCTGACGGCGCCGAACGGTCCGTCGCAGCAGCGGGTGATCCGTGCTGCGTTGGCGGGTGCGCGGTTGTCGGCCGCGGATGTGGATGTGGTGGAGGCGCACGGTACGGGTACGGCGCTGGGTGATCCCATCGAGGCGCAGGCGTTGCTGGCCACCTACGGCCAGGACCGCGAACGGCCCTTGTGGCTCGGCTCGCTGAAGTCGAACATCGGGCACACGCAGGCCGCCGCCGGTGTCGCGGGTGTGATCAAGATGGTGGAGGCGATGCGCCACGGTCTCATGCCGCGCACTTTGCACGTCGGGGAGCCCAGCCGGCATGTCGACTGGGAGTCCGGTGCGGTCCGGCTGCTGACCGCGCCGCAGGAGTGGCCGGAACTGGACCGGCCGCGCCGCTCGGCCGTGTCCTCCTTCGGCATCAGCGGCACCAACGCCCACGTGATCCTGGAGCAGGCTCCGGTGCGGACTCTTCCGGAACCGGAGGCCGTGCCGGGGTTGGTGCCGTGGGTGTTGTCGGCGCGTAGTGGTGGGGCGTTGGCGGAGCAGGCGGCGCGGTTGCTGGAGCGGGTGGCCGAGGGTGCCGAGGTGGACGTGCGGGATGTGGCGTTCACGTTGGCGTCGGGGCGGGCGGCGCTGGAGCACCGGGCGGTCGTACTCGGCTCTGATGTGAACGAACTCGTCAACGGGTTGGGCGAATTGGTGGCCGGTCGTGAGGCGGCCGGTGTGGTGTCGGGGCGTACGAGTGCGTCGTCCGGTGTGGTGTTCGTGTTTCCGGGTCAGGGTTCGCAGTGGATCGGTATGGCGCGGGAGTTGCTGGAGACCTCGCCGGTGTTCGCGGGGCGGATGGGTGAGTGTGCGGCGGCGTTGGAGCCGTTTGCGGATGGCTGGTCGTTGCTGGATGTGGTGTGTGGTGGGGATGAGGTGTTGCTGGGGCGGGTGGATGTGGTGCAGCCGGTGTTGTTCGCGGTGATGGTGTCGTTGGCGGAAGTGTGGCGGTCGTTGGGGGTGCGGCCGGCGGCTGTGGTGGGGCATTCGCAGGGGGAGATCGCGGCTGCGTGTGTGGCGGGTGGGTTGTCGTTGGAGGATGCGGCGCGGGTGGTGGCGTTGCGGTCGCGGGCGATCACGGCTTTGTCGGGTCGGGGTGGGATGGTGTCGGTGCTGGCGCCGGTGGAGCGGATATCCGGCTGGTTGTCGGACGGGTTGCAGGTTGCGGTGGTCAACGGGCCGGAGCAGGTCGTCGTCTCCGGGGCGCCTGCGGAGCTGGATGTGTTCGTGGGGCGGTGTGAGGCCCGGGGTGTGCAGGTGCGGCGGATCGCGGTGGATTATGCGTCGCATTCGCCGCAGGTGGAGGAGTTGCGGGCGGAGCTGCTGGATGTTCTGGGGGAGATCGGGCCGCGGTCGGGTGTGGTGCCGTTGGTGTCGACGGTGACCGGTGAGGTGATCGATACGGCGGAGATGGACGCCGGGTATTGGTTCACGAATCTGCGGCAGACGGTGCGTTTCGATCGTGCGCTGGAGACGCTGCTGGAGGCCGGGCACCGCGTCTTCATCGAGGCCAGCCCGCATCCGGTGTTGGTGGGTGCGGTGGCCCAGGCGGCGGAGGTGGCCGGTGTCGGTGGGGTGACGGCGGTGGGCTCTCTGCGTCGTGACGAGGGTGAGGTGTCCCGGCTGTTGCAGCATGCGGCGGAGGTGTTCGTCGCGGGGGTGGATGTGGACTGGCCGGCGTGGGTGGGTGGTGGCCGGGTGGTGGATCTGCCGACGTATGCCTTCCAGCGCCGGCGGTTCTGGTTGCCGGCGGGTCGGTCGGTGGTGGACGCGGCCGGGCTCGGCCTGACCCCGGCACACCATCCCCTGCTCGGAGCCGCCGTACGCCTGGCGTCCCAGGACGGGTGGGTGCTGACCGGGCAGCTGTCGCTGCACTCTCACCCGTGGCTGGCGGACCACGCCGTCTTCGGTACGGTCATCCTTCCCGGCACCGCCTTCGTCGAACTCGCACTGCACGCCGGTGGCCAGGCCGGTTGCGAGACGCTGGAGGAACTGACGCTGGAACGGCCGCTGGTGCTGTCGCCGGACACGCCGGCGGCGGTCCAGGTGTCGGTGGGTGCCGCCGACGAGTCCGGACGGCGGACGATCGCCGTGTACTCCAGGCCCCAGGACAGCGAGGACGAGTGGGACCGCCACGCCGTCGGCGTGTTGGCATCCGGCACGGGCATCTCGACGGAACGGCTGGAGACGGCGTGGCCGCCGGCCGGCGCGCAGCGCGTGGACGTGACCGAGGGCTACGACCGCCTGGCCGGGGTCGGCTATGGGTACGGGCCGGTGTTCCAGGGCCTGCGCGCCGTATGGCGGGCCGGTGAGGAACTGTTCGCCGAGGTGCAACTCCCAGGTGAGACCGACGAATTCGGTGTTCACCCGGCACTGCTCGACGCCGCCTTGCACGCGTTGCTCACCGACGACCTGAAAGTGCCGTTCTCGTGGGGCGTGGTGCGGCTGCACTCGGTGGGCGCGTCGGCGCTGCGGGTGCGGCTGACGCCGCAGGGCGACGGTGCCGTGCGGGTGGCCGCTTTCGATGGCGCCGGGCTGCCCGTGGTGACCGTGGACGAACTCCGTCTGCACCCCATGACCCGCGAGCAACTGGAGCAGGTCGGCTCGGCGGCGGCCGATCCGCTGTTCGAGGTGCGCTGGGTGCACGTACCGACGCCGGACGGTGCCGGGGAGCTTCCCTCGGATGTCCGGGTGGAGTACGTCGAGCCGGGTGGTGATGTGCGGGTCCGGGTCGGGGAAGCGCTCGCGTTGGTGCAGGATTTCGTGGCCGATTCCGCCGATGGGCGGCTGGTCGTGGTCACGCGGGGCGGGATCAGCGGGGTCACGGGTGTGGTCGATCCGGCGACGGCCGGGGTGTGGGGCCTGTTGCGGTCGGCGCAGGCCGAGCATCCGGGCCGGATCGTCCTGGTGGACGTACCGGCCGGTGAGGATGCCGATGTGGCATCGGTGCTTGCTCTTGGCGAGCCTCAAGTGGCCCTGCGGCAAGGCAGGTTGTCTGTTCCCCGGCTTTCTCCGGTGACTGTGGACGCCCCGCGTCGTCCGGGGCTGGATGCTGCCGGGACGGTGTTGATCACTGGTGCCGGGGGTGCGTTGGGTGGGCTGGTGGCCCGGCATCTTGTGGAGGAGTACGGGGTGCGGCATTTGCTGCTCCTGGGTCGTCGTGGTGGTGAGGGTGCGCGGGAGCTGGTGGCTGGGCTGGAGGCCGCTGGTGCGTCGGTGCGGTTCGTGGCTTGTGATGTGGCCGATCGTGCTGCGCTGGCGGAGGTGCTGTCGCGGATTCCTGCCGAGCATCCGCTGACCGCTGTGGTGCATGCGGCGGGTGTGCTGGACGACGGTGTGGTGACGGCGCTGTCGCCGGAGCGGGTGGATGTGGTGATGCGTCCGAAGGTGGACGGGGCGCGTTGGCTGCATGAGTTGACCCGGGACGCGGATCTGGCGGCGTTCGTTCTGTTCTCGTCGGCCGCGGGTGTGGTGGGTACGGCGGGTCAGGGTAATTACGCGGCGGCGAACGCGTTCCTGGACGCGTTGGCGTTGGAGCGTCGTGCCGGTGGGCTGGCGGCGACGTCGATGGCGTGGGGGTTGTGGGCCGGGGACAGTGCGATGACCGCGCATCTGGAGGAGGCGGATCTGGCGCGTTTGTCGCGTGCGGGGTTGGCGCCGATGTCGGCGCGGCAGGGTCTGGCCCTGTTCGACGCGGCGCTGGCTGCCGACCGGGCCGCCGTGGTGCCGGTCCGGCTCGACCTGCCCGGACTGCGCAACCGCGCCGGCCAGGACAAGGACGCCCTGCCCGCCGTCTTCAGGTCGCTGGTGCGGATCCCGGCGCGCCGGGCTGTCGCGCCCGGCCCCGAGGAGTCCTCCTCCTGGGCCGACCGCATGGCGGCGCTGGACCGGACCGAACGTACGGCGGCGCTGGCGGAGTTGGTGGGGACGCAGGTGTCGCTCGTCCTCGGGCACGGTGCGGCCGGTTCGGTGGATCCGGAGCGGGCGTTCCGGGAGATGGGCTTCGACTCGCTGACGGGCCTGGAGCTGCGGCAACGGTTGCAGGCGGCGACAGGGCTGAGGCTGCCGTCGACGCTGGTCTTCGACTACCCGACGCTCAACGCGCTCGCCGGTTACCTGGGCGAGCAGATCACCGGCACGTCCAGTGGACCCGCCGTGCCGGTGCCGGTCGCGGCCGTCGCGGACGACGACCCGATCGTCATCGTCGGCATGGCCTGCCGGCTGCCGGGCGGCATCGACTCGCCGCAGGAACTGTGGCGGACGGTCGTGGAGGGCGTGGACGCGACCTCGGAGTTCCCCGACGACCGTGGCTGGGACCTCGCCGGCCTCTACGACCCGGACCCGGACCACTTCGGCACCAGTTACTCCCGCCGGGGCGGGTTCCTGACCGGCGCCGGTGACTTCGACGCCGAGTTCTTCGGGATCAGTCCGCGCGAGGCGGCGGCGATGGACCCGCAGCAGCGGCTGCTGCTGGAGACCGCTTGGGAGGCGCTGGAGCGGGCCGCCATCGACCCGTCCTCGCTGCGCGGCAGCCGCACCGGCGTGTTCACCGGCCTCATGTACCACGACTACGGTTCCTGGCTTCCGGAGGCCACGGAGGACGTCGAAGGACTTCTGATCACCGGCAACAGCGGCGGTGTGGCGTCGGGCCGGATCTCGTACCTGCTGGGTCTCGAGGGTCCGGCGATGACGGTGGACACGGCCTGCTCGTCGTCGTTGGTGGCGTTGCACCTGGCGGCGCAGGCGTTGCGCAACGGTGAGTGCTCGCTGGCGTTGGCGGGCGGCGTCACGGTGATGTCGACGCCGACGACGTTCGTGGAGTTCTCCCGGCAGCGGGCGATGTCGCCGGACGGGCGGTGCAAGGCGTTCTCCGACGCGGCCGACGGTGCGGGCTGGTCCGAGGGCGTGGGTCTGCTGGTGGTCGAGCGGCTCTCGGATGCCGAGCGCCATGGGCATCAGGTGTTGGCGGTGGTGCGTGGTTCGGCGGTGAATCAGGATGGTGGCAGTAATGGGCTGACGGCGCCGAATGGTCCGTCGCAGCAGCGGGTGATCCGTGCTGCGTTGGCGGGTGCGCGGTTGTCGGCCGCGGATGTGGATGTGGTGGAGGCGCACGGTACGGGTACGGCGCTGGGTGATCCCATCGAGGCGCAGGCGTTGCTGGCGACCTACGGTCAGGACCGCGAACAGCCCTTGTGGCTCGGCTCGGTCAAGTCGAACATCGGGCACACGCAGGCCGCCGCCGGTGTCGCGGGTGTGATCAAGATGGTGGAGGCGATGCGCCACGGTCTCATGCCGCGCACTCTGCACGCCGACGAGCCGTCGCACCACGTCGACTGGACCGCCGGTGACGTCGAGATCCTCACGGACAACACGCCGTGGCCCGAGACGGGGCACCCGCGCCGGGCCGGAGTGTCGTCGTTCGGTATCGGCGGTACCAACGCGCACGTGATTCTGGAGCAGGCTCCGGTGCGGGCTCTTCCGGAACCGGAGGCTGTGCCGGGGTTGGTGCCGTGGGTGTTGTCGGCGCGTAGTGGTGGGGCGTTGGCGGAGCAGGCGGCGCGGTTGCTGGAGCGGGTGGCCGAGGGTGCCGAGGTGGACGTGCGGGATGTGGCGTTCACGTTGGCGTCGGGGCGGGCGGTACTGGAGCACCGGGCGGTGGTTCTCGGCGCGGACATGGGTGAGTTGACGGCGCGTCTGGGTGAGTTCGCGGCGGGTCGTGAGGCGGCCGGTGTGGTTGCCGGTCGGGCTTCCGGTTCGTCCGGTGTGGTGTTCGTGTTCCCGGGTCAGGGTTCGCAGTGGATCGGTATGGCGCGGGAGTTGCTGGAGACCTCGCCGGTGTTCGCGGCGCGGATGGGTGAGTGTGCGGCGGCGTTGGAGCCGTTTGCGGATGGCTGGTCGTTGCTGGATGTGGTGTGTGGTGGGGATGAGGTGTTGCTGGGGCGGGTGGATGTGGTGCAGCCGGTGTTGTTCGCGGTGATGGTGTCGTTGGCGGAAGTGTGGCGGTCGTTGGGGGTGCGGCCGGCGGCTGTGGTGGGGCATTCGCAGGGGGAGATCGCGGCTGCGTGTGTGGCGGGTGGGTTGTCGTTGGAGGATGCGGCGCGGGTGGTGGCGTTGCGGTCGCGGGCGATCACGGCTTTGTCGGGTCGGGGTGGGATGGTGTCGGTGCTGGCGCCGGTGGAGCGGATATCCGGCTGGTTGTCGGACGGGTTGCAGGTTGCGGTGGTCAACGGGCCGGAGCAGGTCGTCGTCTCCGGGGCGCCTGCGGAGCTGGATGTGTTCGTGGGGCGGTGTGAGGCCCGGGGTGTGCAGGTGCGGCGGATCGCGGTGGATTATGCGTCGCATTCGCCGCAGGTGGAGGAGTTGCGGGCGGAGCTGCTGGATGTTCTGGGGGAGATCGGGCCGCGGTCGGGTGTGGTGCCGTTGGTGTCGACGGTGACCGGTGAGGTGATCGATACGGCGGAGATGGATGCCGGGTATTGGTTCACGAATCTGCGGCAGACGGTGCGTTTCGATCGTGCGCTGGAGACGCTGCTGGAGGCCGGGCACCGGGTGTTCGTGGAGGTGAGTCCGCATCCGGTGTTGGTGGGTGCGGTGGCCCAGGCGGCGGAGGTGGCCGGTGTCGGTGGGGTGACGGCGGTGGGCACTCTGCGTCGTGACGAGGGTGAGGTGTCCCGGCTGTTGCAGCATGCGGCGGAGGTGTTCGTCGCGGGGGTGGATGTGGACTGGCCGGCGTGGGTGGGTGGTGGCCGGGTGGTGGATCTGCCGACGTATGCCTTCCAGCGCCGGCGGTTCTGGTTGCCGGCGGGTCGGTCGGTGGTGGACGCGGCCGGGCTCGGCCTGACCCCGGCACACCATCCCCTGCTCGGAGCCGCCGTACGCCTGGCCGGCAGCGACGAAGCCGTGCTCACGGGACGTGTCTCCCTCGGCACCCACCCGTGGCTGGCGGACCACGCCGTCTTCGGCACCGTGATCCTCCCCGGCACCGCCTTCGTGGAGATGGCTCTGCGCGCGGCCGACGAGGTCGGTTGCGAGATGCTGGAGGAACTGACGCTGGAACGGCCGCTGGTGCTGTCGCCGGACACGCCGGCGGCGGTCCAGGTGTCGGTGGGTGCCGCCGACGAGTCCGGACGGCGGACGATCGCCGTGCACTCGCGGCCCCAGGACTCGGAGACCGAGTGGGTGCGGCATGCCGTCGGTGTGGTGTCGCGCGGCGCGGCCGTGTCCTCGGAACGGCTGGACACGGCGTGGCCGCCGCCCGGAGCCGAGCGGGTGGAAGGCGCGGAGGTCTACGACCGCCTGGCCGGCCTCGGTTACGGGTACGGGCCGGTGTTCCAGGGCCTGGACGCGATGTGGCGGGCGGGCGGGGAACTGTACGCCGAGGTGCGGCTGCCGGCGGAGTCCGACGCGTTCGGTGTCCATCCGGCGCTGCTCGACGCCGCTCTGCATCCACTGCCGTCGGAGGACTTGTGGGTGCCGTTCTCGTGGGGCGGGGTGCGGCTGCACTCGGTGGGCGCGTCGGCGCTGCGGGTGCGGCTGACGCCGCAGGGCGACGGTGCCGTGCGGGTGGCCGCTTTCGATGGCGCCGGGCTGCCCGTGGTGACCGTGGACGAACTCCGTCTGCAACCCATGACCCGCGAACAGGTGGCCCAGCTGGGCTCGGCCGCCGCCGACCCCCTCTACGAGGTGCGCTGGATCGACGTAGCGACCCCCGACACCCCGGCCGAACCGGCGCTCGACGTCCGGGTGGAGTACGTCGAGCCGGGTGGTGATGTGCGGGTCCGGGTCGGGGAAGCGCTCGCGTTGGTGCAGGATTTCGTGGCCGATTCCGCCGATGGGCGGCTGGTCGTGGTCACGCGGGGCGGGGTCACGGGTGTGGTCGATCCGGCGACGGCCGGGGTGTGGGGCCTGTTGCGGTCGGCGCAGGCCGAGCACCCGGGCCGGATCGTCCTGGTGGACGCACCGGCCGGTGAGCATGCCGATGTGGCATCGGTGCTTGCTCTCGGCGAGCCTCAAGTCGCGCTTCGCGATGGGCGCTTGTGCGTGCCACGGCTTGGCCCTGTCGCTGTACGGACTCCGCGTCGTCCGGGGCTGGATGCTGCCGGGACGGTGTTGATCACTGGTGCCGGGGGTGCGTTGGGTGGGCTGGTGGCCCGGCATCTTGTGGAGGAGTACGGGGTGCGGCATTTGCTGCTCCTGGGTCGTCGTGGTGGTGAGGGTGCGCGGGAGCTGGTGGCGGGGCTGGAGGCCGCTGGTGCGTCGGTGCGGTTCGTGGCTTGTGATGTGGCCGATCGTGCTGCGCTGGCGGAGGTGCTGTCGCGGATTCCTGCCGAGCATCCGCTGACCGCTGTGGTGCATGCGGCGGGTGTGCTGGACGACGGTGTGGTGACGGCGCTGTCGCCGGAGCGGGTGGATGTGGTGATGCGTCCGAAGGTGGACGGGGCGCGTTGGCTGCATGAGTTGACCCGGGACGCGGATCTGGCGGCGTTCGTTCTGTTCTCGTCGGCCGCGGGTGTGGTGGGTACGGCGGGTCAGGGTAATTACGCGGCGGCGAACGCGTTCCTGGACGCGTTGGCGTTGGAGCGTCGTGCCGGTGGGCTGGCGGCGACGTCGATGGCGTGGGGGTTGTGGGCCGGGGACAGTGCGATGACCGCGCATCTGGAGGAGGCGGATCTGGCGCGTTTGTCGCGTGCGGGGTTGGCGCCGATGTCGGCGCGGCAGGGTCTGGCCCTGTTCGACGCGGCGCTGGCTGCCGACCGGGCCGCCGTGGTGCCGGTCCGGCTCGACCTGCCCGGACTGCGCAACCGCGCCGGCCAGGACACACTGCCGTCCCTCTTCGCATCCCTCGTCCGGACCCCGGCCCGGCGTGCCACGGCGGTCGACGCCGCAGCGCAGGCGTCGTCGTGGCCGGCGCGGATGGCCGCGCTGGACGAGGCCGAACGCGCCGAGGCGCTGGCGGAGTTGGTGGGGACGCAGGTGTCGCTCGTCCTCGGGCACGGTGCGGCCGGTTCGGTGGATCCGGAGCGGGCGTTCCGGGAGATGGGCTTCGACTCGCTGACGGGTCTGGAGCTGCGGCAGCGGTTGCAGGCGGCGACAGGGCTGAGGCTGCCGTCGACGCTGGTCTTCGACTATCCGACGCTCAACGCCCTGGCCGGTTTCCTCGGCGAGCAGGTCGAGGGCACGTCCAGTGGACCCGCCGTGCCGGTGCCGGTCGCGGCCGTCGCGGACGACGACCCGATCGTCATCGTCGGCATGGCCTGCCGCTTCCCGGGCGGCATCGACTCGCCCCAGCGGCTCTGGCAGGCCACCCTGGACGGCCTCGACGCGACCTCGGAGTTCCCCGCCGACCGCGGCTGGGACATCGAGGCGCTGTACGACCCCGACCCCGGCCGGCTGGGGAAGACGTACACACGGCGCGGCGGCTTCCTGCACGACGCGGCCGTGTTCGAACCCGAGTTCTTCGGGATCAGTCCGCGCGAGGCGGCGGCGATGGACCCGCAGCAGCGGCTGCTGCTGGAGACCTCCTGGGAGGCGCTGGAGCGGGCCGCCATCGACCCGTCCTCGCTGCGCGGCAGCCGCACCGGCGTGTTCACCGGCCTCATGGCGATGGAGTACGGCCCGCCGCTGCACGAACCCGTCGAAGGCATGGAGGGCTTCCGCATGCTCGGCAGCTCGTCGAGCGTCGCGTCCGGCCGGATCTCGTACCTGCTGGGTCTCGAGGGCCCGGCGATGACGGTGGACACGGCCTGCTCGTCGTCGTTGGTGGCGTTGCACCTGGCGGCGCAGGCGTTGCGCAACGGTGAGTGCTCGCTGGCGTTGGCCGGTGGTGTGACGGTGATGTCGACGCCGACGACGTTCGTGGAGTTCTCCCGGCAGCGGGCGATGTCGCCGGACGGGCGGTGCAAGGCGTTCTCCGACGACGCGGACGGCGCGGGCTGGTCGGAGGGCGTCGGGCTCCTCGTCGTCGAGCGGCTCTCGGACGCCGAGCGCCATGGGCATCAGGTGTTGGCGGTGGTGCGTGGTTCGGCGGTGAATCAGGACGGTGGCAGTAATGGTCTGACGGCGCCGAACGGTCCGTCGCAGCAGCGGGTGATCCGTGCTGCGTTGGCGGGTGCGCGGTTGTCGGCCGCGGATGTGGATGTGGTGGAGGCGCACGGTACCGGTACGGCGCTGGGTGATCCCATCGAGGCGCAGGCGTTGCTGGCGACCTACGGTCAGGACCGCGAACGGCCTTTGTGGCTTGGCTCGCTGAAGTCGAACATCGGGCACACGCAGGCCGCCGCCGGTGTCGCGGGTGTGATCAAGATGGTGGAGGCGATGCGCCACGGTCTCATGCCGCGCACTTTGCACGTCGGGGAGCCCAGCCGGCATGTCGACTGGGAGTCCGGTGCGGTCCGGCTGCTGACCGCGCCGCAGGAGTGGCCGGAACTGGACCGGCCGCGCCGCTCGGCCGTGTCCTCCTTCGGCATCAGCGGCACCAACGCCCACGTCATCCTCGAAGCCCCGCCCGAGAACACCTCGGCGCCCGAACCGGCCGCCGAGGCCCCGGTGGTCCCATGGGTGCTGTCCGCGCGGACCGCCGACGGCGTGCGGCGCCAGGCGGAACGGCTGCTCGCCCGGGTCGAGGACGACCCCGCCCTCGACCCCCGTGACATCGGCTTCACCCTGGCTGCCGGCCGCGCCCTCATGGACCACCGGGCCGTCCTGCTCGGCACCGACCGCGCGACGCTCACCAGCGCACTGGCCGCCGTTGCCCAGGGCGAGGAGACCCCGGACGCCGTGGTCGGCGCGACCGGTGCCGCGGGGACCGGGGGACTGGCCCTGGTGTTCTCCGGACAGGGATCGCAGCGCGCCGGAATGGGCCGCGAACTGTACGAGCGCTACCCGGTCTACGCCGAGACCTTCGACGCCGTGTGCGCCGCGCTGGACGCACACCTCGACGGATACGCCGAACACCCGCTCAAGGACGTCGTGTTCGCGTCGGCGGACGCCCCGCCGGCCCAGCTGCTGCACCAGAGCATGTACACCCAGACCGCGCTCTTCGCCGTGGAGTACGCGCTGCTGGAACTGCTGCGTTCCTGGGGAGTACGGCCCGACTACGTCATGGGTCACTCCCTCGGCGAGATCACCGCGGCCTGCGCGGCGGGCGTGCTGTCCCTGGGCGACGCGTGCGCTCTGGTCGCGGCGCGCGGCCGGCTGATGCAGGCGCTGCCACGAGGCGGCGCCATGGTGGCGGTCGCCGTCGGCGAACAGGAGGTGCGGGCGTACCTGGAGCGGGCCGCGCTGACCGACACGGTCGGCATCGCCGCGGTCAACGGCCCGGAAGCGGTGGTCGTCTCCGGCGACGAGACCGGGGCCCTCGCCGTCGCCGAGCACTTCCGGGCCGCCGGCCGCCGGGTGCGCCGGCTCTCCGTGTCGCACGCGTTCCACTCGCACCGCATGGACGCGATGCTCGGCGACTTCGCCGATGCACTGGCCGGCCTGGAATTCCAGGCACCACGCATCCCGGTCGTCTCCAACGTCACCGGAACCCTCGCCGACGCCGAGCGCCTGCGCACCCCCGAATACTGGGTGGAGCACGTCCGTACCGCCGTACGCTTCGCCGACGGGGTACGGTGCCTGGCCGAGCGGGGAGTCACCGCCTACCTGGAGATCGGGCCCGACGCCGTCGTCACCCCGATGGTGCACACGACGCTCGACACGGTCCTCGACGACGGCGGTTACGTCGCCACGGCGGCGCTCACCGCCGGCCGGCCCGAACCGCTCGCCCTGGCCCGCGCCCTCGCCCTTCCCTTCACGGCGGGCCTGCCTCTGGCCTGGGACCGGCTGCTGCCCGGCGGGCGCCGGGTGGAGCTGCCCGGCTACCCGTTCGCCGGACAGCGCTACTGGCAGTCGGCCGACGACACCACGGCGGGCCTGCGGGCCGCCGGACTCGACGTCACCCGGCACCCGCTGCTCGGCGCCGCCGTGCACCTCCCCGACGGCCAGACCGTCTTCACCGGACGGCTGCTGCCCACCGCTCACCCCTGGCTCGCCGACCACGCGGTGGACGGCACGGTCCTGCTGCCCGGCACCGCGTTCCTCGAACTCGCGCTGCACGCGGGCGCCGAGACCGGCTGCCCGGTCGTGGAGGAACTGACCCTGCACACCCCCCTCGCCCTGCCCACCGGCAGCGCCGTCCACCTCCAGGTGGTCGTCGGCGCTCCCGACGAGTCGGGCCGCCGCACGGTCACCGTCCACTCCACGGCGGCACCGTCCACCTCCGCCGCCTCCGCCGAACCGCCGGCCCGGCACGCGGCCGGCGTCCTCACCCCCACGGCCCCACGGCCCGCCCCGGCACCGGACTGGCCGCCGGCCGGCGCCCGTCCCGTACCGCTGGACGGGTTCTACGACGGCATGGCCGAGCGCGGCTACGGCTACGGCCCGGCGTTCCGAGGCCTGCGCGCCGCCTGGCGCACCGCCGACGAGTGGTACGCCGAGATCGAACTGCCCACTGAGCCCGGCGGTTTCGGCATCCATCCGGCACTGCTGGACGCCGCCCTGCACACCGTCGCCCTCGGGCTGCCCGTCCTGGACGGCACCGACGGCACGCGGCCGCTGCTGCCGTTCTCCTGGACCGGCGTCACCCTGGACGCGACCGGCGCGGCGGTGCTGCGGGTGCGGCTCGCCGCGACCGGTGACGGCTCCGTCACCCTGTCCGCCGCGGACCCGGCCGGGCGTCCCGTCATCACCGTGGACGCGCTGGCACTGCGGCCGATGAGCGCCGCCGCGGCACCGGACCGGGACGGCGGACTCCACCTGCGCTGGCGCCCCCTGCCGGTCGCGGGCCCCGGCGAGCCGCCGGCGGACCTCACCGTCGCCCATGTCGCACCGGACGGTGACCTCCGTGTCCGCCTGGCCGAAGTGCTGGCGCTCACGCAGCAGTTCCTCGCCGACCCGGCCACCGCCGCCGCACGGCTCGCCGTCGTCACCCAGGGATCGCTCATGGAGCGGCCCGACCCCGTCACCGCCGCCATCTGGGGCATGCTGCGCTCCGCGCAGGCCGAACACCCCGGCCGGCTCCTGCTCGTGGACGTGGACACCCCGTCGGACCGGGCGGCGGCCGTGGCGGACGCCACCGGTGAACCGCAGGTCGCCGTACGGGACGGCCGGCCGTACGCGCCCCGCCTGTCCCGTACCGGGACCGCCCTGCTGCCGCTGCCGGACGCGCCCACCTGGCGGCTGCGGACCGCCGGCCCGGGCGACGCGGACGGTCTCGTGCTCGTCGCGGGACCGGACCGCACCGGGCCGCTGGAGGCCGGCGAGGTCCGGGTGGCGATGCGCGCGGCCGGCCTCGGCGCCGACGGCCTGTCCGCCACGGAAGGCGCGGGCGTCGTCATCCAGACCGGCCCCGAAGTCACCGGACTCACGCCCGGCGACCGGGTGTTCGGCCTCTTCCCGCGCGGCGACGCCCTGTCCCGCGAGGCCGTCACCGACCAGCACCGCCTGGTCCCGCTCCCGAGCGGCTGGAGCTTCGCGCAGGCCGCGGCGGCCCCGAAGGCGTTCCTCACCGCCTGGCACGCCCTGGTGGACACGGCCGCGCTGCGGCCCGGGCAGCGCGTGCTGATCCACACCGGCGCCACGGACAGCGGCCTGGCGGCCGTCCGGCTCGCCCGCCACCTGGGCGCCGAGGTGTACGCCACCGCGCCGGCCGGAGACTGGACGGAACTGCGCGCCCTCGGCCTGGACGAGGCCCACTTGGCGAAGCCCGGACCCGACGAGTTCCCCAAGCAGATCCCGGCGGGACTCGACATCGTCCTCGGCCCGCGGGACGGCGACACGGCCGACGCGTCCGCCCCGCTGCTCACGGAGAACGGCGTGTACGTGAGCCTGGCCGACCGGGGCGCGGGCCCGGACGACGCTGGCCTTCCGGCCCCGGGTGACGCGGGACGTCCGGCCGCGGACGACGACGGCCGTCCGGCCTCGCACGAGGACGGCCCCGCGGCACAGGACAACGGCGAGTGTCCGGACCCCGCCCGCGACGGCGATCCCGCCCGTCAGCGGCGGAACCTCGCGGCCCTCGCCGGCCTGTTCGGCGACGGCGCCCTCCGGCCGCTGCCGGTCCGGGCCCACGACGTACGCACCGCCGCCGAGACCAGGCGGCGGGCCGTGCCCGGCCGGACGGTCCTGACGATCCCCAGGGCCCTCGACCCCGACGGCACGGTGATCGTGACCGGCGCCGGCGGCACCCTGGCCCGGCTGGTCGTACGGCGGCTCGTCGCCGACCACGGTGTCCGGCACCTGCTGCTGCTCAGCCGCAGCGGCGCGACACTGCCCGAGGACCTGCTCGACCGGGGAGTGACCGCGCTGTCGGTCGCCTGCGACGTCGCCGACCGCGACCAGCTCGCCCGGGCGCTGGCCCGTATCCCGGACGGCCATCCGCCGACCGCCGTGGTGCACACCGCCGGCGTCCTCGACGACGGCGTCCTGGAATCCCTCACCCCGCAGCGGCTCGACACCGTGCTGCGGCCGAAGGCGGACGCGGTGCGAAACCTGCACGAGCTGACGGCGGACGCCGATCTGGCGGCCTTCGTGGTGTTCTCCTCGGCGGCCGGTGTGCTGGGCTCGCCCGGCCAGGCCAACTACGCCGCCGCCAACGCCTACTTGGACGCGTTCGCCGCCCGCCGGCACGCGGCCGGCCGGCCCGCGGTCTCCCTCGTCTGGGGCATGTGGACCGAGACCAGCGCCATGACGGCCGGACTCGGCACCGCCGACCGCGACCGGATCGCCCGCACCGGGCTGCTGCCCACCACCGCCGAAGAGGGCCTGGCCGCCTTCGACCGGGCGCTCACCGCGGCCGTACCGGTCGTCGTCCCGGTCCGGGTCGATACCGGCGCCCTGCGCGCCGACACTGCGCCCGCGCTCCTGCGCGACCTGGTGCCGGCGGCGCACCGGCGGACCGCCGGGCCCGCCGCTCCCACGGCGCCGGAGGAATCCCTGCGGGACCGGCTGGGCCGGCTGCCCGCCGAACGGCGCCGGGAGACGCTCCTCGGCCTGCTGCTCGCCGACGTGGCCCAGGTGCTCGGGCACGGCGACCCGCGCCGGATCGGCGCCGACGAGGCGTTCCGCGACCTCGGCTTCGACTCGCTCACCGGTGTCGAACTGCGCAACAGGATCAACGCCCGGACCGGCCTCAAGCTCAGCGCCACCGCCGTGTTCGACCATCCCAGCCCGAACGCCCTGACCGACCACCTGCTCCGCCGTCTCGCCCCGGCGCCCGCCCCGGCCGCGGAGCCCGACCGGCCGACGTACGAGCAGGTGATGGCCGACCTCGACCGGATCAGGAACCACCTGACCGCCCTGGACCTGACCGGCGCGCAGCGCAGCGCGCTGTCCGAGACGTTCCGCGGCATGTCGCAGCCGTGGACGTCACCGGGGTCCGCGGCGGAGGCCGAAGAACACGTGCCGGCCGGCCTCGAATCCGCGACCGCGGCGGAAGTCCTCGACTTCGTCACCCACAGCCTCGGCATCTCCGTCTCCGGCGACGAATCGCCCACCGACCCCAGTGGAGAGTGAGCTCATGCCCACCGAAGAAGAGCTGCTGAAGTACCTCAAGGCGGTCTCCGAGGAACTGCACGGCACGCGCGGCCGGCTCCAGGCGCTGGAAGGCCGCCGCACCGAACCCGTCGCGATCGTCGGCATGGCCTGCCGGCTGCCCGGCGGAGTCGGCTCCCCGGACCACCTGTGGGACCTCGTCGTCAAGGGAGAGGACGCGATCGGCGAGTTCCCCGCCGACCGCGGCTGGGACGTCGAAGCGCTGTACGAGCCCGAACCGGGCGGCAGCGGGAAGACCTACACCCGCTCCGGGGGCTTCCTGGCCGGCGCGGCCGACTTCGACCCGGCGTTCTTCGGGATCGCCCCGCGCGAGGCCCTGGTCATGGACCCCCAGCAGCGGCTGATGCTGGAGACCTCCTGGCAGGCCCTGGAGAACGCCGGGGTCAATCCGCAGACCCTCAAGGGCACCCGCACCGGCGTCTTCGCCGGCTCCTTCCACCACGACTACGACCCGGGCGGCGGCAGCGTCGGCAGCCTCGTCTCCGGGCGCGTCGCCTACCACCTGGGGCTCCAGGGCCCCGCCGTCACCGTGGACACGGCGTGCTCGTCGTCGCTGGTGGCACTGCACCAGGCGGTGCGGTCGCTGCGCGAGGGCGAATGCACCCTGGCCCTGGCCGGCGGCGTGACCGTCCTGTCCACCCCCGCCGTCTTCGTCGAGTTCTCCCGCCAGCGCGGCCTCGCCCCCGACGGCCGCTGCAAGTCGTACGCCACCGCCGCGGACGGCACCGGCTGGGGCGAAGGCGTCGGCGTGCTCGTCCTGGAACGGCTCTCCGACGCCGAGCGGAACGGCCACCGGATCCTGGCGGTGGTGCGCGGCACCGCCGTCAACCAGGACGGGGCGTCCAACGGCCAGACCGCGCCCAACGGGCCCGCCCAGCAGCGGGTCATCCAGGACGCCCTGGCCGCCGCCCGGCTGACCCCCGCCGACATCGACGCCGTCGAGGGCCACGGCACCGGAACCACCCTCGGCGACCCCATCGAGGCCCAGGCGCTGCTGGCGACCTACGGTCAGGACCGCGAACGGCCGTTGTGGCTCGGCTCGTTGAAGTCGAACATCGGGCACACGCAGGCCGCGGCGGGTGTCGCGGGCGTGATCAAGATGGTGCAGGCCATGCGGCACGGCGTACTCCCGCGCACCCTGCACGTCGACGAGCCGTCGCAGCACGTCGACTGGAGCGAGGGCCACGTCCGGCTGCTCACCGAGAACCGGCCGTGGCCCGAGACCGGGCGTCCCCGCCGAGCGGGCGTCTCCTCCTTCGGCTACAGCGGCACCAACGCGCACGTCATCCTGGAGCAGGCTCCGGTACGGGAGGAGAAGCCGGCGGACCCGCGACCCGGTCTGCTGCCGTGGGTGTTGTCGGCGCGTAGTGGTGGGGCGTTGGCGGAGCAGGCGGCGCGGTTGCTGGAGCGGGTGGCCGAGGGTGCCGAGGTGGACGTGCGGGATGTGGCGTTCACGTTGGCGTCGGGGCGTGCGGTGCTGGAGCACCGGGCGGTGGTTCTCGGCGCGGATATGGGTGAGTTGACGGCGCGTCTGGGTGAGTTCGCGGCCGGTCGTGAGGCGGCCGGTGTGGTGTCGGGGCGTACGAGTGCGTCGTCCGGTGTGGTGTTCGTGTTTCCGGGTCAGGGTTCGCAGTGGATCGGTATGGCGCGGGAGTTGCTGGAGACCTCGCCGGTGTTCGCGGGGCGGATGGGTGAGTGTGCGGCGGCGTTGGAGCCGTTTGCGGATGGCTGGTCGTTGCTGGATGTGGTGTGTGGTGGGGATGAGGTGTTGCTGGGGCGGGTGGATGTGGTGCAGCCGGTGTTGTTCGCGGTGATGGTGTCGTTGGCGGAAGTGTGGCGGTCGTTGGGGGTGCGGCCGGCGGCTGTGGTGGGGCATTCGCAGGGGGAGATCGCGGCTGCGTGTGTGGCGGGTGGGTTGTCGTTGGAGGATGCGGCGCGGGTGGTGGCGTTGCGGTCGCGGGCGATCACGGCTTTGTCGGGTCGGGGTGGGATGGTGTCGGTGCTGGCGCCGGTGGAGCGGATATCCGGCTGGTTGTCGGACGGGTTGCAGGTTGCGGTGGTCAACGGGCCGGAGCAGGTCGTCGTCTCCGGGGCGCCTGCGGAGCTGGATGTGTTCGTGGGGCGGTGTGAGGCCCGGGGTGTGCAGGTGCGGCGGATCGCGGTGGATTATGCGTCGCATTCGCCGCAGGTGGAGGAGTTGCGGGCGGAGCTGCTGGATGTTCTGGGGGAGATCGGGCCGCGGTCGGGTGTGGTGCCGTTGGTGTCGACGGTGACCGGTGAGGTGATCGATACGGCGGAGATGGACGCCGGGTATTGGTTCACGAATCTGCGGCAGACGGTGCGTTTCGATCGTGCGCTGGAGACGCTGCTGGAGGCCGGGCACCGCGTCTTCATCGAGGCCAGCCCGCATCCCGTCCTCCTCGGAGCCGTGGCCCAGAACGCCGACCACAAGGGCGTGACCGGAGTGACGGCGGTGGGCACGCTGCGCCGTGACGAACCCGAGCGGGCTCAGCTTCTCCGCCACGCGGCGGAGGTCTTCGTCACCGGAGTGGACGTCGACTGGCCGGTGTGGACGGGCGACGGCCGGCTGGTGGACCTGCCCGTCTACCCGTTCCGGCACCGGCGTTACTGGCAGCCCGCCGTCACCGGCGCCGACGTCGGCGCCGTAGGACTCGACGCCGTACGGCACCCCTTCCTGGGCGCCGCCCTCACGCTGGCGGGCGGCGACGACATCGTCCTGACCGGACGGCTCTCCCGTACGGCCCAGCCCTGGCTGGCGGACCACGCCGTCTTCGGCACCGTGATCCTCCCCGGCACCGCCTTCGTCGAACTGGCGCTGCGCGCGGCGGAGGAAGCCGGGTGCGCCGGCGTACGGGACCTGACCCTGCACGCGCCGCTGTCCCTGCCCGAGCACGGCGAGACCGACCTCCAGGTGCAGGTGGGCGCGGCCGGCGCCACGGGCCGCACGGTGGAGGTCCACTCCCGCCCGCACGGCACCCAGGAGTGGACCCACCACGCGAGCGGACTGCTGGTCGAGGAGCCCGCCGCGGCACCGGAGCCCGGCCGGCCGCCGTACGGCACGGCATGGCCGCCCGAGCGGGCACACCGGCTGGACCCGGCCGCCCACTACGCGGCCCTGGCCGGGACCGGACTGGAGTACGGCCCGGCGTTCCAGGGGCTGTCGGACGTATGGCGGTCCGGTGACGAGGTGTTCGCGCAGGTCACGCTGCCCGGCCGGCAGGCCGAGGACGCGGCGCGGTTCACCGTGCACCCGGCGCTGCTGGACGCGGCGCTGCAAGCGGCGGCGGCATGCGGGACGGAGGACGGCACCGGGCGGACGCCCCTGCCGTTCTCCTTCGGCCGGATCACCGTGTACGGGCGGGGCGCGAGCGAGCTGCGCATCCGCATCGCGCCGAGCGGCCCGGACACGTTCACGGTCGACGCGGCCGACCCGGCCGGCGCCCCGGTCGCCCGCATCGACTCCCTGCTGGTGCGCACCGTGACCGCCGACGACCTCACCCTTCCGGACAGCAGCACCCGAGCGCTGCTGTCCGTCGAGTGGACCGAGCACGACCGGGCCCCGGCCGCCGACGGCGACCCCGGCGCGCCGGAACCGACGCTGCTGAAGGTCGCCGGCGCGGGAGCGGACACCGGGAACACACCGGCCCGGGTCCGCGGGGTACTGCACGAGACGCTGCGCCGCCTCCAGGAGTGGCTGTCGCGGGACCGGCCCGCCGGGGAACGGCTGGTCGTCGTGACCCGCGGGGCCGTGACGACCGGCGCCGAGACCGACGGCACGCGGGCCGACCTCGCCCACGCCGCGGTGTGGGGCCTCGTCCGGGCGGCCCGCGCGGAGAACCCCGGCCGGATCGTCCTGGTCGACACCGACCCCGGAGAGGCCGACACCGGCCTCGACGAGAACGACACCGGTCGCGGACAGAGCGACACCGGCCGCCTCGCCCGCCTCGACGAGGAGATCCTCGGCGCCGCGCGCTCCGGACGGCCCGAGCTGGCGCTCCGGTCCGGCCGCCGGTACGTGCCCGCGCTGCGCCGGCAGGCGACGGACCCGGCCGGCGACGCCCGCGACACCCTCGGCACGGGCACCGTCCTGATCACCGGCGGCACGACCGGGATCGGCGCGCAGGTCGCCCGGCACGCCGCCCGCCTCGGCGCCCGGCACCTGCTGCTGCTGTCCCGGCGCGGCCCGCAGGCGGAAGGCGTCCAGGCACTGCGGGACGAACTCGCCGCCGCCGGCGCCGAGGTCACCGTACTGGCCTGCGACGTCGCCGACCGCGCCCAGCTGGAGCAGGCGCTGCGCGAGGTCCCGGAACGGTACCCGCTGACCGCCGTCGTCCACTCGGCGGGCGTCCTGCACGACGGCACGATCGAATCGGTCGACGCCGACGGCCTGGACCGGGTGCTGCGGCCCAAGACCGACGCGGCCTGGCACCTGCACGAGCTGACGGCGGCCGCGGACCTGTCCGCCTTCGTGGTGTTCTCGTCCGTCGCGGGCGTCCTCGGCGGAGCCGGACAGGGCGGCTACGCCGCCGCGAACGCCTTCCTCGACGCGCTGATGGAGCACCGCCGCCGCACCGGCCTGCCCGGCCTGTCGCTGGCCTGGGGCCTGTGGGCCGAGGCCACCGGAATGACCGGGCACCTCGCCGAGACGGACCTGCGACGCATCAGCCGCGGCGGAATCAGCCCGCTCGCCACCGAACAGGGGCTCACCCTCCTCGACGCCGCGCTGACCCGGCACGCCTCCACCGACGGCACCGGCCACGCCGTACTGGTGGCCGCGGCCCTCAACCTGCCCGTCCTGCGCACCACCGAACCCGCCCTGCTGCCCCCGCTGCTGGCCGCGTTCGCGCCCGCGCGCCGCCGGACCGCCGTACCCGCGTCCGGACCGCGCGCCGGTACCGCCGGATTCGTGGTGCCGACCTCCCGGGAGGCGGTGGTGGAGCGGCTGCGGTACCGGTTCGCGCGCACCATGGGCTTCGACGCCGAGGACCTCGACCCGGCCGCCTCCCTGGTCGGACAGGGCCTGGACTCCGTGATGGCCATGCAGATCCGCAGCCTCGTCGAGGCCGACTTCGGCCAGAGCCTGCCGATCGCGACGATGTTCAACGGAGCCACCATCGACAGCATCGCCGACCACATCGTCGCCGAGGCCGAACGGGCCGGCCCCGACGGCGCGGAGCCCGCCTCCCCGGCGAGCGCGGCGGACCCCTCGGACACCGGCGTCCCCGACATCGCGCACCACCCGGCCACCCGGGACGTCGTACGGCTGCTGCGCGCCGAGCAGCACGGCACCCCGAGCGTCACCCACCACATCGGACTGGCCGTACGACTCGACACACCGACCACCGCCGACCGCCTCACCGAGGCGATCTCCCGGCTCGCCGGCCGGCACGCGGCGCTGCGCACCGCGATCGTCGCGGACACCGACGGCGGACAGCGGCTGGAGGTCCGCCGCACCCCGGCGGGCGAACTGGTGCGCTGGACCGAGGTCGAGGACGGCACCGACCCGGACCGCAGGCTGTGCGCGCTGATGGAACCGCCGTTCGACCTGACCCGCTCCCCGCTGTGGCGGTTCGAGCTGCTCGCCTACCCATCGGGCGACCAGACGCTGGTCTTCGGCGCGCACCACGCCGTGTCCGACCTCGCGTCGCTCATGCTCGTCGCCCATGAACTCGGCGCCGAACTGACCGGCCAGGCGCCGCCCGCCACCGTCACCAACCGCGACATCGACCTCCTGCTGCGCGCCCAGGCGGCCCCGCCCGACCGTCCCGGCGCGCCGGCCGGCCGGCGGGTGGCCGCCGGGGACTGGCGCGAGGACTTCGCCGGGGTCCGGCGGCTCGACCTGGAACTGGCCCGCCCCCGCCCCGCGCGGCGCTCCCACCGCTCGGCCATGCACCTGGCCGACCTGCCGTCCGGGCTGGCGCGGCGGGTGGCCGACCGGGCGACCCGGCTCGGCATCACGCCCGCCGCGTTCTGGCTCGGCGCGCTGACGCTGCACCTGGCACGGCTGCGCGACCGCGACCGGTTCGTGCTGGCGGTGCCGGTGGACACCCGCATGCACGTCGGCGCACTCGACGCCGTCGGATACTTCGGCCTGCCCATCCCGTTCGCCGCCCAGGTCGAGCCGGGCGACACCGGCACCGACGTGCTACGGCGCACCGACGGGCGGCTCAGCCGGGTGCTCGAACGCGGAATCACCTTCTTCGACGCCATGCCGGCGCTGGTCCAGGAGGGGCTGTACCGCAAGGACGCCCCGCTGGTGGAGGTGTACTTCAACTACATGCCGCCGCAGGCCGGGGCCGCCGAGGGCCTTCGCGTCCTGCCGGCGGGCACCGGCTACTCCGACCTGGACCTGATGGTCACGGTGATGCCGGGCCTCGGGAAGGTGGGACTGGAGTACAACACCGACGTCCTCGACGACGCGAACTGCGCGGCCCTGGCCGAGGGCGTCCTCGCCGTAGCGGCGCGACTGGCCGACGCACCCGGGACGGTGGTCGTGGAGCGCGCGGCAGGCGCGTCCGCCGCCGGTTCCACCACCGCCACGGCCGGCCCGGCACCCGACGGCACCGTCGCGACGCCCGGCCCCCACCCCGCGCCCGCCGAGGCGGCCGGGGAGGCCCCGCACGGCGCACCCGTCACCACGCAGGCCCCCGCTCCCACCGCACGGGACGGCGCCACGGCCGACGGCGGCCGCCCGGCCGGCCAGATCGCGGTGGCGGCCACCTTCGCCCTCGGCAACCTCCCGGCCCTGCTGACGGTCGCCCTGGAGGACACCGGCGTGGAGGGCGGTCCCTACGACGTCGCAGAGGCGCCGTACCACCAGGTCCTGGCCGCCCTGCACGACCCGGAAGGCGTCCTCGCCCAGCCGGCCACCGCCGCCGGCCTGATCCTGCTCCGCCCCGGCGACCTGACCCGCTTCGCCCCGCAGGACACCGATCTGCTCGGCCAGCTCGCCGAGGAGTACCCGGCCGCGCTGCGCGCCCTCGCCGACCGCACCCGCACCCCGCTCGTCGTCGCCTTCCTTCCGGAGCGGTCGCGGGACGAGCGGCTGCGTGCCTGGGAACGGCAGGTGACGGAGCGGCTGGCCGACCAGCCGGGCATCGCCGTCCTGTCCGCCGACTCCTGGGCCGCCGACCTGACCGTCGACGGCGGGACCGGCCCCGGCGAGACCGCACCCGGCACCTTCGACGGCATCTTCGACCAGCACACCGACGACATGGCCCATCTGCCGTTCCAGGAGGAGTTCCAGGCGGTGGTCGCGCTGCGCCTCGCCGATGTGATCTGGAAGATCCGCCGCCGCGCGCCGAAGGTCATCGTGGTCGACGGCGACGAGACGCTGTGGAGCGGCATCGCCGGCGAGACCGGGCCGGAGAACGTCGACCTGACCGGCCCCCGCGCGCTGCTCGCCCGCCGGCTGCTGCAGTGGCGGGCGGCCGGTGTGCTGCTCGCCCTGGTCTCCAACAACGACGAGGAGACCGTGCACAGCGTCCTCGACCGGCCCGACAGCCCGCTGCGCCGGGAGCACTTCGCGGCCATCTCCGCGGCCTGGGAACCGAAGTGGACCAGGATCGCACGGATCGCCGAGGACCTGAACCTCGGCCTGGACAGCTTCCTCTTCCTGGACGACAACCCGGTGGAGATCGCCGGCGTGCGCGCCCAACTGCCCGAGGTGCTCAGCCTGACCTGCCCGCCCGCCGCCGAACTCGCCGACTTCGTGACCCGGTTGTGGCCCATGGTGCCGCGCGCGGCCACCACGGAGGACGCCTCCCGCGCCGAGTTCTACCAGCAGGAGCGGGTGCGCGACGCGGCCCGCGCCCAGATGGGCTTCGCGGATTTCCTGGCCAACCTCAAACTGGAACTGGACATCGAGCCGGTCGGCACCGACACGGCCGAACGCACCATCCAGCTCAGCAGGCGCACCAACCAGTTCAACCTCCGGCCCCTGCCGTTGGACGCCGCCCGGCTCGAACGGCTGCGTCAGGAGGGCGAGGTCTGGACGGCGACCGCACGCGACCGGTTCGGCGCGTACGGACAGATCGGCGTCCTCGCCGTCCGGCCCGACGACGGCGTACTGGAGGTCGTCGCCTGGATGATGAGCTGCCGGGTCCTCGGCCGGGGTGTCGAGGACCGGCTGCTGGCCTGGCTCGCCGACCGCGCGGACGCCCTCGGGTGCACGGCGGTACGGCTCGTGGCCGAGAACACGCCACGCAACATTCCGGCACGTCGGCTCGTCTCCCGCCTGGGCGGCGGCGAGGTCGACGCACCCCGGCTGGAGACGGCCCTGGCGCCGGAGCAACTCCGGGAGTTCCGTTCCTGGGACCTCGGATCGGACATCGCAGCGGAGGTCAGCAATGCCTGAGGCGGGCGGCGGCACGAGCCGCGACCGCAGTGTCAGCCGTCGGCCCGACGAGGAGGTGATCGAACGGCGCGGCCCCGGCCGCGGCCAGGCGGCCGACCTGCTGGCCCGCTTCCGCAAGTCGGCGACCGGCCCGGCCCCCGCCACGCCCCAGGCACCCCCCGGCCCGGTGTCGCAGACGCCGCCCGGTCCGGCGGTGCCACAGCCGGCGCCGGCCGGGGCGCCGCCCACCGCCGCCGGGCCGCTCGCCACGGCCATCGCCGGCCTCGCCGGCCGCTTCCTGCCGGACGGCGTGGCCGACCTCGACACGGACCTGTTCGACGCCGGTCTGTCCTCCGTGGACGCGGTGGAACTCGTCGCGCTCATGGCCCGCGAACTCGACCTGAGCATGAGCCTGGACGACGTCTTCGCGGACGCCCGCCCCCGGCGCCTGGCCCAGCGCGCCACCGGCACCACCGCGACGGCCGCCGCACCCCTTCCCGCGGCCTCCACGACCCCGGCCGACGCCGACACCGCGCCGGACGAGGACGTGCGGACCATCCTCGCCGACCTCGCGCTGGCCGACCGCCTGCCCTTCAGCCGGCAGGCCGAGCGGGTCCGGCCGCGCCGGATCCTGCTCACCGGCGCCACCGGATTCCTCGGCAGCCATCTGCTGCTGGACCTGCTGCGCCAGAGCGACGCGGAGGTGGTGTGCCTGGTGCGCGCGGCCGACGACACCGCCGCCGCTAAACGCCTCGGCCAGGCCCTGGCGGGCTACGAGCAGCCGTGGACGTTCGAGGTACGGCGGCGGGTCACCGTACTCGCCGGGGACATCCGGCAGCCGCGGCTCGGCCTGGCACAGGAGCACTGGGACAGCCTCGCCCACGAGACCGACTCCATCGTCAACGTGGCCGCCGCCGTGGACTTCCTGCGCGGCTATCCCTCCCTGCGGCAGACCAACGTACTGGGCCCGCTGCACCTCGCGGAGCTGGCGATGACCGGCCGGCCCAAGCCGCTGCACCACATCTCGTCGGTCGCCGTCTTCAACGAGGTCGGCATCGCCACGATGGCCGAGGACGACCCGATCGCCCACCTCGACCGGCTGTTCGCGGGCTACGACAAGTCCAAGTGGGCCGCCGAGGCCGCGCTGCGCCGGGCCCGCGAACACGGGCTGACCGTGACCTTCCTGCGGCCGGGCGCGATCGGCGGACACAGCCGTACCGGCGTGTACAACCCGAGCGACCTGAGTACGGGCCTGATCGGGGCGATCTCCCGCTTCCGCACCGTACCGGCGTTCCGGTTCCTGAACCTGGCGCCGGTGGACTGGGTCAGCAAGGTCGCCGCCGCCGTCGTCTGCGACCCGCGGGCCTGGGGCCGCAACTACCACCTGACCGGCCGCGCGGAGACCCTGCCGGAACTGGTCAAGGACATGAAGCTGGCCGGGATGAACGTCCGCACCACGGGCTGGCAGCAGTGGCGCGAGGAACTGCTGCGCCGCCAGGAGACCGACCCGGTGCCCGAACTCGACTTTCTGGCCCGCATCCTGAGCAGCCCGACCGCCGTCAAACTCTTCGAGGCGCTGATGTTCGGCCCGGCGGCCGACGCCGAACGCACCGAGGAGTTCCTGGCCCGCAACCGGCTGCCCCTGCCCGAACGCTACGGCTCCGAGGCACAGTTGAAGGCGTTCGAGCGGATGGCACGCGACGGCGTGGCCCGGCTGCCCAGCCGCGAGGACCCGCCGTACCTGTCGTTCCGGGAACGGATGAAGGGCCAGGTCGGCCCGGTCGGCCAGGCCGCCGACACCACCTGCCGGATGGCGTTCACGCTGTCCATCGCGAGCATGTACCAGGTCGTCCGGCACCGCAGGGTCGACGTCCGCGGCCAGGTCTTCTGCGAGCGGCTGCACGCCGAGCCGCTGACCGTGCTGGACGGCGAGATCTGGGTCCGCCCCGACGAGGGCGTACCGCACCGCCACGGCAACGACCACCCGCTGCTGCGCTACCGCCTGACCCTGGAGGACCGGGACGGCGGCCGGTGGTGGCTGGAGGGCTGGAAGACGGCCCGGGCCCGGCGCGACTTCTGGGCGCAGACCCGCACGCTGGAGATCACCGTGGGCCGCGAGGGCGAGCCGGCGAGCCTCGCCGGTGTGGTCCGGGTCCCGGGCCGCAGCTATGTGCCGGACCAGATCGACGGCATCCGGGTCGACCCGCGCCTGTCGTCGCAGGAGCAGCGGCTGGCCAAGCTCAGCTGGCTGTCGTGGTTCTTCGTCCAGGTCGGCATGGGGCTGGCGGAGCCGTCGATGCGGGCCGCCGCCGAACTGCTGGACCTGCGGCGGGACGCGATCGACCGGGACAAGGACAAGCTGCGGCGCAAGTTCAGGAAGCTGATGATCCAGAAAGAGGAGATCCGATGACGCTGAGGCCCCTCCACCACGCTCTCGGCGCCCGGGTCGAGGACATCCCGTTCACCGCGTCCGACGGCACCCGGCTCGGACTGACCCGGGTCACGGCCGGTGACGGCGCCGACCGGCCGCCCGTCCTGGTCCTGCACGGACTGACGGCCTCCTCCGACATGTTCGTCCTGCCCGAGACCCGCAACCTGGTCGACGTCCTGCTGGACGCGGGCTACGAGCCGTGGCTGCTCGACTGGCGGGGCAGCTGCCGGCTGCCGTACAACGAGGGCCGGGTGCGCTACACCTTCGACGACGTCGCCCTCTACGACATCCCCGAGGCCGTCTCCCTGGTGCGGCAGCACACCGACGGCCGTCCGCTGCTGGTCGTCGCGCACTGCATCGGCGCCCTGTGCCTGTCGCTGAGCATGACGGCCGGGCTGGTGCCGGAACTGGCCGGCGTGGTCGCGCAAGGAGTGTTCCTCACGCCGAAGATGTCCTGGAAGACCCGGGCCCGTCTGCACTTCGGCGGAGAGCTGCTGCGGTCCCGGTTCGCGCACATCCCCACCGACATCAAGAAGGTGGGACTGTGGTCGAAGTACTCCCTGCTGTTCGCGGAGGTGTCCCTCGGCGCCGAGTGCAAGGACCCCAACTGCCAGATCCTGCACAACGATTCGTGGGGCGTGGGCGGTTCGCTGTTCGTGCACGACAACCTCGACCGGCGCACCCACGACCGCCTCGCCGACCTGTACGGCACCGTGCCCATGTGGATCCTGCCGCACCTGCGCGGCATCGAACTGGCCCACACCGTCATGCGGTTCAACGACGCCGACGGCCGCTACGACGTGCTGCCGAAGAACGCGCTGGACAACGCCGACCGCATCGACGCCCCGCTGATGCTGCTGTCCGGGGACGAGAACCGCTTCTGGTACGACTCCAACAAGCTGTGCCACGAGATCCTCGGCCGCCGGCATCCGCGGCTCGACGTCCGGTACGTGGAGGTGCCGGGCTACGGCCACCTGGACACGTTCATCGGCCGGGGCGCCGCGCTGGACGTGTTCGGGCACATCGTGGACTTCCTCGACGAGTGCCGGCGGGCCGGCGAGCGCCCGGAACTCGTCCCCTCCGCCGGCTCGCGCGCGTAGGGGAGCCCGGTGACCTCGGACGACATCCTGCGGGGCGGTGCGCGGACCGGGACCGGTGCGGTGCTGCCGGTCATCGTCCTCGCGGTGTTCACGGTCCCGCTGTCGGTGTCCGGCACGGCCGTGTCGCTGGGCGACATCGCCCGCGACCTCGGGTCCTCCTCCCTGGGGGAGCAGTGGGCGCTCAACGGGTTCACGCTGACCTTCGCCTGCTCCACGCTGGTGTGGGGCTCCGTCGCGGACGTCCTCGGCCGCTGGCGGTCGCTCCTGGCCGGGCTGGTGACGTTCGGCGCGGGGTCGGCCGCCGGCCTGGCCGCGACCGACTACTGGATGCTGGACTCCGCCCGGCTGCTGGCGGGCGCGGGCGCGGGAGCCGTGTTCTCGGTGGGGTCGGCGATGCTGTCGTCGGTGTACACCGGTGAACGCCGCACCCGTGCCTTCGCCGTGCTGGGCTCGGTCGCGGGCCTCTCCCTGGCCTTCGGCCCGACGCTGTGCGGTGTGCTCACCCAGCTCGTCGGCTGGCGCCTGGTCTACGCGACGCAGTTGTGCTGCCTGGCCGTCGCCTGCGCCGGCATGCCGCTGATCCGCCGGGCCACGGCGCACGAACGCCGCCGCGCGGCCCGTGTCGACGTCGCCGGCGCGGTGCTCTTCTGCGCGGCGACGACGCTGCTGCTCGGCGGTCTGGCACTCGGTTCGGCGACCGGCTGGACCTCCTCGCCGTTCCTCCTGTGCACGGCCGCCGGCCTCGCCTGCTACGGCCTCTTCGTCCGCCGCGAATCCACCGCGCCGGACCCCTTGCTGAGCCTGCGCACCCTGCGCGACCGCCGCTTCTCCGCGCTGACCCTCGTCGTCGCGGTCTCCTCGTTCACCTTCACCAACGCGGTCGCCTACCTGCCGGTGTTCTTCCAGGGCGCCTACGGCTCCTCGGCGGGCGCCAGCGGCGCGTTCCTGATGTTCCTGACCCTGCCCGTCCTCGCCACCCCGCTGGTCGCCGGCCGCCTGGTGGCGGGAGGCACGGCCGTGGACAGGATCCTGGTCGCGAGCATCGTCCTGCTCGTCGCGGGCCTGCTGGCGACGGGCGCGGCCGCTCCGCGGGGCATGGCCTGGATGGCGCTTCCCATGGCGGTCGTCGGCATCGGCTTCGGGCTCCAGGCCGGCCTGGTCGACGGCGAGGCGCTGGCCCGGCTCCCGGAGAACGAGGCGGGCATGGCGGCCGGCTGGATCAACACCGTCCGCCTCGGCAGCGAGGCGATCGGAGTGTCCCTGTTCGGCTCGCTGTTCGCCACCTTCTCCGGTGACACAACGCACGCCTCCCGCCCGGGCTTCGCCTGGATCACCATCGGCTCCACGGCCCTCGCGGCGGCGGCCGGCGCGGCATCGATCCCCCTCCTGCGCCACCCCCGTTCGCGATCACGGTGACCGGCCCGCTCACGCGTAGTAGTCCCCCTCGGGCACGGTTTCGCCCTCCGGGTAGCCGTACGCGGCGTGGACCGTCGTGAACAGCGCTTCGTGAACGGCCCGCGCGGCGCCGATGAGTTCGTTGAACAGGGCCTTCATCTGGTCCTCGGTGCTCGTGTACCAGGCGTCGAAGTCCGTCCGGTCGCGGGCGTTGCCCAGATCGGTGTTCCGCTTCACGTCCCGGGCCACCTGGTCGGTGATGGTCGTGATGAGGTTCTCCCGGAGGGCCACCAGGGCCGCTCCGTTGTTCCAGTTCGGCGTGCCGCAGTGGCGCAGCGCCTCCCTCACCTGCGTGACGAAGGCGCCGTAGCGGATGGAGTTGGGGTCGTTGCCCTGCGCGTCCAGCGGCTCTCCGCGCGACGCGGACCGGAAGCGCTCGTTGTCGCGCAGTTCCGCCGCCAGCGTCGCCGCGTCGTTCAGGCTCTGCTTGTGGACCTGGTAGTTCCAGGTCGTGGTCGCCCTGCGCACGTTCTGCTCGTGGGAGAGCTGTCCCTGACCGTCGAGCAGGCCGATGCGGTCCGTGACCCGGCGGCTCAGGGTCGTACCGGCTTCCTTGGCCAGCGCGTCGAGGGCGTTGAAGATGTGCTCGCCCTGCGCGTGGGCGCCTCCGGCCGCCTTGGCCCGCTGGACGGTCGCGCCCACGTCCCGGCCCGTGCCGGCGGTCGCGCGCTGTACGGGCTCGCTCTGCCGCGGGGCCGGCGCGGCGAGGACGCGCGTGGCGTTGGCCTCGGCCTCGCGCTCGAAGCGGTCCGAGGGGTCGGAGACGCGCAGCCCGGCGCCGTTGTCGGTGGCGGAGACCGGGCCCTGCCGCTGCTGGATGACGTGGGTGAGTTCGTGGGCGAGGGTGTGCCGGTCCGCGCCGCCGTCGCCGATGACGACATGGTTGCCGCTGGTGTAGGCGCGCGCGCCCACCTCGGCGGCGGACGCGCGGGCCGCGCTGCCCGTGTGGACGCGGACGTCGGAGAAGTCCGCGCCGAGCCGCGCCTCCATGTCGGTGCGGACGGAGTCGTCCAGCGGCCGGCCGGACGAGCGCAGCACGTCGTGCACGGTGGACCGCTGGACGGCCGGGACGTGGTCGTGACCCTGGTGGGTGTCGCGCTGCTCCTCGATCATCCGCGTCACCGCCGCGTTGCCGACGGCGCGTTGCAGGGTTCCGGCCGCCTGAGGGGACATGCCGGCGGCCGGCCGCGTCACCGCCGGTTCCTGTCGTGTCGGGTGCGGCAGGCGCCGCTGACCGGCGTTCTTCTCCGGCTGTTCCTTGGCGTGCATGTCGGGACGGCCCCTCTCTGATCTTGATCGCCCTCTACCCCTACAGAGCCGCAACCCCGGAGGGAAGGTACGAAGGGGCATCATCGGGTGCACGAGGGACCGTCCGGATGGCGGTGCCGTGCGGCACCATTCGCCATGTGGCGGGTGGCGCGCGGGCCGTCACCGTACGACGCGCCACCGGTTGTCGGCCGTGCCGTCGTCCGGGGCCTGGACCGCGAAGGCCCCGATCGCGGTGGAGCCGTTCTGGACGGCGAGCAGTTTCCCGCTGTGCACGTTGCGGATCTTGCAGGTGCCGTCGCCCTGGTCGAGCAGGGTCCACCGGTGGTCGGCGGTGCCGTTGTCCGACCACTGCAGTACGGTGGCGCCGTCGGCCGTGGACATGTCCAGCACGCCGAGCACCTTGCCGCTGTGGACGTTGCGGATGCGGAAGGCGTCGCCGTCGGCAAGCAGCTCCCAGTCGTGGTCGGCGGTGCCGGAGTCGGACCACAGCAGGGCCCGGCCGCCGTCGGCGGTGGACATGTCCTGGATGCCCAGCACCAGACCGCTGGCCGCGTTGGCGAGGCGGACGGTGGCCGCGCCGCCGGTGTTCCAGTAGACGGTGTAGTTGTGGCCGTGCGCGTCGTAGAACGGGCCCAGGCCGACGGTTCTGCCGTTCGCGGTGGCGGTGAAGGCGAGCGCGGTGGAGCTGGTCCGCCGGACCGAGGAGGCGTCCAGGGCGGGCAGCGAAGCGAGCGCGGTGTCGCCGTAGTCGCCGGACAGGACGACCGGGCCGTAGGTGAGGGTGGCGACGGCGGGGTTGTCGTTGGCCGGCCGCAGCACGGTGCGCATGGGCAGGCGCACGGTGACGGTGTCGCCGGACGCCCAGGCACGAGTCAGGACGGCGTAGCTGCCGGGGGTCGTGGCGATGTTCTGCGCGACGCCGTTGACGCTGACGGTGGCCCCGCTGGTCCAGCCGGGGACGCGGATGCGCATCGTCCAGGTGCCGCCGGCGTCTCCGGTGACGCGCAGGGTCGTGGTGTCGCTCGCCGGGTACGACGTGGTCTGGGTGACGGTGATGCCGCGCTGGGTCCAGGTGAGCACCGAGGGCACGAACAGGTTCACCGTCAGCGTGGTGCCCGCGTGGAAGTAGACGGAGTCCATCAGCCGGGTGTGCATCTCCAGGCCCGTGCCCTGGCAGCACCAGAAGGTGGTGTAGTCGGTGCTCCAGGTGCCGCCGCCCCAGGCCGGCCCGACGCCTCGGCGGCCTCCGGGGTTGAGCGGGGTGAAATAGGTGACATGGCCGTGCGGGTCGGCCGGATTCTGCTGGCCGATCATCTGGTTCAGCCACGCCTGCTCGTAGAAGTCGAACAATTCGGCCCGGTCCGGCGTCAGCGCGTACAACTCCCGCGTGAGCGTCAGCATGTTCACGGTGTTGCAGCTCTCGCACGTGTCCTGCCGCAGATAGGCGGCGATGGCGTCCGGCGCGCGGAAGTGCTCCGCCTGGCTGTTGCCGCCGATGGCGTAGGTGTGCGCGTGGACGCAGAAGTTCCAGGCGTTGGCGGCGATGTCCCGGTAACGCGTGGTGCCCGTGGCCTTGTACGCGCGGGCGGCCCCGATCCACTTGGGCACCTGGGTGTTGGCGTGCAGTCCGGACAGCCGGTCCTGGCCGGCCGCCAGCGGGTCGAACACCGCGGCGTGGTCGAACCGCTGGGCCGCGGTGAGCCATCGGGTGTCGCCGGTCTGCTGGTACAGGTCGGTCAGGACGGCGTTCATACCGCCGAACTCCGTGCCCAGCATGGCCTGCATCTGCGCGGTGCTCAGCCGGCCGGTGCGCCGGTCGACCCAGCCGGCCAGGGCCAGCAGCACATCGCGGGCCTGCGTGCTGCCGATGAGCCGCCACACGTCCAGCAGACCGGTCAGGGTCTTGTGGATGGTGTAGTACGGCACGTTCCCGTTGGACAGTGTGCGCGCCTCCAGGGCGGTGAAGTCGGACTCGGGATAGCCGCAGAGGTAGCCCTCGCCGAACCCGGCGGCACCGTTGTTCGCCTGGCACTTGGCCAGCTCGGCGACCATGTACAGGGCCTTGTCCCGGCAGACGGTGTCCCCGCTCACCGCGTACGCCTGCGCCCAGGCGGTGAGGAAGTGGCCCTGGACATGGCTGCGGAAGGGGAAGTCGGGCGCCTCCCAGCCTCCGGTGGCGGCCGCACCGCCGGTGGACAGACGGTGGTTGGCGCGGAAGTTGTACAGCAGCCGGTCGACGTCGACGAACCGCAGATAGCTCTGGGTCCGGCTCTGGTTGTCCAGCCATCTGCTCGCGGTCAGTTTGACCTCGCCGAGCGCGAACGGGAAGACCTGGGCTCCGATGTCGGTCCGGGCCGGGGGGACGGCGGCCTGGGCGGCGGAGCCGCCGAGGACGGGCCCCGCGGCGGACATCGCCGCGGTGACTCCGGCGAGCTGGAGGAGACGTCGTCTGCTGACGGAGGGGGACATGGGTGCACCCTTTCGGTGAGGGCCCGTGCCGGTGGAAAGGCGCGGGTCCGCCGGCCTGGTAGGTGTCGAGCGACGCGCGTACCGCCTGCCGGCGGCGTGCGGGGAGTACCTCGTGAGCGGCGCCTCGGACGCCGCCCTGCCGAGCCGTTCACTGACCTCGCTGTTCGTGATATCGAACGCCGTTCGCGGAGTCGACGAGACCATAGTTGCGTGGCTGATGGGCCGTCAATGCGGCGGACGTCCCCAATCGCGCGTCCCTTCACGGCGGTCGCGGCCGAAGGGCGACGCGGGGCCGGCCGCCGGACGAAAGGAGGCGGCGAGGCGTCCGTGGCGCGCGTTCGGGCCGGCACGGCCATTGACGCGCCTCCGGGAACGCCTTACGGTCTGACCGGTTTCCCGAACCATGTTCGGCATACCGGGCCGACGTCTCCCTCGGTGCCCGGCCCGCCCGTGCCGACGTCACGTTCTCCGTCGGCTGCCGGCCGGGCCCGCATCCGTCACGTCGCGGTGCGGCCGCCCGGAACGCGGCACCGGCTCCCGAGCGGCACGGGCGGCACCGCGTCCGCCGCGGGGAGCCGGGGCGCAGGGGTGTGCGCCCGCGTCACCATCGGTGGTGGATGTGGGTGCGCAGGCGCCGGTCGTACAGCTCTTCGAGCGCGTGGAGCGTGGTGCCGGGCAGGGCGGGAAGGTGTGCGGCGGCGGCGTTGGCGCGGGCCTGGGCGGGGGTGCGGGCGCCGGGGATGACGGTGGTGACGGCGGGCTGCTGGATGATCCAGCGCAGCGCCGTCTGCGCCGGCGTGGCACCCTCGGGCGCGAGTCCGGCGAATTCGGCCGCGGCCGCGACACCGGTGTCGTAGTCGACGCCGGAGAAGGTCTCGCCGACGTCGAAGGACCGGCCGTGGCGGTTGTACGTGCGGTGGTCGTCTGCGGGGAACACCGTGTCGCGGCGGTAGCGGCCGGAGAGCAGTCCGGAGGCGAGGGGGACACGGGCGATGATGCCGACGCCGGCCCGCGCCGCCGCGGGCAGCACGCGCTCCAGCGGCTTGCGGCGGAAGACGTTCAGGATGATCTGCACGCAGGCCACGTTCGGACGGGCGATGGCGGTCAGCGCCTGCTCGCACGTCTCGACGCTGACGCCGTAGGCCGTGACGCGCTTCTCCTCCACCAGCGTGTCCAGGGCGTCGTACACCGCGTCGCTGGAGAACACGGGGGTGGGAGGGCAGTGCAGTTGTACCAGGTCCAGGGTGTCGACACCGAGGTTGGCGCGTGAACGGTCGGTCCAGGCGCGGAAGTTGTCGAGCGTGAACTCCTCGGGGACCTGAGGGGCGCGGCGGCCCGTCTTCGTCGCCACGAGGACCGCTTCCGCCCGCCTCGGGCCCAGCTCGCGCAGGAAGCGGCCGATGAGGCGTTCACTGCGGCCGTCGCCGTAGACGTCGGCGGTGTCGAAGAAGGTGATGCCGGCCTCGTGGGCGGAGTGCAGTACGGCCAGCGCCTCCTGTTCGCTCACGTCGCCCCAGTCGGCACCCAGTTGCCAGGTGCCCAGCCCGACGACGGACAGATGCCGGCCGGTTCTGCCGATCACGCGGTGCTCCATCCGGGGCGCGGGGGAGGCCAGGGTCATCTCAACCGTCCTTCATCTCGGGTGTGTGGCGTCGGCTCCCGAAGTCTGGCACAAATGTGCCTGCTGTAGACAAGATGTTGCCAAGATTCGTATCGTGCAGAGCGCCCGCCGTGCGGCGGGCACCGGTTCGGGGCCGTCGGGCCCCCGGGACGTGGAGGCTGTGCATGCGGATCAGCGGAGCGACCGTGCTGCTCACCGGGGCGACCGGCGGGATCGGGCGCGCCCTCGCTCACCGGCTCGCCGGCGAGGGGGCCAGGCTGGTGGTGACCGGCCGCCGGGAGCGGGCGGTCAAGGCGCTCGCGGACGAGACGGGCGCCCGGGCGCTGGTCGCGGATCTCGCCGACCGGGACCAGGTCCTCCGGCTCGCCGAGGAGGCGGCGGACACCGAGGTGCTGGTGGCCAACGCCGCCCTGCCGGCCAGCGGGGACCTGCTGGAATACACCACCGGGCAGATCGAGCGGGCCCTGGCGGTGAACCTGTACGCGCCGATTCTGCTGGCCCGCCACCTCGCGCCGCGGATGGCCGCGGCCGGGCGCGGACACCTCGCCTTCGTCGGATCGATGTCGGGCAAGGCCGCGACGCCGTACTCCTCGCTGTACACCGCCACGAAGTTCGGGCTGCGCGGTTTCGCGCACAGCCTGCGGCAGGATCTGGCCGTGGCCGGGGTCGGCGTGTCGCTGGTGCAGCCCGGGTTCGTGGGAGAGGCGGGGATGTTCGCCGACACCGGCGCCGAGGTGCCGAGCGGTGTGCGGACCGTCTCGCCCGCCGAAGTCGCCGCGGCCGTCGTCCGGTCCGTCACGGAGAACCGCGGCGAGATCAACATCGCTCCGGCGAGGCTGCGGTGGCGCTGCGCCGTCGCCGGGCAGTTCCCGGACTACGCGTCGCGGGCCCAGCGAGGGGCCGAGCCGTCGGAGTCGGTCCGCCGGATCGTGGCGGCACAGCGCGCCTCGCGCTGACCCGGCCCCTCGCCGGGAAGCAGGGAGCCGGAAGCCTTGCCCGGCCCGCCCAGCGTCACCGGCGCCCAGGACGTGCTCGACGCGCCGCACCGAAGGGGCCCGCCACGGCGGGCGTGCGCCGCGCCGTCCCGGCCCGCTCCGGTGCGCCCCGTCTCCCCCGGTCGCCCGAAGGCGTGTTTCCCGCCGGACGGACCCGAGGCGTGCCAGTGTGGCCTCGCCGGAGGGCACCGGTGGTGTGCCGGGCAGGGCATGCCGCGTCGCGGGAAGGGAGCGTGGGTGGTGGAGCCGCGGAAGGCCGCGCGAGACAGCATCACGGGTACGGACGACGACGCCTACCGAGAAGCCTTCGAGTCGTTCCTCGCCGGGTCGGACGAGAAGACCGTCACCCAGGCCTACCTCCGCCGGGTGGTGGACCGGCTGCCCGCGCGGCGGGTGTTCCTGGACATCGGCGCCGGCCAGGGCACGACGACGCGGTATCTCGCCCCGTTCTTCGAGCGCACGGTGTGCGTCGAGCCGAGCGAGCCGATGCGGCGGGCACTGGCGCGGGCGTGCCCGCGGGCGGAGGTGGTGGCCGAACCGGTCGGCGCGGCCCGGGTGGACGCGCGGGCCGATCTGGCCCTGCTGTCCCACGTGCTGTACTACATCCCGCGTGCCGAGTGGGCGGCGACGACGGCACGCGTCCTGGAGTGGGTGGCGCCGGGCGGGGTCCTGCTGGTGCTGCTGCAGAACCCGGACAACGCGTGCATGCGCATGGTGCGTCACTTCACCGGCCACCACTACGACGTACGCGAACTCGTCGGCGAACTGGCCGCCTTCCCGCCCGGCCTGGCCGGCCGCACCGAGCTGGACGTCGTACCCGCCCGGTACCGCGGTCGCGACCTGGAGGAGACCCTCGCGGTGGCCGGCTTCCTCCTGGGCGTCCCCGGCGCCCCCTCCGCGCCCCGCGAGGCGGTCGAGGCGTACGTACGCCGGCACTTCGGCGACGACGACGGTACGTACACCTTCCGCCACGACCAACACGTCCTGCGCATCGAACGCCCGGCACCGTGAACGGGCACCGGCCCGGACAGCCTCACCGCCCGCCCGCCCGCTCCTCCCCGCGCCGACGACGGCACCGCGCCGCGACGGCGGCCCCGGCCGCCCACGACGGACATGGTCGCGGTCTGTACGATCCCGCGGCGTCCCCCTTAGCGTCGAGTGGTTGGCCGACGAGCCCGGCAGCCCTGCCGGGGGAGGGAGGCGAGACATGACGGTCCTGTGGGGCGTGTCCTTCGACGCGACACCCCTGTCCGGAGTGGTCGTCGAATTCGCGAAGACCGCCCAGCACTTCCACGACCGGGGCTACGAGGTGCACCTCGACCTCGGCTACGACATCAAGGCGGACAAGGGACGGTTCTTCGTCCCGTACCGTGACGAGGCCCGGCTGCTGCCGCCCTGGATACGCCTGTCGCGATTACCGGCACTCGACACCGTCGCCGGCTACGACGCCGCACTGGTGACCGAGGTCCTCCAGGAAGTCGTGGAAAAGGGCGAGTCGCGGCTGCTGCCGCGGGTGGCGCGCGTCGCGGACGCGCTGTGCGAACGGGTGCTGTCCCTGTGGGAATCGCTCGGCGTCACCCGGGTGCTCGTGGAGAACGGCACCCTGCCCGAGAACATCATGGTCACCCGCGCCCTGCAACAGGCGATCGTCGCCTACGGCGCCCGGCACCGCCTGGGCCGCTATGTGCTGTGGCGCGACCACGACCTGATGTGGCAGAGCGAGCCGGGCAGCGGCAAGTACGGCAGCCCGCCGTACCCGCACGTCCCGCCGCTGCTCGACTCCGTCCACGTCCGCTATCTCGCACTGCACGAGCGGGCCAGGGCCCTCACCCGCGCCTGGGCTCCGCACGTACGCGACATCGACGTCCTGCCGAACGCGTTCCCGCACCGCGCGGCGACGGCCGGCCCGCACAACGCCACCTTCCGCGCCGACCACGCGATACCCGACGACGCCCGGCTGATCGCGCGCACCACCCGGATCATCCCGCAAAAGCGCATCGACCGCGACATCCACCTCGTCGCCCGGCTCGCCCGCACCATGGACGTCCGCCTGTTCGTGGCCGGCGACACCGAGGAGGACCCCCGCGAGTACCGGCGGCTGACCGCGCTCGCCGCCGCGCTCGGCGTCACCGACCGGATCGTCTTCGGCGGCTGGCTCGCCCCGGACCCCGACGCGGCCGGCACGCCCGCCGGCGGCGGCCCCTCCGTCCGCGACCTGCTGGCCCACGCCGACCTGGTGTCGTTCCTGACCTCCTACGACTACGACAGCTACGGGAACCCCATCGGCGAGGCCATCGCCGCCAAGGTCCCCTACATCACCAGCGCCTACGAGCTGTATCCGACGGTGTACGGCGACAAGGGCTTCCGCGCACCCGTCCTGCACGACGACCTGCCGACCCCCGCGTTCGTTAACGAGGTGGTTCAGCTGTTGAACGACGACGACCTGCGGTCCGCCACGGTGGAGTACAACCACCGGCTCGGCGCCCGTTCCTTCGGCCGGTCGACCGCGGCCGGCCTGCTCGACCGCCTCGTCCTCACCCCGATGGGCACCCGGACCCGGATGAGCGTCGTCCTCCCGGTGTACAACGAGGCCGCGCAGCTGACCGCCGTGCTGGAGTCGCTGTACGACCAGCGCGACGGCGACGGCCGGCTCGACCCGGAGCTGTACGAGATCGTGGTGGTCGACAACAATTCCACCGACGACACCGTGGCACTGGCCGAGCGCTTCGCGGCCGGCCATCCGGACCTGCCGCTGCACATCGTCCGCGAACCCGAGCAGGGCGTCTCGTGCGCCCGCCGCACCGGCATGCGGTTCGCCGCCGACCGCAGCGCCGGCCGGCCCGCCGGGGACGAGCGGTTCTACCTGGTCTCCGCCGACGCGGACTGCCGGGTGGACCCCAGGTGGCTGGCCACACTCCTGAAGGCGATGGACGACAGCGGCGCCGACATCGGCGTGTGCGACTACTTCTACCGCGCCGAGCACTTCGCGGACCGGCCCCGGCTGTGGGATGCGATCTCCCGCACCCTGCGCTGCCGCCAGGTGGCCTTCTCCCTCTTCGGCGGCTTCCCCGACGGCAAGGGCTTCGCCGTCGAACGCCGGGCGCACGACCGGGCGGGCGGCATCGAGATCTTCTACCAGGTGGAGAACGGCCGCTTCGTCAACCACCTCTCCGACGACTGGGACTTCGGCATCAAGGTGTCCGCGCTCGGCGGCAGCCGGGTGTACGTCCCGGCCTCCCGGGTGGAGATCAACCCGCGCCGGGTGGACCACGCGCTGGAGGAGGTGATCGAGGGCAAGGCCTACGGCTCGCACGGCACCATCGTCATGCGGGACATCCGCCCCGCCGCCGACGGCCGGCGAACCGCGCGGGTCCGGGACCTCACCGAGGACGAGGCGCGCCGCGCCTGGGAGTTCTCCATCAAGGACTTCACTCCCAAGAACCTCCTGCTGCCCGTCCTGCTCGACCCGGACCTGCTCTCCACCGCCCCGGTACGGGACTTCTTCGGCGCGCCGCTCGCCGACGCGCTGCGGCGACGCGTCGAGGAGATCGTCCACGAGATGCGCATCCTGGACTTCACCCCCATCCACCGCTACAAGACACCGTCGTTCCGCCTCTACTTCGAGTTCGCCGACCAGCTCTTCGAGCGGCTGCGGGCGGCCGTCGGCGACGACATCGGCGGCCCGCCGCCCCTGCCGCCGTGCCTGGCGGACGTCCCCCGCGAGCGGTTCCGGGAGTTCGTCGCCTACTACTGCGAGGACCGCGAATCCGGCGAGGCCCACGACTACTTCGGCAACGGAGGTGTCTTCTGATGACCGACCCCGCGCTGGCCTCCCTGCTGGCGGTGGACCCCGCCGCACCGGTCCCGGACGCCGTCCACGCCCTCGCCGCACCCGAGAACCGGCACCTGCTGGACTACGTCCGGGAGGACCCGTTCGGCGCCCACGTCTTCCCGGGCGACATCGAGGGCTACGACCCCGAGCGGTTCCTGGACGACCTCGACACCCAGCTGAGCACCACCGCGCCGATCCACCTCTGGGCGTACATCCCCACCTGCTCCTACCGCTGCCGGTTCTGCCAGTACCCGGTCGTCATCGTCAAAGGCCCCCAGGAGACCGTGGACCGGCGGGCGGCGCAGTGGGTGGACTGGAACATCCGGGAGGCCCGGCTCTGGCTGCGCAGGCTCCCGCACCTGGCCACGGCACCGGTGGGCGAGTTCAACGTGTTCGGCGGCACCCCGTCGCTGCTGCCCGCCGACCAGATCCGCCGGCTGCTCGACTTCTACCGCGAGAACTTCGCCTTCGGCCCCGGCACCACCGTACGGTTCGAGGGCGACCCCACCACCTTCACACCGGAGAAGCTGGAACTGCTCGCCGAACTCGGCTGCGGCAAGCTCTCCAGCGGGGTGCAGTCCTTCGACGACCACGTGCTGCGCCTGAGCGGCCGCGAACACACCGCCGCCGCCTGCACGGACTTCATCCGCCGGGCCAAGGCCACCGGCTTCGAGCGGGTCAGCGTGGATCTGATGTACGGCCTGCTCGACCAGACCGTGGACAGCGTCCGGCGCGATCTGGAGACCGTACTGGAACACGAGCCCACCGCCGTGGTGTGCACCAAGCTGCACCTGCGGGACTTCGCCGACACCCGCACCGGCGTCTCGGGCGTGCGGCCCGCCGCCTGGCAACTGCCGGAGTACCGAGCCCGGCTGGCGTCCCGGGGGCACCGCTGGCCCACGCTCGGCGAGCAGTACCAGATGCGGGAGATCCTCACCACCGGGCTGCGCGAGGCCGGCTGGACGGAGCATCCGACGATGTACTTCGCCCGCCCCGGAGCCGGCCCCGAGAAGTGGAAGTCCCTCATGGCCGACCAGGAGCGGCAGCGGCCCGAGGTCGCCATCGGCCTGGGCGGCAGCTCCAGCTGCCACCGCTCCGAGGCGATGACGGACGTCGACTGGCGGCGCTACGGCGACGCGGTACGGGCCGGGCGGATCCCGCTGGACTCCGCCACCGGGTTCACCCCGCGGGCCCGGGAGACGAGGGCCGTCACCATGGCGCTGTCCACGCTGCGCCCGCTGCGGGAGGACGTGCACCGACGGCGCTTCCCCGGCTCCTCGCTCTTCGCCCCCGGCCGACGGGAAGGCTTCGACTCCCTGCGCCGCCGGGGGCTCGTGGAGACCGACGAGGCCGCGGGCACGGTCACGTTGACCCCGGTGGGGGAGACCCTGGTGGAGGCGATCATCAACACCGAGCTGACCGCACGGCCGGACACCTGAGCCGTTCCGGTCAGCGGCGCAGGGGCCGGAAGAAGTCCCGGGTGTCGGCGACGAGGAGATCGGGCGCCTCCAGTGCCGCGAAGTGCCCGCCCCGGGTGAACTCCGACCAGTGCACGATGCGGTGCTCGCGCTCCAGCACGCTCCGCACGGCCGGGTCGCTGGGGAACACGGCGACACCGGTGGGCACCGGGGACCGCGGAGCGGGCCGGTCGGCGACCCGTTCCTCGTAGTAGATGTGCGCGGAGGACGCCCCGGTGCCCGTCAGCCAGTACAGCGTGGCGTTGGTCAGCAGCAGATCGCGGTCCACGGCGTCCTCCGGGAGCTTCCGGGCGGGATCGGTCCACTCCTTGAACTTCTCCACGATCCAGGCGAGTTGCCCGGCCGGCGAGTCGTTCAGGGCGTAGGACAGCGTCTGCGGACGGGTGCTCTGCAGGTCCGAGTAGCCCCGGCCCTCGCGCCGGATGCCGTCGGCGGCGGCGAGCCGCTCCCGCTCGTGGCCGTCGAGCGCCGCCAGTTCGGCGGGGCCAAGGTCGGGGAAGTCCAGCCCGCCGTGGATGTGGACGCCGACGACGCGTTCGGGCGCGTGCCGGCCCAGCTCGGGCGAGATGACCGAACCGGCGTCCCCGCCCTCGGCGCCGTAACGCCGGTAGCCCAGGCGGTCCATCAGCTCCGCCCAGGCGCGCGCCGTCCGGCCGTAGTCCCAGCCGGGTTCCGCCAGCGGCACGGAGAACCCGAAGCCGGGCAGCGACGGGGCGACCACGTGGAAGGCGTCGGCCGGATCGGCCCCGTGGGCGCGCGGGTCCGTCAGCGGGCCGATGACCTCCCGGAACTCCACCACCGAGCCCGGCCAGCCGTGCGTGAGGAGAAGCGGAAGGGCGTCCGGCTCCGGCGACCTGACGTGCAGGAAGTGGATGCGCTGACCGTCGATGTCCGTGACGTACTGCGGGAACGCGTTGAGCCGCGCCTCCCACGTCCGCCAGTCGTAGCCGTCGGCCCAGTAGTCCACCAGATCCCTCAGGTAGCCGACCGGTACGCCCCGGCTCCAGCCCGTCTCGGGGGTCGTCGTCGGCCAGCGGGTGCGCCGGAGGCGGTCGCGCAGGTCCGCCAGCACGTGTGCCGGGACGTCGATGCGGAAGTCGCTGAGGTTCGTCACGGTCCGCACCTCCTTTCCGGGTCTCTGGTGCCCCCGCGCGGCGGAAGTCATCGCCGGCCCCCGCATGTCTCACCCGCCCGGAGTGTCCGAATCCGCTCTTGTGCCGGGTTCGCGGCGCTGCCTACGTTGGATTTTGTGTCGCAGATGAACAAACCATCGGTCGCACCCTCTCCCCCCACCGCACCAACCCCCGAACAGCAGTTCCTGCGCTTGCGGATCGCGCTCACCCTGTTCTTCGCGCTCGGCGGCTTCCTCTTCGCCGGCTGGGCCATCCGCATCCCGGCGATCAAGGAGCAGACGCACGCGTCGCCCGCGTCCCTCGGCCTCGCCCTGTTCTGCATGACGGCGGCGGCCGTGGTGTCGATGCTGGTCACCGGCAGACTGTGCCGCCGCTTCGGCAGCCGCCGGATGACCATCGCGACGGCCGCACTGCTGTCCGCCACCGTCTTCCTGTCCCCCCTCACCCATTCCGCGCCCACACTGGGCCTGGTGCTCATCGTCTTCGGCGCCGCCTACGGAGGCATCGACGTCGCCGGCAACAGCGTCGCCGTGGAACTCATCCAGGCGACGGACCGGCCGCTCATGCCGGGCTTCCACGCCGCCAACAGCCTGGGCAGCCTGGCCGGAGCCGGACTCGGCGGGCTGCTGGCCACCTCCCTGACCCCCACCCGCCACCTGCTCCTGCTGGTGCCGGTCGGACTGGCGGCCACCGCGCTGGGCGGCCGCGTCCTGCTGTCGACCCCCACCCCGGCACGCCGAGCGGCCGGCGCGGCGCCGGCGACGGACCGGCAGGACCGGCCGGACACCGCCGGCCGGCGCTCCGCGCGGGTCCGGCCGGACGTCCTCGTCTTCGGTGTGCTCGGCCTGTGCGCCGCCTACAGCCAGGGCGCGCTCGACACCTGGGTGCCGCTGCACATCAGTGACGACCTCGACGGCGGTCCCGGGGCGGCGGCGGCCGGCTATGCGACGGTGACCCTGATGCTCGCCCTGGGACGACTGCTGGGAACCCGGCTGCTGGAGCGCCTCGGGCAGACCGCGGTCGTCACGGCCGGCGGGCTGGCGGCGGGGGCGGCCATGGTCGTGGCCGCGCTGTCGACGCAGCCGTGGCTGGTCTTCGCCGCACTCGCCGTCACCGGCCTGGGCCTCGCCAACATCTTTCCGGTGGCCATGGCACGGGCGGGCGCGGCGGGCGGCCCGGACGGCGTCGCGCTCGCCTCGACACTGGGCTACAGCGGAATTCTGGTCGCGCCGCCGTCGATCGGATTCCTGGCCCAGGGGCTCGGGCTGCCCGTCGCGCTCAATGCCATCGCCGTGATGATCGTCGCTTCGGGCGTCATCGCCTACGCGGCACGCAACAGGGGCGTGCCCGCCGCGCGCGGAACGGCACGCACACCCGTGGAGGAGAATAACCCCGCGTGAAAATCGAGTGAGCGCGCGGAGGAAATCCTCTGCGGGTTTCCCGTTTTCCGCGGCAGCACACCGGATATTTCGCGGCAGCAGAACCGGACCCGGCGGGGCGCCGCCCCGCCGGCGATTTCCCGGTGTTTCCGTGCCGTTTTCTCTTTACGCGAAGGCGTCGCCGACCATGCCCGCGCTCAGGGTGGCGCCGTCGGCGGGATCGATCAGCAGAAACGATCCGGTGCGGCGGGAGAAGGCGTAGTCGTCCAACGGCAGGGGTTCGGCGGTGCGCAGCCGCACCCGGCCGATGTCGTTGGCCGCCAGCAGGTCGGGCCGCGCCGTGGCGGAGAGGTCGTCCAGGACCAGCCGCGAGGGGATGTCCTCCACGATCGCCTTCACGGTACGGGTGGTGTGCTTCAGGAGCACCCGCCGGCCGGTCCGCAGCGGACTGTCGTGCAGATGGCAGACGGTGGCGGTGACCTCCCGGCGCAGTTCCGGAACGGCACCGGCCGGTGCGATCAGGTCGCCGCGCGAGACGTCGAGGTCGTCGGCGAGCCGGAGCGTGACCGACTGCGGTGCCCGTGCGGCGCTCACCGGCCGTCCCAGCAGATCGATGGCGACGACGCGGGAGGTACGGCCCGACGGCAGCACCGTCACCGGCTGGCCCACCCGGAACGTCCCGGCGGCGATCTGGCCGGCGTAGCCGCGGTAGCCGGGATGCTCGGGCAGGCGCGGGCGGATGACGTACTGCACCGGGAACCGGGCCGCGCCCTCGGCCGGGTCGTCGCCGAGCGGGACGGTCTCCAGGTGCTCCAGCACGGTGGGGCCGCGGTACCAGTCCATGGCCGTGCTGGGCTCGACCACGTTGTCCCCGGCCAGCGCCGAGACGGGGACGGCGGTCACCTCCGGCACCCCGAGCGACGCCGCGTACGCGCCGAACTCCCGGGCGATCCGGGCGAACACCGCCCGGTCGTAGCCGGCCAGGTCCATCTTGTTCACCGCCAGCATCACGTGCGGCACCCGCAGCAGCGCGGCGATCGCCGCGTGCCGGCGGGTCTGCTCGACCACGCCGTTGCGGGCGTCGACCAGGATGACGGCCAGGTCGGCGGTGGAGGTCCCGGTGACCATGTTGCGGGTGTACTCCACGTGGCCGGGGGTGTCGGCCAGGATGAAGCGGCGGCGGGCGGTGGCGAAATAGCGGTAGGCGACGTCGATGGTGATGCCCTGTTCCCGCTCGGCGCGCAGCCCGTCGGTCAGCAGGGCCAGGTCGGGGCCCTCGGGGCCCTGGGTGCGCGAGGCGTGCTCCAGGGCCTGGAGCTGGTCGGCCAGCACGGACTTGGAATCGTGCAGCAGCCGGCCGACCAGGGTGGACTTGCCGTCGTCGACGCTCCCGGCGGTGGCGAAGCGCAGCAGCGCGGCGGCCGGCAGCGGACCCGGTACCGGACCGTCGGCGGCAAAGGGGGTGGCGGCGGTGGTCATCGTGATCAGAAGTACCCTTCGCGTTTGCGGTCCTCCATGGCGGCCTCCGACAGCCTGTCGTCGGCCCTGGTCGCGCCCCGCTCGGTCAGCCTGGAGGCCGCGACCTCCGCGATGACCTGCTCGGCCGTGACGGCGTCGGAGTCCACCGCGCCGGTGCAGGACATGTCGCCGACGGTGCGGTAGCGCACCCGGCGCACCTCGCACCGCTCGCCGTCCTTCGGCCCGCCCCAGGCCCCCGGAGCCAGCCACATGCCGTTGCGGAGGAACACCTCGCGCCGGTGGGCGTAGTAGACGGCCGGCAGCTCGATGTCCTCCCGGGCGATGTACTGCCACACGTCCAGTTCGGTCCAGTTCGACAGCGGGAAGACGCGCACGTGCTCGCCGGGGGCGTGCCGGCCGTTGTACAGCTGCCACAGCTCCGGCCGTTGCCGGCGCGGGTCCCAGCCGCCGAACTCGTCCCGCACGGAGAACACCCGTTCCTTCGCCCGGGACTTCTCCTCGTCACGGCGTCCGCCGCCGAACACCGCGTCGAACCGGTGGGCGGCGATGGCGTGCAGCAGCGGCACGGTCTGCAGCGGATTGCGGGTGCCGTCCGGGCGTTCCCGCAGCTCGCCGCGGTCGATGAAGTCCTGCACGGAGGCCACGTGCAGCAGCAGTCGGTGCCGGGCCACCACCCGGTCCCGGTGGGCGAGCACCTCGGGGAAGTTGTGGCCGGTGTCCACGTGCAGCAGCGCGAAGGGCACCGGCGCCGGGGCGAACGCCTTCAGCGCCAGGTGCAGCATCACGATGGAGTCCTTGCCGCCGGAGAAGAGGATCACCGGGTTCTCGAACTCGCCCGCCACCTCCCGCAGGACGTGCACCGCCTCCGACTCCAGCGCCTGGAGATGGGACAGCGCGTACACGTTCCGTCCGGCCCCGCCCGTCTTCCCGGTGAGCAGCCGTGTTCCGCGGTCGTCGGTCATGCGAGTTCCCGTTCGGCGAGAAGGGTCAGCAACGAGCCGACGCTCTCGTCGACACCGCAGCCGTGCGCCTGGATGCGCAGGTCCGGTGCGACGGGCGGCTCGTAGGGGTCGTCGATGCCGGTCAGGCCGGTCAGCTCGCCGGCGGCCTGCCGGGCGTAGAGCCCTTTCACATCACGCTCGGCGCACACCTCCACCGGTGTGGCCACGTGGACCTCCACGTACGCGGTGCCGCTCGCCTCGTGACGCCGGCGCACCGCCTCGCGGCCCTCGGCGTACGGCGCGATCACCGGAACCAGGACGAGCACGCCGTTGCGGGCCAGCACCTCGGCGACCAGGCCGACACGCCGTACGTTGGTGTCGCGGTCCTCCTTGGAGAAGCCGAGGCCCGCCGAGAGGAAGCGGCGGATCTCGTCGCCGTCCAGCACCTCCACCCGCCGGCCGCGGGACTTCAGGCGCCCGGCCGCGGCTCTGGCGATCGTGGTCTTGCCGGCACTGGGCAGGCCCGTGAGCCAGACGGTGGCCCCGGGGTGACAGGTGCAGAAAGAGAAGGAGTTCACAGCCGCTCCTGAACTGAGCAGGGTGGGGCTTCGTGCCGGCGGCCGACGGCCTGCGGGGGACACGTGCCTCTCGCAGGTTAGGCACGCGGAAGACGGGCGAGGAACCACGGGAGAGTGGTTTCGGACATATCACGGATCCGTCGCGGACCGCGTGGATCGATCATCTCGCGGTAACGGGCAGAGCGGATTTCCTCGTTGAACGGATAAATAACCGCACTGCTTTTCAAGATCGATCGCCGGGTTGTGGTCCGGTCAGCTTGGCGGAATCGTCGTCCTGTCAAAGACCTTGTGTTGCGGGGGTTTGACCCCGGGTTAGCCTGAGAACACGTCCAAGGGGATCAGAACGCACCCCGGTAAATCGTCGTGTGCCGTGACCCGTAGTCCCGGTTTCCGGGATTTTCGGTGAAGACGGAGGCGTCCGTCGCACCTTCGGCACCCATGACGGACCGTCTCCAGCGTTGTCATCTTTTTTCATTGATCCGCCGTGCACCCGCCCGCGAGTCGAGGAACGAAGGTCATGAGTGGGATTGCTGCGTCACTGTTACCGAATCCGGCACACCGGTGGGACCGGGCGGCGGCCCAGGGTCTGACGGGCAGAGACGAGGTGCTGTTCCGCGCCCACCTCGTCGGCGCCGACCCGGCGCTGACGAAGGAGGGCGGCGGCAACTTCTCGGCCAAGGGCATTGCACCCGACCACCTCGGCAGGCCGACCGATGTGCTGTGGATGAGCGCCTGGGGCTGCGACGGCGCCACCACGACCGCAGACGACTTCCCGGCACTGCGCCTGGACGACCTGCGGGCCCTGCGCGACTGCGGCCCGCTGGAAGAGAGCGAGATGATCGACCGCGTCCTGGCCTGCGGTCTGCGCGGCGAACAGCCCCGTCCCGGCATAGAGACCCTCACCCACGCCTTCATCCGGGCCCGGCACGTCGACCACTGCCACCCCGACGCCGTCATCACGCTCACCTCCATTCCCGACGGACGCCGGCTCGCCGAGGAGGAGTTCGGCGACGAGGCGATCTGGTTCGACTACCGGCAGTTCGACATCGGCGTCGCCCGCGAACTCGCCGACCGCATCGACGCGCAGCCGGGCTGCCGGTTCGTCCTCCTGGCCAACCACGGCCTGTTCACCTGGGCCGACACCAGCGAGGAGTGCTACCTCAACTCGCTGGAGGCCGTCGCCCGCGCCACCAGCGCCCTGGACCGGGCGATCCACCGGACACCCGACCTCGGCGGCACCGCCGTCGAGGCGCCGCCGCGGGAGACGGCGACCGAACTGCTCGCCGCGATCCTCCCGCCGCTGCGCGGCGCGCTGTCCGCCGGAACACCCGGCCTCGTGCTGCACGCCGACCGCACCCCCGAAGCGGTGGCCTTCAGCTCCTCGGCACGCGGTCCCGCGCTCAGCCAGGCCGGCCCCGCCTGCCCCGACCACCTGGTCACCGTGGGATACCGCCCGCTGGTGCTCGGCCCGCTGCTCCCGCCCGGACACACGGCACAACCCCTCACTCCCGACGCCGTGGACGAAGCCGTCCGCGCCGTGCTGGAGGGCGTCGCACACCACCGCAAGTGGTACGACGGCTACTACGAACACCACATCACCGAGGCCGGCCGGGCGCTCGGCCGGCGCAGCGACGCCCCCCGGGCGATCGTGCTGCCCGGCATCGGCGTGGTGACCAGCGGCAGCGACGCGGCGAAGGCCAGGCTGTGCGCGGACCACTTCGGGCAGACCATGACGGTGGTGCGCGCGGCCGACGCGGCGGGCGGCTACACCTCGCTGAGCGAGGCCCAGGGAGCGGCCGACGAGTACTGGCCCCTGATGCGCTTCAAGCCCCAGCTCCGCTCCTCCGACGGACCGCTGGCCGGCCGCGTCGTCCTGCTGACCGGCGTCGACGACGACCGCACCGCCGCCCTCGCCGCCCTGCTGGCGGCCGAGGACGCGCACGTGGCGCTCGCGGGCGACGACCCGGCCCGGGTCACCGAGGCCGCCGACCGGATCGTCCGCCACCACGGTGAGCGCCGCGCGGTGGCGCTGACGCCCGCCGGCGCGGACCCCCGGGATGCGGTCCGCCGGGCGGTACTGGCCTACGGCGGCTTCGACGTGCTCGTCGACGCCACCGACTCCGGGCACACCGCCCCGGAGGCGCTGTCCGTGCTGGCCCGCCAGGGACTGGGCGGCTCGATCCTGCTGGCGGGGCCGGGCCGGACCGCCGGGGACCTGCGGTCACAGCTCACCAACCTGACACCGGAATGCCTGCGCCACGGCGTGTCCGTCCACGCCATGACGGACGCCTCCGAGGACGCCCTGCTGGCGGCCACCCTCTTCTTCACCGGACCCGCGGCCGGCGCCTGGCGCGGCACCGTCCTGGAACCGGCCGCGACGACGACCGGGGCGGAGGCTTCATGACCGGCCCCCGGAACACGGTGCGGCCCGCCTCCCTGGCCGGTCTGCTGCCGCCCGGCCGGCAACTGCTGGCCTCCTGCTTCGACGCCCACCACACCATCGGCGGCGGGCTGTTCGCCGTGGACCACACCGTCACCGAGATCGACCGCGTGTCCAGCACCGGCCTCGACCTGGCCGACGGGCTGCTCTACCGGTGCCTGTGGAGCGCCGAGGGCAGCCCGGCCGAACTGGTGGTGTACGACACGACCGGCGTCCTGCGCTACCACCGGCTGGACGACGTCTCCACCCCGCACGACATCCTCGTCTCGGAGGGACGGGTCCTGGTCGCGGCCACCACGCAGAACGAGGTGCGGTGCGTGGCACCCGACGGCGCCACCCTGTGGCGCTGGCGGGCGCCGGGCGAGACCGACAGCTGGCACCTCAACAGCCTGGCCCGCTACGGCGAACGGGTCGCGGTGTGCGGGTTCGGCCCGTTCCTGCGGCGCCGGGGCTGGGACGAGAACGGCAAGCCCGCCAGCGGCCGGGTGGTCGCACTGGACACCGGGGAGCCGCTGCTGGAGGGACTGCGCGCCCCTCACAACCCCTGGTACGCCGACGGCACCTGGCTCGTCTGCGACTCGGCGTCCGGCGAGCTGCTGGAGATCGCCGACGCCACCCGGAAGGTGACCCGCCGGCTCGCGCTGCCCGGCTGGCCCCGCGGACTGGCCGTCACCGACCGGTACGTCTTCGTCGGGCTGAGCCCGCACCGGCACGCCGCGTCCTCGGTGGAGACGGCGGCGGTCGCCGCGGTCGACCGGGCCGACTGGAGCCTGGCCGCACTGGTCGACCTGCCCGCGCGCGAGGTGTACGCCCTCGGCCTGGCGCCGACGGCCCTGGTGGCCGCGGCCCGGCGCGGATTCGGCGCGAACCGCACCAGGACGCACGAGCAGGGGCAACGCGGCCTGTTCGAACGGCTCGGCCGGCGCCCCGCGCGGCTGTGGGCCATCGGCGACCCGCTGCCCGAGTCCGGCCGCCGTGCCACTCTCCGCCCGGCCGAGCCGTCCGCCGGGGAGACCCGGGCCGAACCCGGCGCCCTGCTGACCCTGGAGTGCCTGGTCCGCAACGAGGGCACGGAACTGCTGACCCCGGCGCCGCCCCATCCCGTGCGCGTGGTGCACCGCTGGTACGACTCCGACGGCGCGGTCGTGACCACGGGCAGGAAGCCCATCAGGGCCGAACTGCCGCGCTCGCTGCCGCCGGACGACACCGCCCGGGTGCTCGTACGGGCCCGGGTGCCCGCCGAGCCCGGCCGCTATGTGCTGCGCCTCACGCTGGCCCAGGACGGCCACCCGCCGTTCGACGAGACCGACGCCTCGGGCGCGCTGGACCTGCCGGTCCGGGTGACGGCCGCGGACACCGGGCCCACGGCGCTCGCCCCGTTCGCGATCGGCGCCGCGCGGGTGCGGGCCGCCCGCGCGGCGGGCCCCTTCGTGGCGGACATGGTGCGGACGCTGCTCACCCGCCCGCCGGGCACTCCGGACGGCCTGGCCGCCGGGCTGGTCGCGGACCTGGGCCGGCCGGCGTTCGCCTCGGCCGTCGCCGACGTCCTGGAGTGCTCGCCGGACGCCCTGGAACACACCCTCGGCACCGTCCTGCCCGACCCGGACCACGTGCTGCTCACCGGCGCCGAGGCGGTGGCCCTGGCGCTGCGGCGGGCGGGCGTCATGGCCGTCTTCGGCGCGGACACCGACGGATCGCCGCTGCGCGACGCGTTCGCCGCGCTCGGCCGGTTCGTCGCGGCCGACGAGGGCCGGGACTGCCTGCTCCGGGCGGCGGGAGCCGGCCTGTCCTGTCCCGGCCGGGGAGCCGCCCTCCTGCGGTCGTCCCGCGGCCTGGCGGACGGGCTCGGCACGCTGGAGGACCTGCGCCGGGACGGCACCGGGGTGTTCGTCCTGGCCGAACTGCCGGAAGCGGCCGACGCGGACGGCGAACTCGTCCGCCTGGCCGGGAGGCTGGGCGGTGCCCGGCACGCCTGCGCGGCGGTGCCCGGGGAACCCCGGGAACGTGGCGTCGCCGTGGACGGCTTCGTCGCGGCACTGCGGGAGACGGTCCGGGACGTGCTGGACCCTCCGCACGGCCCCGTCCTGCTCACGCTGCCGTCCCAGGCGCTGCGCACGGCATGGGTGCCGCTGTCCGCGCTGCGCGCGGCGCTCGCCGCCGTACCGGCGCCGGGTGTCCCGGGACCGCTGCGGTCACTGGAGGGCGCGCTGCTGACGGCGGACCGGCTGGTGGTGCTCGCCGACGACCGCATGGCGGCGGTCCGGGGCGCCGGTGCCGCGCTGGACGCCTTCGCCCACCGCACCGGCGCCACGGTCCTGCGCGTCGGACAGCCGTGGGGTCCGGCCAAGGCGGAACCGGACAGTCCCGCACGCCTCGATCCCGCGTCCCCCGCCCACCGTGAGGCGGTACGGGAAGCTGACCTGATCCTCGCTCTCGGGGACGGCGGCACACGCACGGGCACCGCCGCGGAACCGGAGCGGGGCCGCCGGGTGCTGCTGACCCTCGACCCCACCACGGCCCGCGAGCACGCCCGCACCGGACCGTGGGAGGCGATCGCGGTCACCGACCCGGCCACGGCCCTGGACACCCTGGCCCGCGGCCACACGATCAGCGCGCCCCACACCGCCGCCACCGCGCCGGACACCGTCGGCTCGGCACCGGAACAGGGCGTCGACACCGGGTCCCGGTTCGCCGACCCCGCTCCACCCGCTCCCGGAACGACGGCCGCCGTCGCCGCCGCCGTCGCAGGTGCCGTGGCACGGGCCGGGGGAGGAGTCCTGGTGCTCGACGAGGAGGGGCTGCTCGGAGCGCGTACCGCGGGCGGCGTCGCGCGGGCCGTCGGCCTGGCGCTGGCCGAGCCGTCGGCGCGGGTGCTGTGCTGCGTGAGCCCCGAGGCGTTCACCGGGGGACTGCGGCATGTGGCCGCGGCCGTCGGGGAGTCGGCCCCGGTGACGTTCCTGGTGTGCGCCGCCGCCGAGACCCGCACCGGCGCACCCGGCGGCCTCGGCTGCGTCCAGGCCGCCGCCGCGCTGGGCGTACACACCCGGCGGACCGGACCGGGCGGCCGTACCCGCGGCGAAGGAGACGGAGCGACGGAGGAGGAGCTGCGCCGGACACTGGCGGCCGCGATCACCCGGCCCGGACCGGCACTGGTGGAACTCCTCGTGCCGGAGCCGCGGCACCCCACCGGACAGCCGCCGGCCTCCCGGACCGGCGAGGAGAACGGGCAGGTCCCCGGGCCCGCCCCCGTGACATTGGGAGCGCCCCATGCGTGAAGTGCCGATCGGACCGACGACCCTCGCCCCCTATCTGGACGCGCTCGGCCGGGACCGCGCGGAACAACTGCGCACGGCCGCCGACCGGACGAGGAAACTGCTCGACGGCCGCACGGTCTGGAACGTGAACTCCACCGGAGCGGGCGGCGGGGTCGCCGAGCTGCTGCACTCCCTGGTCCCGCTGTCCCGGGAGCTGGGCATCGACACACGCTGGCTGGTGATCGAGGGCGACACGGAGTTCTGGGACATCACCAAACGCCTGTGCACCCGGCTGTACGGCGCGCGGGGCGACGACGGGGCGCTGGGCCCGGCGGAGTCGGACCACTACCGGCGGGTCAACGCCGAGAACGCCGCCCGGCTCACCGAGTACGTGCGTCCCGGCGACATCGTGATCGTGCACGAGTCACAGCCCGCCGGGGTCATCCCCGCCGCCAAGGAGCGCGGGGCGACGGTGGTGTGGCGCAGCCACGTCGGCGCCGACAACCCGAACCAGCACACCCGCGAAGGACAGCGATTCGTCCGCCCCTTCGTGGAACGTGCGGACGCCACCGTGTTCCTCACCGCCCGCTACGTCACCGACTGGGCCCCCTCGCCCCGGGTCATTCCGCCGTCCATCGACCCGTGCGCCCCCAAGAACATGCCGCTCGACGCCGCCGGCACCCTCTCGCTCCTGTCCGCCGCCGGCATCATCGCCCCCGGCACCGGCACGGCCGCCGACGCCACGCTGCCGCTGACCGTGCCGGCGCCCGTGGGGCCGCCGGTCACCGTCCGCCGGCCCGCGGTGGTGCTGCGGCAGGGGCCGCCACCGCCCGCCTCGGTGCCCATGGTCGTCCAGGTCTCCCGCTGGGACCGGCTGAAGGACATGACCGGAGTGCTCAGGGCGTTCGTCGAGGCGGACCGCCCGGACGCGTACCTGTCGCTGGTCGGCGCCGACGTCACGGGCGTCTGCGACGACCCGGAGGCCGCGCTGATCTTCGACTCCTGCCGCCGCGCGTGGGAGGCGCTGCCCTCGCGGTGGCGCGGCCGGGTCCAGCTGGTCTGCCTGCCCATGGCCGACCTGCGGGAGAACGCGCTGCTGGTCAACGCCATCCAGCAGCACGCGAGCGTGGTGGTCCAGAAGAGCCTCGCCGAGGGCTTCGGACTCACCGCGACCGAGGCCATGTGGAAGTCCCGCCCGCTCGTCGCCAGCGACGTCGCGGGACTGCGGGAGCAGGTGACGGACGGCGAGCACGGCCTGCTGCTGCCCGACCCCACCGACATCGGCGCCGCCGCCGAGGCGATCCGGCGACTGCTCGGCGACCCCGGCCTGGCCGCACGCCTGGGCACCGCCGCACGCCGGCGGGTCGACGCCTGCTTCCTGCCCGACCGGCACCTGCTGGACTGGGCCCGCCTGTTCGAGGACATCGTGCTCACCGGGGAGGCGTGATGCGCACGCTGGGACACAACGGACCGGCCACCTCCGACATCGGACTGGGCTGCATGGGCATGTCCCAGTTCTACGGCGCCTGGGACGACGACGAGTCCGTACGCACGATCCACCGCGCCATCGACCTGGGCGTGACCCTGCTCGACACCGCCGACATGTACGGCCCGTACACCAACGAGGAACTCATCGGCCGGGCCGTGCGGGACCGGCGCGACCGCGTCCTGATCGCCACGAAGTTCGGCAACGTCAAGGGCCCCGACGGCCGGGTGATCGGCGTCAACGGCCGCCCGGAGTACGTGCGTTCCTCGTGCGAGGGATCGCTGCGCCGGCTCGGCACCGACGTCATCGACATCTACTGCCAGCACCGGGTCGACCGCGGCGTACCCATCGAGGAGACCTGGGGCGCCATGGCGGAACTCGTCCGCGAGGGCAAGGTGCGCCACCTGGCCGTGTCGGAGGCGTCGCCGGAAACCGTGCGCCGGGCCCACGCGGTGCATCCGGTGTGTGCCGTGCAGACCGAGTACTCGCTGGTCAGCCGCGACCCCGAGCGGGAACTGCTGACCGTGCTGCGCTCGTTGGGCATCGGGTTCATCGCCTACGCGCCGCTCGGCAGGGGGTTGCTGACCGGACGCTTCGGCTCCGTCGACGCCCTCGGCGAGGACGACTTCCGCCGCGGGCTGCCCCGGTTCCAGCCAGGCAACCTGTCGCACAACGCCCGCCTGGTGCGACGCGTGGAGGAACTGGCGCGCGGCCGCAACGTGAGCGTCACCCAGCTCGCACTGGCGTGGGTGCTCGCCCGGGGCGACGACATCGTGCCCATCCCCGGCACCAAGAACCGCGCCCGGCTGGAGGAGAACGTCGCCGCCGCCGCGCTGAAACTGACCGAGGACGAACTCGCGCTGCTCGACCGGATCGCTCCGCCCGGCAGCGCGGCCGGCGACCGCTACCCGGACATGTCCGGCGTGGACGTCTAGGGCCCGGGAGGCGGAGATGACACACGACGAGTGGTGGCGCGACGCGGTCCTCTACCAGATCTACCCCCGCAGCTTCGCCGACTCCGACGGCGACGGCATCGGCGACCTGCCCGGCATCGTCAAACACCTCGACCACCTCAACGACGGCACACCCGGCTCGCTGGGCGTCGACGCCGTCTGGCTGTCCCCCTTCTACCCCTCGCCCCAGGCGGACTTCGGCTACGACATCAGCGACCACCAGGCCGTCGACCCGGTCTTCGGCACACTGGCCGACTTCGACGAACTGGTCGAGCAGGCACACGCCCGGGGCATCCGCGTGATCGTCGACCTGGTGATGAACCACACCGCCGTCACCCACCCCTGGTTCACCGAGTCCCGCTCCGACCGCGCCAGCGCCAAGCGGGACTGGTACATCTGGGCCGACCCCGCACCGGACGGCGGACCGCCCAACAACTGGCTCAGCGCCTTCGAGCGGTGCGGCCCGGCCTGGACCCTGGACCAGGCCACCGGCCAGTACTACCTGCACAGCTTCACCCCGGGCCAGCCCGACCTGAACTGGCGCAACCCCCGCGTGCGGGACGCGATGCGCGCGGTGTGGCGCTTCTGGCTGGACCGCGGCGTCGACGGCTTCCGCATCGACGTGGCACACCGGCTGATGAAGGACCCCGAGCTGCGCGACAACCCGCCCGAGGTCGCGCACGCCCGCCGGCACGTCTCCCACCCCTCGGTGCGCCAGCGCAACCTGGACCTGCCCGAGGTCCACGACATCCTGCGCGACCTGCGCCGCACCCTCGGCGAGTACGGCGACCGGTTCGCGCTCGGCGAGGTGCCGATCAGCGACGACGCGCGGCTGGTGGAGTACTTCGGCGGGGACGGCATGCAGACCGCGTTCCACATGGCGTACTGGGAACAGCCGTGGCATGGCGAGGCGTTCCGCCGTACGGTCGACGGGCTCGCCGGCCGCATGCGGCCCGACGCGCTGCCGACCTACGCCCTGGCCACCCACGACATCTCCCGCACCGTGACCCGCTACGGCAGCCCGGAGCGGGCCCGGGTCGCGGCGATGATGACGCTCACGCTGCGCGGAGTGCCCTGCGTCTACTACGGCGAGGAGATCGGGATGCGCGACGCCCCGCCCCCGGCCGGCCGCGAACTGGACGTCGACGGCCGCGACGGCACCCGGGTGCCGATGCACTGGGACGCCGACGGCACCGGCTTCACCACCGGCGAGCCCTGGCTGCCGCCCGGCCCCGACCTCGCGGAGGTGAACGTGGCCCGGCAGGCGCGCTCACCGGAGTCGCTGCTGCACCTGTACCGGCGGCTGGTGTGGTACCGGCGCGGCTCCCAGGCCCTGCGGCGCGGCACGTACCGGTCGCTGGACGCGCCCGGGGACGCGTTCGTCTACCTGCGCTCCGCGCCCGGCGAACGCCTGCTGGTCGCACTGAACTTCACCGACCGGCCCCTCGCGGTGGCGCCCGGCGGACTGCCGCCGTCGGGCCGGGTCGAACTGTCCACCCGGCCCGACCGGGAGACCGGGCGGCAGGCGTCCCTGCGCCCGCTGACGCTCGCCCCGGACGAAGGCGTGATCGTACGGCTGGGGGACTCATGACGCTCTCCCACGGAGTGTCCCGGCGCACCAACTGGGCCGGTAACGTCACGTTCGGAGCGGGCACCGTGCACACCCCGTCCACGCTGGACGAGCTGCGCTCCCTGGTGGCCCGCAGCCGCCGGATCCGGGCCCTCGGCACCGCGCACTCGTTCAACGACCTGGCGGACTCCCCGGGCGATCTGGTCACCCTGGACGCCCTGCCCCAGACCGTGGAGATCGACCCGGACACCGCCACGGCCAGGGTCCCGGCCGGTGTGCGCTACGCCGAACTGACCCGCCACCTGCACAGCGGCGGATTCGCCCTGCGCAACCTCGGATCGCTGCCGCACATCTCCGTCGTCGGCGCCTGCGCCACCGGCACCCACGGCTCGGGCGTGGCCAACGGATGCCTGTCGACCGAGGTCTCCGGCATGGAACTGGTCACCGCCGACGGAGACCTGGTGACGCTGCGCCGCGGCGCGGACGACCACTTCGACGGGGCCGTGGTCCACCTCGGCGCCCTGGGCGTCGTCACCGCCGTGACCCTGGACCTCGTACCGGCGTACGACATGCTCCAGCACGTCTACGAAGACCTCGAACTGGACGCACTGGACGACCACTTCGAGGAACTGGTCGCCTGCGCCTACAGCGTGTGCCTGTTCACCGACTGGCGCGGACCCCGGCTGACCCAGGTCTGGATCAACCGGCGCGCCACCGACCCCGAACCGGCCGTCCCGGCCGCCCCCTGGTTCACCGCGCGGCCGGCCGACGGCCCCCGGCACCCGGTGTCCGGCCTGTCCCCGGACTGCTGCACCGAACAGCTCGGGCTGGCCGGAAGCTGGCACGAGCGGCTGCCGCACTTCCGGCCCGACCAGACTCCCAGCGTCGGCGAGGAACTCCAGTCCGAGTACATGGTGGACCGCGCTGACGCGGTCGCCGCGCTGCGCGCCCTGGACGAGGTGCGCGAGCAGATCAGCCCCGAGCTGCTGATCTGCGAGGTGCGCACCATCGCCGGCGACGGGCTGTGGATGAGCCCGTGCCACGGACGCGACAGCGTGAGCATCCACTTCACCTGGACCGCCCGCACCCGGCCCGTACTTCAGGCGGTGTCCGTCGTCGAACGGCAGCTGGCCCCCTACGCCGCCCGCCCGCACTGGGCCAAGATCTTCACCACGCCACCGCCGGCCGTGCGGTCCCTCTACCCGCGGCTGCCCGACTTCCGCGCCCTGACCCGCCACTACGACCCGTCGGGGAAGTTCCGCAACGCCTTCCTGGAGCGCGTCCTGGACGGCTCCTGACGGCGATCCGTCCCTGCTCACCCCCCACCCGCACCCCGCGGCCCACACCACCGGAGAATCGATGTCCGCCACAGATCACGACGTCTTTCGCGACCCGGCCCGTTACGACCGCCAGGACCCGCGGCGCACCGCGGCCCAGATCGCGCGGCGGGCCGGGGACGACCTGCCGCGCCTGGTGGGCCACCTGCTGGCCCGGGGCCGCCAGGCCGCCGCCGACGAGCTGTCCGGGGCCCTGGGCACGGGACCCGCGCACACCGAGGAACTGTTACAGGCCCTCACCCACGCGTGTCCCCCGCTCACCGGCGCCGAGGCCGTGGCCGTGGTGCTGGCCGCCGCCGGCACCCGGACCGTGTTCGGCTATCCCGGCACCAGCGAACTCGCCGTGTGCGACGCGATCGACCGCACGACGGGAATCGAGATGGTCAACGGGCGCGGCGACAAGGAGTCGGCGTTCATGGCCGCCGGCGCCGGCATGCTCCGTCCCGGACTGGCCGCCGCCGTCCTGCACGGCGCCCGCGGCCTGACCAACGCCGCCGGAGCCGTCGCCGACGCCCGCCGCAACGAACTGGGCACCGTCTACGTGGTGGGCCTGCCCAGCACCGGCTCCGCGGCCTTCCTGCCGCCGCACGGAGAGGACAACCTGCTGCCCGCCGTCGGCGAGTTCACCGACTGGTGGTGGCAGGCCCCGGCCGTGCCGGAGGAGCCCGCCGCCGCCCGGGCCGCCGCGACCGCCTTCGTGGCGCGGCTGCGCGAGGCCTGCCGCAGGGTGCAGCAGCCGCCGCACCGGCCCGTACTGTTCGGCATTCCCCAGGACGTCGCCGAGCAGCGCTGGATACCGGTATCGGCACTGGCCGACCCGCCCACCGCGCCCGCCCGTGCCCTGCCCGACCCCGACCAGGTCAAGGCCGCGGTCGGCGCCCTGGCCGCGGCGGACCGGCCGGTGATCCTCGTCGACGACTACGCCCTGCGCTTCGAGGGCGTCCGCGCGGGCCTGGACCAGGTCGGGCGCGCGCTCGGGGCGCCGGTGCTCCAGGTCCGCTACCGGCGCGGCCCGATGCTCTTCGAGCGGCTGCGCACCGAGGAGGTGTCCGGCTTCGCGGGCTGGCTCAACCCCTACAGCGACGCCCACAACGAACTGCTGGAGCGCTGCGACCTGCTGGTGACGGTCGAGGACCGCAACATCTACCCCCGCGTCGTCGGACCGCTGCCCGACTGCCCCAAGATCGCCCTGAACACCGACCCCGCCAAGGTCCTGAAGAACGGCTACCTCAGCCCCGGCGACCTCCTGGTACGGGCCGAGCCGGGCGCCACCCTGCTGCGGATGGCCGAGCTGCTGGAGCGGGGCGGGGTGCGGCGCGCTCCCTGGTACGGCCCCGAGGTCGCCGAGACCGCCCGGTTCACCCCGGAGCCGGCCGCGGACCACGTCGAACGCGCCCGGCAGGACATCACCGCGGCGATCGCCGGCCTGCTGACCGGCTGGCGCAAGCCGGTCCTCGTGGACGACAGCCAGATGTTCGGCGGGCTGCTGTCCGAGGGGTACGACCGCTTCCCGCGGGGCCTGCGCGTCTTCGGCGGCCACGGCGGCTTCGTCGGCGGCGGCATCCCGCTGGCGACGGGCCTGGCCGTGGCCGATCCGACGGCCGACGTGCTGTGCACGCTGGGGGACCAGGCGTTCACCAACTCCTTCCAGGGCCTGGTCGCGGCCGTCCAGCAGCGGGCCCGGATCACCTACCTGGTGTGCAACAACGGCCGGTCCGTGTCACTGACCAAGCAGGCCGCCGCGTCCGGACCGGACTGGTTCGGCTCGGGCCGCAGGCCGTTCCTGCACAACGTGGACGACTTCGACTACTGTCGTCTCGCCCGGTCCCTGGGCCTGACCGCCACGGCGGTGGAGGTGCCGGTCGGGGGCCCGCAGCCCGCGGTGTCCGCGGCGGTCGCCCGGCTGTCGGAGGAACTGGAGCGGGTCGCCGCGGCCGACGGCCCGTCCCTGCTGGAGCTGCGGCTGCCGTCGGAGCCCGCCGCGTGGCGGGGCATCTGGGTGACCCAGGGATTCGAGACGCAGAGGAAGGTGACCGTATGAGGGTCCTGCTGGTCGACAGCGCGGACGTCACGGACGTCGCCCGCGCGCTGGAACTCGGCCTCGTCCAAGGCGCGACGACCAACCCGAAACTGATGCGGGCCGTCACCGACAAACCCCTGGAACAGCTCACGGCCCTGCTCGGACTGGGGCTCACGGAGGCCTACTACCAGCCCACCGGCGCCTACGGACCGGATCTGGAGGCGGAGGCCGTACAGGCCCACGACATCGCGCCGGACCGTGTGGTGATCAAGGCGATGGCGACTCCGGAGGGAACCACCCTGGCCGCGGCCCTGGTACGGCGCGGCATTCCCGTCGCCCTCACCGCCGCACAGTCGGCCGCCGTCATGGTCACGGCCCTCGCGCTGGACTGCCGCGCGGTGATCCCCTACCACGACCGGGGACTGCGGGACCCGGAGGTCTCCGACTCCCTGGTCGCCGACCTGGTGGCGGTCCGCGCGCGCCGACCGGGCCCGGCGGTGGTCGCGGCCTCCGTCAAGAGCCCGCAGCAGGCGGTGGAGGTACTGCGGCAGGGCGCGGACGCGGTCACCGCGCCCCTGCCGGTGCTGCTCGCCCTCACCGGCCACCCTTCCTCCCTCGCCGCCGAGGCGGAGTTCCGCGCCCAGTACGGCAGCGCCTCGTGAGCGCGCCGGAGCGCACCCGGGCGCGCCGCACCAGGCTCCTGTCACCGGCGGCGCTGGCCCGCGACTACGCGGCGGTGCTGCTGGACCTCGACGGCACGCTCGTCGACTCCGGGGAGTCCATCGAGCGGGCGTGGCGGTCCTGGTGCCTGGCCTACGACGTCGACCCCGCGGAACTCGACGGGCTGCTGCACGGACGTACGGCCACCGACCTGATCGGACTGGTACGGCCCACGTGGTCGCCGGAGGAGATCGGGGAGTCGGCCCGTCACCAACTGCACGTCCAGGAGACCGACCCCCGGCCCGGCACGGCGATCCCCGGCGCGGCGGAACTGCTCGCGGCGCTGCAGGGCGCGGGCCCGTGGGCGGTGGTGACCGCCTGCACCCCGCTGCTCGCCCGCCACCGCCTGACCAGTTCGGGCCTGCCCCTGCCACCGTCACTGGTGTCCGCGCACGACACCACCCGCGGCAAGCCCGACCCGGAACCGTACCTGGTGGCGGCCGAACGGCTCGGCGTCGACCCGGCCGACTGCCTGGTGGTGGAGGACGCACCGGCGGGCGTCCGGTCCGCCCGCGCCGCGGGCTGCACGGTGGCCGCGGTCACCACCACCCACCCGGCCCATGACCTGCGCGAGGCCGACACCGTGATCGACGACCTGAGACACCTGGTCCTCACCGCATCGGCACCGGCCGGCACCTGACCCCCGAGCCGGCCGGGCCGCCCCGCCGTCAGGCGGGCCCGGCCCGTGCCGGCCATGGCGCCGGGCCTCTCCTCCCGCGTTCGACGGCACGGCCGTCAAGTCGGTCGGTGGAGCCGTCGTCCGCCGGCGCGGGCCACGAGCAGTGGCTGGAAGAAACCTGTCTCCTGAGGCATCCGCCAGCCGATGCCGACGAAGCCGGCCTCGGCCGCGAGGCCGGTGAGCCGGTTGTGGCCGAGTGCCCAGTAGGTGGTCCGGCGGGTTCGCACGCGCCATTCTCCGGCCGCCGGGAGAAGCTGGAAGTGCTCCAGGTCGTAGTGTTCGCCGTCGTCGTGCCAGTGCCAGAGCTGGAAGGTGACGGCCCGTCGTCCAAGGCCGGCGCCGTCGGCGGTCCGGTGGACCCGGGGAGGCGTCGAGGTGGGGCGGTCGCGCAGCAGGTCGTCGTAGGGGCGCGTGCTGACCAGCAGGAGGCCGGCGGGACGCAACACGCGGCGCATCTCGGCCAGAGCGGCCCGCACGTCCCGCTCCGTCAGCAGATGGGGCAGCGAGTTGTCGGCGCAGACGACGGCGTCGAACCGGCCGTCGGGAAACGGCAGCCGCCGCATGTCGGCGGCTGCCGTGCGCAGGCACAGGTGGTGACGGCCGGCCTCACGGGCGGCGCGGGCGGCGGCGCGCGGGCTGAGGTCGGTTCCGGTGACGTGATGCCCGTGCAGCGCCAGACCGATGGCCTGCGTGCCGATGCCACAGGAGCAGTCGAGCACCGTCGCCCGCTCCCGGCCGACGAGGGCGTCCAGAGCGTCCCCCTGCCGACGGACGCTCGCGTCCCAGTCCGCGTAGATCAGGTGGTAATCGTCGGCCAGTTCGTCGTAGAAGCGCGTCACCGACATCCCGGTCATGGCCCGAGGCTACCGCGCCTTGTGCTCCGGCGGCGGTGGGCCGGAGCCGGCCCGTACCGGGTGCGCGAAGGCGGTGCACTGTCGGAACGTATCCGGTGCGCTGCCGGGACACCGAGGCGGTTTCCCGCGAAATAGCCTGGCGGCGCAGCAGCCGGGAGCCGCCGGGCAGGGGTCCGGAGATCGCTCGGAGAACGCGCCGGGAACGCGGACCGTTCAATTCGGGCTCGGCGACCGCGCACCAACGTACGGGGACTTTCCGTGCGTTGCCACCGACCCGGACCGGACGTCGATGGCCGCTGCCGTCGACTCCGTTCATCCCGCAGGAGGTTGTCCCAAGGTGTCCACGATGCCCGTCGGTGGGCTTCTCGCCCACACCACCGACAACGCCGCCGACCTGGTCGTCCGCAACGCGAAGATCCACACCGGAGACCCGGCCCACCCGCAGGCCGGGGCGATGGCCATCCGCGACGGTGTCATCACGGTCGTCGGCGACGACAACGACGTGGCCTCCTGCGTCGGCCCGGACACCAAGGTGGTCGACGCCCTGGGCCGCCGCGTCGTCCCCGGACTCAACGACGCGCACCTGCACGTCATCCGGGGCGGGCTGAACTACGTACTGGAGTTGCGCTGGGACGGCGTCCCCACCCTGCGCCAGGGCCTGGAGATGCTGCGCGAACAGGCGGCGCGCACCCCCAAGGGCCAGTGGGTGCGGGTCGTCGGCGGATGGTCGGCCGAGCAGTTCGCCGAAAGACGGCTGCCGACCGTCGCCGAACTGAACGCCGCCGCACCGGACACCCCGGTGTTCGTCCTGCACCTGTACCAGGCGGCCGTGCTCAACCGGGCCGCGCTCAAGGCCGCCGGATTCACCCGGGCCACCCCCGACCCCAAGGGCGGCCAGATCGTACGGGGCCGGGACGGCGAGCCCACCGGCATGCTGCTGGCCGCCCCCAGCGCCCTCATCCTCTACTCCACCCTGGCCAAGGCCCCGGTGCTGGAAGGAGAGGACAAGAAGACCTCCACCCGTCACTTCCTGCGGGAACTGAACAGGTTCGGCCTCACCTCGGCGATCGACGCGGCCGGCGGCTTCCAGAACTTCCCCGACAACTACGGCACCGTCATGGAACTGGCGAAGGCCGGGCAGCTGTCGCTGCGCATCGCCTATCACCTGTTCCCGCAGACCGCCGGACAGGAGATCGACGATCTCGCCCGCTGGATCGGCATGGTCCGCCCCGAGGACGGGGACGCATGGCTGCGCCTCAACGGCGCGGGCGAGAACCTGACCTGGGCGGCCGCGGACTTCGAGAACTTCGCCCAGCCCCGACCGGAACTCGGCTCGTACGAGGCGCAGTTCGAGAAGGCCGTACGCCTGCTCATGGAGAACGGCTGGGGCTTCCGGCTGCACGCCACCTACGACGAGACGATCCGGCGGGACCTGGCGGTGTTCGAGAAGCTCGCCGCGGAAGGACTCTTCCCGGCCGGCAACCGGTGGCTGTTCGACCACGCCGAGACCGTCTCCGCGGACAGCCTGGACCGCATCGCCGCCCTCGGCGGCGCCCTGTCCGTGCAGAACCGGCTGTCTTTCCAGGGAGAGGCGTTCGTACGGCGCTACGGCCCCGGCGCCGCCGCGGACGCCCCGCCGATCCGGGCCATGCTGGACCGCGGCCTGACCGTCGGCGGCGGTACCGACGCCACCCGGGTCTCCACCTACAACCCGTGGATCGCCCTGCACTGGCTGATCACCGGCCGCACCGTGGGCGACCTCGCCGTCCGCCCGCCGCACAACCGGGTCGACCGTCAAACCGCGCTGGCCATGTTCACCCGTGCGGGCGCCACGCTGACCGGGGAGGAGGACGTCAAGGGCGTACTGCGCCCGGGCTTCCTCGGCGACCTGGCCATCCTGTCCGAGGACTACTTCACCGTGCCCGAGCCGGACATCGCACACATCGAGTCACTGCTGACGGTCGTCGGCGGCCGGATCGTCTACGCGACCGGCGAGTACGAGGGCCTCGACGAGGAACTGCCGCCGGTCAGCCCCGCGTGGAGCCCGGTGGCGCACTTCGGCGGCTACCAGGCGACACCCCGTGCGGGCCTGACCGGTGCCCGCCAGGCCGAACTCCTCGGCCAGGCCGTCGCCGAGTCGGAGCAGCACCGCCTCTGGCGCGCCCGGCGCGGCCCGGCCCCGGAGACATCGGGCATGTTCTCCGATCCTTGCTTCCTCTGACCCCGCGGGAGGGCCGGCCGCGGGCCGCCCTGTGGACCGAGGTCCGCGTCGTGCTGCCCGTGCTCGCGCGTCCGGCGGCGTCGGCCCGCGGGCCCACGAGCACGCCGTCCAGCGCATGGTCCAGGCCGGCGCGGTCCCGGTCACCCGGGCGCGGGTCCTCCTGGCACTCCGGCGCGACCGGGCACGCGGCGAGACCTGTCTGCCGGTCGTGGACGGGGGATCGGCGCCGCCCCTTGCCCGGCCCGGCCGGCGGACTGCTCGCGCGTCTGCCGCGCCGCCCGCCCACGGCGGCGGAAAGGACGCGGTAGGCACAGGCCGCCGCATGACCAAGGACCGAGCCAGGCCGTGGCCGTCCGGGGCATGCGTGGTGCCCCGGACGCTTCCACGGCCCTTACGGCCACGCGGGTTAGGCTCTTCTCCTCACGGTCACCGAAGAGGGGGGTTGCGGGGCATGAGCGGACTCGTGACGGCGGTCAGCAGCAACGGGGAGTACTCGTTCACCAAGCCGAACCGGGACAGCATCACGCTGCTCGCCGGGCTCGGTGTGGAGGGGGACGTGCACGCCGGCGTGACGGTCAAGCACCGCTCGCGCGTCGCGCAGGACCCCACCCAGCCCAATCTCCGCCAGGTCCACCTCATCCACGAAGAACTCTTCGCCGAGGTCGGTGAACGGGGCTTCGCGGTGGCGCCCGGCCAACTCGGCGAGAATGTCACCACACGCGGCATCGACCTGCTCGCCCTGCCGACCGGCACACTGCTGCGCATCGGCGACACCGCGGTCCTCGAAGTCACCGGCCTCCGCAACCCCTGCCCGCAGATCGACGCCTTCCAGCCCGGACTGCTGAAGCAGGTCGTCGGCCGCGACGAGGCGGGGAACGTCGTGCGCAAGGCCGGAATCATGAGCATCGTGCGGGAAGGCGGCGTGGTGCGCCCCGGCGACACCATCGAACCGCGACTCCCCGAGGGCCCGCACCGGCCCTTGACCCGCGTCTGACCTCTCCCGGTCCGGTCACGGCCCGGCCGAGGTGCCGGCCGTGGCGCGGGCCCGGTGGCCGTGACGTCCTGGTATGCCGTGCCGGGTCCAGGGACACCGGGTTCCCGACGTGGGTGGGTGCGCCGAGGCCGACGGTCAGGCTCGACCTGCCGGACCGTACGCCACACACGACGAACCGAGAAGGAACCCGGCGCACGGAGCCCAGAGGGACAGCCATGAACGAACCCGCCGCCAGGGGTCGCCCTTCGGTGCGTCGGCCATCTCGAGAACGGCGCCGCATCGCCATCCGCTCCGAGGACAGCCACCATCTCCCGGCCGGAGTCCGGCCTCGCAGGCATCTTCCTCCGCTCCGCCCGGTGGTCCGAACGAGACCGATCAGTAACTGTCGTAGCCGGGCTTGCCGTTCGGCCGGTAGACGCCGACGATGGTGCCGCCCTTCGTCGTCGAGACGCTGACCGGCTCCAGCGCGGTGGGGATCGCTCCGTCGGCGAACAGCCGCTTGCCGGTGCCGATGATCACCGGATGGACGGTCAGCCGGTATTCGTCGACGAGGCTGTGCCGCATGAGGGTCTGGACGAGGTCGCCACTGCCCACGACGTTGATGTTGCCGCCGTCGGATGCCTTCAGCTCGCGCACGGCATCGACGACGTCATCCCCCAGCAGCGTGGAGTTCTGCCACTCGACAGATGCCAGCGTCCGAGACGCCACGTACTTGTGCATGCTGTTCATCCGATGGGTGAACGGGTTGTCGGGATCGGCGGTCGGCCAGTACGACGCGAAGATCTCGTACGTCTTGCGGCCGAGCAGCATGGCGTCGGAGACCTCGTACCAGCCGGCGACAACCGTGCCGACCTCGTCGTCGGACGCCGGCTTCTGCCAGCCGCCGTACTCGAAGCCGCTCCGAGCGTCCTCGTCGGGACCGCCCGGTGCCTGCATGACACCGTCCAGTGTCAGGAACGTGCAAACGATGATTTTGCGCACGGTGCGCTCCCTTCGTCGACGGGTAGACCGCACACCTGCCGGAAACTCATCGGCGGGACTTCCCGCAGCGCGGCAACCTGCCAGCCCACGGGCGAGCAGATCCGGCGCCGGGCGAAGAAGAACCGGGTCGAGCTGTCTTTCACCCCGACCTGAGCGTCCTGGGCCAACCCGGTCGAGGTCCACTTCGGACCGTTGCGGCAATGCGGCGTCGCCACGGACTTCGCGGCGATGGGTGTCGCCGAGATCCTGCCGCACACCCATGACATCACCCGCGGTTCGAGCGTGGACCGGCTGCCGCCGGCACCGCTCTGCGCGGCCGTACTCGACCGACTGTTCCCCGACGCCCCGTCCGGTGGGCCCGTCCAGGATGTGGTCACAGCACTACTAGGGCGCTGTCCGGTGACGCGTGGCGAGCCGGTCGCCGAGTTCGCTGCGTGCGTACAGCACCGCTCGTCCGGCTCGGGCACGGGTGACGAGGCCGCAGGCGGTGAGGACGGCGAGGTGCTGGGAGACGGCGCTGGGGGTGACGCCGAGGACGCGGGCCAGTGATGTGGTGGTATCCGGGGCGTCGAGGGCGGCGAGGAGCGCTGCCTTCGGCCGTCCGATCAGCGCGGCGAGCGCGTCGGCGGGCGGCGCCGCCACCGCCTCCCACAGGGTGGCCACCCCGCGCGCCGGATAGTCGACGCGGGGCACCTCGCCGATCGGGGCCGTCGCCTTGCGGCCGAACAGGGTCGGGCACAGGGTGAGCCCGCCGCCGGCCGGTACCCGGCTGTGCGTGCCCATGGGATGCAGGCGCAAGACCCCGGACTCCCAGTGGACGTTGGGGTGCAGACCGGCGAAGAGGGCCGCGGCCCCGCCGTCGGCGAGCTGCTGCGCCCGGTACAGGATGTCCGCCTCCAGCACACCGCGCATCCTCGGCCAGTGCGGCTCCAGCGCCAGATGCCAGTACGCCTCCAGGGCGTCGGCGATCCGGTCGCGCAGTACGGCCGGGTCACCGCGCAGAACCGGTGGGACGCGCTGGTCGCGGTAGGCGGTCTCGATGTCCCGGCGGACGGTGGCCGGATCGGTGCGCCTGAGGATGTCCAGCTCCTCGGCCATGTCCGGTACACGGGTGCGGGGGCGGGGAGTGATGAAGTCCGGCAGCCAGCGCCGTTCGCTGACCAGGGCGTCCAGCAACTCGCCGTCCAGCACGGCCAGTCGGTCCCGGACCAGCCTGATCCACCGCATGTGCAGCGGGAAGTCGCCGGGATCGCGCAGCGCCCACAGGCTGTGGCAGGTCTCCTGCAACGGCGAGACGGCGAACCGGACACTGGCCAGGTCGTCCACCCCCAGCTCGATCTCGATCACCGTCCCCAGCCCCTCCCGCACCCGTCCGAGGATTCAGGCCCAGCCTAAATCCCTGTCGCCCGCCGGGCGAGGGCGGCTTCATTGGACGTCATGTTCCTGCCTCCACGCGGCCCCTTGCGGGTCTACGCCACCGTGACGTTCTTCGACTCCCTGGTCCCGGGCATCATGCTCGCGGGCGGCGTGCTGTTCTTCACCAAGGTCGCCCATCTGGGCGCGGTACAGGTCGGCAGCGGCCTGTCCCTGGCCGCGCTCGTCGGGCTCGCCGCGGCCGTGCCGGCCGGCCGCCTCGGCGACCGGATCGGACACCGCAGGCTGCTGATCGTCATCAGCCTGCTGCGCGCCCTGGTCCTCGGCGCCTACCAACTCGTCGACGGCTACGCGGCGTTCCTCGTCGTCGCCTGCCTCGCCGGACTCGCCGAGAGCGCGGTCGCCCCCGTCCGCCAGGCCTATCTCGGCACCATCACCACACCCGAGAACCGCGTGCGGACGCTCGCCTTCAACCGCGTCGTACGCAACATCGGCGCCACGCTCAGCACTCCCGCACTCGGCCTGGCCCTCGCCCTGGACAGTCCTGTGGCCTTCCGCGCCCTGATCGGCGCGGGCGCCGTGAGCGTGCTGATCGTCGCGCTCGTCGCGGTGCGCCTGCCCGAGACACCGGCGCCCTCCGCCGCGGCCGGTGCGGCCACCACCGGGCCGCGGCCGGCGCCGGGCAAGCGGGCCGGAGTCCTGCGCGACCGCCCCTACCTCGCCCTCGCCCTGCTCAACGGCGTGCTCATCATGCACATGGAACTCCTGGAAGTCGGCATGCCGCTGTGGGTCACCGGCCACACCCGGGCACCCGACTGGACCACGTCCGCGCTGCTCTTCCTCAACGTCCTGGTCGCCATCGGCCTTCAGATGCGGGTCGGGAACACCGTCACCGACGTGGGCTCGGCGGCCCGCGCGATGCGCCGCGGCGGCTACTGCCTGCTGGCCGCGTCCGCGGTGTTCGCCGCCACCGGAACGCTCGGCCCCCTGCCCGGCGCGCTCGCGCTGTTCGCCGCCGTCACCCTGCTGACCCTCACCGAACTGCTGCAGTCGGCCGGATCCTGGGGCCTGTCCTACGACCTGGCCGACGCCGCCCGCCTCGGCGAGTACCAGGGCGCCTGGAGCACGGGCACCCAACTCGTCCGCTCCTGCGGCCCGCTCCTGGTCACCCTCGCCCTGTCCTCCCTCGCCGAGACCGGCTGGCTCGTCATCGGCCTCGCCTACGCGGTGCTCGCGGCCTCGTCCGTCCCCCTGGCCCGCCGCGCGCACACCCGCACGGCCCAAGCCGCCGCGCAGCCACATCCACCGACATCGCACCAGCCCGCCCCCGCCCCGGCCCCGGCCGCCGGACCGCGGTGAGGCCGCCGCCAAGTCCCCGTCCTCCGGCCGGTAGTTCGGGGCAACCACTCGTACGGCGGTCCCGGCGGTCCCGGTGACGGAGGCAACCGGCACGGCGGCCGTGCGGCGCCCCTGGCGGTCAGCCGCCGACGTGCGCTCGGTGCGAGCCGGCGGGAACGGGTGAAAGCCGGTAGCCGCCCTCGTGGGTGACGACGTGTCCGGCGGTGGGCGGTGCGAAGTGGGTGCCCAGGAGCAGGGTCTCGGTGCCGGCGAGCGAGTCGAGGAGCGCGCGGCGGGACGCTTCGGAGCGTGCGGGGTCGATGTCGACGCAGGCGCCGATGGCGGGGTGGGCGAGCTGGACGGGATGGTGGACGCAGTCGCCGGTGATCAGGGCCGTCCGGCCGCGGCTGCTCAGTTCGACGGCGAGGTGCCCGGGAGTGTGTCCCGGGGTCGGGATCAGGCGCAGGCCCGGGACGATCTCGACGCCCCCGGCCGGGACCTCGACGAGGTCGAGCAGCCCCGCCCGCTCCACCGGGATCACGGAGTCGCGGAACATCTGCTCGCGCGGTGCGTCCATGTCGTACCCGGCCCAGAACTCCCGCTCGGTGCGGGAGGTGACGTAGCGGGCGTTGGCGAACGTGGGAACCCAGGCACCGTCCGCCTTCCGTGTGTTCCAGCCGACGTGGTCGGCGTGCAGATGGGTGAGGATCACCAAGTCGACGGATTCCGGCGGGAAACCGGCGGCCGTCAGGCGCCCGAGGTAGCCGGTGTCCAGGTCGTGCCAGGCGGGATTGGCCCGCTGCTTGCCGTTGCCGATGCCGGTGTCCACCAGGACGCGCCGCCCGCCGACGGCGAAGGCGAAGCTGTGGCTGTGAAGGCGCAGGACGCCGTCGTCGTCCGCGAAGTGAGGGCGTAGCCAGTCCTGTCCGGCGATGACGTCCGGGGTGGCGCCGGGCAGCAGCCACGGTCCGGTCGCGGGCGGCAGGAGAACCTCGTCGACGCGGTGGACGCGGACGTCGCCCACGGTCCAGGACGGAGTGGAGGTCGGGGGAGTGGTCATGATCGGTCCGTTCCGAGGAGCTAAACGCAATTCGTTTGCGTTAAATCACCGTAGGCCCTACAGTCCAGCTAACGCAAATGTTTAGCTTTTGGGTGTGGGTCCCCGTCCCGTCACCCCATCCGAGGAGAGAACACCCATGTCCTCCGCCGACCTCACCCCGCCCGAGGCGGCCCGCTGGGCCGCCCGCGCCGGGCTCCCGCTGGCCGCCGCACGCCACGCCGCCGTGGCGGCCACCGCCAACCACATCCACTCCGTCGTCGCGGTCCTGCGGGAACTGGACTTCGGCGACATCCCGCCCGCCCTCGCCTACCGCGCGGATCAGGAGACGAACGATGCGGCCGTATGAACTGTCGGTGAGCGCGGCGGCCGACGCCGTCCGAACTCGGCGGCTGTCTCCCGTCGAACTCGCGGACTCCGTCCTCGAGCGCGCCGAGCAGGTGGAACCGCGCCTCCGGGCGTACGTCGCCGTCGTCGCCGAGCACACCCGCCGGGCCGCGCGTGAAGCCGAGAACGACATCGCGGCCGGCCGTTACCGAGGTCCGCTGCACGGCATTCCCATGGGCCTCAAGGACCTGATCGACGTCGCCGGCGCGCCGACCTCGGCCAGTTCCCGGGTCAGGGCCGGCCACCGCGCGCAAGCGGACAGCACGGTCGCCGCCCGCCTGTCGGCGGCCGGCGCGGTCCTGGTCGGCAAGACCCACACCCACGAGTTCGCCTACGGCCTGACCACTCCGCAGACCGGCAACGCCTGGGACACGGGCCGGATCGCCGGCGGCTCCAGCGGCGGATCCGCCGTCGCCGTCGCCGCGGGCACCGCCCTTTTCGGCCTCGGCACCGACACGGGCGGATCGATCCGGGTGCCCGCCGCGCTGAACGGAGTGGTCGGTCTCAAACCGACCTACGGCCTGGTTCCCCGCCACGGCGTCACCTCGCTGTCCTGGTCGCTGGACCACGTCGGCCCGATCACCCGCACCGTCGAGGACGCCGCCCTGGTCCTGACCGCCCTCGCCGGACACGACCCCCGCGACCCCGCCTCCCTGACCACACCGGTCACCGACTACCGGCCGGCCGCGGACACGGACCTCACGGGGCTGCGCGTCGGCGTGCCCCGCACCTACTACTTCGAGCACGTCGACGTGGAGGTGGAGGCCGCCGTCCGGCACGCGATCGACCAGCTCCAGGCCCTCGGCGCACGCCTCGTCCCGGTCGAGATCCCCATGGCCCGCTACATCCGGGCCACCCAGTGGGGCCTGATGGTGCCCGAGGCCACCGCCTACCACGAGAGAACCCTGCGCACCGTCCCCGAGCTCTACCAGGCCGACGTCCGCGTACTCCTCGAGGCCGGCGAACTGGTCTCCGCCGGGGACTACTTGCGCGCCCAGCGCGCCCGCGCCCGCATGCGGCAGGAGTGGGCGCGCATGCTGCGGGAGGTCGACGTGATCGCCGCCCCCGCCGTGCCGATGACCGCCGTCAAGGCCGGCCAGGAGACGGTCACCTGGGCCGACGGCACCGTGGAAGGCGTTTCCGACGCCTACGTACGCCTGTCGGCCCCCGCCAACATCACCGGAGTGCCCGCCCTGTCCGTGCCGGTCGCCCAGGACGCGGCGGGCCTGCCGATCGGCATGCAGCTGCTCGGCAGGCCGCTCGGGGAGAGCGTGCTGCTGCGAGTCGGCCACGCCTACCAGCAGACCCGGCCGACGGCCACCCTCGCTCCGTCGGTCTGACCGCCTGCTCGAGCCCGCCTGCTCGGGCCCGCCTGCTCGGGCCCGCCTGCTCGGGCCCGCCTGCTCGGGCCCGGCCGCTCCGGCCGGGCCCGAGGAAAGCCACCGGGAGCGACCAGACGCAATGATTTCGCCTTAAGATGGCCGCATGAGCAGGCAGATGGTCCGTCCCGGCGGGCGCAGCGCACGCGTCCAGGCGGCGGTGCACGCCGCCGTACGCGAACTCGCGTCGGAGGTGGGCCGGGACGCCCTGACGGTTCCCCTGGTCGCCCAGCGCGCGGGCGTGACACCGTCGACGATCTACCGCCGCTGGGGGGACCTCCAGGAACTGCTGTCGGATGTCGCGGTGGAGCGTCTACGACCCGACGCCGAGCCCGAGGACCACGGTGCCCTGTCGTCCGACCTGACCGCGTGGGCCGAGCAGTTCCTCGACGACATGGCCTCCCCCGCCGGCCGCGCCTACATCCGCGACGCCCTGCTCGGCGACCCGGACGGCGGCAACGCCGGCCAGTGCTCCGCCTACGCCGCCGCGCAGATCGACGTCATCCTCGCCCGCGCCGCCGGACGCGGTGAGCGCACACCCGGCGTCGAGACGGTCATGGACCACGTCGTCGCCCCTCTGATGTACCGCATCCTCTTCCGTCCGGACGGGCTCGACACCTCCTACGCGCGCCGCCTCGTCACCGGCGTCCTCGGCCCGGACCGCGACTGACCGAGCGGCCCCGGCCGGCAGGCGCCGCGCCGGGCGGCCGGTGTCCCGATGTCCTCGCCGCGGGGAACCGCGAGGTACCCGTCCGGTCCCCACGGCTGCCCTGATGCCCCTGGTGCGCGGATCACCCGCCCCGGTATCCAGGAAGGAGTCGAGATCGCCATCAGATGAGGAACACGTGCACGAGCACTCCAGGACGAGGACGACCGGCACCGACACGAGCCGGGCGCCGGCCCGGCAGACCGCCGCCGGACCCCGCACGGTCGCGCGGAGCCTCGCGGCTCTGCAGGCGGTCGCCGGGAACGACGCCGTGGTGCGGATGCTGCGCCAGGCCGGACACCTGTCCGCCGACGAACACCGGCACGGCGCCGGCTGCGGGCACGACCAGCCCGCGGTACAGCGCTCCGCCGTCCATGATGTGCTGCGCGCCCCCGGACGCCCCCTGGACGAGGCCACCCGCCACGACATGGAGAACCGGCTCGGCGCCGACTTCTCCGATGTGCGGATCCACAACGACGCGGCGGCCCGCTCCTCCGCGGCCGAGGTGGGAGCGAGGGCGTACACCTCGGGCAGCCATGTCGTCATCGGGGACGGCGGCGCGGACCGGCACACACTGGCCCATGAACTGGTGCACGTGATCCAGCAGCGCCGGGGCCCCGTCGCGGGAAGCGACAACGGGGCCGGACTGCGGGTCTCCGACCCCGCCGACCGGTTCGAACGGGAGGCCGAGGCCACCGCGCACCGCGCCATGGCGGGGCACACGGCCGGGGCGCACGACGCCGGACCCGGTTCCGCGGCGCGCGCGGCGGACGGCGGACCGGCCGCCGTACAGCGGATCGTCAAGATCACTCCGGGCATGTACATGCGAGGAGTGAACGCCACCGAACAGACGGCCGCACCGCAGCTCCTGCGGTACCTGGCGATCGCGGTGCAGGACGAGGTGAGCCGCGCCCAGAACCTCGACCCCACGGGCACGTACGAGGCGGACCTCAAGGAGATCAGGCGCAGGCTCAAACCCGCCACCCTCGATGTGCCGGGGGCCCTCCAGCTGACCACCACGCTCGTCGGTGCGGTGAACAACCTTCTGGGGGACAAGCAGACCTACGTCGCCGACTACAACCCGCCGGACCACGAGGAGGGGCCGGGGGCCATGGTTCCGGTGCCGAACGCGGACACCCGGTACGCCACGGCGCCGAACACCGAGGAAACCGGCTACTTCCACTCGTCCCTGTCCAAGCAGACGGAGCCGTACTGGGGCAACGACGACACGATGCGGGAGAAGACCGGACGGTCGCTCGGGCCGGTCGTCGCCGCCGGAGCCCCGCAGGAGCAGCCCAGGCTCCAGAGCCACGCACGGGGCGGCGGGAACCTGCCGCTGACGCGGCTCACGCTGAAGCAGGCCGTCGACATGCTGCCGCGCCCGCTGCTCAACCTCATCTTCGACGTCCGCTACCAGTTGGAGGCACCGGACGCGGGACCGCGGCCCGTGATCGACGAGCGGACCGAAGCGCAGAAGGCGGCCCGCGACAAGAGCCCCAACCAGCCCGGAACCCTGCGCAGTTGGCATCAGGACGACTACGGCAGGCTGCCCGACAACGGCTTCGACCCGGCCAACGTCCCTCCGCACGCCCAGGGACTGCACGCCCACTACACCGCGCACTCGCAGTCCGGCGCGGGCTCATCGGTCCAGAACGCGGCCACGGCGCCGCGCGGCTTCGCCGAGTACACCGGCACGGGAAGCGACTGGGAGCACAACGTCAAGGTGGTGCTGGACTACATCGGCAAGCGCGTCTATCTGACCCTGACGCATTACCAGTACTGGGCACTGATCCCGCCCCAGAGCGAGGGCAAGCCGTACACGTTCTGGCAGGGACCGGGCCAGGACCTGGAAGCGGCCCGCGCGGAATTGGCCAATCAGCCGGGCGGCGCGGCCGGAATCATGATGAGTCCCTGGCTGGAAATCATGCTGTCCTGACCGCGCGCATTCGACCATTTATTTCGAGCCGGCCATGGGGGCGCCTTTTCCGAGGCGCCCCCATGTCACGCCGTGGTGTCAGTGAATGTTGATCGAGAGGATCTCGTGGATGTGGCCCGGGTTCCACGAGCTCCACTTCTGGAGGGTGACGGTTTCGAGCCGCGGATTGCTCAGCTCGCGCTGGTACTGCAGGGTCACGACGTTGTTCCCGGATTCGACCCAGTTCACGCCGTAGATGGCGACGGGCATCGAGCCGGCATTGGCGAAACAGAGCGTGTCGCGGCCCTCGTTGTTGTGGATTTCGAGGTAGCTGTTCTCGTTGCAGTCCGTACGGTTGATGGACGGCCCGATGGCGGAAGCCGTGGTGACGGAGGCCGTGGCAGCCGTGGCCGGCACGATCGTGGCGGCCAGTGCGGCCACGGAGACTGCGGCAATGCCGAGGGAACGGCGCACTGGAAGCTTCATTGTTTTCCTCTCGGAGGCGGGGCCGGAGGCTCTACCGTCGCACACGCTTCCATCTCGTCGAAAGCCTGCCTATCGGCCAGACCGACACGCTCGTGCACGCTCACACGCGCAGCGTGAGCGATCCCACGTTTGGCTCGCACAAAACCGGTATAGCCAGCTCGGGAAGGCAAGAGGACAACCGTATTCGGAGGGAAAGAGGGGGGCGGTATGAAGGAACGCTTCACGGTGAGCCGTGGACGTCACGTTGGTGATCAGGGACGACACAGGGACGGATCGGTGACAGGTGCCAGCCGAAAATCGTGGAACCAAAAAACTCCTTTTCCTATCGCATGCCGGAGTCCGGTCGGCCGTCGGCACCCGCACCGCATAGGGCCCGCATAGGTCTGCTATGGGACGAGCCGGTGGGCTGGGTGAACGCTTGTCAACAGGAGGGTGAAACCGTTGTCGGATCGACGGAGAAGACGTGCGCTCGCGACAGGGCTGGGCGCGGTGTCGGTGATGGTACTGGGGCTGGTGACGCTGCCCGCGGGACAGGCAGGCGCGGCGGCAGCGGCCTGCACCTGGCAGAAGGCCGTGTGGGATCTGCCCACCGGAACCGACGTGGGCAGGCTCGACGGCTATGACGGCGACCGCTGGGCCGTCGGCACCACGGGCACCCGGCCGTTGTGGGGCGAAGGCATCACCGACCCGCGGGGGACGCTGTGGGACAACGGGAAGGTCGCGCTGCGGGTCGCCGATGAGATCCCGCACTTCAGAGACGTGAACGCGGCCGGATCGATCGTCGGCGACACCATCGTCGGCGACAAGTTCGTCGCGGTCACCATCGACCACGACGGCACGACCCATCAGCTGCCGGGCAGCGCCACGTGGGACGGCTACTCCGCCGAACTCGTCAGTGACAACGGCGACATCGTCGGCAGGGCCACCAGCAACCTGAAGTCCCAGGTGGTGGTGTGGCCGGCCGGCGCTCCGGGCACCTACCGCGTCCTGCCCACCCCGGATGTCGGCTATCTGCATCTCCAGGACGTCGACAGCCAGGGCAGGATCATCGCCCAGGGCGATTCCGGCTTCGGCGGCGCGGTCTGGGACACCGACGGCCAGTGGCGCAAGCTCGCGTCGAACGGCACCCCGTGGGCCGTGCGGGACGGCCGCGTCGTCGGCGGTCTGAACGACACCAACGCCGCGGCCGAGTGGAGCGCGCGCGGCGGTCTCGTCCGCACCATCGGCGGCGGCGCCCTCGACGCCACGGCCATCGGAGGAAGCGGTACGGTCGGCGGCCACAGGTTCGTGAACTCACAGCTACGGCCGGTGCTGTGGCGCAACGGCGCGGTCAGCGACCCGCTGTCCAGCGTCGCGGCCGGTTTCGCCCTGCGCTGGCTCAGCGACGACGAACGCACCCTGGTCGGTGTCGAATCACGCCGGCCGGTCGAGTACGACTGCGGCTGATCCGGTGTGACACGGCCTTGAGCATCGTGTGCCGTACGACCGGACCGTACGGCACACGGTGCCCTGAGGCACGTCAGCGTCCGCTTCCGTGGTGCGGCGGAACCCGACCGGTCCCCGACCCACCACCGTGGGACGGGGCCGGCGGCCGCGGACCCAGGGGAGCGGAACGTTCCACCTCCGAAGTCCCGGGCACGTCACCGGAGTCGACTCGACCGTGGTGGCGGACGGCGAAGATCCAGCGGTTCGTCGCGAGGGCGTCGTCGTTCGGTTCCGGGCGGGGGCCGCGACCGTGCAGGGCGGTGAAGTCGTACGGCGTGCGGACGGTCACCGTCCAGCCCCGCGTGGCCAGTTCGCCCGCTGTGTCGGGACGGGGCGCGCTGTCGAACAGGCCGAGGAGGTCGATGCCGGTCCGCTGTCTGGCCGCCGTGTAGACCGGGCTGGTCCGCATCCGTGACGACTCGATGCCGTCCTTGATCTCGTAGGCCAGGGAGCTGCCCGCCGCGCTCAGCCGGTCGATCGTGGCGACGAGGCGGCGCTCGGCCGCCGCCGGGAGGTACAGCAACAGCCCCTCGGCGAGCCACGCGGTGGGCGCGCAGGCGTCGAAGCCCGCGTGCGGCAGCGCCTCGGACCAGTCGAGCCGGACGTCGGCCGGCAGGGTCCGGCGCTCGGCCGTGGGGACGGCGCCGGCCTGGTCGAGCACCGCCTGCTTGAACGCCAGCATCTCGGGGGTGTCCACCTCGTGCACCACGCAGCCCGGCGGCCACCGGAGGCGGAACGCCCGGCAGTCCAGGCCCGCGCCCAGCAGTACGACCTGCCGGACGCCCCGGCGCGCCGCATGGAGCAGATGGTCGTCCAGGACGCGGGTGCGCAGGCCGAAGTACCGGCCGAGCCGGCCCCACAGCGGGTCCGCCTCCCCGGCGGGCACCTGCCCGGGACGGACCGGCCAGTCGGCCGACACCGGCGCCGCGCGCACGAAGTGCTCCGCGAACGGGTCCCGGGCCAGTGCGTCCGGGCGATGGGTCTCGATGGCGCGGGCCGCGGCCACCAGGAGGGCGGTGCGGCCCACACCTTCGGCGACACCGGGGCTCAGTCCGGCCGTGCCGCCCGGGTTCGGTCCGGTGACGGGGCGCACGTCTCCTCCTCGGGTCGGTCCACGGGCGCGGTCCAGGCCCGCGGGTCGTCCGTGGTGGTGGTCCGGGCGCCGTAGACGACGCGCATGAACCGGAGCAGTGAGTCGTACGGCAGGTGCAGCGCGGTCGTGCAGTCGGTCAGGACGGTCACGTGGAAGCCCTTCTGGAAGGCGGTGCGGGCGGTGGAGTCCACGCACACGTCCGCGTACAGCCCGGCGAGGACCAGGTGGCTCACGCCCCGCGCGCCGAGGTACGTCCCGAAGCCGTCGGACAGGAAGGCGTCGAAGCAGGCCCGCTTGGTGAAGACCCGCTCGTCCGGGGCCGGGACGACGGCGTGGAAGCGGGCGCCCCACGAACCCTCCAGGCACTTGGGCCGCTTGCCGAGCGCACGGTCCCGCGACCGCCAGCTCGGGCCCTGGTGTTCGGGGTCGCCGGCGAAGCGCACGAAGACCACCTCCACGCCGCGTTCGCGGGCCAGGGCCACCGCCCGGACACAGCCGGCGACGGCCCGTTCCAGCGCGGCGGGGTCCTTGCCGAAGCGGGCCGGGGCCGCCGGGCCGGCGCAGAAGTCGTTCTGGAGGTCCACGACGACGAGGGCCGTCCTCCCCGGATCTCCACCGGTCATGGCCCACCGACCAGGGCGTCGTCCCTCGGTGTCCCGTCGGCCGGGGGTCTGTCGAGCAGGTCGAGCAGGGCGTCGACCACGGTGGTGGTGGAGTGCCGTCCGCCGAGGTCCGGGGTGCGCACGCCCCGCTCGTCCAGGGTGCGCAGGGCCTGCTCGGTGGCGCGTACCGCTCCGGGGCATCCGGCGTGGCGCTCCGCGACGCGTGCCGCCGCGCGGATCGTCGCCACCGGGTTGACGAGATCCTTGCCGGCGAGGTCGTCGGCGGACCCGTGGACCGTCTGGTACTCCACCAGGCCGGCCGGCCCCGCGTCGAGACAGACGTTCTCGGCGCAGCGGTTCTCCTGCCGCTCGGAGCCGAAGCGGTCGAGCAGCACGACGTGCATGATGTCGGCCCACTCGTTCCCCGCGACGATCAGCGTGCGGTCGGGCAGGCCGTGGGTGATCAGGTTGCGGTTGACCGTGTCCGGCTGGAACAGGTCGACGCGTATGCCGAGCCGGTCCGCGAGTTCGTCCACCCAGGCGTCGAGGGCGCCGTCCAGCAGATGGAACTTGTAGGCCATGACGATGCGGTCGAGGCGCCCGTCCGGCCACTCGTGCCGGGCCCGGCGCAGGGCGTAGGCGACCACGGCCTCGGTGATCTCCCGGCTGAAGGTCATGGTGCGGGTGACCTCGCCGGGTGTGTGCCGGTTGACCCCGGTGTAGAACCCCTGGGCCTGGTCCCGTATCAGCAGCAAAGAGCGTCCGGCGCCGGTGAGGAGGTCGACCTTCACGGAACGCAGCCGCTGCCGTACGAGATACAGGGACTGGGCGTTGACGGCGGTACGGAAGACCGCCCGAGTGCCCCGCGCGGCCAGGGTGCGGCAGAACCGTTCGTAGTGGTCGGCGTCCTGCGCGGTCAGCGCCCGGATCCGGTCCACGTCCCGTTCGGCGCGCAGCGAGAAGTACGAGTGGTACAGGCGCGGGGAGCGTTCGATCACCACGCCGTGCGGGTGCCCGGCGGTCAGCGCGCCGAGGACCCGCTCGAAGACCTCCGCGACCTCCGGGCCGGTGCCCCGGCCCACCGCCAGGCCGATGACGGGCTTCTCGGGGCCCGACTCGCCTGCGGGCGCGATGACTTCGGGAAGGGTCATCGGACCGTGCCCGCGGTGAGGTGGTCGCCGGGGATGCCGGCCTTCTCCGGACGGTAGTAGTCCCGGATGCCGTCCGCCCACGTCGTCGCGGCGACGCGGTCGCCGTCGACGGGCCGGAAGGCGTCGAACAGGGCCTCGATGTTGGGCCGTTCGAAGCCGATGGCCGTCATCAAGGAGGTGAAGTGGGGACGTTCCACGAAGCCGTCACCGTCCGGGTCGCCCATGGCGGCCAGCGCCTTCGCGAACTCGTCCACCGTGGCGTCGAACCGCTGCGGGTCGAGCACGATCGCGGTGAACTCCTCCGGGCTGATCCGTCCGTCGCCGTCGGCGTCCAGCTCGCTGACGAGCGTCTGCCAGTAGCGGCGGAAGGCGCCGAGCAGCGCGCTCTTCGCGCCGTCGCCGGCCTCGGGCACCGCCGCGATGACCCGCTTGCCCATCAGCTCGAAGTCGTCCGCCTCCAGCACGCCGTTGCCGTCGGCGTCGAACAGGGAGAAGACGAGCCGGACGCGGTCGTTGGCCTCGGTGGTGGGCATGGTGTGTCCCCTCTTGACGGTAGGGATGCTCGGCGGGCCGCCGGCGGAACCCGGTCCCGGCGGCCCGACCACTATCCGTTCGCCTCCGGCGCCCCGGCGCGGAAAGCAGGGCCCGTGCACACGAAGGAGGGGATTCGGCGGGCCGGCGCATGAAAGGTCACGGACCTGGGCAACCGCGGTGCGCCGGCGGGACGCGGGCTCACCGGCCCGATGGCCGGCAGGTGCGCCGCCCGCGCGGTCGGTCTCGCCGGCGCCGCCGCCCCGACGGCGCTTCCTCGGCCGAGTCCGGATCGGCGCGTCGCGAGCGACGGAAACCGCGTCCCGTCCACGCGTTCGCCGGAACCGTTGACGCATTGGTCCAGACCTTCTACGTTGTGAGCGCTCGGTCAGGCAACGCGCACGCTCGGTTCACCTCACCCCTGTACCACCCCACGACCACAGGGAGAGCCATGTTCCACCGGCGCAGACCACCGCTCGTCCTCTCTCGAAGAAACCCGTCAGGAGCGCCCTCCGGCAGCTCCGGCAGCTCCGGTACCGACGGCCCCGGCGCGCGGCGTCGCGGCGGCCGGTTCCGGTGGCGGATCGCCGCCCTGGGCACCGCGCTGCTGCTGCCGCTCGGCGTGCTCACCGGGCTCGCCGCGCCCGCCCACGCCGCCGGGTCACTGACGGCCACGTTCACCGCACAGGACAACGGCTCCTGGTGGAAAGGGACTTACGTCGTCCGCAACAGCGGCTCGGCCGCCGTCAACGGCTGGAGCCTGGAGTTCGACCTGCCGGCCGGAGTCTCCGTCACCGGCCACTACAACGGCGACGCGACCGTCTCCGGGCGGCACGTGAGCGTGAAGAACGCCCACTACAACGCCAACGTCCCGGCCGGCGGCAGCACCGAGCCGTACAGCTACTGGTTCATCGCCAACGGGCCGATCGGCACCCCGACGGGCTGCACCGTCAACGGCGACAAGTGCGACGGCACCCCCGACGTCCCGCCGACCGCGCCCGGCGCACCGAAGGCGACCGCGGTCACGGTGCACTCCGTCGCGCTGAGCTGGGCCGCCGCACAGGGCGGCGACCATCCCGTGGCCTCGTACGAGGTGCTCGGCGGACCGGGCGCCGCGGTCACCGCGACCGGCACCTCGGCCACCGTCACCGGCCTGGCCCCGGCGACGGGTTACACGTTCACCGTGCGCGCCAGGGACACCCGCGGGAACGCGGGACCGGCGAGCGCCCCGCTGACCGTCCGGACCGTCGATCCGGCCACCGACCCGGCGCCGCCGACCGCGCCCGGCAATCTGCGCACCACCGGCAAGACGTCCTCCGGTGTCGGCCTCGCCTGGGACAGGTCCACCGACAACGTCGCCGTGGCCGCGTACGACGTGTACCGCGGCGGCACGCTGGCGAAGACCGTCGGCGCGGACACCACGACGGCCACCGTCGACGGGCTCTCTCCCGCCACCGCCTACACCTTCACCGTCAGGGCCCGGGACACCGCCGACAACACCTCACCGGCGTCGGACGCGGTGACCGTGACCACCGACGACGTGGCCGGGCCGGGCAAGCAGCTCAAGGTGGGCTACTTCGCGCAGTGGGGCATCTACGGCCGCCAGTACTTCGTGAAGAACCTGGACACCTCCGGCGCCGCCGCCAGGCTCGACGTCGTCAACTACGCCTTCGAGAACCTCGATCCCGCCAACCTCACCTGCCAGGCGGGAGTGACCAAGGGCGTCTCCGCCAACCCGCAGGACCCCGACGAGGGGACCGGCGCCGGCGACGCGGACGCCGACTACGCGCGCCCCATGTCGGCCGCCCAGTCCGTGGACGGGATCGCCGACGACGGCTGGGGCAGGCTCCGGGGCAATCTCAACCAGTTGAGGAAGCTGAAGGCCAAGTACCCGAAACTGAAGGTCGTGGTGTCGCTCGGCGGCTGGACGTACTCGAAGTTCTTCTCGGACGCAGCCGCCACGCAGGCCTCCCGGGAGAAGTTCGTCAAGTCCTGCGTCGACGTGTGGATCAAGGGCAATCTGCCCGTCTACAACGGCGCGGGCGGCCCGGGCACGGCCGCCGGGATCTTCGACGGCATCGACATCGACTGGGAGTGGCCCGGCTCCGAAGGGCATCCGGGCAACCACTACGGCGCCCAGGACAAGGCCGGCCTGACCGCGCTGCTCGCCGAGTTCCGCAAGCAGCTCGACGCGCTCGGCGGCGAACACCGGCTGCTGACCGCGTTCACCCCGGCCGACCCGGCGAAGATCTCCGCGGGCTGGGACCTGACCCGCATCTTCGACTCGCTGGACTACGCCAACGTCCAGGGCTACGACTTCCACGGCGCCGGCAGCGACAACTCCTGGGAGCCCGGACGCACCGGCCAGGGCTCCAACCTCTACGCCGACGCGCAGGACCCCTACCCCTTCCACTTCAGCGTCGAGAACGCGGTCAAGGTCTACCTCGACGCCGGCGTCAACCCCCGCAAGCTGACGGTGGGCTTCCCGTTCTACGGGCGCGGCTGGCAGGGCGTGACCGACGGCGGGGCCGCGGGCGAGTGGCAGGCCGCCAACGGCGCGGCGCCCGGCCAGTTCGACACCGAGGCCGGAGTGCGCGGCTACGACAACCTGATCACCAGCTTCCCGGCCATGACCGTCCGCCACGACGAGCAGTCCGTCTCGACGTTCGGCTACACCGGCCCGGGCGGCCAGTGGTGGACCTTCGACGACGCCTGGTCGATCGGGAAGAAGACGGCCTGGATCAAGTCCAAGGGGCTGCTGGGCGGCTTCGTCTGGGAGATGTCCGGCGACACACCGAACGGCCGGCTCATGACCGCGCTGAGCGACGGCCTGGGGTGACGGGCCCACGGCGGCGCCTGGTGCCGCGTACGACTCCCGGGCGGGCGGTCGGCGGACCGCCCGCCCGGGTCGCACGGCCCGGGCGCGGCCGACGACGCACCCGGTGGGGCGGGCGACCTCGTCCGGTGTGGCGGCCCCGGCGGTCTACTGCTTCTTGAACGACCGGATCTGGTAGCTGCCCTGGAGGTTTCCTCCGTGGCCGGCGGCGGTGGATCCGACCCGTGCGTTGTAGTTGGTCTGCGTGTAGTACTGCACGCGGTGGCCGGTCCCGTTCCACAAGGACAGCACGTTCTTGCCGTTGCGGATGAAGGAGCACAGGTCGGCGGTGTTGGCGACCTTCTCCGCCGTCCACTGGCAGCGGGTGCCGCCGCCGTCCCAGCCGCTGTAGATGCAGAAGTGTCCCGGATCGCAGTGGAAGGCCGCGGCGGCGCTGGTGCCGGCCGGGGCCGCCGCGGTGGCCGACGCGGCGGGGGCCGTGCCCAGGGCCGCCGTGAGGGCGAGGGCGGCGAGGGCGAGTGAGGTGACAGGACGCATGGTGGGTGGAGTCCTTCCCGCTGGATTCGTCGCCGGTGTCCCCGGACGACGGCTGCCAGTGTCACGTACGGTGAACGACTCACACCAGAGCGTGCCGGATGGCGCGCGAGGCGTTCCGGGCGGTCGCCGGCGCGGCGGTGCGAGTGGAGTCCTCCGGCGGAGGCAGGGGAGCGTGCGGACGGGCGGCGCGCCGGTCCCGCGCCCACCGGCGAGAAACCGCCTGGAACCGGGCGGGCTTGTGGCGGCCGGGCGCCGCCCCCGGTTGTCGGTGGCGGATGGAAGAGTGGCCCGCATGATCGCATCAGACCCGAAGGCGGACCTCCTCCGATACCTGCGTCAGGCGCGGGACGCCCTGGTGTGGAAGCTCGACGGGCTCTCGGAGTACGACATCCGCCGGCCGCTGACCCCCACCGGAACGAACCTGCTGGGACTGGTCAAACACGTCGCCGGCGTGGAGTTGGGATACTTCGGCGACACGTTCGGACGTCCGTTCTTCGAGGGCGAACCGCCGCCCTGGTGGTACACGCGGGAGACGGAACCCAACGCGGACATGTGGGCCACCGCGGACGAGTCACGGGAAGAGATCGTCGGGCTCTATCGCCGGGCGTGGGAGCACTCCGACGGCACGATCACGACGCTGGCGCTCGACGCGACAGGACACGTCCCGTGGTGGCCGGAGGAACGACGGGAGGTGACACTCCACCACGCCCTGGTGCGCGTGCTCTGCGACACCCAGCGGCACGCCGGCCACGCCGACATCGTGCGCGAACTGGTCGACGGCTCCGTCGGATACGCACCGGGCAAGGGCAACCTGCCGCCGGAGGACCAGGCATGGTGGGAGGGCCACCGGCGCCGGCTGGAGCGCGCGGCACGGGACGCGGCGAACGTCTGACCGCGCGCGGTGCCCGGTCTCAGCCCAGCAGTTCGCAGACGAGCGCCGCCACTTGCCGGGCCTCGATCAGGAACCCGTCGTGCCCGTACGGCGACTCCACCAGCCTGAGCCGGTCGGCGCCCGGGATCAGCGCGGCCAGTTCCGCCTGCTGGGCCGGCGGGTAGAGGCGGTCGGAGTCCACCCCGGCGACCAGGGTGGGCGTGGTCACCCGCCGCAGGGCGGCCCGCGCACCACCCCGGCCCCGGCCCACGTCGTGGGCGTTCATCGCCTCGGTGAGGACGACGTAGCTCGCCGCGTCGAACCGCCGTACCAGCTTGGCCGCGTGATGGTCCAGATAGGACTGCACCTGGTAGCGCCCGCCGCGCCACGGGTCCTCCACGCCCTGCGGCAGACGGCCGAAGCGGACCTGGAGTTCCGGCTCGCTGCGGTAGGTGACATGGGCCAGGCCGCGGGCCAGCTCCAGCCCCGCGTGCGGCCCGCGCCCGGTGTCGTGGTAGTCGCCGCCCTGCCAGTACGGGTCCGCGCGGATGGCCCGCACCTGGAGGTGCGCCCACGCGATCTGCTCCGCGCTCGCCGCCGCCGTCGTCGCGAGCAGCAGCAGCGCGCCCGTCCGCGCCGGGTACGACACCGCCCACTCCACGGCCCGCATCCCGCCCATCGAGCCGCCGACGACCAGCGCCCACCGGTCGATCCCCAGCGCGTCCGCGAGACCGGCTTCCGCGGCCACCTGGTCGCGCGGGGTCAGGAACGGGAACGCCCCGCCCCAGGACCGCCCGCCGCCGGGACGCCGGGAGGCCGGTCCCGTGCTGCCCTGGCAGCCGCCGAGCACGTTCGGCGCGACGACGAACCAGCGGTCGGTGTCCAGCGCCCGGCCCGGACCGACGAGCGTGTCCCACCAGCCGGGAGTCGGGTGCCCGGGACCGGCCGGGCCGGCGACATGGCTGTCCCCGGTGAGCGCGTGCAGCACCAGGACGGCGTTGGAACGGTCCGGCGCGAGCGTCCCCCAGGTCTCGAACGCGAGCCGTACGCCCGGCAGTTCGCCGCCCGCCTCCAACGGCAGCGGCTTCTCGGCGTCGTACCACCGGCGCCGGCCGGGCGGGTCCCCCTCCCGCCAGGCCCCGGTGGCCGGCGGAATAGGTGCCTCGGCAGCGGCGACGGCGTGCACCTACGCGCCCTTGGCCGCGCGGAAACCGGCCTCCAGGTCCGCCTTCAGGTCGGCGAGGGACTCGATGCCCACCGACAGGCGCACCAGTCCCGGCGCGGTACCGGTGGCCTCCAGCTGCGCCTCGTCCAGCTGGCTGTGCGTGGTGGACGCCGGGTGGATGATCAGGCTGCGTACGTCACCGATGTTGGCGAGGTGACTGAACAACTCCACGCCGTCCACGAACCGTTTGCCCGCCTCGACACCGCCGCGCAGTTCGAAGGAGACGATCGCACCGGCACCGCGCGGCAGGTACTTCCGCCCGGCCTCGTACCAGGTGCTGGACGGCAGGCCGGGGTAGTGGACGACGGCCACCTCGTCGCGCTGCTCCAGCCACTCGGCGAGCGCCTGGGCGTTGGCCGTGTGCCGCTCGATCCGCAGGCTCAGCGTCTCCACTCCCTGCAGCAGCAGGAACGCGGAGTGCGGGGACAGCGCCGGGCCGAGGTCGCGCAGCAACTGCACCCGCAGCTTGACCGCGTAGGCGCCGGGGCCGAGCGCGGGCCAGTACCGCAGACCGTGGTAGCTCGGGTCCGGCTCGGTGAAGTCCGGGAACCTGTCGGCGTGCGCGCCGAAATCGAACGTACCGCCGTCCACGACCACGCCGGCGATGGCGGTGCCGTGGCCGCCCAGGAACTTCGTGGCCGAGTGCACGACGATGTCCGCGCCGTGCTCCAGCGGCCGGAGCAGGTACGGCGTCGGTACCGTGTTGTCCACGATCAGCGGAACTCCCGCCGCGTGCGCCACGTCGGCCACCGCCCGCACGTCGAGCACGTTGCCGCGCGGGTTGCCCAGCGACTCCGCGAACAGCGCCTTGGTGTTCGGCCGGATCGCCGCCCGCCACGCCTCCGGGTCGTCCGGGTCGTCCACGAAGGACACCTCGATGCCGAAGCGGGGCAGCGTGTGGCGGAACAGGTTGTAGGTGCCGCCGTAGAGGGAGGTGCTGGAGACGATGTGGTCGCCGGCGCTCGCCAGGGTGAGGAGGGCCAGCGTCTCCGCCGCCTGCCCGGAGGACAGCGCCACGGCCGCCACACCGCCCTCCAGGGCGGCCAGCCGCTGCTCCAGGACGTCCTGGGTGGGGTTGTGGATGCGGGTGTAGATGTTGCCGGGCTCGGCGAGCGAGAACAGGTCGGCGGCGTGCCCGGTGTCCCGGAACACGAACGACGTGGTCTGGTAGATCGGCGTGGCGCGGGCGCCGGTCACCGGATCGGGCGCGGCACCGGCATGGACCTGCTGGGTCTCGAAGGACCAGGCCGGTGTGCCGGAGCCGGCGGACGGCTCCCCGGGGGCGTGGCCGGCGGTGACGGAGTCGGGGGAAGGGCTGCTCATGGTGCTCCTCGTGCGGGAGAGCGGCGCTGAGTTGCGATGAGGTAAGCACGGCGCCGCCGCCCGGGGACAGGGCGATCCGCACCGTGCAACGAGGACTTCACAAACGACATCCGCGCGCGACGACCGTCCGCACGCGCGACCGATGGGACGGACCTCTGTGCGGGAGGCCGAGGCCCGGCCTCCCGCGCACACCGTCAGCGGCGCACGGTCGCCGGACCGGCCGGTGTGTCACCGCGCAGCGTGATGCGGTGCATGACACGGTGCTGGTCGCCGTAGTCCCGATTGGCGTAGTGGGCCGTGCTGCGGTTGTCCCACAGGGCGACGTCACCCGGCTGCCAGCGGTGCCGTACGACATGCTCGGGCTTGGTGAGGTGGGCGTAGAGGATGTCGAGGATGCCCCGGCTCTCGTGCTCGGAGACGCCCACGATGTGCGAGGTGAAGCCGGGATTCACGAACAGGCCCTTGCGGCCGCTCTCCGGGTGGACGCGCACCACCGGGTGCTCCACCGGCGTCAGCGCGGTGAACACCTCGCCCTCCCACAGGTTGCCGCGCCCGCCCCGGCGCTGGGCCAGGTAGTACCCGAACTCGCGCGTGCCGTCGTGGACGGCGGTCAGCGTGTCGACGTAGTCCCGCAGGCCCGGCGAGAGCGACTCGTAGGCGAGCTGGCTGTCCGCCCAGTTGGTGTCGCCGCCGCTCGGCGGCAGCACCACGGCCCGCAGGACGGAGATCGCCGGCGGACGCCGTACGAACGTCACGTCCGTGTGCCAGACGTCGGCGAACCCGTTGTCCTGGCTGTCCAGCGCGTACACCTCGGGCGCCACGTCACCGGAGTCGTGGACCGGATGCCCGACGGTGACCTCGCCCAGCCGCCGGCCGAACTCGATCTGCGCGGCGTCGTCGAGGTCGTGCTGGCCGCGTACGAAGAGCACCTTGTACGCCACGAGCGCCTCGCGCAGCGCGAGTACCTGGTCGTCGGTGAGGCGGCCGAGGGCGATGCCGTGGATCTCGGCGCCGAAGCGCGGGCCGAGCGCGGTGACCGGCAGCAGCGCCGGGGCGGGCCGCTCGCTGAGCAGGCTCATGTGTGTGTCCTTTCCGGGTCGGGGGAACGGGGGTCAGGCCGCGGCGGCGGCCTTGACGGCGTGGGACACCCGCGCGCGCAGCTTCGCGAACTCGCCCGAGTTCCGCAGCTCTTCGGCGTCCACGTCGCCGCGCGGCAGCGGGATCGGGAGGTCCAGGGCCACGGTGCCCGGGCTCCGGGTCAGCACGACGATGCGCGAGCCGAGGAACACCGCCTCGTCCGCCGAGTGCGTCACGAACACCGTGGTGCGGCCGGTCCGCTCGGTCACCTGGCGGACGTCCTCCTGGAGCCGTTCCCGGGTCAGCGCGTCCAGCGCCGCGAAGGGTTCGTCGAGCAGCAGGAGCGGGTTCTCGGCGGCGAGGGCGCGGGCGATGGCGACGCGTTGCTGCTGGCCGCCGGAGATCTCCCAGACCCGGCGGTTCTCGACCCCCGTGAGGCCCACACGGTCCAGCAACTGCGCCCGCCGCTCCGGTCGTCGGGCGCGCTCGACGCCCGCGTACCGCAGTGCCAGGTCGATGTTGCCCCGCACGGTCCGCCACGGGAACAGGCGTGGTGTCTGGAAGACCACCCCGGCGGACACCCCGGGCCGTGGTTCGGCACCGCGGACACGCACCGAGCCGTGCGTGGGCCGCTCGAACCCGGCGATGAGCCGCAGCAGCGTGCTCTTGCCGCATCCGGAGGCGCCCACCAGGACCAGGAACTCCCCGGCGGGGACGGTCAGGTCGACGGGCCCCACGGCGGTGAAGCCCTCGCCGCCCCGGCCGTACCGGTGAACGACCCCGTCGAGGCGGATGGCCCCGGCGTGCACGGCGCCGGCCTCCCGCGTGGACGCGGTGACATCACTTGAGGGCATCGGGCAGCCCCTTGAGATAGAACGCCTCGCGGACGACGTCCTCGGACGGCGCGGCGTCGATCTGTTGCTGGTCGGCCAGGAAGCGCGCGGTGTCGGTGACGTAGGCGAGCAGCTTGCCGGGGCTGCGATCGGTGCCCAGCCAGTCGGCGGACGCCACCTGCTCCGGGGTGAGGAACACTCCCTGCCGGAGCTGGGCTTTCGCGTCCGTCGCGCTGATGCCGAGTTCGGCCGCGACGGCCGCGACCGAGCCGTCGGGGTCGTCCTTGAGCAAGCGCAGCGCCCGTGCCTCCGCCGTGCGCCAGGCGCTGATCGCCTGCGGGTCCCTGGCGATGAGGTCGTCCGAGACCACCGCCAGGTCGAGCGTCGGTCTGCCCGCCGCGCCTATCTCCTTGCTGCTGGTGAGCTGGGTGCCGGTCGTACGCAGCTCGTCCAGGGTGGGCAGCCACACATAGGCGGCGTCGATGTCGCCGCGCTGCCAGGCGGCGAGGATGGCCTGCGGCTGGAGATCGACGAGTTTGACGTCGGAACTCCTCAGTCCGGCCGTCCGCAGGGCCGCCAGCAGGCTGTAGTGCGAGGTCGAGGCGAAGGGAGTGGCGACGGTCTTCCCCTTGAGGCCCGCGACGGAGGAGACGCCGCTGCCCTTGCGCGCGACGAGGGCCTCGTTCTCCCCGGCGACGTCCAGGACCCACGCGACCTTGTACGGGATCGGCGAGCCGCCCGAGATGCCGCGGGCGAACGGGCTGGAGCCCAGCGCCGCGATGTCCAGCGACTTGCCGAGGAAGGCCTGGTTCACGGCGGCCCCGGAGTCGAACTTGATCCAGGTGATGCTGTAGTCCGGCAGCTCCTTCTCCAGCAGCTTCCTGTTCTTCACGAGCAGGTCGCCGCTGGGGAAGGCGAAGTAGCCGATGCGCAGCCGCGGGGAGCCGCCCGACGTCGACGCCTCACCGGACGAGCAGCCGGTGACGGCCGCGGAGACGGCGGCGAGCGCACCGGCCAGCAGGAGCCGGCGGGAAGCGCCTTGGGGCACACGGGACATGACGAAGCCGTTTCTGTGCTGGGTTCGGGGGAGGGGAGGGGGTGTGCGAGCGGGGGCCTGCGCGCCGGTGCCTGGACGGGCCGTACGCCGACGCGACCGGGAGGAGGAGGACGGGGACTGCGGAGGCCGGTGCTACGCGCGGCCGCGCCACGGCACGAGGACGCGCTCCAGCCGCAGCAGCAGGCCGTCGATCACCAGGCCGGAGACGCCGATGGTGATGATGCCGACCAGCACCACCGGGGTGTTGTTGTAGTTGGCGGCGTCCTTGACCATGCCGCCGATACCGGGCAGCCCGTTGACCAGCTCGGCGGCCACCAGGGAGGAGTAGGCCACGCCCACGGCGAGCCGGACGCCGGTGAGCGTCTCCGGCAGCGCGGACGGGACGACGACGTCCTTGACCACGTTCCACCGCGAGGCGCCGAGGGCACGGGCGGCCTCGATCAGACTCCTCGGCACGGCCGCGACAGCCGTGGTGGTCGACACCGCCACGGGCGGGAACGCGGCCACCGCCAGCAGGGTGACCTTGGGCTCCTCGTTGATGCCGAGCCAGATCACGAGCAGGGAGAAGTACGCCAGCGGAGGCAGGGTGCGCAGGAAGGTGATCCAGGGCTCGAACAACGCGCGCAGCCAGCCGACGGTACCCATGAGCAGCCCGAACAGCACCCCGAAGGCGACACCGATACCGGCGCCGATCGCGATGCGGCGCAGGCTGATGCCCAGGTGTTCGACGAGGTAGGTGCCGTTGTACCCGCGTACACCCTGGTGTGTCGTGGACACGTTGACGAACGCGTCCCACACCTTGGCCGGTGGCGGAACCAGTGTCTCGCTCCAGGTGCCGCTCGCCGCCAGCAGCTGCCACAGCGCGAGGAAGACGAGGAGCGAACCGAGCGGCAGCAGGATGGGGCCGACACGGGCCCAGGCGTGCCGCGTCGGGAAGGGCCGCCGAGGTGGCAGTCCGGTGTGCGGCTCGGTGGTGCGGGGTTCGGACAGTGGGGGAGTCGTGGACACGGGCGTCCTCCATGGGACGCCGGGGAGGAACGGCCTCAACGGCGGAGGGCGGCGGTCGGCCCCGGCGTGGGTGTTGCTGAACGATGCGGACGGAGCACCCCGGCAGGGCGCGACAAAGACCCTCGTCCGGGTGACGTCACCGGACGACGAGCGGCGCGGGAACAGGCCGGATCAGCAACAACACGAGCCCGGGCGTCGGCACAGGTCGATGACCAGACGTCGCACCAGGGACTCGGAGATCATGAGGCGTATTTGTACAACAGACGCGGCCCCCGTCCAAGAGCCGTCCACTCTATGGAACCCGGCCGCTCACGGACCGGGCACACAAGACCGCGACCCGGCCGGGAAGACGGTGCCCGGCGTCGCGCGGTCGCGGTCGCCGGGCCGGGAGCAGCGGCCGCGCCGGGAAGCGACGGCCGGCCGGAACACCGCGGGGCCGGGGCGGGTTGCGGGCCGCGGCCTCGACGCGGGCCCGCGATCGCCTGACGAGCGCGGACCCGCGCCCAGCAGCGCACCCCGCCACGCCCCCCGGCCGGCTCGTGCCGGGGAGCCGCTGCCGGTACACGCCTAACGGTGGCCCTGGTCCGTCCATGTGCCGTGGAGCGCGGTGACGGAGAAGCCCGGCCCGTAGGCGACCGCCAGCGCGGCGGTGCCGTCGGCGGGCGGCTGTTCGTGTGTGCGTTCGAGGACGCGCAGGACGGACACGCCGCCGAGGTTGCCTTCCTCGGACAGGGTGTCGAGTGAGTGGCGTGCGTCGTCCTCGTCGAGGCCGAGAGCGGTGGCGGTGTCCATGATGATCGGCTTGGAACCGGGGTGGATGACGGGGACGTCGACCGGGCGGCCGTCGAGCCAGTCGAGGACGGCGGGCATGACGTGCCGGGCGCCTCCGACGGCCTGCTTGGTGGAGTCGAAGTGCAGGCCGTCCGTGCCGATACGGCCGGCGTACATGGCGAGACTGTCGGGGAGGGCGTACTCGAACATACCGTCCGCCGCCACGGCCAAGCCGGGCCCGAGCGGCTCGCTGCTCACGATGGTGGCCGCCCCGCTGTCTCCGAACAGCGCTTTGTAGATCATGTGCTCGATCTTCGTGTCGTTGTGGTTGTAGGCGGTGGAGAGGACCTCAGCGGCGACGACGAGGACGCGGGAGCCGGGATGCAGGAGCGCTTGTTCGGCGGCGCGGATGAGGGCGTGGGCGCCGCCGGCGCAGGCCGTGGTGGTAAGCGCGGTGCGCCGGACGGTCGGGCGCAGACCGAGCCGGTGGACGAGATGGATGTCGAGGTTGGGAACGGCCCAGCCGGTGGCGTGGGTGGTGATGACGCCGGTGATGTCGCCCGGCCGCAGTCCGTACCGGTCGAGGGTGGCGCGGGCCGCGGCCTCGGCCATCGACAGCCCGTCGGCGAAGGCTCTGGTGACGCGTTCGCCCACGTCGGCGGTTCCGGAGATGGTGTCCGCGGTGAGGGGCTGGGTGAAGTAACGGCTGTCGACGCCGCAGTTGTCGAGGACCCGGAGAATGGCGCGGAGCCGGGGATGGCCGGGGTGGTGGGCGCGGATGTCGTCGGCTATCTCGCTGGTCGTGACCTTGTGCGGGGCGAGGACGGTGGTCGGGCGGGCGATGTGTGCAGGCATGTGGTCCCCCCTGGACGTACGTTGACCTGGTCGGGTCAACGTACGGCAAAGTTGGCGCGATCGTTTCCCTCGGTCGTCGCGTTCATGTCCCCGCACTACCCGTCATATCAGAACAAAGCCTCGCGTTCACCCCATTGTTCGAGCCTGCAGCATGGGAGGACGTGTGGCCTTGTGCCGTGGACCCGGCCGAAAAATGAGGATCATGAATCGTGATCCGGGCGCGGTGAGCGGCTGCGCCACACACATCGTCACCCAGCCCTGCCCGTGGAGCGCGTGCCGGATGGGGCGCTCGTCACCGTCGGGGTGGATGCTGGTGCCGCCCGCGTCGTAGAGAGGCCGGGAGGCGGGATCGGCGAGCACGTCGGCTTCTATGTTCAGCAGAGTCTTGTCGTCGGGACGCTGCGCCAGCGCGGTCTGGAGCTGGGGCATGACCAGCGGCGCCCAGGCGGTGGCCCAGTCGGTGAGCTGGTCGCGGCCGTCGATGAGCATCCACCGCATGGTGTTGGCGGGAGCCCGCCCGTGGTCGAAGAGCTGGTGGAAGTGGTCGTTGCAGGTGATGAGGTTCCAACTGGCGTCGGTCACATAAGCCATGCCCTGCACGGCGTGGACGGCGTCGGCCCAGGCGGCGGGCACGGCGTGCCCCGAGGTGTCGTACAGCGGGCCGGGCGGGTCCTCGCCGCGGGCGTACCGGCACAGGGAGATCCATTCCTGCTCGTTCATGCCGTACAGCCGCGCGATGTCGCGGAGCAGATCGACCGGCGCGTTCGGGTAGTTGCCGGATTCCAGGCGCTGGTAGGTGCGGTCGGCGCAACCGAGGAGTTCGTCGACGTGGTGCTGGGCGAGGCCGGGCGCGCGGCGGCCTCTGCCGGTGGGCCGGGGGAGGCCATGTGTTTCGGGGGATATCTGGGCACGGCGGTCTTTGAGGAGTTTGTTGAGGGCTTGCTTGTTCACTTCGGATTTGTCCCCCGGAACCGGTTGTAGAGTGGCAGTCAGTCTAATTACTGCAACGGGGATTTGCTGTAAAAGATCTGCCGTAGATATCGGCTGGTTATGTCATGCATGCTCGGTGCTGCGCGGGCCCCGGGCGGCAACTCTGACGGCTGGTGCGCGCGTGCATCACCCCCTCGCGGATACCGGCTGTCAACTGGTCGACTCCCCCGGCTGGTATCCGCGCGAGGAGGCCGGAAACGGACGTGTGGCCGAGCACGCTTCCGGATTCTGGTGCGGTGCCCTTCGGGACTCCCGGGCGGGCCGGCACCAGCGGCCGGACGCAGGTTCGGTGCCATGCTCCCGGACCTGCTGTGCTGTGGCCGGTGCCCTCCCGCCCTACCCCAGGGGCCTTGGCACCGGCCGCCGGCTTCCTCACGGCCACCCGGTCCCGTACGGGGACGGGCGCTGTCCTTTTCGGCCATGGAGCCGTTGCGCGGTCGGCGCACCGCGCGCCGCTCCCGGGGGAAACGCGGAGTCGCCGCGGTCAGCGTGCCTGCCAGACCGTTCCGCGCGCCTCGTACTCCAGCATCGCCTCCACACCGGTCGCGGCGTCCGATCCGAGTTCGCGTTTGACCAGCCAGAGGCCCAGCTCCAGCCCCGAGGTGATGCCTCCGGCGGTGACCAGATCCCCGTCGTCGACCACGCGGGCGTCCTTGACCGCACCACCCTGTTCCGCGAGGTACGCCTTCGCGCCGTGGTGCGTGGTGCAGGGGCGTCCCTTGGTCAGACCGGCCGCGGACAGCAGCACCGCGCCCGTGCACAGCGAACTGATCGTCAGCCCCTCGCGCGGAGCCGCGGCGAGCGCTCGCGGGAGGGTGCCGTCGGCGACCTCGGCCCACACCCCCGGGCCGTCGCGGCGTGTGTAGCCGACGCCGGGCACCACGATCACGTCCGCCTCCTGCGGAGCCCAGCGGTGCTTGACCTGGATCCCCGTGCCGTACCCGCAGCGGACCAGCCTGGGCCGTCCGGTGGTGACGTACCGGACCTCGACCCCGTTCGCGCTGTGCATCGCGGCGGCCGAGAACACCTCGTATGGAGCGGCACAGTCGAGTTCCTCGACTCCGTCGAACATCACGATGTCGACGCGCAGCCGACGCGTCCGCCGGGTCGCGGCAGCCGCCGCCCCGGTGCCTGAGACCGTGGCCGTCAGCGCCCCGGCTCCCAAAGTCGCCGCGCCCGCTGCTGTCGTCCGGCGAAGAAAGTCTCTGCGTTCCATCGGTGTGCCTCCTGTGTCTGCCGTGAACGGCCTTTCGGAACAGCGTACGGATTCCGTGAACCGCCTCTGAAACATTGGTCGTTGGAGACGACGGCCGAGTTCCCGACCGAGGCGATGTGGCGGGTTGCGGTACGGCTGTGCACAACGGGGGCCGATGCGTACCGTCGTGCGACGCGTGAGGCGCGGACTGTGAGGATGAGGCGCCATGACCGCCGGGTGGTGCTGTCGCACGCTCAGGGCCGCCGTGCTCGCGGCCGTCTGCGTGCTGCTCGCCGCCCTGGGCCACGTCATGATGTCGGAGACCGCGGTGCCCTGGTGGGCCATGGCCGCGGCTACCGGGCCGACCGGCGGCACGGCCCGGCTGCCGGCCGGCCGGGAGCGCGGGCCGGTCACGGCCGGCTCCCTCGTGGTTCGCGCGCGCCCGCGCCTCACTGATCGAGTGGCTGCGGGACGCCGAGCGCCGCGCGGCCCTGCCCGGCGCCGCCTGTCACCGCGACGCCCGGTGATTCCCGGGCTCCCACCGCTGTCGGACGGATGTCGGCGGCGGTCGATGTCTGTCGGCGCTTTGTCGGTGGCCGCCGGGACAGTGGAATCAGCCGGCGCCGGTCCTTCGACGGCACCGGCTCCCACTGTCCCGTCTCACCGCGGCGGCCGTCCCGGTGTGCTCTGCCGGGCGTCCACGCAGCCGTTTCGCACTCAGGAAGGTCCTCATGACCACGGACATCACCATCATCGGCGCCGGCCTCGGCGGCCTCGCGCTCGCCCGTGTCCTGCACGTCCACGGCATACCGGCCACGGTCTACGAGGCGGAGCCCTCCCCGGCCGCGCGCTCGCAGGGCGGGATGCTCGACATCCACGACTACAACGGTCAACTCGCCCTCGAAGCAGCAGGGTTGATGCAGGAGTTCCGCGGTCTGGTCCTGGAGGGCCGCCAGGCGATGCGGTTCCTCGCCCCGGACGGGACCGTCCTGTTCGACAAGGCCGACGACGGCACCGGCGGCAGGCCCGAGGTGCAGCGCGGCGAGCTGCGCCGGATGCTGCTCGACTCGCTCCCGGCCGGCACCGTCCGGTGGGGACACAAGGTGACCGGCGCCCGCGCCCTCGGCGGAGGCCGCCACCAGGTGACGTTCGCCGACGGCGGCACCGTCACCACCACTCTCCTGGTCGGCGCGGACGGCGCGTGGTCACGCGTCCGGCCGCTGCTGTCCACCGCCACACCCCGGTACATCGGCAAGTCGGTCGTCGAGACCTATCTCCACGACGCCGGCACCCGCCACCCCGCCGCGGCGAAGGCGGTCGGCGGCGGCTCGATGATCGTGCACACGCCGGGCAGGGAGATGTTCGCCCACCGGGAGAAGGACGACACCCTGCACGCCTACCTCGGGCTGTCCGAACCGCAGGACTGGTTCACCGCCATCGACTTCACCGACGCGGCCGCGGCCACCGCACGCATCGCCGCGGAGTTCGACGGCTGGGCACCCGAACTCACCGCACTGATCACCGACACCGACACCGCACCCGTCCTGCGTCCCCTTTACGCCCTGCCCGCCGAGCACCGGTGGGACCGGGTGCCCGGAGTGACCCTGATCGGCGACGCCGCCCACCTGACGGCACCGAACGGCGAAGGCGCCAACCTGGCGATGCTCGACGGCGCCGAACTCGGCCGAGCCCTCGCCGAGCACCGCGACGACACCGAGGCCGCGCTCGCCGCGTACGAGCGGGCCATGTTCCCGCGCAGCGCCGAGGCCGCCGCCTTCGAAGGCGAGGAGGCTCACGGGACCGACTCCGACACGGCCACGGTCCACGAACTGATCACCGCGCTGACCCGGCAGGGGTCCCGATGAGGCCGGCGGGGCACGACGGGTGCGGGCGGGCGGCGACCGGGCGAAGCCGTGGCACGAGCGGTCAGGGCCGGGTGGCGGTGTCCCTGTCGGGATAGAGGGAGAAGATCTGGTCCAGGCCGACGATGCGGAGCACGCGGAGGGTGTGGGCGGGGACCGCGGCGAGGGCGATGTCCGCCTTCGCGGCGTGTGCGCGGGTGCGGGCGGCGAGCAGAGCGGTGATGCCGCTGGAGTCGCAGAATTCCATGCCGGCCAGGTCCACGACGAGGCGCTGACCCGGCCGCAGGGCCAGGGCGGCGACCCGTTCGCGCAGCTCGGAGGCGTTCGAGTAGTCGAGTTCGCCGATGATCTCCAAGACGGGACCGGTCGCGGTGTCGAGAGGGGTGATGTTCAGTGGGCTCATTCGGGGGTGCTCGTCGTGGTGCGGGGGGCGGGGAGGGCGGGGGCGCCGAAGGCGAGCAGAGCGGTGTCGTCGTCGAGGCCGTCGCCGAAGTCGTCCAGCAGGCCGGTGAGGGCCTCGATGACCGCGTGTGGTGGTCTGCCGGCATGGCCGGCGGCGAAGGCGAGCAGGCCGTCGTCGCCGTAGAGAGCGGTGCGGTCCGCGCCGGTACGGGCCTCGGTGAGGCCGTCGGTGTAGAGCAGCAGTGTGTCACCGGGGGCGAGGATGGTGGCGGCGGTGGTGAAGGGAGCCTCGGGCAGGATGCCGACGAGGAGACCGCCGGGAGTGGGCAGGTAGTCGGCCGTGCCGTCGCCGCGCAGCACGAGGACCGGCGGATGGCCGCCCGAGGCCAGGTGCACGGCTATCCGCCCGGTCGCCGGGTCGGCTTCCAGCGTGCCGAAGACGGCGGTGCAGTAGCGCGGGTCGCCGCTCGCGGCGTAGCGCTCGTGCAGCACTTTGTTGAGCGTGGTCAGGGCGGACACCGGGTCGGGGTCGTGCAGCGCGGCGGCGCGCAGGGTGTAGCGGGTCAGCGAGGTGAGCGCGGCGGCCTCGGGGCCCTTGCCGCACACGTCGCCGAGGAAGAAGGCGAACCGTTTGCCGTCGACGGGGAAGACGTCGTAGAAGTCGCCGCCGAGCCGGTCCGGGGAGGCGGTGTGGTAATGGGCGGCCGTCTCCACTCCGGGGATCGAGGGCAGGATGTCGGGCAGCAGTGACTGCTGGAGCACGGCGAGGGCGTCCTGGAGCCGGGCGCGGTCGGCCTCCGCCTGCTTCTGTGCCGCCTCGGCCGCCCTCCGGCCGCGCAGGAGTTCCACCTCGTAGGCGCGGCGGTCGCGGGCGTCGAAGACGGTGGTGCGGATCAGCAGGTGCTCGCCGGCGTCGGTCTCCTTGACGACGGAGGAGACCAGTACCGGTATCCGGCCGCCGTCGGCCTGTTTCATCTCCAGGGCTATGCCGCCGATCTCGCCCTGCATCCGCAGCAGCGGCGCGAAGTGTGTCTCGTGGTACAGCTTGCCGCCGACGGTCAGCAGGTCGGTGAACCGCATCCGGCCCACCACCGCCGCCCGGTCCAGGCCGAGCCAGCCCAGCAAGGTGGCGTTGATCTTGGCAATGGTGCCGTCCATCAGCGTGGACAGGTATCCGCACGGCGCGGACTCGTACAGTTCTTCGGCGCTGTCCTCCAGCAACGCGGCGAACGCGGCGTCCGCGTCCCCGGCGCTGTGCGGGTCGGGCTGCCGTCCGGCACGGCACATCATCGCAAGCTCACCAGGAACTCTATGATCGCCTCGTTGGTGGCCTCGGGCGCGGACAGGTGCGGGCAGTGCCCGGTCGCGTCGAGCGTGACCAGGCGCGAACCGGGAACCGTCCGGTGGACGAAGGCCCCGACCTCCCGGGGCGCGATGACGTCCTGGACGCACTCCAGCACCAGCGTCGGCACCCGGACACCCTTGAGGTCGTCCCGGGAATCGGACAGGAACGTGGTGCGGGCGAAGACGCGCGCCATGTCCGGGTCGGTGGCGCAGAAGCTGTTCTTCAGCTCCTCGCCGAGTTCGGGTCGCTCCGCGTTGCCCATGATCACCGGTGCCATCACCGCCGACCAGCCCAGATAGTTCGACTCCAGCGACTCCAGCAGCTCGTCGATGTCCTCGGAGCCGAAACCGCCCCGATAGCCTTCGTCGTCGATGTACCGCGGTGACGGCGCGACCATCACCAGGGCACCGATCCGTTCCGGAGCCTTGGCGGTGGCCAGCACCCCGATCATCGCGCTGACCGAATGCCCGACGAACACCGCGTCCCGCAGGTCCAGTGCCTCGCACACCTCGACCACGTCGAGGGCATACCCGTCCAGGGAGCCGTACCGCTCCTTTGAGAACGCGGACGGGTCCGCGCGACCCGAGCCGACGTAGTCGAACAGCACGACCCGGTAGTCCCGCTCCAGCGCAGGCACCGTCAGCCGCCACATGTTCTGGTCACAGCCGAACCCATGGGCCAGCACCACGGTCCGTCCCCGGGGGTTGCCGGTGACGGTGACGTTGTTCCTGCGAGCGATGTCCATCCTGCCAGTCTCGCAGGTGCCGCCGGCTATCCCGGCACGTCACCGGACCACCACGGTGAGCGAGCGCGCGCCTCCGGGCGGCGCACGGCCGGGCCGCGTGCGCACAGCCGTGCGCGAGGCGCCCGGAACCGACGCCTGACCTGCGAGGACCGGGGTATGCGCGAGAGCGGGTCGTCATCCCCCGAGCAGTAAGGAGTCACCGTGTCGTCCACCGACGTCGTCGAGCTCATCCTGAAGGACCACCGGCGCATGGAAGATCTCTTCCGCACCATGCGCAATGCCGAAGCCGACCGTGCCGCCGCCCTCGAAGAGTTCGCCCATCTGCTCGTCGCGCACGCCTCGGCCGAGGAGGACGAGGTCTATCCGGCCTTGCGGCGGTACAAGAACGTCGACGGCGAGGACGTCGATCACAGCGTGCACGAGCACCAGGAGGCCAACGAGGCCCTGCTCGCCCTGCTCGAGGCCGGGGACCCCGGCTCCGACGAGTGGGACGAGAAGCTGGAGGAACTGGTCACGGCGGTCAATCACCACGCCGACGAGGAGGAGCGGACCCTGCTCAACGACGCGCGGGAGAATGTCGCCGACGAACGCCGCTCCCAGCTGGGCGAGGCGTTCCGCGAGGCACGCGCGAAGTACCTGGAGGACGGCTGCGGCGGCATCGAGAACGTGCGCAAGCTGGTGGCTTCCGGCAGCGAGTGATCCTCCTCGGACAGCACTGCGCCGCCCGGGCCGTCGCCCGGGCGGCGCAGTGCTGTCGGGCGGCCTCCCCGCCGGCGCGGCCGCGGTCCCCGTCCGCCGGTGCCCTACGGCGACCGCGTCACGCGGTCTCGGCGCGTACGACGACCGCGTAGGAGCCGACGCCGAGGAGGCGGTCGCCCGAGATGTCACCGAGGGCGGTGTACAGCGTGTGGATGCGACCGGTGGTGTTGTCGAAGGCGATGTCCTTGACCGTGCCGTGCTCGCTGCCGTGCTCCGTCAGGACCCGGCGCCCCAGGGCCTCTTGATGAGCGGGGAGGCTGCCGTGCCCGACATCGGTGGCGGTGCGGGAACGCACGATGACGGCGTCCCGTCCCACCGCCTCGATCGCGTGCCAGGCGATGGTCGCGAGGTGTTTCGGGGCTCCGGAGAGGCGCAGGCAGGCGATGCTCCCGGCGTGTGCGTCGATGGTCAGGCTCTCCACTCGCCCCAGCGGTTCGGCCTCGTCGGCGGTGATCACCGGAAGGCCCTGGGCCTGGGTGAACAGCATCATGCCGGGCCTCCTGCGTCGATCGTGGGACTGTCCGGGTACGACTGCGCGGTGTGCGCGCGGAACGCCTCGACCTGGGCGCTGAAGCTCGGCAGGTCGTCGGCGACGAAATGCCGGGCGTGCGCGGGGATCACCAGCGCCCGCCCGGAGACGGCCAGCGTCTCGCCGCGCGGGATGAACACCTTGCGCTGGTGGCGGTCCGCGGTTTCGTCGGCGGCGATCTCGAAGCCGGCCACGCGTCCGCCGACACCGGCCTCGATCACGACATCGAGGACCCGGCCGATCTCCGTGCCCTGGTCGGTGAGCACGGGCGCGCCGATGACCTGGCCGTGTCCGGCTTCACCGGCCCCCGCGACCAGGTCCCGTTTCTCCAGCGCCGTCTCACCGGGGATCATCACGGCGGACGGACCGATGGCGTGCACTCCGGAGAAGGGCAGACTCTCCTTCAGCGGTCCGGCCAGCAGCCCGCGCCCGCTCAGCGTGAAGCCGGTGATCCGGCCCGCGCGGGCGTCGAAGAGGGTGTCCCTGACCTGCGCGACGGCCTCACCGCCCAGCGTCACCACCACCCGCTTGGTCAGCTCGGAAGCGAGCACGAGGGCGATCACCGCAAACCCTCCCGGTCGGCCGTACGGCTCGAGCGCACCGCGATCACCGTTCCGCTACGGCGCTTGGCCTGAACCACCACGGCCGCGGCGATGAGCAACCCCACCACCGCGACCGACAAGACCACCCAGCCCCACCACACCATCACCGACCTCCTCGGCTCCGTCCTCGTCTCCAGCCGTCGTACTGTCCGGCGGTCCCCGGGCTATCCGGTTGCCCGCCGCGTGGGCTCGCACTCCTTCCGTGTCACGGGTGGCCGGAACCGGCGGAGGCCCTGGCAGACCGGTTGTGCCGGGACATCCGAAAAGAGGAATCGATTATTCCAGTATCTCGGGGATACCGGAGTGCCACGCGGCCGACACGAGACGGGAGGGTGGCGGCCGCACCACAAGAACGGCAGCTTTTCCTGGAAGGGTTCTTTATGTCTGTGAGTCGCACGTTAGCCGTGTCCGTGATCTGCGCGACCGCCGCCGTGGGCATCGCGGGCTGCTCCGACGACGCCTCGTCGGACCAGCCGTTCCAGGGACAGAGCGCGGACCAGGTGGCCGCCAAGGCGGTGACCGCCACCCGGAACGCCACCTCGCTGCGCATGGCCGGAAAGGTCTCCGCGCAAGGACAGCCGCTGACGGTCGACTTCCACGTCGACACCCAGAAGAACTGCAAGGGCAGGATGGCGATGGAAAGCGGTTCGGCCGACATCGTCCACACCGGCCAGACGACCTACGTCAAAGGCGACAAGAAGTTCTGGGCCGGCGCCGCACAGGACTCGTCAGGCGGACGGAAGCAGGCCGAGGCGCTCGGCGGCCGTTGGGTGAAGGTGCCGGTGGGCGATTCCCGTACGACGGGACTGTGCGACAAGCAGGGTTTCCTGGCCGACCTGGACAGCGACAAGTCCGAGCGCAAGGGAATGAAGAAGGGCGACGTCACCACGGTGGACGGCCGGAAGGCGATCGCGCTGAAGAAAAAGAAGGGGAGCGGCGAAACCATCGTCATGTACGTCGCCACCGAGGGAAAGCCGTACATTCTCAAGGTGGACCAGTCGGGCGGAAAGAGCCCGGGCACCGTCGTCTTCTCGGACTACGGAAAGCCGGTCAAGGCGACGCCTCCGCCGGCCGACAAGGTCATCGACGGCACCAAGGCGGGCAAGACGGCTTCCTGAGCGTTCCCCGCGCGTGACTCCCACCGGACGCGGGTCCCGGGCTGAACGAGCCGCCCGGGACGGACGGATCTCCCGGTGCTCGTCGAACCGGCCGCGCGCCGCCGTCCGTCCGGCCGGTCCTCCGCCGGACGGCTCCGGGTCCAGTGTGAAGAGACGGTGAATTCATCGCGGGCCAGGGCGAGTTGGCGGGAGCCGGCCGCCCGGGCGCGCGGCCGGCACCCTTCCCCGGTGAGCGGGCCGCGCCATCGGGACGGGTGTTACGCAGTGGTACGGTCTCTTCCGCATGCCGTATGACGCGCACGCGACACGCTCGCACACATCGCGGCCGGGCCGCGCGTTAGGGTGCGCGCGTGAATCTTCAAGTTGTCATCGGATCAGGGCCCGCCGGGGCCGCCACCGCGCGGCTGCTGGCCGAACAGGGCCACCGCGTACGGGTCATCACCCGATCGGGCCGCGCCCCCGAGCCCGGCATCGAGCACCTCGCGCTGGACGCCGCGGACCCGGAGGCGCTCACCGAGGCCGTCCGCGGCGCGACCGCCGTCTACGGCTGTGCCGCACCCCCTTACCACCGCTGGACGACCGACTGGCCACCGCTCGCGGCCTCGCTGCACGCGGCGGCCGAGGCGACCGGCGCCGTTCTGGTCATGCTGGGCAACCTCTACGGATACGGACCGGTGGACGGACCGCTCACCGAGGACCTGTCGCTCGCGGCGACCGGACCCAAGGGCCGGGCGCGGGCCGCCGTCTGGGAGCGGACCCGGGAACTGGCCGGACAGGGACGGATCAAGGCGGTCGAGGTGCGGGCCTCGGACTTCTTCGGGCCCGGCGTGACCGACGGCGGGCACCTGGCCGCACGGGTCATGCCGCGGTTGCTGCGCGGCAAGCCGGTCTCCGCGCTCGGTGATCCCGACGCCCCGCACAGCTGGACCTACCTCCCCGACGTGGCCCGGACGCTGGCCGAGGTCGCAAGTGAGGAACGCGCCTGGGGCAGGGCCTGGCACGTCCCGACCGCACCACCGGCCTCCGTCCGCCAGATGGTGGACCGGCTCGCCGCCGAGGCGGGCACCGGACCGGTCGCGGTCCGCGGACTGCCGCCGGCCGTCCTGGGCATCGCGTCGCTCTTCTCGCCGCTCCTGCGCGAACTGAAGGAGATCCGCTACCAGTTCGACCGGCCCTTCACCGTCGACTCCAGCGCCTACGAGGCCGCGTTCTCCGTGCGGGCCACCCCGGTCGAGGAGCAGGTCGAGGCGACCGTGGACTGGTGGCGCGCCAGACAGGGTGAGGAGCAGTGAGAGCGGAAACGATGCACTCTGCACCGAGTGGGTCCGCGCGCCGGGACGACATCGCGATCGTGGGCATGGCCTGCCGGTTCCCCGGGGCGCGGAACCTCAACGAGTACTGGCGGCTGCTGACCGGTCCGCGGCCGCAGTTCACCCGCATACCGGACGAGCGGTGGCGGGCCGCCGCCTTCCTCAGCGACTCCCTCCGGGACGCCTCCGCCGCCTACACCGACATCATGGCGATGCTGCCGGACGTGGGCCACTTCGACGCGGCCCACTACGGCATCCCGCCGCGCCGGGCCCGGGCGATGGACCCGCAGCACCGGCTGCTGATCGACCTCGCCCGCGAGGCGATCCAGGACGCGGGCTGGGAGGCCGAGGGCTTCGACCGCGAGGAGACCTCGGTGATCACCTCCCTCACCGAGAGCGGATACCGCGAGATCAGCACGCTGCCGATACGGATGCGCCAGCTGGCCGGCGGCGAGTTCGGGGCCGGGGCGGCCGGTTCCGGCGAGCTGGAGATGGTGCGCGCGGTCGACCGGCTGAACGGGACGTCGGTGGCCGGGCTGCTGCTCAACATGGGCCCGAACACCGTCAGTTCCGTCTTCGACCTGCACGGGGAGAGCTACGCGCTGGACGCGGCCTGCTCCGGCGGCCTCATGGCGGTGGCCAACGCCGTGCACGCGCTGCGGGCCGGCCGCACCCGTATCGCTCTCGCCGGTGGCGCCCAACTGGCCCTGACACCGGATCTGTTGGTCGGACTGTGCCGGATCGGAGCCATCTCGCGCAGCGGCCGGTGCCTGCCGTTCGGCGCGGAGGCCGACGGCTTCGTCCTCGGCGAGGGCGCCGCCCTCCTGGTGCTGCGGCCCCTGGCCGACGCACTGGCGGCCGGGGACCGGGTCTACGCGGTGATCCGCGGCGTGGGCTCGGCCAACGACGGGACCGTGCACGGCGGCATGCAGCCGCAGGCCGCCGGCCAGCTGCGCGCACTGCGCCGGGCCTACCGCGACGCCGGCCTGACCCCGGACGCGGTGGGCTACCTGGAGGCGCACGGCACGGCGACCGCGGTCGGGGATCCGGTGGAGATCGAGGCCCTGCGCGAGCTGCGCGGGGACGGCGGTTCGCACGCCTACCTCGGAGCGGTGAAGGCCGTGGTCGGGCACTCGCTCGGCGCCGCCGGCCTGGCGGGGCTCATGAAGGCCGCCTTGGCCGTGCACCACGGGATCGTCCCGCCGCAGCCCGCGTTCGGCCTGGCCGACTCCGCCGGACTCGACGCCGCGCGCCTGACCGTCCCGACCGAGCCGGTGCCGTGGCCGGATTCCGGGCAGCCGCGCCGGGCGGGGGTGAGCGCCTTCGGGTTCGGCGGCACCGGTGTCCACCTCGTGCTGGAGGAATCCGCCACGCGGCCGGACCGCCCGGTATCCGGGACGGGCCCGCACCTGCTCGTGCTCAGCGCGCGCGACCGGTCGGGACTGGCCCGGCACGCGCGCGAGCTGGCCCACGTCGTCGCCGCCGGCGAACCGCCGCCGGCCCAGGTGGCCGACACCCTGGCCCGCCGTACGCTCCTCGCCGAACGGCTGGCCGTGGTGGCGGAGGACGCCGCCGACGCCGTCGCCAGGCTGACCGAGGCGGCCGAGGCGGTGGCGGCGGGCCGTACGGGAGACATCGGGCCCGGGCAATGGGCCGGCACCGTGCCGCCCGACGCACCGGCCGATGCCGCCGGGCCGGTGCCGGTGCGGCTGCCTGGCGAGACACGCACGGCCGAGCTGCTGCGGCTCGCACGGCACGCGGTCACCGGCCGGGGGCTGCGTCCCGCCGGCGAGCGCCTGCCGCCGCTGACTTTGCCGCCGAGCCCGCTGGCCCCGCGCCGGCACTGGGTGGTGGACGACTCGGCCCGCGAGACCGTGCCGGTGGACCGGGCCCACGCGGCGGCCGAGGCGGAGGAGGCGGTGGTGCCCGCACCGGCAACGTCCGCCGTCTCCGCCGTCGTACGCGAGGAGGTGTCGCGGATCGGGGTCTTCCCGCCCCGTGACGTCCACGAACGGATGGCGCTCGTCGCCGACCTGGGCTTCGACTCGCTGATGCTGGAGGAACTCGAGGTGAGCATCGGCAACCGGCTGCCGGGCTTCCGCACCGAGGAGATGTACGAGCCGACGCTCACCGTCGCCCGGCTGATCGAACTGGCCGCCGCGCATCCCGTCGCGGAGCCGGTCCGGGAGGGCCCGGCGCCGCAGCCGTTCCCGCACCGCCAGGAGGAGCCCCGGTGGGACACCGAGGCCTCCCGCGTCGACGACTTCCCCGAGGTGCGGCGCTTCGAGGAACGCTTCGACGCGATCACGGGAAGCGGCGCCGACTACCCCTACTTCCGTGTCCACCAGGGCAACATCCGCGACACGACCGTGGTCGGCGACCGGTCGTACCTGTCCTTCGGCAGCTACAACTATCTGGGCCTCTCCGGACACCCGGCGGTCAACGAGGCGGCGCGCCGCGCGGTGGACCGGTACGGGACCTCGGTCTCCGCCAGCCGCGTGCTCTCCGGCGAACGCGAACTGACCGTGCGGCTGGAACGCGCGCTGGCCGATTTCCTCGGCGTCGAGGACTGCGTGGCCCTGGTGAGCGGTCATGCCACCAACGTCACCGCGATCGGGCACCTCGTCGGCCGGGACGACCTCGTCCTGCACGACGCGCTCGCCCACGACAGCATCCTCCAGGGCTGCGCGCTGTCCGGGGCGGCGCGACGCCCCTTCGCCCACAACGACGTCGGCCGGCTGGAACACCTGCTGCGGGCCAACCGGTCCCGATTCCGGCGGGTGTTGATAGCCGTCGAGGGCGCCTACAGCATGGACGGCGACCTCGTCGACCTGCCGGCCCTGATCGAGCTGAAGAAGCGGTACGGCGCCCTGCTGATGGTCGACGAGGCGCACAGCATCGGCACCGTGGGCGAACGCGGGCGCGGCGTGGGCGAGTTCTTCGACGTCGACCGGTCCGGCGTGGACCTGTGGATGGGCACCCTCTCCAAGGCCTTCGCCAGCTGCGGCGGTTACCTCGGCGGCTCCGCCAGGATGGTGCGGTGGCTGCGGCACACCCTGCCGGGCTTCGTCTACAGCGTCGGCCTGACCCCGGCCAACGCGGCGGCGGCGCTGGCCGCCACCGAGCTGATCGTCGCCGAACCGGAGCGGGTACGGGCCCTGCGGCGCAACGCCGACCTCTTCCGTTCGCTGGCAGCCGCGGCCGGCCTGGCCACGGGCGTCAGCGCCCACACGCCGATCGTGCCCTGTGTGCTCGGGGACTCCGCGCGGACCCTCCGCATCGCGGACCGGCTGTACGACCGCGGTGTCATAGCCGATCCGATCTTCCATCCCGCCGTGGAGGAGGGCCTGGCCCGGCTGCGGTTCTTCGTCACCAGCGAACACCGCGAAGAGGACATCCGGCGGGTGGTGTCGGTGCTGGCCGAGGAGGTGACGTCCGCCGGGGGATGACCGGGATGTCTCAGATCAAGGTGCGTTCGATCCGGCTCAGCACAGCGTTCCCGCCCGTGGCGCCGATGTGGCCGGCGTCCTCGGCCGACGGCGCGTTCCTCTGCTCGCGGGTGGTGCCCACCTGCTGGGAGAGCAGGTAGGCGATGATCTCCGCCTCCTGTTCCTGGACGTCGTCGTAGGTGGCGCGCAGCAGCATGTCCCGCACCAGCTCCGGGTCGAGATTGGGGAAGAGGAGGCGAGCGGTCGTCTCGTCGAGCAGGCCGGCCCCGCGATGGCAGCAGATGATGTGACCCAGCTCGTGCAAGATGATGTGCTCCTGATGCGCGGTGGTGGTGTTGGCGTCGTAGAAGATCAGGTCCTCGTCCCGTGCGGCAACCCACATGCCGCACGGGTGCGACGCCGGCATCTGCATCGGCACGAGCGTGATCGGGCGGCCGCGGACACTGCCGAGGTGGTGGCAGAGTTCGGCCACGTCGGCCACGTCCGGAAGGTCCAGGGCGGCGATCCGCTGCGCACCGGCCTTGCGCAGCTGCTTGAGCTGACTGCGGCGGTCCTGCTCGGCCGGGCGACTCTTCCTGAGCCCTCTCACTGAGTCGGATCCCCTCCCTCCGTATCGGGCACGTCGGTGACCGGAGGGAGCCCTTGCAACTGCCGGTACTGGTCCATGATGGCCGTGATCGCCTGGAGATTCTCCCGTTTCATGCCGGCGGCCCGCATCGCCACCGCGCGCACGCCCGCCTGCCGCAGTGCCTCGACGGCGGCCAGTTCGCTCAGGACCGACTCGGCGACCTCGTCGTCGAAGAAGTAGGCGACCGACACACCGAAGAACCGGGCCAGGGCCGCCAGGAGGTCCGGGGAGGGGTTGGAGCGCTTGCCCGTGCGCAGTTGCGAGAGGTAGACGCCGCCGACCTTCAGGTCGGGATTGTTCCGCTTCAGCTCCTCCGCCACCTCGGCGTTCGTCCAGTGCCTGCCCTTGGGGCGGACCGTTCTGAAGAGGCTGTCCAGGCGGGTGGCGAGCAGGGGTCGGTCGTCGGGCTCGGACACTGATCCTCCCTTCCGGTGCCCCTCGGTGATGCCCTTGGCTATACGACAGTTTTCCAGATTAGCTGTCAGTTGACAATTGGGCATGGCTCCGCCAACGTTGGAGCGCGCCGATAGCTGGTAGCTAACTTGGCTCACGGGGGTGGCCGAGTCGGCTCCGGCTGAGCCGGTCAGGCCTGCCCTCGGGGGTGGGCGGACCTGACCGGACGGCGCCGCTCGGCCCGTGTCCCGCCGCAGAACCGGCGGCGGGACACGGGCACGAGAAGACCCGCCCGGTCCGACGGGGGAACGGACCGGGCGGGAGCTCAACCAGCCTTGCCGAGCTTACGGTAGGCGGTGGCGACTTGGGTGAGCCAGGCCGTCTCCGCGGCGAAGTTGTCCGAATCACGATCTTCGAAGTTCGCCGTGTCCTTGTTGTCGTCGGGGATGGTGCCGGCGCGCTTGGCCCGCAGGGCCTGCCGGATCTGGGCGGCCTCGGCGAACGCCTGCCGCGACTCCTCGCCCGCCTGCGGGCGCGGCCCGCCGGTGCCGTCGGCGCTGCGGTCGATGTAGGGACGCAGGTCCCGCCAGCCGTCGCGTATCTCCACGACCCGCCGGTGGAGGCGGTAGTCGAGGTCGGCGACCGAGGCCGCGGGCGGCTCCAGGACGATGTCCGGGGAGGACTCGTACAGGTCCCGCCAGAGCGGATACAGGACACGGTAGGAGCGGTAGGTGTCCACCCATTCCACCAGCCGGACGGCCGGTGCGCCCCAGGAGGGCACGGTCAGGCTGAGGGAGAGGATCGCGATGCCCGCCGCGCTGAACACGTTGGAGGCGAGTGTCCAGGCGCCGATGTCGACCCCGGCCGCGGCGGTGAGGATGTTGACCGTCCTGGCCGAGCAGTAGAGGAAGAGCACCACCGCGGCGACGGAGAGCAGCCGCAGCGCCTGCCGCAGCGAGGTCTTGTCGCTCATCCGGGCGTAGGGCCCGCACTGGCGGAAGATGGTGACGCAGGGCACCGCCTGGGAGACGATGAAGAGCAACAGGTAGGTGAGGACCAGCGGTTGGCCGCTGCCGGTGTCGAAGTCGGAGGCCGGCCGTCCGGTGCCGTCGGCGACGAGGAAGAGCGCCGTCAGCAGGACGTCGAGGGCGACTCCGGTGATCAGCCAGTAGCGGCTCAGGCGTGCCGCCTCCGTCTCGGAGGCCGCCCAGTGCAGCAGGATGATCTGCGCGCTGACACAGAAGGCGACCGCCGAGAGGTGCATCACCAGGATGGCGAGATTTCCCACGCCCAGGAAGGCGCCGTCGCCCATGGCGACGGCGCCCATCGTGAAGGTGAGCGACTGCAGGAGCAGCGTGATCACCAGCGTGCGGTAGGCACTGTCCCGCCAGTTGCGGCGCACCTGGCACAGCCGGTAGACGAGCGCGGCGTACGAGGACAGCGCCGCGATGACGAAGCAGAGTGTTCTGATGGTGGTCACGGCCCGATTCCTGGGAAGCCGCGAGGGCGGCGGACGGCTCAGTCGGTCTTCTCGGTGGTGTTCTCGTCCACGGGGACTTCCAGGCCGATGCCTTCGGCCGCCACGGCGACGGCGAAGTCGAAGAAGGCCGTCTCGTCCCGGACGCTGTCGTGGGTGCGGCTGAAGACCTGGAACACCAGCAGGCCGATCAGACCGCTCCACAGAACGATGCCGCGTTCGACGAGGTCGGAGAAGGGAGCCTCGGGCGTGCCGCCGAAGAGGGCCAGGGCTTCCGGGCGCAGCAGCGGCGGTCCGGGCACCGTCCGGCGGGGCGGGGTGAGTTCACCGGCCTCCAGCGCGGACCGCACGATTCCGGCCAGCACCGCGGGCGTGCGTGAGGCCGGCGGCACGGTGTCCTGCGGGGCGTCGTAACCGGGAACGGGAGAGCCGTAGATCAGCGTGAACTCGGCGGTGTGGTCGAAGGACCACTGCCGCAGCGCCCGGGCGGCCGCGAGCAGCCGCGCGCCCGCCGGCGCCCCGGCGTCCCGGGCGGCCTGGTCGGCCCGCTCCATGGCGGCCCCGGACGCGTTGTAGGCGTCGATGATGAGGGCGGTCAGCAGCTCGTCGCGGTGCGGGAAGACGGCTGCCACGTCGGAGCGGGACAGACCGCCGGCCTCGGCGACGGCGTCCAGGGACAGCTGCCCGGCACCCAGGCTCTCCAGCAGCCGGCGTGCGGTGGTCTTGATGGCCTCCGCGCGTCCGACGGTCTCGTCGGCGGCGGGACTTGTTCCGGATTCCATGGTCAAACCGTACCTGTCGGTCACCATGGCGAGGGAGGCGGTTCGGCAGGTGCCGCGGCCGTGCCACCGGGTTCCGGCCATGCGCGCGGGAACGGGCGGGCACGGGTGGGCCGTTGGCGGAGCGGCGGCCGGCCGGCCGGGAAAGGTGGGCGGTCGAGGCGTGGTGCGGGACCGGGCCGGGTCGGCGTCGGACCTCCGGCGCCGGCCTCCAACCGGTCGTCGACGGCCGCCCGGTGGTTCCCGTCCCGGCGGAACAGCCGTCGCCCCCGGGCCGGGTGGCCTGCCGGACGTCGGTCGGCAGCGGCTCCGGTACGGCTTGTTCCTTACGCCTGCCGGGAGTTCGTACCACCGGCCCCGTCGGCCACGGCAGCCTGGCGGCCGGTGTCCCGGGCCGCGGGCCGGAGAGGCGGCTCGGGAAGGGCGGTCGCGGGCCGGCGGGGCGGACGGCGCGGGCCCGCCAGGACGACCGGTCGGGTTCGTTCCCGTCGCGGTGCCCGGTACGGCGTCCTTGGCGCGGCCCGCGTCCGCCGGGGCGTCTGCCTCAGACCACCGTGAGGGATCCCGTTCGTCCGGCGTACTCCCGCAGGCCCCGCGTCGTGTCGCCCGCCCAGCCCACGTATCCGTCCGGGCGGATCAGGAAGACGCCGGGGCCGTAGGAGGCCGGGGGAGCGGGGAGCGAGGGGAGGCCCGGGAGGGTCGCTCCGAGCAGTGTCCAGTGCGGTCCGCGGAACGTGTCGAAGAGCCGTACGCCCGCCACCGTGCCGTCGGGGGCGCGGTCGCCCGCGCGCAGCTCCCCGGCCTCCCGGCGCGTGTCGACGCTGAGGGAGGACTCCCGGTAGCCGACTCCGAGCTGCACCGTCGCCCTGCCGCGCCGCACCTCCCCGCGGTGCACGCCCGTCGACAGCTCCAGCATGGCCGCGGCGTTCGCCCGGCGCTCCTCCTCGTACGTGTCCAGCAGCGCGTCCGGCGCCCCGCCCCGCAGCACCGCGCCCAGCTTCCAGCCCAGGTTGTAGGCGTCCTGCACGCTGGTGTTCAGGCCTTGGGCGCCGGCCGGCGAGTGCACGTGCGCCGCGTCACCGGCGAGGAACACCCGGCCCACCCGGAACCGGTCCGCCAGGGCCGCCCGCGGCCGGAAGACGGACGCCCAGCCGACCTCCGTCACGTCCTCCGCGTCCAGGTGCGTGCCGCGGGCGACCAGCTTGCGGATGCCGTCGGGGGACACGTCCGGCCGCGACCCCTCCGGCAGGCGGGCCGCCAGCTGGAAGTCCTCCGTCCCGGCCAGCGGGCACAGCCCGAGGAAGCCGCCGTCGTCTCCGGGGAAGGCGTGCCAGTGGACCCGGTCCAGACCCTTCAGCCGCAGGTCCGCCACCACGAACGGCGCGGGGTCGACCGCCTCCCCGGTCATGCCGACGCCCAGCGCCTGCCGGACCGCCGAGCGCCCGCCGTCGGCCGCGACCGCGTACCGCGCGCGCAGTGCCGTACCGTCGGCGAACCGCGCCGTCACACCCTGTCCGTCCTGTGTCAGGGCCGTCACCTCGCGCCCGAAGGCGACCTTGCCTCCCAGTCGGGTCAGCCGCGCGTACAGCACCTCCTGCGTCCGCCACTGCGGGATCATCAGCGGCTCGCTGTAGGGCATGCCCTCGTCCGCGTCCAGCTTCTCGAACATCGACTCCTCGCCGAGCCGTTCGCCGTCCTTCCAGATCATCCGGTCCGGGTAGGGGCCGCCCGCCGCCCGGATGGCGTCCAGCACGCCGAGATCGTCGAAGACCTCCTGCGTACGCGGCTGGAGTCCCTTGCCGCGCGATCCGGGAAAGAGGTGCTCGCCCCGCTCCACGACCAGCGCGTCCACACCCCGGCGCGCCAGGTCGATGCCGAGGGTGAGGCCGGTCGGACCCGCACCCACGATCAGAACATCCATGACATTTCTCCTTAACATCGTTAAGTTCTGCCCTTCGAGAGACTGCCCTTAACGGTGTTAAGCTGTCAAGCGTGAGTACGGACAAGCGCGCTCCCCTCGACCGCGAGCGGGTCGCCGACACCGCCCTGCGACTGCTGAACGAGGTCGGCCTGGACGGGCTGACGCTGCGGGCCATCGCCAAGGAGCTGGACGTCAAGGCACCCGCCCTGTACTGGCACTTCAAGGACAAGCAGGCGCTGCTGGACGAGATGGCGACGCTGATGTACCGGCGGATGCTCGCCCACACCGCGCTCGACCCCTGCGACACATGGCGGGAACGGCTGCTCGCCGTCAACCGGGGCTTGCGAAGCGCGCTGCTCGGTTACCGCGACGGCGCCAGGGTCTTCAGCGGCTCACGCTTCACGAGCACGGACCACGCCCCCGCGCTGGAGGCGAACCTGCGGCTGCTGACCGGGGCGGGACTCGGCCTCACCGAGGCGGTCGACGCGGGGCGCACCGTGAACGCCTACACCATCGGCTTCGTCATCGAGGAACAGGGTGTGCGGCCCCTCCCGGGCGAGCGCCGGGAAGGGTTCGACATCGAGGACCGCGCCCGCCGCATGGCCGGCTTCCCGCTGGCGGCCGAGGCCGGCAGGCTCCTCTTCGACGACTACGACCGGCAGTTCGAGGAAGGCCTGGCACTCGTCGTCGCCGGCATCGCGGCGCGATACGGACTCGCGCCGTGACGCGGCGGTTCGCCTCGCGGCGGTAACTCACCCTCTCGTTCGTCTCGTTGGTCTCGCCGGAGAGCCGATCGCCGGTTCCGGCGAAGGATCGCCCGCCTCGGCGGCGGCCGTTGCCCGAAGGGGCGATCATGAGGCCTGTCCGCTCGAACCGAGGAGGAGCCGTGCAGGTGGAGCAGGTGGACTGGGTCGGGATTCCGGCAGGAGTGTTGCGCAGGGGTACACCGGCCGACGAAGTGGCGGCAGTGGCCCGCCGCTACGCGGACACCGGCGTGCCCGTGGAGTGGTACCTGAAAGAAGCCCCGCGCGCACAGATCCACGTCCCGGCGTTCCGGATCGCCCGCACCCCGGTCACGGCCGGCCAGTGGAGGCTCTTCGCGGCGGACACCGGCAGGCCGCTCCCGCAGGCGCCGGCGGACCACCCGGTCATCGGGGTCACCTGGGAGGCGGCGACGGCCTACTGCCGGTGGCTCGGCGAACGGCTCGGCGGCCTCGAGGTGCGGCTGCCCACGGAGGACGAGTGGGAGCGAGCCGCGCGGGGCGACGACAGCCGGGAGTTCCCGTGGGGTGACGAGTACCGCACCGGCCTGGCCAATCTGGTGGACCTCGGCATCGGCACCACGACACCCGTCGGCTCGTTCCCCGAGGGTGCCAGCCCGTTCGGCGTGCTGGACATGGCCGGCAACGCCGACGAGTGGACCTCCACCCTCTACGCCCCCTATCCCGGCGCGCCCGCCGATGTGCCGGGCACCGAAGACTGGGCCTTCGACCCGCACATCACCCGGGGCGGCGCCTTCCGTCACGACCGGGACCTGGCCCGCTGTGCCCGCAGGCACGGCGTCTACGAACCGGACCTCGAAGCGATCGGTGTGGGCTTCCGCCTGGCGGCTCCGGCCGCGTAGGAACCGGACGCCGGACGCTCGCCTCCGTACCGGCCTCCATGTTGTAATAGCCCCCAGCACTTAGCACCTATTACCTAATCAGGGAGTGGCCGTGCCCTTCAGGACCACCGCCGAGGCGGTACGCGCATGGGTCGAGGGATGGGTCGTCTCGCGTGGCGCGGTCCGACCGACGCCCCGGTCCTGGGGGTTCACCGTGGACGTCGGCCTGCCCGGGGAGGTGGCCCGGCACGTCGTGACCGCCGCCGACGAGGCGACCGTCCGCAAGCTGGCCGAGAACACCACCGTCCCCGGCATTCCCCTCAAGGTGTTCGTACCGGCGCGGACCCTGAAGGCGTGGCTGCCGCCGGGCTGGGTCCTCCTGGACGGCCACGCCGCCCTCATGGCCGCACGGCTGAGCGCCGGCGGGACCCCGCTCCGCCTGGCCGACGGCTACCGGCTGCACACCTGGGAGCGGGCCGATGTCACCCGCGTGGTGGTGCGCGCCGCCGACGGCGCCTTCGCCGCGCGCGGGCAGATCGCGGTCACCGGCCCGACCGCCGTGGTCGACCAGGTGGAGACGCACCCGGCGCACCGGCGCCGGGGGCTCGGCCGCGTGGTGATGGGGACGCTCGCCGAGACCGCGGCCCGCCAGGGCGCACGGGCGGCCGTGCTGGGCGCGACCGAGCAAGGCCGCGCCCTGTACGAGACCATGGGCTGGCAGGTGATCGCTCCGCTGAGCGCCGCGGTCCGCAGCACCGCAGACACCGGGGCCTAGGCTCCTGCCACGCCGCGGCGGGACCTGTCCCGGGCGTCCTCCGAAGGGTGCGGCGACGCTCAGGCAGGCCCGGTCCGCGTCGCCGCCGGCAACGCATGAAGGCGGCCGGTCTCTGTGTCGCCGACATCCCCGGCATCGCCCGCATCGCCGATGGCCCTGGTATCGCCCGCCGGCGGCAGCGGACCGTCCGCCTGGCCGCCGCCCGTGGGCCCGTCGCCGCACCCATCGGTGCTTTCGCGCGCGTGTGCGGGCCTGCGCCGTGACGACGGATCCGCCTCGGCACCCGTGCCGACTGCCCCGTTGCCTGCCGTCATCGTCCACCGCCGCGCGCGGTCCGCGAGCGGCGGCTGCGTGGGCGCACGCCCCCGGAAGCGGCCCGGACCGGCGCCCGCACCCACCGGACGCACCGCCGATTTGACGAACGGCCGTACGCCGGACGAGAGTTGGCCCGGACCGGCCTGGCCCCCGAGTGCGGCCGTCGGCCGAGTGTTTCCGCTGCCCGTGTGTCGTCGGCCGGGTGGACGCCACGGCCCGCCGGGACGGGTGCGGCGCCGGAGACCGGGCCCGGAATTCGGATCATGGCCTGAAACTCCGTTGTACGAAATGTTGCGGCTGCGTAAAAAACGCGTACTTGACAGGCACTGATCGCGATAAAAGGCGTGATGGTGCCGGTGCGGCCATGGATTGATTGCTTCCGTTTTCCTGTTTCCGCTCTCCTGTTTCAGGCCGTATTCCCGAGGGTGTGTTGCATGTCTCGTCGTGCCTCGTGTTGGCTATGCCCTGGGCCGAGCGCCTCGTGATCAACGAGAGGGAAGCTGCTTATGGCGAGGGTTAAGATCAATCCTGCTCGATACAGCCAGTTCGGGCCGGCGGAGGGAAGCATCTTCTGCCTGATTACGAACCGCGAGCTCGAGGCCGAGCTGGAGATCGTCGAGGAAGCGCCGTACGCCGAATATCGGACGATCTTTATCGGCAAGGGCGACGACTTCGAGTCCATGCTGGCTGACGAAACCATTCCTCAGCAGTCACACTCCTTGGTCATCTCGCCGTACCGCTTTTTTGAGTCGCCCTCGGAAGAAGCCCTCGGTCCTCGCCGCAAGCTGATGGGGATGGCCTGCAACTCGACGCCCGCGGATCTCGAGATCATCCGGCACTTCATCCGTGTCATCGAGAACACCTCCGCGAAGGAGCAGGGCGAGTTCAGCGACCGCTTCTTCGAGCTGGCCGAGACCACGGACCACCTGCTCTACGTCGACGAGCGGCACGGCACCCGCGCCGTGCTCGATCACCTCGCCGAGGACCTGATCTGGAACCAGCAGGCCGGCCCCCTCGAATGGGGAGAGCAGCAGATCGTCCCCTCCGGGGAGATCAGCGTGCTGCCGATGCAGATCGTCGAATTCGACGAAAAGCTGCACCTCCCGCTCGAAGGCAGCATCGCGTTCCGCGGATTCCCCATCCTGCACAGCGGCACGCCGTCGTTCACGCGCAAGGACCAGGCCCGCCTGTCCGGCAAGCTCGCCGGCCTGCAACACGAAGCGATCGTCTGCGACGTCACCAAAGGCACGATCACCTCCTTGCGTCCCTTCCGGAAGGAAGGCGCCGAGGTCGCCAAGGTCTTCGAGGCCATGTTCGAGATCGACTCGCGCTACGCGCTGGTCTGGGAGATCGGACACGCCCTCAACACCAGCCTGGACATTCTTCCGGGCAACCATGCCATGAACGAGGTGTACGGCGGTGAACGAGGCTGCCTCCACTGGGGCCTGGGGCTCACGCCCTTCACCCAGTACCACCTCGACATCATCTCGCCCGACACCACCGTCTACACCGAAAACGGAGACGTGGTCCTGGGTGACAAAGGCGGCGCTCCCAGCGTTCGTATGGCCCCTGTCGGCTGACCGGGGCATGAGCGAATCGCATGAGCGTGAAATCCACGCCGAAAGGAGGTGACGGCCATGAAGAAGACCATCAAGGTCCGCAAGAACAGCAACTACCTCGGCACCCTGCTGGGCTGAGCCGGGTAGTCGGGCCGGTTTCCCGGGCCCGTCTCCTGTCGGATCGAGCACCGGTTTGGGGGTGTGCGCCATGAAGAAGACCATCAAGGTCCGCAAGAACAGCAACTACCTCGGCACCCTCCTGGGCTGAGCCGAGTAGCAGGCAGCCACGCGCGAACGCTCCAGAAGCATCGCGCCGGGCGTGCCGTAAGCGGGGCGGGCCGAGGTGATAGCTCGGCCCGCCCCGCTGACATACCGGCACAACGACCTGGGAGTGTCACAGTGATTATCGTCCGCCCTGAAGCCTATCGCCAGTACCCGGCAGGCCATAACCGATTCACGCTCGTTGTGGAAGAGCGGTTCTCCGACCAGATCCGGTTGGAGCCCCCGAGCCGCTACGAGGCATGGGACACGGTCACGGCCGGGCCGGACCGCTCCCTGAGCGACCTGCTGCGCTCCGGCATCCCGACGGACAGTGACGTTCTCGTCGTTGCCCAGGACGACCGGCTGCTGACGGCGCCTGCCGCCGAGGTGGGCCCGGACCGTACCGTCGCCACTCTCCGCGCGGGCACCGGTCCCTTCGCCCTCGACCAACTGGGCGGGCTGCTCGCGGCGCTGGAGAAGACCGACCCCAGCACCCTCGACGCCGCCGGCACGGCGTTCGGCGATGCCGTGGCGGGGGCCGGCGGCCTGGTCCTGGAAGAGGCCCTGACCGGAGCCGTGGCGAAGATGACCTTCACCGCGCCGACATGGTCCCGGACCGACACCGGCACCTTCCGGACCGGCACCGCGCAGAACGCGTTCGCCGGCCTGCGAAGCCTGGACCTCACGGGTGCCGGCACCAGCGTCACCGGTCAGATCGCCGTGAAGGGCTGGTCCGTCGTCCGCACGCGCGAGCCGGACACGGCCGCCTGCCAGGAGCTGTTCGAGAAGCTGTCCGGACTCTTCCACTACCCGCTCGTCCTCACCGTCGAGGACGGATCGGTGACCGAGATGAAGGCGACGGAGACCGGGTCGGCGTCCGCGGCCACCGCCCTGACACAGCTCTTCGCCACGGACCCCGGCCACGCCAAGGTCACCGGACTGGAGTTCGGCCTCAACCCGGCCGTCCCGCAGCTGCCCTTCAACTCCGAGTCCAACGCCGTCGGCACGGGCAAGGCCGCGGCCTCCGTCCACCTGGTGCTCGGCGCGCTGCCGCAGACCGGGTTCCAGGTCGTCCTGGACTGCGCCACCAGCTCCCTCAGCGTGCTCGGCGGCGACGCCCCCCTGGCCGGAGCGGGCACGGCCCCCACCGCTCAGGGCCCCCGCCGCCGGATGAACCGCGTCTCGTCGGCCAGCTGCGGTTGCCACTGACATGGCCGCCTCCGACACACCCCTGTGGGAGCAGCGCTTCCGCGCCCCGCGCCACACGCTTCCCGCCTGGGCGAAGAGCTCGCCGGAGCGCTGCGTGTTCGTCAGCGATCGCTCCGGCAACGCCCAGGTCTACTGCTGGGACCGTACGGCCGGCACCTTGCGGCAGGTCACCGATCGCGCCTCCGGCGCCCAGCACTGCGCCATCGAGGCGTCCGGCGAGGCCGTGTGGTGGTTCGCCGACACCGACGGGGACGAGCGCGGCCAGTGGATGCGGCAGCCGTTCGGCGGCGGCCCCGACGAGCCCGCCGTACGGGACCTGGAACCGTACTGGCCCGCCGGACTCGCCCTCGGCCTGCGCGGACACAACCTGCTCGGCCACACCACCGAGCACGGCACCGACGTGTCCCTCGTCCTGCCCGGCGGCACGGCCCGCCGCCTCTACCGGCACGAGGAGCCCGCGTACGCCGTCGACCTGTCCCGTGACCTCGCCCTCGCCGTCATCGCGCACAGCGAGCGCGGCGACCTGTGGGAGCCGGGCATCCGCGTGCTGACGACGGACGGCGTCGCCGTCGCCGACCTCGACGGCGAGGCCGTGGGCTTCTCTCCCGTGCCCGGCGACAACCGGCTGCTGGTCCTGCAACCGCACGAGGACCGCTGGGAGCCCGCCCTCTACGACCCGCGCACCGGCGAACGCGTCCGCCTCGACCTCGGGCTGCCCGGCGAGGTCTCCGTGGAGTGGGCGCAGGACGCCGCGTCCCTGCTCGTCGTCCACGATCACCAGGCGCGCTCCGAGGCGTTCAGCTACGACCTGGCCGCCCGTGAGCTGACCCGGCTGAAGACTCCCGACGGCACCATCGAGCACGCGCGCACCCGCCCAGGCGGCGACGTGTGGTTCTCGTGGTCGGACTCCGCCCACCCGCCCGTCTTCCTGGCCCTCGACAGCGACCCTCGGTTTCCCGCCGCCAGCCGTGCGCCGCAGACCGCGCTCGCCGCCGACGTATGGGTCGACGGCCCCGGCGGCCGCGTCCACGCCCTGCTGAGCCTGCCCCGGACCGGCACGAAGCCGCACCCCGCGGTGTTCCTTCTGCACGGCGGGCCCGACGAACACGACCAGGACGCCTTCGATCCCGAGGCGGCGGCCTGGACGGACGAGGGGTTCGCCGTCGTACGCGTCAACTACCGCGGCTCGACGGGCTACGGCCGGGCCTGGACGGAGGCCCTGCGGCGCCGTGTCGGCCACACCGAGCTGGAGGACATCACCGCGGTACGGCAGTGGGCCGTCGACCAGGGGATCATCGACCCCGCCCGCCTGGTGCTGGCCGGCTGGTCGTGGGGCGGCTATCTGACCCTGCTGGGACTCGGCACCCGGCCGGACGACTGGACCGTCGGCCTGGCCGGCGCGCCGGTCGCCGACTGCGCCGCCGCGCACCACCAGGCCATGGACGACATCAAGGCGCTGGACCGCAGTCTCTTCGGCGGGACCCCGGAGGAAGTCCCCGAGGTCTACCGCGACGCCTCTCCCGTCACCTACGCCGATGCCGTCCGCGCACCAATCTTCATCAGCGCGGGGGTCAACGACGCCCGGTGCCCCATCGACCAGGCCCGCGCCTACGCCGAGCAGCTGCGAGCCCGCGGCCTGCCGGTGGAGTTCCATGCCATGGACGCGGGCCACAGTGTGACGGCCGTGGAGGAACGCGTCACGGTCTTCCGCCGTCAGCTCGACTTCACCCGGACACACCTCGATGCCGTAGGGAGGCTGTCATGATCTGCCGATGCGCCCCTGGGAACACCCATCGCGGTGAGATCGTCGTCCACCGCCCGCGGCGGCTCCGCGAACGCCTGCTGCGCCGGCACAGCCCCGCCTGAGCGCGGCCGGCGTCCGGGCGGAGGGCGCCGGGTCCGCCTCCGCGTCCGCGGCGAGCCGGGGCACGCACCTCCTACTCCAGGGCACCGCCCAGCCGGGCCATGTGCGTACGGAAGGTGTACGACGGGTCCCGCTGTCGGCGTTCCGTGAACTCCGCCCAGCGCAGTTGCTCGCGCAGACTCACTCCGTGCAGCGCCTTCTCGGCCTGCCGCTGCTCGGCCGCCACGATGGTCCTGGCGACGTCCACGACCTCCGGGTACGTCTTGGCCGGGATGACGATCAGGCCGTCGGAGTCGCCCACCGCGACGTCACCCGGCTCGAACGGGAACGGCTGCCCCGTGGTGTCACCGGTGTCCGGACGCAAGGTGGGCGACGACGGGCACGGCCCCAGGCTGAACACCGGCAGCCTGATGAGGGCCAGCTCGTCGGTGTCCCGGTGACATCCCCACACCACCAGGCCCGCCATCCCGGCCAGCCGTGCTTCGATCGCGACGAGGTCGCCCATGCATGCCTCGTCCGTCCGTCCGCCGTTGTCGATGAAGAGCACATCTCCCTCGCGTGCCTCGTCCAGGCCCTGGAAGATCGAGGCCACGCCCTCGGTGTGCCGGATCCGGCGCAGCGGCCCGGCGAGTCTCATGCCCTGCGCGGCCGGGCGCAGGGGGAGGGGCGGCAAGGTGAGCCGTTGCCCCAACCGGATACCCGCGTCCCACAGTGCCGCCGTGGGCCACACCTGCCCGTCGGCCGGGTCTGCGTTCATGGTGCCGGCTCCCCTCATCCCGCGATCAGCCGGGTCACGGCCGCCGCGGCGGCGCCGAGGACGACCACGAGCAAGGTGGGCCACTTCCGCCAGACCCCGAACGCGCCGACGAGCAGACCGACGACGCGGGCGTCGACCGTCAGCCGCTGGCCGTCGGCGAAGATCTGGGTGGAGATGAGTGCCGCGAGCAGGGTCGGTGCCATCAGGGCCACCACCCGCTGCATTCTCTCCGGCAGCTCCTGGCCGCCCAGCAGCACCGGTCCGGTGGCCTTCAGCGCCATCGACACGGCACCTACGAGCAGTACCGCGAGCCATACTCCGTTCATTATTTCCTCAATCCCAGCAGACAGGCGACCGTGGCCGCGATCAAAGGCACGCCCGGTGAGGCGACCGGTGTCAGCGCCAGTGCGATCGCGACGCCGAGGATCGCGCACACGAGCGCGCGCCGATCGTTGATCTGTCCCTTGAGCAGGGCCAGGAAGAGGACGGGCGACACCACGTCCAGTCCGAAGCGCAGCGGGTCCCCGACGTACTCCGCGCCCAGCACACCGACGGCCGTGCCGCCCACCCAGGCGCAGTAGACCACCACACCCGCGCCGAGCAGCCGGCCGCGTGAATAGCGGCCGCCGCCCAGGTGTCCCACGGCCCAGGACTCGTCGACCACCAGTTGTGCGGAGAGGAAGCGCTTGAGGGCGTTGCCCTTCATCGCCGGGGCGACGCTGATCCCGATCGGGAGGTAGCGGGAGTTGAGCAGTACGGCGGCCACGATCGCGGCGGCGATGCCTCCGCCGGTGCCCACCACGGAGGCGGCCGCGAACTGGGCCGATCCGGCGAAGGTCGTCAGGGACATGGCGATGGGGGCCATGATTCCCATGTCGGCGGCTCGTGCCACCACACCGAAGGACACGGCGAAGCCGAAGACGGCGATCGCCAGCGGGATGGCCATGCGCAGTCCGCGCAGCCACTCTTCCTTGAATCCGGCCTGAGGATAATACCCTTCAGATGTAACGGGGGGAGCGGGTAATGCCTCTTGGGAGTCCATCGACCCTCCAGTCCGAGCCGGTCCATTGTGACAGATGATACGGAGCCATGATGCGGTTTACTAGTTACTCCGAGGCTTCGGTGACATGGGCCGAGGACCTGGTGAACACCTACAACGTCGTCCGCGAGAAGGAGAAGATGCCTGATGTGGCCGCGCTGACGGAACTGCTCGTCGCACACGGCATCCGGGTCGAGGACGTGCCCACCGACAAGGACCTGGAGCGGGCCCGCACCCTGCGAGCGGCCCTGCGGGAAGTCTTCGGCGCCCCGGACGAGGAAACCGCGGTCACTCTCCTCAACCGCCTCCTCGCCGAGCACCACGCGGTCCCGCACTACACCGACCACGACGGCGAATGGCACCTCCATGTCACCGGCCCGCAGGCCCCGCCCGTCGACCAGTACGCCGTGAACGCCGCCATGGGCCTCCTCGGTGTCATCACCACCACCGGCATGAGCCGCCTGCACGTCTGCCGCGGCAACCGCTGTGCGGAAGTGTTCGTGGACGTCTCCCGCAACCAGTCACGTCGCTACTGCAGCCCGCAGATCTGCGGGAACCGCGCGAGCGCCGCCGCGCATCGGGCCCGACGGCGGGCTGCCACGTCCGGCCGCCAGGACTCATCGGCGTAGACCGTGGCCTTTGGTGATGTCCAGGACGGTGGAACGGACGAGCCGGTCGACGGCGCGGAAGGTGAGTGACGGCTGCGCGCGCAGGACGGTGCGGTCCGCCTCGTCCCGGCCGTACGGCGCCGGGGCCCGGCAGAGGGGCAGTCCGTGGCGGGCGCGGGACGGCGAACCGGGGCACCAGGTGCGGGTCCCCGGCGCCGTACACCGCACGTGGTCGCCGTACCACGGTGCCGGCGGCCTTGGTGCGGCCGTAGGTGTTCAGGTGGCCGCGCACCGGGTCGTCCTCGGCGATGGGGGAGCGGGCGGGGCCGGGCAGAGCGGGTAGGAGGCCATCAGCCGTAGCGGTTCACCCATCGAGGCCGAGTCGGTCGCCTCGCCGGAAGCGGGAGCGAGCAGCGCCTCCGGCCGTGCCGTCACCGGCGGTCTCCAGCAGCGCGCGGACGGTGGTTCCGGCCGGTGGCCGAGTCCGTGACCTCCTCCGCACGGGTTGAGGACATCGCCGTACCGGATGATTGTCGCCATGCGCGTTCAATGCGTGACCGGACCGACCGGACGGTAAGCGCCCGGGATCTGCGCCGACGCACCACCGGAGACGAGCGAAGCGGTGGTGGTCACCAGGCGTGACGGCGCGTCCGGGAGCAAGCTTCGTGACCCTGCACGCCCGCACCCTGCACTCGAATGAAGGATGTGCCGGCCGAAAAGATTCGGAAGGATCGTTACCGCCCCGCCGACACGGCGATTCGCTGGATCAGTACCTGTAATTCTCAGGGAATTCAGATGATCTGCGCAACACGGGGCGTTTACGGTTTCGGTGGTCGAGGAGTGCCATGACGATTTCGGCCGACGGTACGCCGCACGCGAAAGGCCCCGTCTTCACGGGTGACGCCGGTGTGACGTTCGCCTTCCCCGCGGCCGGCCCGGCGGAGGAAGCGGCCCGGCGCGCGGTGGTGCGGGCCGCGGACCATCTGCTGGCCCGGCAGGACGCCGCGGGATGGTGGAAGGGCCGTTTCACCACGGACGTGAGCTATGACGCCCACGATCTCTTCCTGCGCCACCTGCTCGGTGTGCTCGACGACCGTGTGGCCAAGGCGAGTGGCCGGTGGATCCGCTCGCAGCAGAGCGCGGACGGCTCCTGGCCCCTCGTCTTCGACGGCGCGGGCCATCTGGGAACCACGATCCAGACGTACGTCGCTCTCCGGCTCGCCGGGGACGGCCCGGACGAGGAGCACATGCTCCGGTGCGCGGCATGGGTGCGCGAGCAGGGCGGCGTGGCGGCCGGCCAGCTGACAGCCCGCGTATGGCTCGCCCTGCTCGGCCTGTGGAGCTGGGACGATCTTCCCGAAGTCCCGCCGGAGATCATCGCTCTGCCCAAGTGGGCGCCGCTGAACATCTACTCCTTCAGCTCCGTCATGCGCGTGGCGCTGGTCGCCATCAGCATCATCAGCGCACATCGGCCCGCGCGGCCGGCTCCCTTCGGCATCGACGAACTCTTCGCTCCGTCCAATACCTCGGCGGGCCAGCCGAGGCCGGACAACGGCTGGGAGAAGCTCTTCCGGCGTCTGAACGCCACTGTGCGCGTGTGCTCCAAGGGCATCCCCCGTCCGGTACGCGAAGCGGCGGCGAACGCCTGCGTCCGCTGGCTCCTGGAGCGCCAGGAGCCGGACGGCAGCTGGGGCGCGTGCACCCCGATGACCACGTGGGTCGTCCTCGCCCTGCACCTGCACGGCTACCCGCCGGACCATCCGGTGCTCAAGGCCGCCTGGGGCTTCCTGGAGGAGTGCGCCGCGTGGCCGGAGGACGACGTACGGGCGTTGCACACCGTCCACAGCCCGGTATGGGACACCTGCCTGTCCACCACCGCGCTGCTCGACGCCGGTCTGGCGACCGACCATCCCGCGCTGGTCAGGGCCGCCGACTGGCTGCTCACCCGGCAGGCCGACCGGCCCGGGGACTGGGTCGCCCGGCGGCCCCGGCTGTCTCCCGGCGGCTGGGCCTTCCAGTTCCACAACCAGCACTACCCCGACAACGACGACACCTCCGAGACGGTCCTCGCGCTGCGCCGGGTCGGCCATCCCGACCGGGTACGCGTCGACGACGCGCTGGACAGGGCGGCGCGGTGGTGTCTCGGCATGCAGAGCCGGAACGGCGGATGGGCCGCCTTCGACGCGGACAACACCAGCACTCTGCCCGCCAGAGTCCCGTTCTTCGACTTCGGCGAGTTCTGCACCGATCCGCCCACCGCCGACATCACCGCCCACGTGGTGGAGATGCTGGCCGCGCTGGGAAAGGAGCGCGACCCCCGCACCCGCCGCGGCGTCCGCTGGCTGCTCGGGCAGCAGGAGGCGAACGGCGCGTGGTACGGACGCTGGGGAGTGAACTACGTGTACGGCACCGGCTGTGTCCTTCCCGCCCTCGTCGCCGCCGGAGTTCCCCGCGGGCACGCTGCCGTCCGGCGCGCCGTCGCCTGGCTGATCTCGGTACAGAACGCGGACGGCGGCTGGGGCGAGAACTGGCACTCGTACGCCGATCCGGCCTGCGCCGGCCGTGGCCCGTCCACCCCTTCGCAGACCGCCTGGGCGCTGCTCGCGCTGCTCGCGGCGGGAGAACGCGACAGCACCATGGTGCGGGACGGGATCCGCTGGCTGACCGAGAGGCAGACGGAGGAAGGCACCTGGGAGGAGCCGCAGTTCACGGGCACGCTCGTTCCCCGGGCCGTGGCCGGGCACTACGAGTACTACGGGCACGTCTTCCCCTTGATGGCGCTGGGCCGCTATGTCCAGCGCACATGTCCCCCACGTGATGTGCAGGTGGGCCGGCAACGAAAAGAAGCGACGGAGCCGGACCGGTGACCGGCCTCCCCTCTGAAAGGCGCCCTCGCGTTGAGTACTGAAACACTGGCGGTCGAGTCCGACTTCTTCGCACCGCGCACCGCGATCGACAACCTTCTGTTCGAGTTCCTGACGGAAAAGGCACGGACCGCTCCCGTGCCCGGCCAGTCGGCGCTCATCCTCATGCTGCGCGACTTCATCTCCGGGGGAAAGAGAGTCCGTCCGCTGCTGTGCGTGACCGGATGGATCGCGGCAGGCGGGCGGGGTGACACCACGCAGGCCGTCAGGCTGGCCGCCTCCATCGAGCTGGCACACACCTGTGCACTCATCCACGACGACATCATGGACGCGTCCGACAGCCGCCGCGGGCGCCCCACGGTCCACCGGGCGCTGGCCGACCGGCACCACGTACCGTGGATGGCGCAACAGTACGGCGTCGGCGGAGCGATCCTCCTGGGCGACCTCGCTCTCGTCTGGTCCGACGAGTTGCTCCACACCACGCCCATGCCCGACGCCCACCGCGTCGGCGTCCTGCGCTGCGTCGACCTGGCACGCAGCGAACTGATCGCCGGCCAGCACCTGGACCTGCTGACCACCGGCAAGCTCCACGCCAGCGTCGAGACGCTGCTGAGCGTCATCCGCTACAAGACCGCCAAGTACACCATCGAGCGCCCCTTGCAGGTCGGGGCGGCCCTCGCCGGTGCCGGGCAGGACGTCATGAACGCCTGCAGCGCCTACGGCGTCCCGCTGGGTGAGGCCTTCCAACTCCGGGACGACATCCTCGGCGTGTTCGGGGACCCGGACCGGACGGGCAAATCCCGCCTGGACGACCTGCGCGAGGGCAAGTCCACCAGCCTCATCGTCCATGCCCTGCGCGCCTGCGGACCCGCCCAGGCCGGCCGGCTGCACGCGCTGATCGGCGATCCCGACCTCGGGGAGCAGGAAGCCGCGGAGGTCTGCGACATCCTCACCAGCACGGGAGCCCGGAGCGCGGTCGAGCGAATGATCGAGGAAAGATACCGGCAGGCCCTGGACTCCCTGGCCCTGGCCCCCTTTCCGGACGACGCCGTCCGCACCCTGAAGGACGTCGCGGAGGCGGTCGTGCACCGCACGGCGTGAGGCCCGGCCCAGCCGCCGACCGACACCAGGAGACACCCCGGCCGTACCCCGGCCCGGCCGATAACGGAGTACGGACCCACAGTGATGACCACGACCGCGCCCGCGGTGGTTCTCCAGAGCGCCTGGCGCGAGATTCGCCTGAGCTGGCTGTTCATCAGCGCCGACCGCTGGACCACCATCTTCCCCGCCACCTGCTTCGTCATGGCGGCCATCGTCCACGCCCGGCTGTCCCCGTCCGCAGCCGTGACCACCCTGGTCGGCGGCGCCCTGTACTTCTGGCTGTTCGTCTACGAACACACTCTGGCCAACCAGCTCGTCGGCGTCGAAGAGGACCGCGTCAACAAGCCCTTCCGGCCCCTGGTCACCGGCCAGAGCAGTATCCGGGGCGCACGGCTGCGCCTGAACGCCGTCCGGGTCCTCTTTCCCGTGTACGGATACTGCCTGGGCGTCCTGGAATGGGCCCTGATGTGGCAGATCCTCTCCCTGCTGCAGCACGAGTACGGCTGGGGCCGGCACTGGCTGGGCAGGAACCTCTACGCCGGAATCGGAGTCGTCGCCCAGCTGGCCGCCGCCTGGGAGATGGTCACCGTCATGACGCCGGACGCCTGGCGCTGGATCGTGACCCTCACGGTCACCGTGACCCTCCTCATGTCCGTCCAGGACCTCCGCGACATCACCGGCGACCGCGCGGTGCACCGCTCCACCATGCCGCTGGTCTTCGGCGAAAGACCCACCCGGATCTTCCTGTGCACCGGTTTCGCCGTCGGGCCCCTGGCCATCCACCACTTCCTCATGGAGCCCGCCGGGCCGCACTGGTGGATCACCGCCACGGACGTACTGCTGTGCGGTCTGAGCCTGGTGCTCTCCGTCCGGGTGATGCTGTTGCGGGGACGGGAACAGGACCAGCGCAGCTACCGCCTGGTCGAACAGTGGTACACCCTCGCCCTCGCCGCCTCCGTCTACACACTTCGCTGAGGGAAGGGCCCGACGTGACCGCAGAGGCCGCGCAGCAGGTGCAACAACAGTCACGGCTGCGGATCAGCAGCGTATGGAAGGCGTACGGCCGCAGACAGGTCCTGCGCGGTGCCGACCTCGACGTGCCCGCCGGAGCGCTGATCGGCGTCGTCGGCGAGAACGGCGCGGGCAAGAGCACCCTGCTCCGGATCGCCATGGGGCACCTGGCACCCGACCGGGGCACCGTGGAACGCACCGGCACGGCGGGATATTGCCCGCAACACGCCGTGCTGAACGACTCGTTCACCGTCACGCAGCACCTTCGCCTCTTCCAGGCCGCCTACCGGCTGCCGGCTCTCACGCGCGCCCACGAGCTGATGGACCTCCTGGCGTTCGCCGACTGCGGCCGGCAGCGCGCCGGGGACCTCAGCGGAGGCACGCGGCAGAAGCTGAACCTCCTGCTCACCCTCATGCACGATCCACAACTCCTGGTGCTCGACGAGCCCTATCAGGGTTTCGACTGGGACACGCATCAAAGGTTCTGGTCGCTCGCCGCTCACCTGCGCGACCAAGGCAGGTCGATCGTCGTGGTCTCGCATCTGCTGCACGATCTGCACCACTTCGACGCGGTCGGCCACCTGCGCGACGGCCGCCTCGACATGGAGAGGCCCACCCGATGACGTTCCGCCCTTCGGCGTACACCGAAATGCTGCGCTGCACCCTCCTCGGCCACCTGCGCAGCCGCATGGCGGTGCTCCTGGCGGTCGCGTTCATCCCCGCCTGGATCATGGTGGCACGTCTGTGCGCGTCGGACCGGCCCCTGAGGTTCTCCCTGCAATCCGTGCACGCCGATGTCCACGCGCCGGCGAATCACGTCAGCCAAGTGGTGAACGCCCTCGCCGCCGTCACCTTGGTCACGGGATTCTCGATGTTCATGGAGACCTTCAAAGCCGGGGAGATGGACCGCCGGCTGGTCCTGGCCGGCTATCCGAAAGTCCAGATGCTGCTGGCCAAGGTCACCGCCGTCGCCGTCGTCACCACGCTCATCGCCGTGTACACCACGGTCCTGCTCCGCGGCTCGCTGCCGGTGAACCAGCTGGGCCCGCTGGCCCTCGCCGTTCTCGGCGCCGGTCTCGCCTACGGCGGGATCGGCCTCCTGCTCGGCTCGTTGGTACGCGGCGAGCTGGAGGGCTTCTTCCTCGTCATCATGCTCAGCCTGGTCGACACCGGCCTGCAGAACCCCGTCCTCAACGTCGCCGATCTGACCGGCCTGAGCGTGCTTCCTCTCTACGGCGCGTGCCAGTCCGCGCTGGCCGCGGCGTTCACGTCCTTCTCCTCCTGGCCGTACGGGCTGCTCTCGTTCGCCTGGTCCGCCTCGACCAGCGCCCTGGCCCTGCTCGCCTTCCATCTGCGCACCCGCTCCCACTGCCGGATCGCCGCGGACACGGTTGCCTCAGCACCGCAGCCGGGGTGAAAGGGCGAGGCACGGCCCTGCCCGGCGGTGCGGCGAACGCGGCGGAACCCGGGCCCTCCACCCGGTCCTCGCCCGCGCGCCGCGCCTCCTCGGTGTGACGGCACCGGTCGTGGCACGCGCCGGGCGGACGCAGCGAAGACCCCCTTGCCGAGGTGGCATGGGGGTCTTCGCCGGGCGGGGATCAGACGCGGTGGGCCGTCAGGGTGACGGTGAACGTCTCGAGGAGGTTGCCCTGGGTGTCGTAGCGGCCCGAGGTGCCGGTCGACGACCAGGTGCTGCCGTTGATGGTGCCGGTCTGGTCGGCCTTGATGTAGGACACGACGGCGCCGGTGGAGTCGTAGATCGGGTGCTCCAAGTGGAAGGTGAACGTGGAGCCGCTCTGCTTCCAGGTGCCGGTGGCGAGGTAGGCGTTGTCCTCCGGGATCATCTTCAGCGTGCCGTTGCCGTAGAAGAAGAAGTGCGGCTGGACCGGGTTGGGGCCGGCGGTGCCGGAGCCCTGCCACTCGCCGGCCAGGCTGGCGTAGGTCACGTCGGCGGCGACCGGGGCGTCGGCGGCGGTGGAGGCGGCGGACGCGGTGGCGGCGCCCAGGCCCGTCAGGGCGAGTACGGCGGTGGCGGCGACGACGCCGGCGCGGGTGGCGATGCTGCGCATGGAGTTTCCTTTTCCCGATGAGGTGTCGATGGTGAAGTGAGGCTCAGGTGGTGCGTCGAGGTGGTGCGGAAAGAGTCTGTGCCGCTCTCCTAGAGCGGCGATCGAGAGCCGCTAGCAAGGAGGCCGTCCGACTTGTTGTCAGGGAGCCAGCTCCCGGAAGGAGCCGCCGAAGTAGAGCATCGGATGCCCCTCGCCCTCCCCGGTGTGGGTGACCTCCGCGACGAGGATCATGTGGTCGCCCGCGGTGTGCCGCTGCCGGACCCGGCAGGCGAGCGTGGCCAGTGCGCCGCGCACCGCCGGTGTGCCGTTGGGCAGCGTCTCGAAGGCGCCGTCCGTGAACTTGTCGGCGCCGCGGGTGGCGAACCGCCGCGCGACGCCCGTCTGGTCGTGGGCGAGGATGCTGATCCCGCAGTCGGCGGCCCGGGTGAACGTGTCGTACGACGTGGCGGTCTCGGCGAGACAGACGAGCACGAGCGGCGGCCGCAGCGACACCGAGCAGAACGAGCTGGCGGTGAAGCCGTGCGGCTCCCCGAGCGCGTCGCGCGCGGTGACCACCACCACTCCGCTGGCGAACCGGGCCAGCGCCGCCCGGAAGCTGTCGGCGTCGACGCCCCGCACCGTATCGGTGATGCCACCGGTCATGGATCGGCCCTCCCGGTGCCCTCGCCGGCCCGCAGCGCGGCGAGCACGGCCCCTTGGCGCGCGTCCCGGGCGGCGGCCAGCCGCCGGTAGGCGTCGGCGCCCTGCCCGTACGCCCGCTCGGTCTGCGCGGCGAGCGTGTGCACGGTGTCGTCGGTGAGCCCGGGCGTGCCCAGGTGCTCCCACTCCGCGGCCATCCGGTCCCCGACGGCGCCCAGCATCCGCCGCAGGCCTCCGGGACCGCCGCCGAGATGGAACGCCTGGAACGGACCGACCGCCGCCCAGCGCAGGCCGAGCGAGCCGGTCACCACGGCGTCCACCTCCTCCGCCGTGAGGTATCCCTCGGCGACTAGGTGCACGGCCTCCCGGAACAGGGCCGACTGCAGCCGGTTCGCGGGGGTGCCGGCCATGGGGCGGCGCAGCGCGACCGGCACCTTGCCCAGGGACCGGTAGAACGCGGCCGCGCGCTCGACGGCGTCGGGCCGGGTGCGGGTGCCCGGGACCAGTTCCACCAGCGGCATCAGATGCGCGGGGTTGAACGGGTGGCCGACCAGCAGGCCCGAAGGGTCGTCCATGGTGGCGCCCAGCGCGTCCGCGGACAGGGACGAGGACGAGGACAGCAGCAGCGCGTGGCCCGGCGCAGCCCGCTCGGCCTCGGCGAACAGCTCCTGCTTCAGGGAGAGTTGCTCGCGGATGTTCTCCTGCACCAGATCGGTGCCGGCGACCGCCTTGGCCACGTCCGGCTCGATCGTGAGCCGGTCCAGCAGCCGGGCCGGGTCGGCGGGCGGCGAGGGCAGCGAGGGTGCGAACAGTTCCACCGCCTCGAGCGCCGCCCGTTCGGCGTCGGTCCTGCGGGTGCTGAGCCGTACGTCGAGGCCGTGGGCGAGGAAAAGCGTGGTCCAGGCCAGGCCGATGGTGCCCGCGCCGACCACGGTGACGGTGCGTACGGGCCCGGTCATCGCGCCGGCGTGGCGAAGTGCGGTGCCACCTGCCGTGCGAACAGCTCCATCGAGCGGTTGGCGACCTCCACGGGCAGCAGCCCGGAGTGGATGGTCAGGCTGAGGGTGACGTCCGGACCGAACCAGCCCTGGATGCGCTCCACTTGGGCGCGGACCTCGGCCGGCGACCCGGCCAGCAGCTTGTCCGCCTCCAGCTTCTTGTCGAAGTCGTAGCTGCGGGTGGCCTCGAGGATCCTGTCGTAGCCCGGGTAGGCGCTGCTGGAGACGCGCCCCCACGCGGAGACGGCCTCGGACATCCGCTGGTTGTACTCCTCGTCGTCCTTGCGGGCCAGGCGGCGTGCCTCGTCGCCGTCCTCGGCGACATAGGTGGGGTAGCTGAACTGCACGCGGCCCGGTCCCTCGTGGCCCGCCGCGGCGCGCGCCGCCCGGTAGGCGCCGAGCATCTCCTGGGCCTTCTCGACGGACGAGGTCGCGGGTACGAGCAGCAGGTGGTGTCCGGCGCGTCCCGCGGACTCGCAGGACTCGAGGCTCATGGCGGTGGCGACATGGGTCGGCGGGTGCGGCCGCTGCACCGGGCGAGGCTGCAGGGTCACCGGGCCGAACTTGTGGAAGCGGCCTTCCCAGACCACGTCCTCCTCGGTCCACAGGCGGCGGATCGCCTCCACGTTCTCCTCGAACAGGGCGCGGCTGTCGTCGATGGAGACGCCGAAGGCCGCGAACTCGTCGGGCAGGAAGGCCCGGCCGAAGCCCACCTCCAGCCGGCCGTGCGAGAGGTTGTCCAGCATGGCGAGCTTGCCCGCGAGCTTGACGGGGTGGGTGAACGCGGGCAGCACGGTGCCGGTGATCAGCCGGATGCGGCGGGTGCGGGCGGCCGCGGCGGCCAGGAAGGTGACCGGGTCGGGGCTGTAGCCGCCGTACCGGAAGAAGTAGTGCTCGACGATCTTCACGTGCTGGAAGCCCAGCGCGTCGGCGTGCTCGGCGACGGACAGCGCCTCGTCGTAGTAGGTCGCGCCGTCCTTGTCGGCGGGACCCACGGTCGGGAAGAAGGTCACTCCGAATTCCACTGTGCACCTCGCGGGCTGATGTCGGCTGCAGTACGGCGACGCTCGCAAGCCGGGCTCGCAGTCGGCTGGAGGCCGGATCGAGGGAGAACGTACTTGCCAGAGACCGGGCCGCCGGGTAATAGTTGGTTTGACACAACCAATCGAGCGGGATCGTGGTGTCGGACATGGGACGCACGTCAGCCAATCCACCTCAGGGACCGGACGAACAGCGCGAAGCATCCGGTGAGGTGGCGTCGGCTCTCGCCGTGGTGGGGAACTGGATGTTCTCCACGGCGGCGCGGCGCCGCATCATGGCGGCCTCGGGTCTCGAACTGTCGCTCGGGGACTACACGTTGCTGGCCCAGATCTCCCAGCACGCACCCGTGCGGCTGTCGGTCCTGGCGGACCTCATGGAGGTCGACAAGTCCACGCTCACCCCGCCCGCCAAGCGGCTGGAGGCCCGCGGGTTCATCGTCCGCGAGCCCGACCCGGCGGACGCCCGCGCCCAGCTGGTCAGTGTCAGCAGGTCCGGCAAGCTCGCCGTCCGCAAGCTCTGGCAGGCGCGGGCCGCCATCGTGGCGGAGCTGATGGAGGACTGGAGCACCGCCGACATCAAGAGCCTGGCCACCCAGCTGGCCGCATTCGCCGAAGCGATCGAGAAGAAGGGGTAGGGGCCGTGACCCGCTTAGGGACCCAGGACGGCGCGAGTGGCGGCGACACCACCACTCCGTCTCCCGACACCCGGCGGTCCCAGGACCGCACCGCACCACCCTGGGTGATCGTCACCCTCGCCTGTCTCGGCCAGTTCATGGTCCTGCTCGACGTCTCCATCGTGAACGTCGCGTTACCGTCCATCCAGACCGGCCTCGGCTTCAGCGACACCGGACTGCAATGGGTCGTGAACGCCTACACCCTCGCGTTCGCCGGCTTCCTCATGCTCGGCGGCCGGGCCGGCGACCTGCTCGGCCGCAAGCGCGTCTACATAGCCGGCATCGCCGTGTTCACCGCGGCGAGCCTCGTAGGCGGCCTCGCGGGCAGCCCCGGCGTCCTGATCGTCGCCCGCGTCGTGCAGGGCGTCGGCGCCGCCTTCCTGTCGCCGATCACCCTGGCCCTGCTCACCACCACCTTCCCCGAGGGACCCAGACGGGCCTCCGCGCTGGGACTGTGGAGCGCGGTGGCGGGCGGCGCCGGCGCGGTCGGCTCCATCGCCGGCGGGCTGCTCACCGGCTATCTGTCCTGGCGCTGGATCCTCCTGGTCAACATCCCCATCGGCATCGCGCTCATCGCGGCCTGCGTGCGCTACCTCGACTACCGGCGCAGCGAGGGCCCGCGCCGCCTGGACGTCCTGGGCGCCGCCACCGTCACCCTCGCCCTCCTCGCCCTCGTCTACGGCATCGTCAACACCGCCTCGTACGGCTGGACTTCCGTGCAAGTGCTGCCGCCGCTGGTCGTCGGCGTCCTGCTGCTCGCGCTGTTCTGCTTCATCGAGGAGCGCGTCGCCAAGGTCCCGCTGATCCGGCTCGGCCTGCTGCGCGCCCGCTCGGTGGCCGGCGGCAATCTGGTGGGCCTCCTGATGAACGCCGCGTTCCTGTCGATGTGGTACTTCGTCTCGCTGTACGTGCAGAACGTGCGCGGCTTCAGTCCCGTCCAAGCCGGACTGGCCTTCCTGCCGCACACGGTGATGGTGATGGTCGGCGCGCGGCTCAGCTCCCGGCTCATCTCCAAGGCGGGCACCCGCCCGCTCATCCTGGCCGGTGCGCTCAGCGCGCTCGCCGGCTTCGTCTGGCAGGCCCAGCTCGGCCCGCACAGCAACTTCGTCCTGATGGTCGTCCTGCCCGGCATGCTGATGGCGCTCGGCGTCGGCCTGGTCTTCACCCCCGTCGCCGCGGCAGCCACCTCAGGGGTCGCGCCCGCCGACGCGGGAGTGGTCTCCGGGCTGCTCAACACCTCACGCCAGATCGGCGGCGCCCTCGGTCTCGCCATCCTCACCACCATCGCGACGAGCCGTATCCAGTCGCTCTCCGGTGACGCTCAGCCCACTCCCGACAACCTGGTCTCCGGCTACGGCCTGGCCTTCCTGGTGGCCGCGGCCTTCGTGGTCCTCGGCGCGGCGTCGGCACTCGTCCTGCCCCGCATCGCCAAGAACCGCTCCTGACGGCCGACCTTCTTACAAGGAGACCTCGTTGAGCACCGACAAGTCCCGACTGACCTACCCGCACCTGTACTTCCGTGAGCCCAACCCGCTCGCGGACGGCAACTACCCCGGATTCGCGCCGGGTTCGCGTGTCGCCGACGGGATGCGCATCGACCGCGACGTCGAGATCCCGGTCCGGGACGGCAGCGTCCTGTACGCCGACGTGCACCGGCCCGCCGACCCCGGCGCGGCGCCGCTGCCCGTGCTGATCTCCTGGGGCCCGTACGGCAAGCACGGCGGCCGCAGCACCGCCCCCAGCCGCAGCGCCGCCAGTGGTGTCGACCCGTCCTGGGTCTCCGAGTACGCGGCGATCGAGGCCCCGGACCCGCTGTACTGGTGCGGCCACGGCTACGCGGTGGTCTACGTCGACCCGCGCGGCACCTGGAGCACTCCCGGCGACTACACCCTGGCCTCCGAGCAGGAGGCGCAGGACTTCCACGACGCCATCGAGTGGGCCGGCACCCGCGACTGGTCCAACGGCAAGGTCGGCCTGTCCGGTGTCTCGTACCTGAGCATCGCCCAGTGGCGGGTGGCCGCCACCCGGCCGCCGCACCTGGCCGCCATCAACCCGTGGGAGGGCCTGACCGACTTCTACCGGGACATCGCCTACCACGGCGGCATCCCGGAGACCGGCTTCATGGAGGTGTTCGCCCGGCACAGCCTCGGCTACTCCTCCACCCGCGTCGAGGACCTGGAGCGCCTCGCCGCCGAGCACCCCTTCGACGACGCCTACTGGGACGCCAAGCGAGCGGTCCTGGAGAACGTCGAGGTACCCGCGTACGTCGTGGCCAGCTGGTCCAACCAGGGCCTGCACGGCCGCGGCACCCTGGAGGGCTTCAAGCGCATCTCCTCGCCCGACAAGTGGCTGGAGGTGCACGGCCGCAAGACCTGGGAGTACTACTACCGGCCCGAGAACCTCGCCAGCCAGCTCCAGTTCTTCGACTGGGCGTTGAAGGGCGAGGACAACGGCTGGACCGACCGGCCGAAGGTGCTCACCGAGGTGCGCGAGCGGGCGAACGCCGGCTATGTCACCGAGGAGCGGGAGTGGCCCATCGCCCGCACCGAGTACGTGCCGCTGCACCTGGACGCGGCGCGGGGCGCCCTCGTCGACAAGCCGCCGCTGGCCGAGGCCGAGGTGAGCTACCCCGTCCAGGACGGCGACGCGGTCGGCGGGACCCGCTTCACCCACGAGTTCACCGAGCGCACCCGGCTCACCGGCCACGCCAAGCTGCGGCTGTGGCTGGAGGCCCGGGGCTCCGACGACGCCGACGTCTTCGTCGCGCTGCGCAAGAAGGACGCGGCCGGCCGCGAGGTGCCGTTCCCGTTCTTCGCGCTGTACGACAACGGCCCCGTCGCCCTCGGCTGGCTCAGGGCCAGCCACCGGGCCCTGGACGAGCAGCGCTCCACGCCGTGGCAGCCCTGGCACCGGCACGACCGCGAGGAACTCCTCGAGCCCGGCGTCCCGGTCGCCCTCGACATCGAGATCTGGCCCTCCTCGACAGTCTTCGAGCCGGGCGAGCGCCTCGAACTGATCGTCCAGGCGGGTGACGTCGTCACCGGTGTGCTGCCCGGACACCGCGTCACCCGCAACGCCGGCGACCACATCATCCGTACCGGCGGCCGGTTCGACAGCCATCTGCTCGTCCCGGTCGTCGCGGACGAGTAATCCGTACACGATTCACCATGAAGGAGTGAGGACAGGTGCGTGCCGTCCTGCTGAAAGATTTCGGTCCCCCGGACCAGCTGACCGTCGCCGATGTCCCGGACCCGCGCCCCGCCCCGGGCGAGGTGACGATCCGGGTGGCCGCCGTCGGCATCCAGTTCCTGGAAACCCAGGTCCGCTCCGGCATGATGCGCGGGGCCCTGGGCGGCGCGCCCCTGCCCGTTGTCCTCGGCAAGGAGATCGCGGGCGAGGTGATCGAGGCCGGGGCAGGCGTCGACACGTCGCTCATCGGCAGCCGGGTCCTCGCCACCACCGGCGGCACCGGCGGTTACGCCGAACTGGCCACCGCGCCCGCCGAAGGGCTCGTCCCGGTGCCCGACGGGCTGGACTTCCGGGACGCCGTCGCGCTCTACCGCTACGGAGCCACCGCCCGCGGCCTGATCGACGCCGCGCGTGTCACCGCGGGCGACCGGGTCCTGGTGCAGGCCGCCGCCGGCGCCGTCGGCACGATCCTCGTCCAGCTGCTCAAGCGGGCCGGCGCGACGGTGATCGGCACGGCCCGCGGCGCCGCCAAGCTCGGCCTCGTCAAGGAGCTGGGCGCCGACCACGTCGTCGACTACTCGCTGCCCGGCTGGACCGACCAGGTGCGCCAGGCCGCCCAGGGTGCCGTCGAGGTCGTCTACGACCACATCGGCGGCGAACTCGGACGCGACTCGTTCTCGCTGCTCGCTCCGGGCTCCGGCCGCCAGATCGTGTTCGGCTTCTCCAGCGGGCAGCCGCTCGACGTCAAGCCCATGGAGCTGTTCGGCCGCGGCCTGACCCTGACCGGCTTCAGCGCGGGCCTGATCTGGAACCGGCCCGCGTACGCCCGCGAGCTGGTCACCGACGTGCTGGACCTGGCGGTCGCCGGCGAGATCAAGCCGGTCGTCGGCCAGAGCTACCCGCTGGAGCGGGCGGCCGAGGCGCATGCCGCCGTGGAGGCGCGCAGCACCATCGGCAAGACCCTGCTCATCCCGTGAACCACATCCCGCAGCACGCACATTGCGCACAATCGTCCGGGCCGGCCGAGGCCCGGGACTTACCGAGGAGAACGACAACACCATGACCACCGCATCCAAGATCTTCGTGGCCGGTGCCACCGGCCTGCTGGGCGGCCAGATCGTCAGCTCCCTGCTCGACCAGGGCGCCTCCGTGCGCGCACTGGTGCGGCCGGGCACCGACGGCGACAAGAAGGCCGCCCTCACGGCCCTGGAAGCCCGCGGCCTGGAGCTCGTCGAGGGTGACATCACCGACCCGGTGGACAAGCTGGCGGCCGCGATCGGCGACGCCACCACCGTCATCTCGGCCATCCAGGGCGGCCCGGACCTGATCGTGGACGGGCAGGTGAACCTGGTGCGCGCCGCCGAGCAGGCCGGTGCCCGCCGCTTCATCCCGTCCGACTTCGCCATCGACATCAACAAGCTGGACGACAGCGACAACGTCATGATCGGCTGGCGTCGGCAGGCCGCGGCCGCGTACGGCGACACCAGCCTCGACGTGATCTCCGTGCTCAACGGCGCCTTCTACGAGGTCATGATCGGCTTCATGGGGATCGTCGACTGGGAGGCGGGCACCGTCTCCCACTTCGGCGACGCCGACCAGCCGCTCGACATGACCTCGGTTCCCGACACCGCCGCCTTCACCGCCGCGGTCGCCCTCGACCCGCAGGCCAAGGGCCCTCAGCGGTTCGCCGGTGAGGTGCTGTCGATGCGCGAGTTCCACCAGACCCTGGAGCGGGCCACCGGCCGCAGCCTCACCTTGAAGAACCTCGGCACCGCCGACGAACTGCGTGCCGAGATCACCCGCCAGGCCGGCGCCACCCAGAACCCGTTCGAGTACGTGGGTCTGCAGTACCAGTGGTGCATGGTGACGGGCAAGGCGAAGTTCGACAGCCTGGACAACGCCAAGTACCCGCAGGTCAAGCCCGTTTCGCTGGAGGACTTCGTCCGGAAGAACGCGCCCAAGGCGTGACCCAGGCACCGCCGGCACGGTGACCGGTGCGGCGCTCGCCGTGCCGGCGGTCACCCGGGGCGGTGGCATGCCGCGGCGGTGAGAATCCCCCGCTCACCGCCGCGGCTTGCCGCCGCCCCGGGTTCTTGTGCTCATTTCCGGACCGAAAGGACACATCAGTGCGCGACAAACCGGCGAGTTGGTTGGGTAACGGGTGCGTCTTCCGGTGTGAGGACCGACGGTCTGGCGGACTTTTTATCCGGTAAGTGAGCTGACGTTTTCTCCGACTTCTTCGGGAGGTGGTGCCCTGGGCTGCGGTGCGAGGGACAGGTAACCGTTGACGAACCGCGAGACCGGTTTGTAATTTCGTGACCTGCCCTCTACAAAAAATACAGGAGGTCCGGATGGTTATGCATGATCTCTACGGTTTGACCGCCTGTACACCGGGAATGCCCCCCAGCGTCGTGACGTGTGACGGCCTCCTCGCCCGAGCCGTATTAGGCAGCGCCACGTGATCTCACACACCGCGCGCAGAAAGTGTGCGAGAGACCTGGCTCCGGTGGTGCTCGTGGCGGTGCCGGCCGGGGGAGCGGCCCTGGTGGCCGACACCCCCCTGTGGGACGGCCACGGGATGCTGCGGGGCGCGCTCGCCCTGCTGACCGTGTTGGTCTACGCGGGGCTGCCGACCCTGTTGGACGTGGATGCGTCGACCTGCAGGCCGCGCCGCCTGTGCGCTCCCGTGGCGCTGCTGCCCGTGCTCGCGCTGGCGCCGATGCTGGTGCTCATGCCGGGCGCGCTCGGCTATCCCGTCCTGGCCCTGGTGGTGTCGGTGGTGGCGCTCGACTGCCGACGGCGTATCGGAGGGATGCTCTGGGCCCAGCAGCGCAGAATCGTCGAGGAACGAAAGCGGACCCTGCGTGAGAGCCGCCGGCTGCGGCGGGACATGCACGACGTGCTCGGCTACAGCCTGTCGGCCATCACGGTCAAGGCGGAACTCGTCGACCGGTATCTGGTGCAGAACGACGCGCGGGTGAGGGAGGAGGTGGCCGAGCTGCTGGCGCTGTCCCGCAGGACGCTCGCCGAGATGCGCTCCTTCTCCTCGGCCGCGCGGCAGCTCTCCCTCGGTGTCGAACTGGCCTCGGTGCGCCGGGTGCTGGCGGCAGCCGGCGTGGACACCATGGTCTGCGGCGACGCCTCGGAGGTGAACGACCCGGCGCTGGGCGCGGCGCTCTCACTCGTGCTGCGCGAGGGTGCGACCAACATCCTGCGCCACAGCAGGGCCCGTCTCTGCCGGATCACGCTGAGCACCCATGACGGCATGGTCATGCTCCGGCTCTCCAACGACGGCTACGAGGGCGAGATCGAGGGCGGTGACCCGCTGGGTACCGGCCTGGCGAGTCTGTCGTCGAGGCTCACCGCGTTCGACGGCACACTGACCTGGACCCACGAGGGGGGCTGGTTCCATCTGACCGCCTGTGCTCCGGAATCCGTCGCGTCGTACGGAACGTTCGTGGCGTCCTGAGGAGTGCGGGCCGAGCCCGCGCGTGTCCCGAGGTCTTGCCGAGGTGCCCGGTCCGCCGGGCCCCGGCAGGGCTTTCGCCGTGCCGGACTACAGCCAGCCCGCCTGCTCGGCGATCCGCACGGCGTCCAGCCGGTTGCGCGCGTGCAGCTTGGTGACCGAGGACGTCAGGTAGTTGCGGACGGTGCCGGTCGACAGGTGCATACGGCGGGCTATCTCCGCGGGATCGGCGCCGGCGGCGGCCTGGCGCAGCACGTCCGTCTCCCGCGGGGTCAGCGGGCTGACGTCGCTTTCCCAGGAGGCCAGTGCGAGTTCGGGGTCGATGACGCGACCGCCGGCGGCGATTCGCCGGATGGCCGTGGCCAGTTCTTTCGGGGGCGCTTCCTTGAGCAGATAACCGCTGACGCCCGCGGCCATCGCCCGCTGCAGGGCCCCGGGCCGGCCCAGCGCCGTCAGGACCAGTGTGCGACACTGTGGCAACTGTTCGTGCAGGGCCGCGGCGGCACTCAGCCCGTCCAGCCCCGGCAGGTCGATGTCCACCACGAGAACATCCGGCCGGTGTTCCAGCGCCGTCGGCACGACGGCGTCCCCCCTGCCCACTTCCGCCACGACCTCGATGCCGCGCTCGCCCGCCAGCAGGGCTACGAAGGCACCGCGGATCATCTCCATGTCCTCGGCCAACATGACTCGTATCACGTCCCGCCCCCCCACCTCAGGGCAGTCGGCGAGTCCCCTGAGTAGCTTGATCATACACAGCGCTCACGCCGAACAAGTAACCGAATTCTGACGGTATGTGAGGATTCGCGTCGCTCGGTGCGCGGAGCGGGCGTCGTCTGCTCCAGGGGTGCTCGACGGGTGTCCCAGACGTGCTCCAGGCGTGCTCGCGCCCGCCGTGCCGAGCGGCCGGACCGCCGCGGCGAGCAGGCGCTTGAGCGGGACTGCCGGTGCGCCTCGAGCCGGAGCCGACAGGGTCGTGGCGAGAGCGGAACGATCCATCGAGGAGTGAGTATGCCGCCGCAGCTGACGGAAATCGCCGACGACGTCTACGCCTACGTCCAGCCGGACGGTGGCTGGTGCCTGAACAACGCCGGTCTCGTCGTGGCGGAGGGAGAGGCCCTGCTGGTCGACACCGCCGCCACCGAGCGCCGGGCCCTGGCGCTGCGCGAGGCCGTCAAGAGTGTCAGCCCCGCCCTGCCCCGGCTCCTGGTCAACACCCACTCGCACGGCGACCACACCTTCGGCAACTACCTCTTCCCCGAGGCCGCCGTCGTCGGGCACCGCGGCACCCGGACCGAGGTGACCCAGGTCGGGATGCATCTGACGACACTGTGGCCGGACGTGTGCTGGGGCGATCTGGAACTGCGCCCGCCCCAGGTGACGTTCGAGGACCGGCTCACCATCCATGTGGGCGGCACGGAGGTCCATCTGCTGCACCTGGGCCCCGCCCACACCGGCAGCGACGTCGTGGTGTGGCTGCCCGGGCAGCGCGTCCTGTTCACCGGCGACATCGTGATGTCCGGAGCGACTCCGTTCTGCCCGATGGGATCGGTGGCCGGCTCGCTCGACGCCGTGCGGGCCCTGCGCGAGCTGCGGCCGCGCGTGGTGGTGGCCGGGCACGGACCGGTGGCCGGCGACGGGCTGCTGGACACCACCGAGGGGTATCTGCTGCTGCTCCAGCGGCTGGCCAAGGAAGGCGTGGCGGCCGGAGCCTCCGTCCTGGACGTGGCCCGCGAGGCCGAACTCGGCTCCTACGCCGAGCTGCTGGACGCCGAGCGGATCGTCCCGAACCTGCACCGCGCCTATCTCGAGGAACGCGGGGCCGAGCGCGGCCGCCCGGTGGACATGCCGGCGCTGTTCGCGGAGATGGTGGAGTTCAACGGCGGCCTGCCCGCCTGCCACGCCTGACCCCGGCTTCCAGACGGTTTCCAGGACGGCTCGAGCCGTCGGGCACAGCCTCGTCCGGTATGACCGCTTGCACAACCTTCCAGAAGGGAACGGCACATGAGCACCGTTGAAGAGCGGCCGTTGCCGACGGCTCACCCCTCCTCGCTGAGCGCTCGCACGGCCGAACTCGCCCAGGTGCGCGAAGCCGTGCGCCTCGGGCCGGGCGAGGCGGCCACCGCGGCGCAGCACGCCAAGGGCAAACTGACGGCGCGCGAGCGACTGGCACTCCTCTTCGACGAGGGGGTGTACACCGAGGTCGAGGGGATGCGCCGGCACCGGGCCACCGGGTTCGGACTGGAGGCGAAACGGCCGTACACCGACGGAGTCGTCACCGGCTGGGGGACGGTGCACGGCCGCACCGTCTTCGCGTACGCCCACGACTTCCGCATCTTCGGCGGCGCGCTCGGCGAGGCCCACGCCGAGAAGATCCACAAGATCATGGACCTGGCCGAAAAGGCCGGGGCGCCCATCGTCGGCCTGTGCGACGGCGCCGGCGCCCGCATCCAGGAAGGCGTCACCGCGCTCGCCGGATACGGCGGCATCTTCCAGCGCAATGTCCGCAACTCCGGTGTCATACCGCAGATTTCGGTGATCCTCGGCCCGTGCGCGGGCGGCGCCGCGTACTCGCCGGCGCTCACCGACTTCGTCTTCATGGTGCGCGGCACCTCGCAGATGTTCATCACCGGCCCCGATGTGGTGCAGGCCGTCACCGGCGAGCAGATCACCCAGGACGCGCTCGGCGGTGCCGACGCGCACTCCACGCTCTCCGGCGTCGCGCACTTCGCGTACGACGACGAGCGGAGCTGCCTGGAGGACGTCCGGCACCTGCTCGCGTTGCTGCCCGCCAACAACCGGGAGCGCCCGCCCGCCGAGCCGGCCGACGACCCCTGCGACCGCACCAACGAGGCCCTCTACGACCTGGTGCCCGCCGACCCCGGCCGGGCGTACGACATGAAGCAGGTCATCGGCGAGATCGTCGACCACGGCGAGTACTTCGAGGTCCACGAGACCTGGGCCACCAACGTCATCTGCGCGTTCGCCCGCCTGGCCGGCGAGGTGGTCGGCATCGTCGCCAACCAGCCCGCCGCGCTGGCGGGCGTCCTGGACATCGAGGCGTCGGAGAAGGCCGCGCGGTTCGTGCAGACCTGCGACGCGTTCAACATCCCGCTGGTCACCCTCGTCGACGTTCCCGGCTTCCTGCCGGGTGTCGACCAGGAGCACGGCGGGATCATCCGGCACGGCGCGAAACTGCTGTACGCGTACTGCAACGCGACTGTGCCGAGGATCTCGCTGACCCTGCGCAAGGCGTACGGCGGGGCGTACATCGTGATGGACTCCCGCTCCATCGGCACCGACCTCGCCCTGGCCTGGCCCATCAACGAGATCGCCGTCATGGGCGCGGAGGGGGCGGCGGGCGTCGTCTTCCGCAAGGAGATCGCGGCGTCCGACGATCCCGAGACGACGCGCCGGGAGCGGATCGAGGAGTACCGCACCCAGCTCATGCACCCCTACTACGCCGCCGAGCGGGGCCTGGTCGACGATGTGATCGACCCGGCCGAGACGCGTTCCCGGCTGATCGACGCGCTGGCGACGCTGCGCCACAAGCACGCCCCGCTGCCCACCCGCAAGCACGGGAACCAGCCCCAGTGAGCGCCGGCCGGCCGCTCGTCGTGGTGGAGCACGGAAGTCCCGGCACCGAGGAACTGGCCGCTCTGGCCGCGGTGTTGCTGGCCGTATCCCGTGAACGCGGAGGCAGGTCCGCCCCGCCGCGGCCCGCGCTCGCCTGGTGCCGTATCAACCCCGTCCATGGATCCGCCGTCGCCTGGGCGGCCGCAACGCGGCCCGCCTGGACGTCTTCTCAGTGAGAGGTCACACGTGAGTCTGCGCAAGGTGCTCATCGCCAACCGTGGTGAAATCGCTGTCCGCGTGGCCCGGGCCTGCCGGGACGCCGGGATCGCGAGCGTCGCCGTCTACGCCGATCCGGACCGGGCCGCTGTGCATGTCCGCGCGGCCGACGAGGCCTTCGCACTGGGCGGTGACACCCCGGCCACCAGTTACCTGGACATCGAGAAGGTGTTGCGCGCCGCCAAGGACTCGGGCGCGGACGCCGTGCATCCGGGTTACGGCTTCCTGTCGGAGAACGCGGAGTTCGCGCAGGCCGTCCTGGACGCGGGTCTGGTCTGGATCGGCCCGCCGCCGCAGGCCATCCGGGACCTGGGGGACAAGGTCGCCGCCCGGCACATCGCGCAGCGCGCGGGTGCGCCGCTGGTCGCCGGCACACCGGACCCGGTGAGCGGTGCGGAGGAGGTCGTGGCGTTCGCCGAGGAGCACGGCCTGCCGATCGCGATCAAGGCCGCGTTCGGCGGTGGCGGCCGCGGCCTGAAGGTCGCCCGGACCCTGGAGGAGGTCCCCGAGCTGTACGAGTCGGCCGTGCGTGAGGCGGTCGCCGCGTTCGGCCGCGGCGAGTGCTTCGTCGAGCGCTACCTCGACCGGCCGAGGCACGTGGAGACACAGTGCCTGGCCGACAAGCACGGCAACGTCGTCGTGGTCTCCACCCGCGACTGCTCCCTGCAGCGCCGCCACCAGAAGCTGGTGGAGGAGGCCCCCGCACCGTTCCTGTCCGAGGAGCAGCGGGCGGAGCTGTACCGGGCGTCGAAGGCGATCCTGAAGGAGGCCGGCTACGAGGGCGCGGGCACGTGTGAGTTCCTCGTCGGGCAGGACGGCACGATCTCCTTCCTGGAGGTCAACACCCGCCTCCAGGTCGAGCACCCGGTCACCGAGGAGGTCGCCGGCATCGACCTGGTCCGCGAGATGTTCCGCATCGCCGACGGCGAGGAACTCGGCTACGGCGATCCGGTCCTGCGCGGTCACTCCTTCGAGTTCCGCATCAACGGCGAGGACCCCGGCCGGGGCTTCCTGCCCGCTCCCGGCACCGTCACCCGCTTCGACGCGCCCTCGGGTCCCGGTGTCCGTCTGGACGCGGGCGTGGAGGCCGGCAGTGTGATCGGCCCGGCCTGGGACTCCCTGCTCGCCAAGCTGGTCGTCACCGGCCGCACCCGCAGGGAGGCGCTCCAGCGGGCCGCGCGGGCTTTGGAGGAGTTCCAGGTCGAGGGCATGGCCACCGCGATCCCCTTCCACCGCAAGGTGGTCACCGATCCCGCCTTCGCCCCCGAGGTCCACGGTCAGGACGGCCCGTTCACGGTCCACACCCGCTGGATCGAGACCGAGTTCGTCAACGACATCAAGCCCTTCACCGCTCCCGCCGGCACCGAGGCGGAGGAGGAACTGGGCCGCGAGACCGTCGTGGTCGAGGTCGGCGGCAAACGCCTGGAGGTCTCCCTCCCCTCGTCCCTGGGCATGAGCCTGGCGCGTACGGGTCTGGCGGCCGGGGCCAAGCCCAAGCGGCGCGCGGCGAAGAAGTCCGGCCCCGCCGCCTCCGGTGACACCCTTGTGTCACCGATGCAGGGCACCGTCGTCAAGATCGCCGTCGAGGAGGGCCAGGAGGTGAAGGAAGGCGACCTGGTCGTCGTCCTGGAGGCCATGAAGATGGAACAGCCCCTCAACGCCCACAAGTCCGGCACCGTCAAGGGACTGTCGGCCGAGGTCGGCGGCTCGCTGACCTCCGGCGCGGTCATCTGCGAGATCAAGGACTGACCTCTGCCGTCAGCAGGAGGAACCGATGAACCACCAGCACGGTGAACCCGACGCCGGCGACCTCCGGGAAGCCGGCGGCCCGGAGCGCGCGCCCGCGCTGCGTCTCGCCGGGGAGGAGGAAGACCCGGAGCCGCACATCGTCCGGGGGATCGACTAACGGCCGTCGGATGACGGCGTCGGGTGAGCGGGTGTGAAGAATTCATGCCCGCTCATGCCGGGCACACTGGTTCACCATACAACGATCCTGCGATGCTCATGTCCATGGAAATCGATGTTCTGGGACCACTTGGAGCACGAGTAAACGGCAGATCCATCGTACCGACTGCCGGAAAACCCCGGCAGATTCTGGCGCTGCTCGCGATTCGCGCGGGCCGCGTCGTCTCCGTGGAGACACTGATCGAAGAAGTGTGGGGAGACGCGGTTCCGCGCAGCGCCGCCCCCACATTGCAGACGTACATCCTGCAACTGCGCAAAAAGATCACCGATGCCCTGCCCGCCAACAGCGAACTGACGGCGAAGGACATCCTCGCCACCTCCTACGGGGGATACCAGCTCGCACCGGTGGAACCGATCCGCTGTGACCTCGTCGAGTTCCAGCGGCTGACGGCCCACGGCACCCGTGCCATGGCCGAGAACGCCCCGCACACCGCGAGCGAGAAACTGCGCGAGGGCCTCGGCCTGTGGCGCGGCAACGCCCTGGTCGACGTGCCGCTGGGCGAGGTGTTGCGCATGGAGGTCATCGGGATGCAGGAGGCGCGCACCCGCGCCCTCGAACTGCGGATCGAGGCGGACCTGCAACTGGGCCGGCACGCGGAACTCATCGGCGAGCTTCGCATGCTGGTCGCCCAGCAACCGCTGCACGAGAACCTGTGTGCCCAGCTGATGACCGCCCTCTACCGCGCCGGTCACCCCTGGCGGGCCCTTGAGGTCTTCCAGTCCCTGCGCCAGTCCCTGGTCGACGAGTTGGGTGTGGAGCCCTCGCCCCGGTTGCAGCGGCTGCACCGCGCGGTGCTCGCCAACGACGACCGGCTGGACCGGTTCACCCCGGCCCAGCGGTTGCTCTCCGCCTGAGCGGGCGGCCGGCTTACGGGCCGGCCGCCCGTGTGCGCGCCGTGCTGACGACGTGGCCGGTGCCGAGCCGGTGAGTGGTGAACGTCCACTCCACGGGCAGCACCGGCTCACCGGTGCTGCCGTGCAGCACGGCGGCCGTGCCTTCCACCGTGAAACCGAACGTGTGGAACGGCAGTCCCGTGCCCACACCGAGGGCCTTGGTGTAGGCCTCCTTCAGTGTCCACAGGCGCAGCATGGCATCGCCCCGCTCAGGTGCGGGAAGGGCGCGGAGGTCTGCCAGCTCCCGCGCCGTGCACGCGCGTCGTGCGAGCAGCGCACGGCATCCGGACCGGCCGAGCGGCTCCGCGTCCGCGCCGATCGGGCCGTCCAGGCCAAGGGCGAGCACCAGCAGGTCGCCGGTGTGGCTCAGGCTCAGGCCGAGCCGGTCGCAGCCGCGCAGATACGGCCGGCCGCCCGGCCCCCGGGCGAGATCCAGCTCGTGCGCCGGTACCTCCAGGACGGCCGCAGCGGCGTGCTTGACGAGCGCCCGGGACGCGGCGAAGCGGGCGCGGGCCGCCGGCCGCCGGCCGGCGGCCCGGTACCGCTGGTACTCGCGGCCGAGCAGGACACGGAGTCCGGTCCCGTCGGGGACGCTCCAGGAGCCGGCCGACGCGTACAGCACCACGGTGGTTCCGGCGCGCAGCGCCGTCCCGGCGGCCGCGGTCCAGGCTCCGTCGGGCCCGTCCGCGTGCAGGTGCACCACCGCGGGCGCGGTCACGCGCCCACCAGCCGGCGCGTGCCGGTCTGTGACGTGCGGGCCCGCGCCGTCGGCCGGCGGCAGTGCGCGACCGCCTCTTCGAAGAGGGCCCCGCTCAACTCGGTGTCGGGCCGGACCGGTTCCAGGCCGAGGCGGATGGCGATCCGGGAGAGCGCGGCCACCAGACGGACCCGGTCGGTGGTGATCCGCCGTCCCCGGCCGGCGCCCCGCCAGCCGTCCAGGCAAGCGGCCGCCGCGGTCAGCAGCGCGTAGCGGTCGGCCAGGGCCCAGGCGCCGGCCGAGGACCGCGCCGGCGCCGGGGCGCAGGCGCCGACCACGGCGCGGCGTTCCCGCTCCAGTTCGTCGAGCAGCGCGTGCAGGTCCAGCGGCAGCGCGGCGGGACGCACCGAGGTGAGCGGCCGGGCCAGCCGGTCCTCCCCGGTGGGCGGCCCGTCGAGGCGCGCCGTCACGGCGTCGAGCCGCGCACGGTGGTCGGGATGCCACATGGCCTGGTGCAGCCGCCGGGCGTGGCCCCGGTACGCGGCGCCCGGCCCCTCGTTCGACTGCGCCTGCGCGCCCAGCAGTACGCACAGGGCGTCGGCGCTCTCCATGAGCAGCCGCGGCAGCAGGAACCTGGCCGGGGCCGAGTGATTGCCGCCGTCGGCGCGCAGCAGCCGGTCGCCCACCCACAGGTCCAGGTAGGCGGCTCCGGCCGCGGCCCGCCCGAGCCGCGCCGGCTCGGTGCCGGCCACGGCCGCCAGCGCGCTGCGCAGTGCCATGTCGGCGTGGACCATGAGCTGGGCGGGGGAGGGGGCGGCGAGGGTCCGCACGGCGTCAGACCAGCTGGTCGTAGCTCACGGAGCGGGAGCGCAGCAGGATCTCGCCGTCCGTCACCTCGATGACGTCGTGCACGACGGTGCTGGGCCACACCTCCGGCCGCTCGTTCGGCCGCACCCGCACGATCAGCGCGTACACCGTGGACCGGATGCTGCCGTCCTGCTGCGGCTCCAGGACCATCTGGTTGAAGAAGTGACGGCGCTGTGTGGGGTCGTCCTGGTACTTCTTCAGGAACGACCGCAGCTCCTCGAGGATCGCGTCGCGGCCGACGGCCGCGGCGATGCCGGGCGAGTGCTGGAAGCTGCCGTCCTTCGTGAACGTCTGCGTGTACTCCTCCAGCCGGCCCTCGTCGAGCGCCTGCATCTGGTGGGCGTAGAACTGCTGGACCTGGGTGTAGAGATCACTGCTGACGGGCGTGGGCATGAGCGTTCCTCACGTGGGTCGTCGGACGAGAGGGGGCCGGGCCAGGATCGCCGCCGGCGCTCGAATCGCTCTGGAGCACGGTCGGGGCGGCGCATGAGCGCGGCCGGTGCGCTTCCAGGGACCTTCCAGCACGGCACGAGGCGCGCCCAGCACGCTCGGTGGGCACCTGCCGTCACAGCGATTCGGGAGAACACATGTCACAGGCAGTCAAGCCGGTTGCCCTGGTCACGGGAGCCACCAGCGGGATCGGTCTCGAGATCGCCCGGCGCCTTGCCGGGCTCGGGGCCCGCGTCTACCTGTGTGCGCGCCAGGAGAGCCAACTGGCCGACACCATCAAGGAGTTGACGGACGCCGGATACGAGGTCGACGGCACCACGTGTGACGTGTCCGACCCCGAGCAGATCCGGGCCTTCGTCCGCGCGGCCGTCGACCGCTTCGGACCGGTCGACATCCTCGTCAACAACGCCGGGCGCAGCGGCGGCGGAGCCACCAACGAGATCGCTGACGACCTCTGGTTCGACGTCATCAACACGAACCTCAACAGCGTCTTCCTGATGACCAAGGAAGTCCTCAACACCGGTGGGATGCTGGCGAAGAAGTCCGGCCGCATCATCTCGATCGCCTCCACCGGCGGCAAGCAGGGCGTCGTGCACGCCGCGCCCTACTCGGCGTCCAAGCACGGCGTGGTCGGCTTCTCCAAGGCCCTCGGTCTGGAGCTGGCCCGCAGCGGCATCACGGTGAACGCCGTGTGCCCCGGCTTCGTCGAGACGCCGATGGCGGAGCGGGTGCGCGAGCACTACGCCGGCATCTGGGGCGTGAGCGAGCAGGAGACCCACGACCGCATCACCACGCGCGTGCCGCTGGGCCGCTACGTGGAGACCCGTGAGGTGGCCGCCATGGTCGAGTACCTGGTGAGCGACGACGCGGCCGCGGTGACCGCGCAGGCCCTCAACGTGTGCGGCGGTCTGGGCAACTACTGATCCGGCGCGCCTACGGCCACGACGCGGCCGCTCCTCCCCGGTGCGGGAGAGGAGCGGCCGCTCGCGTACGTGCCGGAGTTCAGGCGGAGACCTGGCTGCCCTCGCCGGTGTGCGCGGCGGCGTGCGTCATCGTGGTCAGGCTGTTGCGGCCCAGCGCCTCGCGCACGAAGGCGCGGGCGTCGGCGAGGGTGGCCTGCTCGCCGAGCACCTCGCGCACCGTCGCCGGGTTCAGTGCGACGGTGTGCCGGGCGGTGGCCACGGGTCCGTCCGGGCCGTCCGTGAATGTCCACAGACCGCTGTGCCCGGTCAGCAGCTTCGGCAGCACGTGCTGCTTGTAGGCGATCCACGACGGCTCGTGGCAGACGCGCACCGAGCGGGTGGTGTGTGCCGAGCCGTCCGCCGTGACGGTGTCCATCTCCAGGTCCTGCACGCCCGGCTCCTCCTCGGTCAGCCGCACCCGGCTGACGTGCGGCAGCCGCTCGGCCCACAGGTCGGCCCGGTTGACGAAGTCGTAGGCCGCCGCGGCGCCGCCGGTGATCGGGACGACGTCGGTGAAGGAGAACACCACGTCGGCCACCGGGTGGCCCAGCTCGGCGACCCGGGCGAGCGCCGCCAGTTCCTCGCCGCTGTTGCGGTCCAGCGCGGTCAGCAGCGCCTCGACGGCGGCGGGCGCATCGTCCTGGACGCTGAAGCGGTGGCGCAGCACCACCTCGGTGCGGCCGTCGGGCAGTTCCCGCAGCAGCCAGCTGCCGGCCATCGAGGTGACCGGTGCGAAGCTGCGCTGCTGCCGGAAGCTCACATAGCGGCGCGCGGGATCGAGGACCCGCCGCGATGTCCAGCTGGTGACCTTCCCGTTGACCTGCGCCCAGATCTCGAAGACCTCGCTGCGCTCGTCGCGCTCCAGGTGGCGCACGTACACGCTGGGCCCGAACACCGCGGGCCACAGGGTGACATCGGCTACCAGGTCGTAGACGACCTGGGCGGGAGCGGACACGATGCGGGTGTGCTCGGTGCGGTGGATCACGGTGCGTTCCATGGCGGGTTCTCCTCGGCTCGGTGCGGTGGCGCGGAAGGGGCCGGGGCCCGTATCCCAGCGGCAGCGGATACGGGCCCCTAAGGCATGCGGTCGGGCCCGGACGTCAGACGGCGGCCGATGCCGTGTTGGTGTTGACCAGGGCGAGGAGCGCGCGGGGTGTCTCCACGTCCGCGATGTCGTCGTCCGACAGGTCGATGCCGTACTCCTGCTTGATGCGCGCGGCGGACTCCATCAGGGCGAGCGAGTCGTAACCGAGGTCCTCGAACGTGCTGTCGAGGATGTCGCCGGTCAGGTCGAGGCTGTCGTCCTCGCCGGCGCAGGCGATGAGGATGCGTCGCAGATCTTCGATGGCGAGCTGAGCCATGAGGGCCTTCTCCTGTCAGGTGGGGAACTGCCGGCGTTCGGCAGGTCAGTGATCGGTGTGGCGCGTGACGACGACAGCCGAGTTGAAGCCCCAGCGCCCGCGTGCGAGGACGAGTGCCGCCGACACCGGCCGGGTACGCGGTTCGCCGGTGACCAGGTCGATGCCGTAGGCGTCGGGGACACGAGCGGTGAAGCCGCTGGCCGGGACGACGCCGTCCCGGATCGCGAGCAGCGCGCTCACCAGGTCCGCGGGGCCGCCTCCCGCGTACATCCGGCCGGTCAGCGCCTTGGGCGCGGTCACCGGCACACCCCGCGGGCCGAAGACGGCACGCAGCGCGTCCGCCTCGATCCGGTCGAGTTCGGGCAGACCGGCCGCGTCGGCGAACACCACGTCGATGTCGGCGGGCGCCAGGCCGGCGTCGGCGAGGGCCAGTTCGGCCGCCCGGCGCAATCCGGGTTCGCGGCCGGAGCCCGGTTTGGGATCGAACGTCGAGGCATAGCCGGCGATCTCGCCGTAGATCCGCGGCGCGCCGCGCTCACGCGCGCTCGCGGCGTCCTCGGCGATGAGGATCGCGCCGCCCTCACCGGGCACGTAACCGGCCGCCCGCTCGTCGAACGGCAGGTACGCCGCCTCCGGGTCGGTGGCGGTGGTGACCCGGCCGCCCGCCAGCTGGGAGGCCCAGCCCCAGGGGTCGAACGCGGCGTCCACACCGCCGGACACCACGAGCTTGGTGCCGCGCTCGACGGTGCGCCGGGCGTGCCCGACGGCGTCCAGGCCGCCGGCCTGCTCGCCCACCAGGGCCGCGCTCGGACCGCGCAGCTTGTGCCGGATGGAGATCTGGCCGGTGTTGACGGCGTAGAACCAGGCGAACGACTCGTAGACGGAGACGAATTCCGAGCCCTTCGACCAGAGTTTGTTGAACTCCTGGTGGGTGAAGGCGAATCCGCCCAGGGCGTTGGAGGTGACCGTGCCCATGTCGTAGTCGGGCAGGGTGTTCTCGTCGACCGCCGCGTCCGCGAGGGCCCAGGCGGCGGCCGTGAGCGCGTAGCGGGTCGACACGTCGGTCTGCGGCAGCAGCCTGCTGGGCAGATGGGCCTTGGCGTCGTAGTCGACGATCTGCCCGGCCAGCCGCGAGGGGTACGCGGAGGCGTCGAAGCCGGTCAGCTCCCGGACACCGTTGGTGCCCGTCAGCGTCGCCTTCCAGAATGCCTCGGTGCCCAGGCCGTTGGGCGTGGCCGCCCCGATGCCCGTGATCACTGTGGTCATACCGGTGCCACCTCCGGACGGTGCAGGACCATCGCGCTCTGGAAGCCGCCGAACCCGGAGCCGACCGTGAGCACCGTGTCCACGCGCTGCTCACGCGCCGTCAGCGGCACGTAGTCGAGGTCGCACTCGGGGTCGGGAGTGTGCAGGTTCGCCGTCGGCGGCACGACGTTGTGCTCGATCGCCAGCAGCGACGCGGCGATCTCGACGGAACCGATGGCGCCCAGCGAGTGACCGACCATCGACTTGATGGAGGAGACCGGCACGTCGTAGGCGTGCTGCCCCAGCGAACGCTTGAAAGCGGCCGTCTCGTGGCGGTCGTTCTGCTTGGTGCCCGAACCGTGCGCGTTGATGTAGTCGATCCTGGTGCCGTCCAGGCGCGCCTCGTCCAGCGAGACCCGGATGGCCTCGGCCATCTCGCGGCCGTCCTTGCGCAGGCCCGTCATGTGGTGGGCGTTGCAGCGGGTGGCGTAGCCGCCGACCTCCGCGTAGATGTGCGCACCGCGCTTCCTGGCCGCCTCGTACTCCTCCAGCACGAACATGGCCGCGCCCTCGGCGAGCACGAATCCGTTGCGTGTGCCGTCGAAGGGACGCGAGGCGTGCGCCGGGTCGTCGTTGCGGGTCGTCGTCGCCTTGATGGCGTCGAAGCAGGCGACCACGATCGGCGAGATCGGGGTGTCCGCGGCGCCGGCGACGACGGTGTCGACCGTGCCCTCGCGGATCAGCTGCACGGCGTAACCGACCGAGTCGAGCCCGGAGGTGCAGCCGTCGGACACCATCGTCACCGGGCCTTCCGCACCCACTTCCCAGGCCACCTCGGCCGGCATGACGCCGGGGGAGAGGTAGTCGAACATGTGCGGCGACAGGTAGGAGGGGTCGACCTCCCACTCCTTGCCCGCGTCCGACATCACGAGGTACTCGTTCTCCAGGCTGGTCGCCGAGGCGACCGCGCTGCCCAGGCTGACCCCGACGCGGTGCGGATCGAGCGCGGACAGGTCCAGCCCGCTGTCCGCGACCGCCTCGCGGGTGCAGGCCACCGCGAACTGCGTGGCCCGGTCCATGCGGCGGATCTCGCGCGGGCCGAAGCCCTCGGCCGCCGCGTCGAAGTCGACCTCGCCGGCGATCCGCGAACGGAACGGCGACGCGTCGAAGAAGGAGATGTTCCGGGTGGCGGTGCGGCCGGCCGACAGCAGGTCCCAGAACGCCTTCGTTCCGTTGCCGCCGGGGGCGCGTACACCGACACCGGTGATCACGACGCGCCGGGTCATATCCGGCCCGCCTTCGTAGACAACATCGCTGTGAGTCCTTTCGTCGCCTCTGGAACAGCGGCAGTTACGTCCTGAAAGGCTGTGGTGACGGTCTAGAGCACCACTCGACCCCGCCTCGGGAGAGCGCGCGGGGTCACACGGAACACGCGCCCGCGGAGCCCGCGCCGGCTGACGGCGGCCGTCGCGGAACACCACGTCGGCAAGCCCGACGACAAGGCAGCCTCCCGCTCACCGAGCCAAGGCGCACCCGCCGGCCCCGTCGCACGGGCCGCCGCGCCGCGTGTGACCTGGGGACGGCGCGGGAGCACGCGCAGGCCGTTCTCGCGCACCGGGAAACCGGCCCCTCGTGGCCACCGGCATCGGCGGGGCCGCGGGCGGAGGCCGGAGGGCCGGGGCCTGGTAACGAGGTGTGAGCGGGACGACCCGGTCACGTACCGGACGTACCGGCCGGGTTGTGGCGCCGGCAGCAGCAACGGCTCCAGCGCCCGCCTGCACGGCAGGCACAGCGGGGAACCCGCGGGCGGTCACTGAGCGGAGCCGCCGACCGGCGGCGGCCTCGGCGCGGCCCCGCGTCCGACGGCGTCCGACGGCGTCCGCCGGGAGCCGGGACCGGTGCGCCGGGCCGCGCGGCACGACGGCCGTGTGCCGGCGCGGCGAAGCGGCACGACGGCCGTATGTCGGCGCGGCGAAGAGGATGTTGCGGCGGGCCGGTGGCCGACACCGGCCGGTTGTCCGGGAGCCGGGACTGCGGCTAGCGTGCCCGGCATGTGGCTCTCCCAGCGGCTCACGGTGCGACGCGCCGTGGATCTGATGCGTGTCGCCGCCGCGCTGTGTAGGTGACGCCGGGCGCCATCCCGTGTCCCGGAGCGTTCGTACGGTCACCGTTCGCCGGCCGACCGCCTCCTTGTACGCGGACGCCCGCGCCCGTCCGGAGCATTCACCCGCAGCAGTGTGCGAAGGAGACTTCCGTGAACCCGCTCAGAACCCGCCGTGCCGCCCGCCTCACCCGTACCGCCCTGGTGGCGTCGAGCGTCGCGGCGCTCACCGTCACCGCGACCGTCACGACCGCCACGGCACAGGACCGGCAGCCGCGCCCGTCGGTGGCGCTCGACTGGTACGACACCACGGCCGCCGGCATCGCCGCCGCCGGTGCTCCCACCCAGATCACCAACAGCCGCACCTGGGCCGTCAGCTGGCTCGCGGCGGCCCGCGCCACCCGCACGGTGCCGCACGGCGTCGACCGGGCGGACTTCCAGGACGCCGCCCTCGCCTCCGCCGTCCACGACTCCCTCTCCGCGCTGATCCCCGCCCGCACCCGGCAGTTCGATGCCGCGCTCGCGACGACACTGGACGGCATCCCGGACGGCGCCGCCGAGACCCGGGGCGTCGAGGCCGGGGCCCGCCAGGCCGCGCTGGTGCTCGCCTCCCGGGAGCGCGACGGCCTGGACCCGGCCTCGGTCGACGCGCCGTTCCCGGTGCCCGACGCCGCGCCCGGTGTATGGCAGCCGACACCGCCCGCCCACGCTCCGGCCGCGCAGTACGGCAACCGGCTCGCCCGGCCCTTCCTGCTCGCGCGCGCCGACCAGTACCGGCTGCCCGCACCGCCCGCCCTCACCTCCGAGCGCTACCGGAACGATCTCGCCGAGGTCCGCGCGTACGGAGCCGTGAACAGCACCGTCCGCACCCCGCGGCAGACGGAGACCGCCGATTTCTGGTTCGGCCCCTCGCCGACGCTGTACACCGAGCCGCTGCGCGTCGCCCTGGCGCGGTCGCCGCGGTCGGCCGCCGCGCGGGCCCGACTGGTGGCGCTGTTCCATGTCGCCCTGGTCGACACGCAGATCGCCACCTCCGACAGCAAGTACGCCTATCTGCGCTGGCGTCCGGTCACCGCGATCCGCACGGGCGCCATCGACCCCGACCCCGGGTGGACCCCGCTGCACACCACCCCGGCGCACCCCGACTACCCCAGCGGCCACGGCACCTACGCCGGCGCGGCGCAGACCGTCCTGACGGCGTTCACCGGGCCCCGCACGGCACCCTTCGAGCTGACCAGCCCCACCGCACCCGGTGTCGTCCGCACCTATACCGCCTGGAGCCAGTTGTCGAAGGACAACGTGGACGCCCGTGTGTACTCCGGCATCCACACCCGCTCGGCCGACGAGGCGGGAGTCACCTTGGGCGAACGCGTCGCGGCCCACACGCTGCGCACCGCGGAACGGCTGTTCGGCGACCTCTGAGCGGCGGGCGGGGCCGGCGCGCAGCCGTCCCGGCCGCCTCGGCGACCGGAAACCTCATCCACCGTCCTCGGCCGGCTCGTCGGTCACCGTGAGCAGGTCGTCCCGGGCGGCCAGGGCATCGAGGGAGAGCGTGCGGTAGCCGACGTCGTCGAAGAGGGCGGTGATCCGGTCCCCGTCCTCGCTCAGCACCGTGCCCCGGCCCCACTGTTCGTGACGCACCGAGACCCCGACCGGATAGGAGCCCGCGTCCGGGTGCGCCGGACGCCGCCCGGCGGGCGTCCCGTCGTCCTCCGCGGCCTCCCGCTCGTCGCAGGTGTCACAGTTGCCGCACGGCTCCGGGTACTCCTCGCCGAAGTAGCCGAGGAGGAAACGCCGCCGGCAACCGGTCGTCTCCGCGTACGCGCGGGCCATCTCGACCCTCGACCGGTCCATGCGCTTGTGGGCCTCGGCGCTGTCCTCGGCCCGTCGCACGGCGGTCGCCGGGGCGGTGTCCGCGACCGGCCGGACGGCACCCGAGGCGTCCGTCACCACGGCCTCGGCCTCCTCCAGCAGGTTCACGGCCGTGGTGACCCGGGCCCGCGACATACCGGTCTCCCGGCGCAGCTCCGTCAGCCCCGCCGGATCGTCACCGTGCTCGTGCACGGCCTCCACCACGGCCGCCACGGTGTCCCTGCCCGGCGGACGGCCGCTGAAGTAGGCCTGCATCCCCGTGTCCTGGGAGCGGTAGTGCAGCACGGCCAGCGCGGGCCGCCCGTCCCGGCCGCACCGCCCGATCTCCTGGTAGTAGGCGTCCAGGGAACCGGGCAGCGAGGCGTGGAGCACATACCGCACGTCCTCCTTGTCGATCCCCATCCCGAAGGCCGAGGTCGCCACCACCACGTCCGTCGCGCCCGCCAGGAAGTCCTCGTGGACCTGCCGGCGCTCGGCGGCGCGCAGGCCGGCGTGGTACGCCCGCGCGCTGAACCCGAGAGCGGCCAGCTCCGCGGCGTAGTACTCGGTGTCCTTCCGGGTCGCCGCGTAGACGATGCCGGGCTTCGGCCCGGCGGCGGCCTGCTCCACGACGGCACGCCGTCGCTCGTCGTCCTCCAGGTGACGGTGCGCCTCCAGCCTGATCTCCGGGCGGTCGAAGCCGGTGACGAGCTGCCGGGCGCCGTCCATGCCGAGCCGGTCGAGGATGTCCTGCCGGACCGGGGGAGCGGCGGTCGCGGTGAGCGCGAGCACGGGCGGCCGCCCCAGACGCCGTACCGCCTGGGCCAGGCGCAGGTAATCGGGCCGGAAGTCGTGCCCCCAGGACGACACGCACTGGGCCTCGTCCACGACGAACAGGGCGGGTTCCGCCTCGGCCAGCCGGTGGACCACCTCGTCCTTGGCCAGCTGCTCGGGTGACAGATAGACGAAACGGACCGCGCCGCGTCGTACGGCGTCCCAGGCGGCGTCCGTCTCGGCCGCGCCCAGGTCGGAGTTCACGGCGACGGCGCCGGGCTCGTGCTCGCCGCCGGGCAGGCCGGCGATCTGGTCCCGCTGGAGCGCCAGCAGCGGCGACACGACGACCACCGGGCCGGACAGCAGCAGGCCCGGCACCTGGTACACGGCCGACTTGCCGGACCCCGTCGGCATGACCACGAGCGTGTCCCGGCCCTGAAGCACCCATTCCATGGCCGTGAGCTGCTCAGGACGCAGCTCGTCCCAGCCGAAGACCTCGGCGGCCGTCTCCCGCAGACGCCTCGCCCGCCGTCCGCGCGATCCCTCGCCGGTCATGTCCCGCTCCCTCGCTCCGCCGCCGGAACGGCACCACATCCCGGCCCGGCACGGCTCCGGGTACCCCGTGGGCGGCGCCGGCAAAGCCCGCCGGTCCTGGTCCACCGCGAGACGCGAAGGCCGCCGGTGCCGTCGCCGCCCGGCTCGCCCGCGACGCCGTGCGCTCTCGGGCAAACGCCTGTGCGCTCACCAGAAACCGGGCCGGGACCGCCGGACATAACGTGACGGCGAAGCGGCCGTGCCACGGTCTCGCGCGGACCCCGCCGCATCCCGTCATCCGGACGCCGACAACCACCCGGTGGTCCCCGGCTCCTTTCCGCACACCAGGCGTACCGCCCGGACGACCGTCCGGGACCGTACCGACCCAGCACCGAAAGGCACCCTCATGGCCGACATCGCCCACGTCACCGCTGCTCCCGGCCCGGACCTGCTCACCCCGGACAACTGCGCGGTGCTGTTCATCGACCACCAGCCGCAGATGTTCTTCGGCACTGGCAGCGGCGACCGGACCGCGATCATCAACGCGACGGTCGGCCTGGCGAAGGCCGCCAAGGTCTTCGACGTGCCGGTGGTCCTGAGCACCGTGGCCGCCGAGTCCTTCTCCGGCCCGCTCCTGCCGCAGCTCGCGGACGTCTTCCCCGGCCAGGAGATCATCGACCGCACCTCGATGAACGCCTGGGAGGACACCGCCTTCGTCGAGGCGGTCAAGGCCACCGGCCGCGAGAAGCTGGTCCTCGCCGGCCTGTGGACCGAGGTCTGCGTCGTGCTGCCCGCGCTCTCCGCGCTCGCGCAGGACTACGAGGTGTACGTCGTCACCGACGCGTCCGGCGGCGTCAGCCCGCAGGCCCACGAACACGCCGTCCAGCGCATGGTCCAGGCCGGCGTGGTGCCGGTGACCTGGGTGCAGGTGCTGCTCGAACTCCAGCGGGACTGGGCGCGTACGGACACGTACCTGCCGGTCATGGACGTCGTGAAGGAGCACGGCGGCACCTACGGCCTCGGCGTCGTCTACGCGCAGGCCGTCATCGGCGAGCACGCCGCCGGCTGATCCACCACCCACGGTTGACGACGGACGTCAGGAACAGGCAGACGACGCGATGGACAGCGGACTGTTGGTGCTCCGGCTGGTGGTGGGACTCCTCATCGCCGGGCACGGAGTGCAGAAGGTCAGTTACCGGCTGGGCGGCAACGGGCTGGCCGGAGGGACCGAGGAATTCCGCCGTGACGGTTTCCGCGGCGGGAGACTCACCGCTCTCGCCGCGGGCGGCAGCCAGATCGGCGCCGGCCTGTTCCTGGCGGCCGGCCTCCTCACCCCGCTGGCGGCGATGGCCGCCATGGGAGTGATGACGGTGGCCGGGACCGTCAAACGGCACAAGGGGCTGTGGGTGCAGAACGACGGTTACGAGTACCCGCTGGTCCTCGTCACCGCCGCCGCGGCCCTCGCGCTCACCGGCCCCGGCCACTGGTCCCTCGACCACCTGATCGGCGAGGCTTCCTGGCCGCTGTGGACATCCCTGGCGGCGCTGGTCATCGGCCCGGGCAGCGGACTGGCCACCCGCCTCGTCCTGCACCAGGCACCCGGTGGCGGTCACACCACGAACGGGAGGACGCGGCATGCGCAGGCTGCTGACTGACGCCGCCCATACACTCGTCCCGCCGAAGAGCGACCGGCACGGCCCCCTGCCGCCGCTGATGCTGGGACTGACCGTGGTGACCGGCCTCATCGACGCCGTCACCTATCTGGCGCTCGGACACGTCTTCGTCGCCAACATGACGGGCAACGTCGTCTTCCTGGGCTTCGCCCTGGCCGGCGCACCGGGCCTGTCCGCGCCCGCGTCCGTCGTCTCCATGACGTCCTTCCTCACCGGGGCACTGGCGGGAGGACGCTTCGGCACCCGCTACGCCGCGCACCGCGGCCGGATGCTGACCGCGGCCACCGCGGTCCAGACGCTGCTGGTCGCCGGCACGGTGCTCACCGTCGCGGTCGCGCACGGGGAGGTGAACGGCCCGGTGAAGTACACCCTCATCGTGCTGCTCGGCATGGCGATGGGCCTCCAGAACGCCGTCGCCCGGCGTCTCGGCGTCCCGGACCTGACCACGACCGTCCTGACCCTGACCCTGACCGGACTGGCGGCGGACTCCGCCCCGGCCGGCGGGGCGACCCCCCGACCCGGCCGGCGCGTCCTCTCCGTCCTCGCCATGTTCCTCGGCGCCCTCGTGGGTGCCGTGCTCCTGCGGCACGCCGAACTCCTCCCCGTCCTGGCCCTGGCCCTGGTGCTGCTCGCGGCGGCCCTGGTCACCGTCCGCCGCCACTGGAACTCCGAGGCCGACTGGACGAGGCCGCAGTCGTGAACCCGGCGGGCACTTCGGCCTGGGCGCCGCTCGCGGCGCGTGTCTTCCGCGCGCTGTGGATCGCGCAACTGGTGTCCAACACCGGCACCTGGATGCAGACGGTCGGCGCCCAGTGGCTCCTGGTCGGGCACAGCGCCGCCCTGGTGACGCTCGTGCAGACGGCCTCCAGCCTCCCGGTCGTCCTGCTCGCGCTGCCCTCCGGTGTGCTGGCCGACCGCTACGACCGCCGCAAGGTGCTCCTGGCCGCCCAGTTCGCCATGCTCGCCGTCTCCGCCGCGCTCACGGTGCTCGCGTTCCGGGGCGCGCTCGCCCCGGGGCTTCTGCTGTGCCTCACCTTCCTGCTGGGCTGCGGTACGGCCCTGATGGGCCCGGCCTGGCAGGCGATCCAGCCGGAACTGGTGGAGCGCGAGCAGCTGGGACAGGCGGCGGCGCTGGGGGCCGTGAACATGAACCTGGCCCGTGCCGTGGGTCCGGCCCTCGGCGGCGCGGTGGTCGCCGCGGCGGGCGCGGGCTGGGTCTTCGCCTTCAACACCCTGTCGTATCTGGGCATCGCGGCCGTGCTGCTGCTGTGGCACCGGCCGGTGACACCACGGCCCGCCGTCCCGGGCGAGGGACTTCTCGCGGCCGTGCAGGCCGGCCGCCGCTATGTCCGGCACGCCCCGGGAGTCCGCCGGGTCCTGCTGCGCACGGCCGTGTTCATCCCGGGCGGAGCCGCCCTGTGGTCGCTGCTTCCCCTCGTCGCCAGCCGTTCCCTGGGACTCGGGCCGGACGGGTACGGGCTCCTGCTTGGGGCCGTGGGCATCGGCGCGGTGGGCGGTGCCTTCGCGCTGCCCGTGATCCGGCGCGCACTGGGCGCCAACGGCACCCTTGCCGCGGGGGCGGCCGTCTTCGCCGTGACGCTGGTGGTGCTGGCCACGGCCCGTTCCGCCTGGCTCGCGGCGGCCGCGCTGCTGCCCGCGGGCCTGGCCTGGATCGGTGTGCTGTCCACGCTCAACGCCGCCGTGCAGCAGCGGTTGCCCGGCTGGGTGAGGGGCCGGGGACTCGCCATCTATCTCGTGGTGTTCCAGGGCGGACAGGCGCTGACCGCACCCGTGTGGGGTGCGCTGGCCGACGGGCTGGGACTGACCCTCTCTCTCCTGACCGGCGCCGGGCTGCTGGCGGCCGGTGCCCTGAGCGTGCGCCGATGGCCGCTGCACAGCGCGGAAGGGCTCGACCCGAGCCCCTCCGACCACTGGCCCGTTCCGCCCCTGCTGTTCGAACCGGCGCCGGCCGACGGCCCGGTACTCGTCTCCGTCACGTACCGGATCGCTCCCGAGGACTGGACGGCCTTCACCGACCGCATGCGGCACGTGGCCCGTTCCCGGCACCGCACCGGAGCCTTGACCTGGGGACTCTTCCAGGACGGCGGCGATCCCGACCGGTTCATCGAGAACTACGTGGTGGCCTCCTGGGCGGAGCACCTGGCCCAGCACCACAGCCGGCTCACCGCCAACGACCGCCGCTACGAGGAGCAGGCCCGCGCACTGCTCGCGGCAGGCACCGCACCGGAGGTGACCCACGCCTTCCACGCCACCGCCGGACCCGTGGTGGCCCCGGGCAAGCGGCACGCGGGACGGAACAGACCGGCACCACCGGATGTTCACGGAAATGCTTGATCACGAACGTGGGGCACCCGGGTTCGACGGACGCCTCCACCCATACTCACGAAGGACATGAGCCATGTTCCAGCGCATTCTCGTAGCCGTCGATTCCAGCCCCGCCCGCCACTCCGCCGTGCGCCTGGCCGGTGACATGGCCCGGCTGACCGGCGCCAAGGTCGGTGTCCTGCACATCGCCGCCTCCACGGCGACGCTGGCCACCGTCGTCTCCCTGGAGGACGACGCGCAGGCCAAGACCATCCTCGACGAGGCGGTCACCTCGCTGCGGGACGCGGGCGTCGAGGCCGAGGGCGTCCTCGCCGACGCCCTGACGACCCAGATCGCCACCACCATCTCCGCCGTCGCCGAGGACCAGCGGGCCGACCTGCTGATCCTCAGCCCCCACCACCGCGGGGTCCTGGAGGCGTTCATCCACCCCCGCGTCAGCGACGCCGTCGTGCACAGCAGCCGTACGGCCGTACTCCTCGCGCCCGCGGACGGCGCCGGCGACCAGGACTGACCCGAGCACGGCCGGGTGCGCCGGGCGGTCCGCCTCCGCGGACCGCCCGGCTTTTCGCATGCGGTCACCGCCGGGCCCGGGACATCAGTGGTGCGCTGGGGGACTCCGAGCGGTGCACGGAGGAACAACTGGCCGGCCCGGCGCCTCCTTAGCCTGGCCGCGGCCCCCGTGAGCGACCACCCGAGGAGCACCATGTCAGGACAGTCCGTCGCCGAGCAGTATGTCGACCTTCTCGCCCGCGCCGGCGTGCGCCGCATGTACGGGGTGGTCGGCGACAGCCTGAACCCCGTCGTCGACGCCGTCCGACGGCACGGCTCGCTGGAATGGGTCCAGGTCCGGCACGAGGAGGTCGCGGCCTTCGCCGCCGGTGCCGAAGCCCAGTTGACCGGAAGGCTCGCCGCGTGCGCGGGATCGTGCGGACCGGGCAACCTGCACCTGGTCAACGGCCTGTTCGACGCGCACCGCTCGATGGCACCGGTCCTCGCCCTGGCCGCGCAGATCCCGAGCGGCGAGATCGGTACCGGCTACTTCCAGGAGACCCACCCCGACCGGCTGTTCCAGGAGTGCAGCCACTACTCGGAACTGATCTCCTCGCCCCGGCAGATGCCGCGAGTGGTGCAGACCGCGATCCAGCACGCGGTCGGCCGGCGCGGAGTGTCCGTGGTGGCACTGCCCGGCGACGTGGCCGCCGAGGACTCCCCGGCCGGTGGCGCGGAACTCGCCACGCCGCTGGACCGGCCGACGGTCCGGCCGGCGGACGCGGAACTGGCCCGGCTGACCGAACTGGTGGACGCCGCCGGGAAGGTGACGGTGTTCTGCGGCCGGGGTGTCGAAGGCGCCCACGCGGAGGTGATGGCGTTCGCCGAAAAGGTGAAGGCCCCGGTGGGCCACGCGCTGCGCGGCAAGGAACACATCCAGTACGACAACCCGTACGACGTCGGGATGTCCGGTCTGCTGGGCTACGGCGCCGCCTACGAGGCGATGCACGAGTGCGATCTGCTGCTGCTCCTCGGCACGGACTTCCCGTACACGGACTTCCTGCCCCGCCACGTCCGGACCGTCCAGGTCGACGTGCAGCCCGAGCGGCTCGGACGGCGCACGCAGCTGGACTTCGCGGTGTGGGGAGACGTACGCGAGACGCTCCGGTGCCTGACGCCCGCCGTGCGGGAGAAACCGTCCCGCCGGTTCCTGGACCGCATGCTGCACCGGCACGCCCACGCCCTGGAGGGCGCCGTCGGAGCCTACACCCGCGACGTCGGCCGGCACACCCCGATCCATCCCGAGTACGTGGCGTCCGTGCTCGACGAGGAGGCCGCCGACGACGCGGTGTTCACCGTGGACACCGGCATGTGCTGCGTGTGGGCGGCCCGCTACCTGACGCCGAACGGCCGGCGCCGCATCCTCGGCTCCTTCGTGCACGGTTCCATGGCCAACGCGCTGCCGCAGGCCATCGGCGCGCAGTTCCTCGACCGCTCGCGCCAGGTGGTGTCGCTCTCGGGCGACGGCGGCTTCTCGATGCTGATGGGGGACTTCCTGACGCTGGTCCACCACGGCCTGCCCGTGAAGGTCGTCGTCTTCAACAACTCCTCGCTGGGCATGGTCGACCTGGAGATGATGGTCGACGGTCTGCCACCGCACGGCACCGGCTACCCGCACACCGACTTCGCGGCCATCGCCACCGCCGCCGGCGCACACGGCATCCGGGTCGAGAAGCCCGCGCAGGTGCGCGAAGCCCTGCGCGAGGCCTTCGCCCACGACGGGCCGGCACTGGTCGACGTGGTCACCGACCCCAACGCCCTCGCGATCCCACCGAAGATCACCACCGAGCAGGTCACCGGGTTCGCGCTGTCGGCGACCCGCACCGTCCTCACCGGAGGCGTCGGACGCATGGTCGACCTGGCCCGGGCGAACCTCCGCAACGTCCCGCGCCCGTGAGCGGACGCCGTAACCCTTCCCCACCGATCCGAAGGGACCTCGCCATGTCGGACCCGACAGGTGTCACGCACCACACCGCCGTACTCAACGGGATCAAGCAGCACTGGGTGAGCGCGGGCCAGGGACCGCCGGTCTACCTGCTGCACGGCTTCCCCGAGACCTGGTACGGCTGGCGCAAGCAGATACCCGTGCTGGCGGAGCGGTTCACCGTCGTCGCACCGGATCTGCGCGGCTACGGCGACACGGACAAACCCGCCTCCGGCTACGACAAGCGGACCATGGCGCGCGACATCGTCGCACTGGCGGACCACCTCGGGCACCAGCGGATCGCGCTGGTCGGCCACGACCGCGGAGCCCGCGTCGGCACCCGGTTCGCCAAGGACCACCCCGAGCGCATCGACCGGTTCGTGGCCATGGACAACATCCCCACCCGGATCATCGCCGAGACCTACGACGTGCGCCTCGCCCGGCAGGGCTACTGGTTCTTCACCTTCCTCGGCGTGCCCGACCTGCCCGAGGCGCTCATCACCGGCCGTGAGGAGACCTGGCTCACCCACTTCTACCGCGGCTGGTCGTACGACCCGGACATGCTCACACCCGAAGAGATCGCGGTCTATGTGCGCGCCTACCAGCAGCCCGGTGCCGTACGCGGGTCCTGCATGGACTACCGCGCGGCACCCCAGGACGTCGCCCAGGACCAGGAGGACGCGGACACGCTCATCGACTGCCCCGTGCTGACTCTGTGGGGCGAGGACTTCAGCGCCGTCGGACAGGCCTACGACGTCCTCGACGTGTGGAGGGGCATGGCCCGCGACGTCCGCGGAGTGCCCATCGCCCGGTGCGGACACCTGTGCCAGGAGGAGCGACCGGACGTCGTCAACCGCGAACTCCTGGACTTCCTCGCCGACTGGAGCGGCTGACCGTGCACCGCCCGCGAGCACGCACAGACCACAAGCAGGGCACTGACGGACAAACACACCTCGCCCGCCGACTCTAAGGTCGCTCACATACCGGCGGCATCCCGCTCACCGCGATCCGCCCCGGCCGGCAGGCCGTCCCGCACCCCGCCCACGCCTTGCGAAAGAGAGCACTCCCATGTCCCGTTCCCCCAAGCCGACCGTCGTCCTCGTCCACGGCGCGTTCGCCGACGCCTCCAGCTACGCCCAGGTGATCCCCCGGCTCCTCGCCCGCGGTCTGGACGTGGTCGCCCCGGCCGTCCCCAACCGCAGCCTGATCGGTGACGCCGCCTACGTCGCCTCGATCGTCCGCCAGATACCCGGCCCCGTCGTCCTGGTGGGCCACTCCTACGGCGGCGCCGTCATCACGGTCGCCGGGACCGAGGACAACGTCGAGGCACTGGTCTACCTCGCGGGTTACGCCCTGGAGAAGGGCGAGAGCCTCGGCGAACTCCAGGGCCGCTTCCCGGACTCCGACCTCGCCGCCGCCCTCGTCTACACGCCCTTCCCCATCGAGGGCTCGACCGAGAACGGCACCGACGTGTCGGTCCGGCCCGACCGGTTCCCGGCCATCTTCGCCGCCGACGTCGACGTCCGCCTCGCCGAGGTCCTCGCCGTCTCCCAACGCCCCCTCGCCGCCCAGGCGTTCGCCGACGCGGCACCGGCCGCCGCCTGGCGGACCAAGCCCTCCTGGGGCCTGGTCGCCTCGTCCGACCACACCATCAACCCGGACGTGGAGCGCTACGGCTACCAGCGGGCCGGCATGACCACCGTCGAGGTCGACTCCTCCCACCTGGTGATGCTCTCCCACCCCGAGCGCGTCGTCGACCTGATCGAGGAAGCCGTCCGGGCCACCTCCGCCTGAGACACCGGCTGCCGAGCCCGCCCCTTTCACAGAGAGCCACCCATGAACGCACCGATCTCACGCCGTACCGTGACCGCGTCCCTCCTGGCCGGCGCCGCCGCGCTGGGCACCGCGGGCGCCGCGTACTCCGCGCCGGCGACGGCCCATGACACGGGCAGACCGCACGCGCGCCCGGACACACCCACCGTGGTCCTGATCCACGGCGCGTTCGCCGACGCCTCCAGCTGGAGCGGAGTCGTCGAGCGCCTCCAGCGGCGCGGCCACCGCGTGCTGGCGCCGGCCCTGCCGCTGCGCGGACTGGCGAGCGACGCCGCCTACATCCGCAGTGTCCTCGACAGCGTCACCGGTCCGGTCGTGCTGGTGGGCCACTCCTACGGCGGAGCGGTCATCAGCCAGGCCGCGGCCGACGCCCCGCACGTCAAGGCGCTCGTCTACGTCGCCGCCTTCGTACCCGAGGTCGGGGAGAGCGCGCTCCAGCTCACCGACAGATTCCCCGGGAGCACCCTGGGACAGGCCACCGTCACCCAGTACTACCCGCTGCCCGGCGGCGGACAGGGCGAGGAACTGGTCATCAAAAAGGACCTGTTCCGCCGGCAGTTCGCGGCCGGCGTCCCCGTCCGAACCGCCCAGGTCATGGCCGCGGGACAGCGGCCGATCGCCCTCGCCGCGCTCCGGGAACCCGCCACCGCCGCCGCGTGGAAGACGATCCCCAGCTGGTACCTCGTGGCGACCGAGGACCGCAACATCCCGCCGGCCGCCGAGCGCTGGATGGCCGAGCGTGCCCGCGCCCGCACCGTCGCCGTCCGCGCTCCGCACGCGGTGTCCGTGAGCGACCCCGGGCCCGTGACCGACCTGATCCTGAGCGCCGCCCGCTCCGTTCGCCCCGGACACTGACCGCGGCCGGCGGAGTCCACGACGCGCAGGACGTCCGGCACGCCCGACGTCCTGCGCCACGACGTCCTCCGTCGGCCAGGAGGCCCGCCGTGTGCCCGAGGACGACGCCTGGCGCCGTGCGGCGAGGCCGACGGCCGGAGAGGACCTCTCCGACCGCGTTCTCCGGGCGGAGCGCCCGAGGTCCCCACGCCGTGCGCGGGCTTCATCAGACAGGCCCCTGACCGGCGGCCCCGGACGAGTCCGACGACCCGACGACCTCCGACCGGCCTGCTCCGGCACCGGCGAGCCGCGACAGAGGTCCGCCGGCCGAACCCGGCACACCACCCGCACATCACCTGATGCAGAAGGCAGATCCCATGCCCCCATTCCTCGCAAGGACGCGCACCGGTCTCCTGGCCTCCGCCGTGGCGGCAGCCCTCGCCGTGACGGCCGCCGGCCCCGCGACCACGGCGACCGCCGGCACCCGGCCGGACGTGCGCGTCGTGGCCCACCTGGACATCACCACCGGACAGCGACCGGAGAACATCACCCTGGAACCCGGTGGCAGCGCCGTCGTCACCTTCGCCTACAGCCGCCGGATCGCCCGTATCAGCCCCGACGGCACGGTCCGCGTCCTGGCCACCCTGCCCGAACCGCCGGCCGGCTCCACCACCCCCGCCCTCACCTCACCCTTCCTCGGCGGTATCGTCCGCGCCCACGACGGAACGCTGTACTTCCTGTACGCCACCGGAAGCAGCGATCTGACCGGCCTGTGGCGCCTGCGCCCCGGCGGCACCCCGCAGCGCATCGCCGCACTCCCGGCCGACGGCCTGCCCAACGGCCTGGCCCTCGACCGCCACGAACACCGGCTGTACGTCGCCGACTCGGTCCTCGGCACCGTCTGGCGGGTGCCCGTCACCGGAGGCACGCCCACCCGCTGGGCCGCCGCACCCGAACTGGCCGCCGCGGGATTCCTCGGAGCCAACGGCATCAAGGTCCACCACGGCGCGGTCTGGGTGTCCAACCTGGACCGGGGCACCGTGCTCCGCTTCCCGGTCACCCGGCAGGGGACGGCCGGCCGCGTCGAGACCCGGGCGACCGGCCTGGCCGGCATCGACGACTTCGCGTTCACCGGCCACGGCGACACCCTCCTCGCCGCGATCAACGCGGACAACGAGATCGCCCTGGTCCGGCCCGGCGGCCGGCACCGGGTGGTGCTCACCGGCGCCGACGGACTGGAGAACCCGACTTCGCTCGCCGTACGGGGCACCACCGCCTACATCGCCAGCGGCGCCTACTTCACCGACGACGACCCCAACCTCCTGGCCGCCCCCGTCGCCCCGCGCCGATAGGCCGGCCGACGCCACCCCGCCCCCACGAGAGGAAACTCCGATGACACAGCCCCACACCACCCCGGCGGCACCGGCGGCGTTCGATCCCGACGCCTTCCACGTGGTGCCGGCCAGGACGTTCGAGGACCTGCGCGTCGGCGAGGTCTTCCGGGCGCCCAGCCGCACCCTGACGGACGCCCACGCCGCCGCCTTCCAGACCGTCTCCGCGGACAACCACCCGGTGCACTACGACGCCGAATGGGCACGCAGACACGGCCACTCGGCGCCGGTGGTGCACGGCCTGCAGGTCCTCGCCTTCACCGCCCCCGGCGCCACCCTGTTCCCGCACTTCATCGGCGAGGTGTTCGTCAGCTTCCTCGAACTCTCCTGCGCCTTCCTGGCCGAAGTGCACTCCGGGGACACCCTCTACCCGGCCCTCACCATCACCGCCCTGGAGCCCCGGGGCGACGACGGAGTGGTGACCACGTCCGCCACCGTCCACAACCAGCGCGGCGAACTCGTGCTGTCCGGTCAGCACAAGTACCTGCTGCGGCGCCGGTGACCCCGGGAAGAGACATGACGCGCCGCATCCTCCTTCCCGGCGTGCTCCTCGGCTGCGCCGTACTGGCCGGCTGCACGGACCGGAGCACGGACGGCACCGCGCAGGACGGCCCGAGCGGGCCCGGCCCCTCGGCACCGGCGAGGACCGCCGGCCCGGCACCTTCCGGCAACGGCCCGTCCGGCGCCCGTGACGCCGCACCGACACCGTCGCCCGGCGACGGCACCGCGTCACCAGGGTCCGCCGCACCGGCGACGACAGGCCGCTGCCACACCGCCGACCTGAGGGCGTCCATCGGGGCCGACCATCCCGGCGCCGGGCAGGCGGACTTCGCCATCGTCCTGACCAACGTCTCCCGCGGCACCTGCACGGTGTCCGGCTTCCCCGGCGTGGCGTTCGTCGACGGCGCGGGCGAGGCGGTCACCCCGGACCCCGAGCGGGCCACCGGCGAGAAGAGGCGGACCGTGACGCCGGCCCCCGGAGCCGGCGCCTGGTCGGCGATGACGTACGCCCGTCCGGCGAGCACCGGCGTCACCACCGTGACACCGGCGACCGTCCTCGTCACGCCGCCCGACGAGACGGCCCCGATCCCGGTCCGCTGGACGGGCGGCGAGGTCTCCGACACGGGCAAGGCGTCCGTGCCCCGGGTGAGCCCTCTGCGACCGGGCGAGGGCGCCTGACCCGGGGACACACAGCGGCACGAGACGGCGGACCCGGGGGCCGAAAGAGCCGCCGGGGACCGTTTGTTAGGCTGCCCTTGCCTCCCGTGGGGGAAGTCCGGTGAGAGTCCGGCGCTGACCCGCAACGGTGTGCACGGCACCGGATCCACCGGTCGCCGTGCGAGCCCGATCGCCTGCGGGGGCGTACCGACCCGTTGACTGCTCGCCGTGGACTGCGAGAGGGGATCGCCCGGCCGGGTACGGCCGCGCGGGCTGCTCCTGCTCGACGTCCAGCCGGCGGCCCGTGTGAAGGACGGCCCACCCGTGCGCCGAAGTACGGCTCCCAGCCGCATACCCGTGCCGCCGCTCAGCCTGTCCCTGGCGCTGGTGCTGCTGTTGTCCCTCGTGGGCGGTGTCAAGCTCGGTGCGGCCGACGTCGGCTGGGCGGAGGCGGCGCGCTTCCTGTGGGCCGGGCTCACCGGCGGTGGCGTGCGCGCGAGCGACGCGGCCGCTTACACCATCGTCTGGGAGATCCGGCTGCCGCGGGTGCTGCTCGGCGCCGTGGCCGGAGCGGGCCTCGCGACCGTCGGCGTGGCCGTGCAGGCACTGGTGCGCAACGCGCTGGCCGACCCCTTCGTCCTCGGCGTCTCCTCGGGCGCGGCGGTGGGCGCCAACGCCGTGATCCTCCTCGGCGCGTTCGCCGGACTCGGGGTGTGGGCGCTGTCCGCCTCGGCCTTCGTCTCCGCACTCGCGGCCATGGCGCTCGTATACGCGGTGGCCCGCTCACCGCGGGGCCTGACGCCGCTGCGGCTGATCCTCACCGGTACGGCGCTGGCGTACGGCTTCGAGGCCGTCACCACGGTCATGGTGTTCGGCGCGGCCCGGGGCGAGGCCGCCAGGTCGGCGATGATGTGGCTGCTGGGCAGCCTGGGCGGTGCCACCTGGGCGCAGGTGCCGCTCGCCGCGATCACCGTGGCGGCCGGCTGGGCCTGGCTGCGCCGGCGGGCCGAGTCGCTCAACGCGCTCGCCATGGGCGACGAGACCGCGGCCGCGCTCGGCGCCGTACCGGCCCGGCTGCGCCGGGAGCTGTTCCTCGTCACCGCGGCCGTGACCGGGACGGTGGTGGCGGTCAGCGGGGCCATCGGATTCGTCGGGCTCATGGTGCCGCACGTGGCACGGATGCTGGTCGGCGCCGACCACCGGCGGGTGCTGGCCGTCGCGCCGCTCGCGGGGGCCGTGCTGCTGGTGTGGGCCGACGTACTGTCCCGGCTGCTGTTCGCCCCGGCCGAGCTGCCGGTCGGAGTGATCACCGCGGTCGTCGGCGTTCCCGCGTTCCTGCTGCTGATGCGGCGGGGCGGCTACGCGTTCGGAGGCCGCTGAGCATGCGACTCGACATCGACGACGTCACGATCGAGGCCGCCGGAACCCGCCTGGTCGAGCACATCGACCTCACCGTGGGCAGCGGGGCGTTCGTCGGGCTCGTCGGCCCCAACGGCAGCGGCAAGTCGACCCTGCTGCGCTCTCTGTACCGGGCGCTGCGGCCGTCCGGGGGAGCGGTACGGCTGGACGGCGACGACCTGTACGCCATGGACCCACGGGCCGCCGCCCGGGCGCTGGCCGCGCTGCCGCAGGAGTACTCGGCCGAGTTCGACTTCACCGTCACCGAGGTGGTCGCCATGGGCCGGCTGCCGCACCGGGGCCGCACGGCCGCCTCGGACCGGGAGATCCTCACCCGGGCCATGGAACGCACCGGCGTCGCCCATCTCGCCGACCGCGGCTTCCCCGGCTTGTCCGGCGGCGAGAAACAACGCGTCCTCATCGCGCGCGCCCTCGCCCAGCAACCCCGGATCCTGATCCTCGACGAACCCACCAACCACCTGGACATCGCGCACCAGTTGGAAGTCCTGTCCCTGGTCCGCGACAGCGGCCTGACCGTGCTGGCCGCCCTGCACGACCTCAACCTGGCGGCGGCTCATTGCGACGTCCTGTACGTCCTCGACGGCGGCCGGATCGTCGCCTCCGGACCGCCTCACGACGTCCTCCGGCCGGCTCTGCTGGCCGAGGTGTTCGGTGTCCGGGCCCACGCCGTCCGGCACCCCGGGACGGACGCCGTCCAGCTCCTGTTCGACCTGCTACCGCCCGCCACCTGAAGGACGCCATGCGCAAGCGACTCCTCGCCACCGCTCTCTGCCTCGCCGCGACCGCCACCGGATGCGGCGCCACGGTGGAGCCGTCACGGGACGCGGAACACCCGCCGTCGGTGACCCTCACCAACTGCGGCCGCCGGGTGACGTACGACAAGGTCCCCGAGCGGGTCGTCACCAACGACGTCGGCATCACGGAGCTGATGTTCGCCCTGGGCCTGGAAGACCGCATGGCCGGCTTCGCCATGCCCGACGACAAGGGAGACCTGCGCGGTGTGCCCTGGAAGGACGGCTACGACAAGGTCACGTGGCTGTCCAAGGACCAGCTCACCAAGGAGAACGTCCTCGACGCCCGCGCCGACCTCGTCTTCGCCGGCTGGAACTACGGCTTCCGCGAGGACGGCGGCTTCACGCCCGATGCCCTGGAGAAGCTCGGCATTCCCTCGTACATCCTCACCGAGTCCTGCCGCAACGGCCGTTCGAAGACCTCCCGCGGCATCATGCCGCCGGTGGACGCCCTGTACACCGACCTCGCCAACCTCGGCGAACTCTTCGGCGTCGAGAAGCGCGCGGCCGGGCTGATCGCCGACTTCAAGAAGCAGATCGCGGACGTGCGGGACAAGGCGCCGAAGGGCTCCGACCGTCCTTCGGTCTTCCTCTACGACAGCGGCCGGGACACGCCCTTCACCTCCGGCCGCTACGCCGCTCCGGAACAGATCATCACCGAGGCCGGCGGCGTGAACGTCATGCACGACCTCGCGGACTCCTGGACCACGGTCGGCTGGGAGACCGTCGTGCGGCGGAACCCGGACGTCATCGTCATCTGCGACTACGGCGACGTCAGCGCGGAGCAGAAGAAGAAGTTCCTGCTCTCCTACGCCCCGCTGCGGAACGTCTCCGCCGTCAGGCACCGGAGGATCATCTCCCTGGACTACGCCGACCTGGTCGAAAGCCCCCGCAACCCGTCGGCGATCACCCGGCTCGGCGCCTACCTGCGAACCGTGCGGACCGGCCGGTGACGCGGCGGAGTCAGCCGTCCGCGACCGCGCCACGCCGGCCGACACGAGCCCCGGCCTCTTCGGCCGCCGAAGAGCCGCTGAAGAAGGCATCGGCCCTGTCGGCCGTACCCGCACCGGGTGTCACCGGAGCTGCCGCGCCCACGCGGTGCCGGGCGGCTCGGGCAGCCGGTCGCGGGCCGGGTCGTACTCCAGCCAGCGGCCGTGCCCCGCTCGCGCGGCGCAGGCGGCGGTGCGGCGGCGCAGACCCGAATGCCCGTCACCGGCGCGCCACAGCAGCGACCGGGTGTACAGCGGTGCGGGCTCGGCCGGCGGGGCACAGCGCACCCCGGCGAGGTCCGGCAGGCACACGTCGGCGGGCAGCAGCGAGAAACGCAGCGGCTCCTGGGCCACCTCGCCGGAGCGGCCTTCGACGCCCCGGACCGCGACGGCGACGGGCGCGTCAGCCCCCAGGAGTACCCGGCCTCGATCCGCGCCCACGTCACAGGCGGCACATCCCTCATGGGCGACGCCCTGTACTGACCGGCCCCCGAGCCGGCCGACCGCCGAGGACGCCGTGACGGCCGTCGCCGGGTTCCGCGGGAGGGGGCGACGGCCGGACGGGACCGGTGGTCAGGACGCCGTGCAGGTCCCGAGCGTCGGAGCGGTCGAGCTGCCGTTCTTCATGACCGTGAAGCCGAAGCTGGTCGAGGCGCCCGCCGCGAGGTTGCCGTTGTAGGTGGAGCGCACCGTCGCGACGTCGCCGTTCCAGGTCGGGCTGCCGTTCCACAGCGCGGACACCTTCTGCCCGGAGGGGAAGGTGAGGGTCACGGTCCAGCCCGTGATCGGCGCGGCACCGGCCGTCACGGTGACCTCGCCGTTGTAGCCGTCGTTCCAGTCGGAGGTGCGGGCGTAGGCGATGGTGCACGCCGCCGCCGGGTCACCGCCGTTGCCACCGCCGCCGTCACCGCCCCCGGTACCGCCGAGCGTGGTCAGGACGGCGGCGTACGCGGGCTTCTGCGCGTAGTTGGAGTCGAACAGCAGCGGGGTGCCGCTGCTGCGCCAGGAGTACTTGTCGGTGATGCCCCACACGGTCAGGCCGGTGCAGCGCGTGACGGCCAGGCAGGCCTTGACGACATTGGCGTAGTTGTTGGCCTGTGCGGTGCCGGAGCCCTCGATGTCCAGCTCGGTGATCTGCACGTCCACGCCGAGGTCGGCGAAGCGCTGCAGGTTGGCCTGGTAGTCGGACGGGACCGGGGAGGCGCTGTTGAAGTGGGACTGGAAGCCCACGCAGTCGATCGGCACACCGCGGGCCTTGAAGTCCTTGACCATGTCGTAGACCGCGTTGCTCTTCGCGTTGACGCCGTCGGTGTTGTAGTCGTTGTAGCAGAGCTTGGCGTCGGGATCGACGGACCGGGCGGTGCGGAAGGCCTCCTCGATGAAGCCGTTGCCGAGCTTGTCCTGGAAGGGCGAGCTGCGCCGGGCGCCGCTGGAGCCGTCCTGGAACGCCTCGTTGACCACGTCCCAGGCGTAGATCTTGCCCTTGTAGTGCTGCATGACCTGGGTGATGTGGTTGTTCATCGCCGTGCGGAGGTCGCCGGCGCCCAGACCGGAGACCCAGGAGGGCAGCTGGGAATGCCACACCAGCGTGTGCCCGCGGACCTTCATGCCCTTGCCCTGCGCGTGGCTGACGATCTGGTCGGCGGCGCCGAAGGTGAAGGTGTTCCGGGTGGACTCGGTGGCGTCCCACTTCATCTCGTTCTCCGGCGTCACCGCGTTGAACTCGCGGTCCAGCGTGCCGGAGTAGGCGGACTCGCCGAGATGGTTCGCCGCGACCGCGGTACCGAAGTAGCGGCCCTTCGCGGCCGCCGCGGAACCGAGGGTGCCGTCGGCGGCGGTGGCGCTGTGCGCCAGGGCCGTCAGTGTCGTCGCGGCGAGCAGCGCGGACGCGAACGCCCCGGCGGCCCGTCTGGGCAGCGATCTGGGCATGATCATGCCAGCTCCTTCATCGAAACTTTCGTATCTATGGCCGAATGTGACGGGCAGATTACGAACTGAAGTGACGCTGGTCAACGGTTCGCGCGACTTTTCGGGGAGTCGGCCGGAGGTCCACCTTGCAGGGCGCAATGGCGAGTTGGGCTCTGGTGATAGTGGTTGACGTCGCTCTCCGGTGCCTTTAACGTGACGCGGCACGTTCCCGAAAGATGTCCGAATGTTTCGAACCGAGGGGCGATGACATGATCCGTAGAAGGCCGGGGCCACGGTCCCTGCTGACCGCCTTGCTCGCGGTCCTGGCGCCGCTGCTGGCCGCGCTGACCCTGTCCGCGCCGGCCGCCCACGCGGCCTCCCTGACGGAGGTCACCGGTTTCGGCGCCAATCCGAGCAACCTGCGCATGTACGTCTACCGCCCGGACAGCGCACCCGCCCGTCCCGCGGTCCTGGTGGCCGTGCACTACTGCACCGGTTCCGGCCCGGCCTTCTACTCCGGCACCGAGTTCGCCTCGCTGGCCGACCGGTACGGCTTCCTGGTCGTCTACCCGTCGGTGACCCGCAGCGGCGGCTGCTTCGACGTCTCGTCGCCGCAGGCGCTCAAGCGCGGCGGCGGCAGCGACCCCGTCGGCATCATGTCGATGGTCACCTACGCCGAGCAGCACTACGGCGCCGACCCGGACCGCGTCTACGTCACCGGAGCCTCGTCGGGCGCGATGATGACCAACGTTCTGCTCGGCGACTACCCCGACGTCTTCAAGGCCGGGGCCGCCTTCTCGGGCGTGCCCTTCGGCTGCTTCGCCACGACCGACGGCTCCGGCTGGAACAGCGCCTGCGCCAACGGAACCGTGACGAAGACACCGCAGCAGTGGGGCGACCTGGTGCGCGGCGCCTACCCGGGCTACAGCGGGCCCCGGCCCCGGATGCAGCTGTGGCACGGCACCGAGGACACCACGCTGCGCTACCCGAACTTCGGCGAAGAGATCAAGCAGTGGACCAACGTCCTCGGCGTGAGCCAGACGCCCGCGTCCACCGACCACCCGCAGTCCACCTGGACCCGCACCCGCTACGGCGGCACCGGCACCCAGGCGCCCGTCGAGGCCATCAGCATTCAGGGCACCGGTCACACGCTGCCGGCCGCGGGCATGGCCGCCCGCGCCATCTCCTTCTTCGGACTGGACTCCACGACCACCCCGCCGCCGACCGACCCGCCCACCCCGCCGGCCGGCGCCTGCCGGGTGACGTACACGAACAGCACCTGGAACACCGGGCTGACGGCCGCGATCACCGTGACCAACACCGGCACCACGCCGGTCGACGGATGGGCGCTGACGTTCCCCCTGCCGGCCGGACAGACCATCACCTCCGGCTGGAACGCCCAGTTCTCGCCGTCCAGCGGCACCGTCACCGCGCGGAACGCCACCTACAACGCCACCCTGGCCCCGGGCGCCTCGACCACCCTCGGCTTCCAGGCCACGCACACCGGCGACACCTCCGCCCCGGCATCCTTCAGCCTCAACGGAGCCGCCTGCGCGACGGGCTGACTCGCGTCCACGACCGGAACGGCGGGTGACGACGCATCCGTTCGTCACCCGCCTGCTTCGGTGCCCGCCAGGCTGATAGAGGCGGGTCGCCGTCTCCGGACGTCGACGGCGCCGGCGCGGCGGAGTGCCGGTCCCGGAGGACCGGAGATCCGACAGGCGCCGGCACGTCCACCGGATCGCGCATTCCGCGCCGTCCTCGTCACCGCGGCACCGGGAGTCGCCGCCGTGACCGGACCGCCTCCTGCTGCTCCCGCACCGAGGCGGGCTTCACCGGTTCATTCGCGAGCTTGGTCCACGGCGCGGTGGCGGAGGGCCGTATCGGTACCGGAGCCGGCGCGCAGGGCGAGTTCCGCGTCGGCCAGCCGGGTCACCGCTGCGGGGTCGGACAGGCCGGGCACGCACACGACCTCGCCGGACTCCAGGGCATCGAGGGACGCGGTGACGACATCGGCCGCCGGCATGCCACCGTCCTCGTGAACCCGCGCCTCGCCGGGTACGGGAGCCTCACCCGTGCCGAGGTGGAACTCGGTGGCGGTGAGTCCTGGGCAGGCGACCTGGACGCGCACCGGTGTGCCGGCCAGTTCGGCGGCGAGCGTCCTGGTGAACGTCACGATGTACCCCTTGGTACCTCCGTACACGGCCCGGTGGGGGAGGGGACCGGGTGGCAGGGCGCCGGCGAACGCGAGCAGCGAGGCGACATTGACGACCGCGCCACGGCCGCGCGCCAGCATGCCGGGCAGGGCGGCGCGAGCGAGCACCGTCGGCGCCACGACATTCACGTCGATCACCTTGCCGAGCAGGGCGGTACCGACCTCGGTGAAGGGCCCGTACCCGTTGATCCCGGCGTTGTTCACCAGCAGCGTCACGTCCTCGGCGGCGACCCGCTCCGCGACCCGCACCAGATCCGCGGACGCGGCCAGGTCGGCCACCATCACCTCCACCGCGGCCCCGGTCTCCTTCCGCAGTCGTTCCGCCAAGACGTCGAGCCGCTCGGCACGCCGGGCCACCAGCACCAGGTCCGCGCCTCGGCCGGCCAGCCGGGCGGCGTACTCCGCACCGATTCCCGACGACGCCCCGGTCACCACGGCCCGGCCTGCTGTGCCGTCGTACGTCATGGCGGCCCCCTTCGCTCGGCGATCGCGCCGCCCGCGACCGCCGGGTGTCCCACCGCGGTCCCGGCGAAACCCCGGTGGCGGCCTTCACCCGGCACGTCGTGCCGGCCCGGTCCGTAACGGTCGAAGTCTCGGCGCCGGGCGCGGTGCGGCGCGTTGCGCGTGGGGGCACACGCCGGCGCCCCGCCGCGGCGGTGCCGGGGCGGGGCGCGAGGGAAGCGGTGTCGGAATCAGTGCGCGGCGGCAGCACCCGCCGGCGCGCCGCCCCGGCCGTGGCCGGTCGGCCGGGCGACGACCAGGATGCCGGAGGCCACCGCGGCGAGCAGCATCGCGGCCACGCCCCACCAGATGGCGTGCGTGTAGCCGTGCACGATGCCCTCGCGCAGCACCTGGGCCTTCTGCGCGGGGTTGGTCAGGTGCTGGCCGACGTACGTGCTCGTCGCCGAGGTGGCGATGGTGTTCAGCAGCGCCGTGCCGAGCGAACCGCCCACCTGCTGCGAGGTGTTGACCATCGCGGAGGTCACTCCGGCGTCCTGCGGCCGGACCCCGTGGGTCGCGGTGGAGAAGACCGGCATGAAGGTGAGGCCCATGCCGAGGCCGAGCAGCAGCTCGGCGGGCAGGACATGCGTGGCGTACGCGGAGTCCACGCCGAGCTGGGTGAGCAGCGCGAGGCCCGACGCGGCGAGCAGCATGCCGGGCACCATCAGCAGGCGCGGAGGCGTACGGGGCAGCAGCCGGGCGGAGATCTGCGTGGAGCCCAGGATGATCATCACGGACATCGGCAGGAACGCCAGACCGCTCCTGACCGGGCTGTAGCCGAGGATGCCCTGGAAGTAGTAGGTCATGAACAGGAAGAGACCGAACATGCCGATCGTGGCGAGCCCCATGGTCAGGAAGCAGCCCGCGCGGTTGCGGTCGGCGAGGATGCGCAGCGGCAGCAGCGGGTGCTTGGCCTTGCTCTGCCAGAACACGAACGCCGCCAGCAGGACCACGCCGCCGATCAGCAGGCCGACCACCAGACTGTCGCTCCAGCCGCGAGGCTCGGCCTCCGAGAAGCCGTAGACCACGGCGACCAGTCCGCCGCAGCCCAGGATCACGCCGGGAATGTCCAGCCTGGCCTCGCGGTGGCCCGGGCGGTCGTGCAGCAGCACGAGGGCGCCGATCACCGCGACGGCCGCGATCGGGATGTTCACGTACAGGCACCAGCGCCAGTTCGCGTACGAGGTGAGGATGCCGCCCAGCAGCAGGCCGATCGCGGCGCCCGCGCCGGCGATGGCGCCGTAGATGCCGAACGCCTTCCCGCGCTCGCGCGGGTCGGTGAACGTGGTGGTCATCAGGGAGAGCGCGGAGGGCGCGAGGACGGCTCCGAACACGCCCTGCAGGGCCCGGGCCCCGAAGAGCATGCCGGGGCTTCCGGCCGCGCCGCCGATCGCGGAGGCGACGGCGAAGCCGATGAGGCCGATGACGAAGGTGCGCTTGCGGCCGACCAGGTCGGCGATGCGGCCGCCGAGCAGCAGCAGGCCGCCGAAGGCGAGGGTGTAGGCCGTGATGACCCACTGGCGGTTGCCGTCGGTCATGCCGAGGGCTTTCTGCGCGGACGGCAGCGCGATGTTCACGATGGTCGCGTCGAGGACCACCATCAACTGCGCCAGGGCGATGACGACCAGGCCCCACCAGCGGCGGGGGTCGGGAGCGTCGGCGGCGCCGTGCGCGGTGGAGGCCGAAGCCGTGCGTATGGTCTCGGCCGGGGGCGAGTCACTCATGACGTGAACGTCACTTCCTTGCTCGTGATGGTGGCGTGCGTGGTCCGCGCGGATGCGGTGGGGCGCCACGTCGATGAGGCGCCCCGCCCCAAAGAGCGCGGTCCGGTGCGTACTGCGCGGACCCTCGGTGATACCGGGTGTCCCGTTCACCGGTAGCCCGAACGGACCAATGATCGGTCATTGAAGCAGATCGTTGGTCAGGCTGACGGTCAGTGAAGTGTACGCTGTCTCGTATGAAGGAAGAGCGTCCTCCGGAAGTAATTTCCCGGCGATTGGGATATCTCCTGAAGCACGCCTACGTGGCGCTGGCCGCGGAACTGGACACGGCGCTCGCGCCTTTCCGTCTCGTCCCGCGCGAACTCGGCGTGCTGGCGGTGATCGGCGCCTCACCGGAGCAGCCGTCCCAGCTGGAGATCGCGGCCCTGCTCGGTGTCGACCGCACCACGATGGTCGGCGTCATCGACTCGCTGGAGGACAAGGGGTACGTCGAGCGCCACCGCAGCGAGCGTGACCGGCGCCGGAACGTGGTGACGCTCACCCAGGCCGGCCGGACCTGCCTGGGCGAGGCGGAAGAGGTCCGCGAGCGGGTGGAACGCGACTTCCTCGCTCCCCTGGACGAGACCTCCGCCGAGGCGCTGACCGAGGCCCTGCTCACCCTGCACCTGGCGCGCGGCTCTGCTTCCCCGGCATCGGTCGCGGCCTGGACCACGCCGTCGGCGAGAGCGTAGACGGCGACGGCGCCCGGCACGGCGGTGGCCGGCCGTACGGATACGTCGTCCGGTGACTACTGCCACACCTGTGCGGCGACGCGGCGGAAGTTGCCGCCGAGGATCGCGGTGACCGCGTCGTCGGGATATCCGCGGGCGAGCAGCGCGTTCTCGACGGTCGGCAGCTCTTCCGGGGGCATGAAGTCGATCGGCCCCCAGCGGGTGTACGAGTCGGGGAACAGCTCCGGGCTCTGCTCCAGCATCGCGTTGAAGTCGTCGTGGTCGAACGGGTAGTCGGTCGATACTCCGACGTGTTCGTGGCCGACGAGTTCGACGGCGTAGTCGATGTGCCGTACGAGCGCGTCGACGCCGGCGTCGTTGGGGCCGAGGAAGATCCCGACACCGGTGATGCCGATGACCCCGCCCGTGGCAGCGCACGCCATGGCCTGCTCGTCGGTGATGTTGCGGGGATGGTCCCACAGCGAGCGCATGCAGGAGTGGCTGTAGATCACCGGCTGTTCGGAGACCTCGCACATGTCCAGCCCCGTACGGGCGCCGCAGTGTGATCCGTCCGCCACCATGCCGACGGCGTTCATCTCCCGCACCAGTGCCCGGCCATAGGCGGTGAGCCCCTCGTCGACCTCGTCCAGGCAGCCCCCGCCGGCGGCGTTGCGGTTGTTGTAGCTCGGCAGCATCGTGCGGACACCGAGATCGTAGAACCGGCGCACCCGGTCCAGCCGTCCCGCGAGCGGACCGGAATCCTCCAGGTCGAACGCCACTGCCACGTTCCCTTCCCGCGCGGCGGCCTCGATGTCGTCGAGTCTCCCGGCCGGCCGCAAGCGGTGATCGGCGGCGATCCGCTCCCGCCAGCTCGTGATCAGGCCGGTGACGTCGTCGGCGCTGTGCGGAACGTAACCCGCGTTCACCGACACGAAGCTGCCTCCCGGCCTGCGGTAGCGGGCCAGCTCGCCGACGTCCGCGTGCCGCCGCAACGGCAGGCAGCAATGCTGCTCCCACAGCAGGGACGGGCCGCGCGGTCCTGATCCTTCTTCCGTCATGGGGAGAGCGTGCCCAGGCGCCGCCGTGCCCAGGCCGCGAGGAGGGGGCGCGTACGACCTCACGCCTGGAACTTCATGATCCTTGACGAGGAGACCGGCCACACCGCGCGGAGGGTTCGGCGGTCACCGGACCCCGCTCCCGGAACACCGGTGGATTCGCCGATGGCAGCCCGCCACGGTTCACCGAGACTGCGGTCTCAACCCATTGGTCCACGCATTCACGGAGGCAACCCGTGCGCATGCTTGCTCGGTTATCCCGGCGGTCCGTCACCGCCGCCGCGCTGGGGGCGCTGCTCTGCGGCGGCCTCCTCGGCACTCCGCTGACGGCCCCGGCCGCGGCCTCGCCCGCCGCGGTCGCGAGCCCCGCGGTCACCGTTCCGCCCGACGGCACCCACGGCTTCCCGTTCCTCGCCGCGGCGGAGGACCTCGGCTCGTTCGGCTACACCGAGAGCGAGTACTTCATCTCGGGCACCGCCACGTCGTACGCCAAGTCCGGCCTGTGGACCTCGGACGGCCGGTGGAACGTCCGCGCGTCCGGCACCGCCGCGTACAAGAGCCGCCTGCTGGTGCGCCGCCCCGCCGACCCGGCCCAGTTCAACGGCACGGTGGTCGTGGAGTGGCTCAACGTCAGCGGCCAGCTCGACCTCTCCCCGGACTACTGGTTCGAGCGGGACGAGCTGCTGCGCCAGGGCTACGCCTGGGTCGGCGTCTCGGCGCAGGCCGTCGGGGTCAACGGCGGGCTGGGCGAGATCAAGGGCCTGAAGGGCTGGGACCCGGCGCGGTACGGCAGTCTGGTCCATCCCGGCGACGCCTTCGCCTACGACATCTTCTCCCAGGCGGGCCAGGCGCTGCGCACCCCGAACGGGGCCGACCCGCTCGGCGGGCTCCAGGTCCGTACGCTGCTCGCCGACGGCGAGTCGCAGTCGGCGGGCTTCATGACGACGTACGTCAACGCCGTCCAGCCGGTGTCCGGGGTCTACGACGGCTTCATGGTGCACAGCAACAGCGCGATCGCCTCGCCGATCAGCGGCGTGCTCGCCGACACCCTGCTGATGCCGAACCCGTCCCGGATCAGGACCGACCTGTCGGTGCCGACGTTCGTCGTCCTCACCGAGACCGACGTGCCGGGCGCCGCGATCGCCCGGCAGCCGGACACCGACAGCGTCGTGCACTGGGAACTGGCCGGCACCGCGCACGGTGACCAGTGGGCCTTCGACCTCGGCAACCCGACCGTGCAGAAGTCGGCGGGCTCCGCCGCGCCGTCGGCCGACTGCGCCGCCGGTTCGGCCCCCTTCAACGACGGACCCGGCCACTGGGCGATGAACGCGGCGCTGCGTCACCTGGCCGACTGGGCGCGCGGCGGCGCGCGGCCGCCGAGCGGTCAGCCGCTGAGCACCGTCCTGCGTGACCCGGCCACCGGCCTGGCCACCGGCGGTGTCCGTCTGCCGGACGTCACGGTGCCCACCCGTACGCTCACCGGTCTGCGCGACACCACCGGCAGCGGTGTCTTCTGCGGCCTGTACGGCGCCCGTGACCCGTGGAACGGCGGCGCCGACGCCTGGGACCGGCACGACGACGGCGACCCGTCCGACCCGTCCTTCCCGGTCACCGCGGAACCGGTGCTCAGCCGGCTCTACCCCACCCACGCCGACTACGTGACCAAGGTGCGCGCGGCCGCGCGGACGTCCGTCGCCGCCGGCTACCTGCTGCCGGAGGACGCGACGGCCGTCATCGCCGCCGCGCAGGACTCGGGCATCGGCGGCTGATCCGCCGGCCGGCGCCGCCTGCGCACCGGGCGTCCCGGGCAGACCGTGGCGAGACAGCGCGGGCAGCGAGGTCCGGCCGGTCGGCGTCTTGCCGGCCGGACCTTCGGCGCGCCGCCGGACACGCGGTCCCCGGCGCGGCACCGCGCCCCTCCCCGGAAGAGCGGGGCGGGGCGCGGCAAGGGAGACGGACGGCGGATCAGCGGTATGCGCGCATCGCGCACACCGAGTGATCTTCGCGCGCATCCTGCTCCAGCGCCTCGGCGAGTTCCCGTGGCCGGGCGGCGAACGGGCTGTGACTGCCGGGCAGGGTACGGACGGTGAACGGCTTCTCCGGCATGGCCCGGTCGGCCTCCGTGATCATCAGGTCCTGTACGGCCGCCGGCAGCGCCCGGTCGTCGGCGCAGCGCAGGAACGTCCGCGGGATGCGGCCCCACCGCGCCGGGGTCAGGGCGACCGGGGCCGTCACGACGGCCAGCGGCAGGTCGGGACTGAGGGCGGAGCGCCAGCGGTCGAACCGGTCGGCGGGTGTGTCGTGGTAGTGGGTCTGCCGCAGCTCCTCGACGTACGCGGGATCGGGCGAGAGAGGGTCGATCCGTACGGCGCCCAGCGCCTCGGGATCGCCGAGCGTGAGGCCGTGTCCCCGCGCGGTGGCGTTCTCGGGAGCGCCGAGGTAGTCGGAGAACCAGGACCGGCCGGCGGGGACGAACGCGGAGAGGTACACGATGCGGTCGACCAGCTCGGGCGCGCGCTCGGCGGCCAGCGACGCGGGGCCGCCGCCCGCGCTGTGGGCGACGAGCACGACACGGCCGTAGCGGCGGACCCGGCGCAGTGCGTCCAGGACGGCCTCGGCGCAGTCGTCCATCGTCACGTCGGCGAGCCGTGATCTCTCGGTCGGCAGTCCGGGCCGGCCGGGCAGCAGGTATCCGCTGGGCAGGGGCGCGTCGAAGCCGTGCCCGGGCAGGTCGACGGCGACGCCGACGGTGCCGAGACCGGTGAGTGCCCGCTGCGTCGCCGCCCACTGCCACGAGCCGTGCCAGGCACCGTGGACGAGGACGAAGACGGTGTCGTTCGGGTCGGGGCGCACAGCGGTGTGCGGGTCGTCGTACGGGCCGTTGCCCGCGAAGGGGGTCATGGCTTCCATCCCAGCCCCGGACGGCGGCGTCATCCAGTGGGATATATGGCAGGGTGAGCGGCGATACCTCGTATGTATGGAGAGGCATACGGGGAGTGCCGTGCGAGGGGGATGGTGGTCATAGAGGCGCGTCATCTGCGGTACGCGCTCGCCCTCGCCGAGCACGGGCACTTCGGCCGGGCGGCCCGCGCGCTGGGCATCGCGCAGCCCCCGCTGTCCAAACAGATCGCCGACCTGGAACGCGAGACCGGGGCCCGGCTGTTCGACCGTACGCGCCAAGGCGTGTTCCCGACCGCCGCGGGCGAGGCGTTCCTCGCCCGGGCGCGGAGCGCGCTGAAGGAGATGGCGGCGGCCACGGTCGACGCCGGACGCGCGGCGCGCGGCGAGACGGGCCGGCTGCGCCTGGGGTTCATCGCCTCCGCGCTGCTCGACCCGCTGCCGGACGTCCTGGGCCGGTTCGGCCGCGAACGGCCCGACGTGCGGCTGGAGTTGCACGAGATGGCGTCCAGCCGCAGCACCGCCGCCCTCGTCGCCGGGGAGCTGGACGTCGCCGTCACCCTGGGACCGCCCCGGGGCGCCGGGGCCGAGCACCTGGTGTCCGCCCCGGTCGGGCACGACCACCTGATCGCCGTCGTCGGCAGCGCGCACCCCTACGCGGGCCAGGCATCGGTGAGTGTGGAGCAGTTGCGGCGTCAGCCGCTGATCGTGGCCGCCGGGGAGGACGAGCCCGCGGTCACCGCCACGCTGCGCGCCCTGCTCGGCGAGGACACCGCCGCGCTGGACGGCGCGACCGTGGCCCGGGACGTGCACACGATCATCGGCCTGGCCGCCTGCGGAATCGGCGTGGGCCTCGGCCCCTCCCGCATGCTGTCGGCTTCCCGCCCGGGCATCCGCTTCTGCGAGGTGACCCCGCGCACGGCACTGCCCGACCTGGTCCTGTCCTTCGCCGACCGCGACCCCTCACCGGTCCTGGGCGCCTTCCTCGCCACGGTCCGCAGGAACTGCCCCGGCGTCGACGCGGTGCTCGACCGGCGGACGGGGTGAGCGGGGAGGCCCGGCACTGTGGAGGAACCCCGTGCGGTACTCGTGCTCGCACGGCCGACCGACGACGCTCCGCGTGAACCGGCACTCGACCGAACCGGGCTTCACAGCGGCTTCCAGCGGTGACGTGCGCGTCGGCGGACCGCGGTGAACCCGCCCGCCTCGCGCGGAAAGGGCGTTGTCAGTGGGTCCCGCTAACTTGATCCATGTCCCGCCGATCCGGCGTTGGGACTTCCCTTGTGCTGCGAAGGAGATGGTGCGTTGTCCGACTTCGAGAGGTCGAGCACGGCGCGGGTGATCCCGCCCGCCCGGCCGCGCAAGCTCGCCAAGGTGCCGTTCGTGGAACTGGCCGACGGACGCCTCCAGGGCGTCGTCTCCAGCGGCTCGGCCATCGAGCGGGTCTACGTCTCCTCGGTCGCCGCCGGGACGTACGCCTACGCGTGCAGCACCAACAACAACCGCCCCTGCGGCGGCGCCCGCGGCGGCTTCTGCAACCACATCGGCGCCCTGATCGGCGAAGCGGTGGTGCAGTACGGCGCCGAACGCGTCGCCCGCTATCTGCGGGTCGACCTCGGCGACGGCGAGGCGGGCGCGCAGACGATCAACGCCACCATGAGCGCGACCCGCCCCTCCCCGGCGGACAGCAAGGCCGCCGCATCCGTCTTCAGCCGGTTCCTGCGCCACCTGACCTACCTGGAACTCGCCCCCACCACAGCGCCGTTGCCGGAGATGCAGTGGTTCCCGACCACGCGAGCGGAGGCCACACGGGTGCCCGCGCAGGAGGCCGGCGCGGACGAGGAGGAACACCTCGACGGGCTCACCGGACCCGTCGACGGGCTCAAGGAGGCGCTGGCCGCCGTCGACGCCTTCGACCACACCCTGACCGGCGGCCTGCTGCGCCCGCGCCCCGCCCAGGCGGAAGGCCTGATCGCGCTCGCCGACGCGGTCGCCGCGAGCCCGCTCGCCGCCCGGGTCGCCGAGGCCGCCGAGAAGGCGGCGGCCGGTGCCGCGAGCGAGGACCACTTCGTCGCCCTCGCCGCCGCCCGCACCGCCCTGCTCGGCTCGGCGCACGACGCGCTCACCGCCCGCGCGGACGAGGTCACCGGCCGCACCCGCGAGGAGCCGACCGCCCCGGCCGCCGCCGGACGGCAGGCGCCGAACCTGCTCGCCGCCGCCCGCTCCTGGCTGTGCGACCTGGCCCGCACCGGCTGGCAGGGCATCGACCACGACCTCGTCTCCGGCGCCGCGCAGGTCGTGTCCGCGATGCTCCCGGACCCGGAACTGCGCCGGCTTGCGGCCCTCCTCGACGGTTTCGCCGCCGAACTCGCCGCGTCCTGCCCCGGCGCCGCCCTGGAACGGATACCGGTGCGCCGGTGGGCCGACCTGTGGGCACGCGGCATGCTGCTGACGCTCCCCGGCGCCGCCGCCGCGCCCGCCGCGGACACCGCCACCGGCCGGCTGCTGCCCCTCGGCGTCGACCTCCAGGAACACGCCACCGCCGCACAGGCCCAGGTGCACGCCGTGTTCGAACCCGCCGACGGCACCGCGCCCCGGCTGGTCCGGGCGAGTGTGTCCGTGCCCAAACCCGACACCGTCCTCGGCGCCGGCGTCTGGCAGCTGCTGCGCCCGCACATGACGCTGCTGGCCGCCGCCGGCGAGGGCCGCTCCATGGACCTCACCGGCATGCCCGTCACCGCCGAGGGCGACCTGGTCTGGCAGGACGAACACGCCCGCCCGGGAGAGCCCGCCGACCCCTTCGCCACCGCACGCGTCGCCCTGCCCACCGCCACCACGGCGCCGGCCGCCCCCCTGGACCGGCACCCGGCGCACCTCGCCCAGCCCGTGTTCCTGGAGGGCTACGGCATCGAGCAGGACGGCGACACGGTGACCTTCACCCTCCCCGGGCACCGCCTGGCCGTCGACACCGACCGCATCCCCGCCGCCGGCCCGCTCACCCCGCAGGCCGTCACCGCCTCCAGCTCCTGCATCGGGCTGCTCCGCTGGGACGCCGGGCGGTTCCGTCTCCAGCCGCTCGCCGTGGAGACCACCGTGCGCAGGAAACCGGCCGCCGTGCACGCCGGTGCCTGGGCCGGAGGCACCACCGACAAGGCCGGAGTCAAGGCCGAGAAGGCCGCCACCGACGCGGTGGCCGTACTGCGCGAACGCGCCGGAAGGCTGCTGCGGAAATGACCGACCACACCACGAAGGAGCCCACCCTGCCCAGCGCCGACGAGAACCGCCGGCAGGTCCTGTACTGGCGGCTGCTCGCCCGCCTCTTCGACCACGAGGAACAGGCCACCCTGGAGTCCGCCTCCCTCGCCGTCGTGGAGGACATCGGACTGCCGCCCGCGCTGCTGGACCCGCAGGCCTCCATCGACGCCCTAGTGCAGCGCCATCCCGAACTGGCCGAGGAGTTCGACGCCCTGATGGTGCCCGAGACCGGCGAGGAGGGCCGCGACCGGGCCGCCGAGGTGCGCCGCGCCGCCCTCGCCGCCAAGGTGCTGCTCAACGTCTTCGCCACCGGCACCGGAACCGTCACCGCCGGGCAGCTCGCCCGCTGGCAGTCCGACGCCGGATGGCTGGAGCGGGCGTTCGGCTGCAAGCCCGGCGAACTGCGCGGCGGCCGGGGCCCGGGACACGGCACGGGAAGCGGCGGGACGGGCGGGGGAGTGAGCCCGACCGGCACCGGAGGCGGCGGCCGCATGCCCGACCTCGGCAGGCTCGTCCCGGAGATCGGCCCCGAACTCGGCGCCCTCGAAGCCGACCTGGTCAAGCGGATGCACCTGCGCGAAGTCCTCGCCGACCCCGCGCTCGCCGCACAGCTCACCCCGAGCATGTCGCTCATCGAGCAGCTGCTGCGCGACAAGAACAACCTCTCCGGCGTCGCCCTCGCCAACGCCAAGGCGCTGATCCGCCGCTTCGTCGACGAGGTCGGCGACGTCCTGCGCACCCAGGTCGAGAAGGCCTCCGCCGGAGACCTGGACCGGTCGACCCCGCCCAAGCGGGTCTTCCGCAACCTCGATCTCGACCGCACGATCTGGAAGAACCTCACCAACTGGGACCCCGAGGAGGAGCGGCTCTACGTCGACCGCCTCTACTACCGGCACACCGTCCGCAGGACGACACCCCAGCGCCTGATCGTGGTCGTCGACCAGTCGGGCTCGATGGTCGACTCGATGGTCAACTGCACCATTCTGGCGTCCATCTTCGCCGGACTGCCCAAGGTCGACGTCCACCTGATCGCCTACGACACCCAGGCGCTCGACCTCACCCCCTGGGTGAGCGACCCCTTCGAGACCCTGCTGCGCACCAACCTCGGCGGCGGCACCGACGGCACGGTCGCCATGGCCCTGGCCCAGCCCAAGATCGCCGAACCGCGCAACACCGTCGTGGTGTGGATCTCCGACTTCTACGAATGGCGGTCCGAGCCGCTGTTCGAGAGCATGGCGGCCATCCACCGCTCCGGGGCCAAGTTCATTCCCGTCGGCTCGGTGACCAGTTCCGGCCGCGGCAGCGTCAACCCGTGGTTCCGGGAGCGTTTCAAGGACCTCGGCACGCCGGTGATCTCCGGTCACATCCGCAAGCTCGTCCACGAGCTGAAGACGTTCCTCACCTGAGCCGTCCCGCACCGGCTTCTCTTCCCTCCTCTCACCGAAAGGCCATGCACATGTCCGACCTGCTGCGCGCCCCCGCCGAGATCAAGTACGCCGAGGAACTGGACTGGCTGGAGTCCGTCGACGACAACCCCAAGCCCTACTCCTGGCGGCTGTCCCCCAAGATGATCCGGCTGTTCATCCTGGGCTCCGAGCGGGCCGACGGCCTCGACCGCGAGGTCTCCCAGAAGTGGTTCGGCGACCGCAGCATCGTGGAGCGGGCCATCGTCACCCTCGCCTCCGACCGCGGCCTGCTGCTGATCGGCGACCCCGGCACCGGCAAGAGCTGGCTCGCCGAACTGCTGGCCGCCGCCGTCTGCCGCAACTCCACACTCGTGGTGCAGGGCACGGCCGGCACCACCGAGGACCACATCAAGTACTCGTGGAACGTGTCCATGGTCATCGCCAAGGGCCAGTCGCGGGAGTCCATGATCCCCTCGCCGATCATGACCGCGATGGAGAACGGCGTCATCGGCCGCTTCGAGGAGCTGACCCGCTCCACCAGCGACGTGCAGGACGCACTGATCTCCATCCTCTCCGAGAAGTACATCTCGGTCCCCGAACTCGACAGCGACAACATCGTCTTCGCCAAGCCCGGCTTCTCCGTCATCGCCACCGCCAACAGCCGCGACCGGGGCGTCAACGACCTGTCCTCCGCGCTCAAGCGCCGCTTCAACTTCGTCCGCATACCGGTGGTCACCAACAAGAAGAGCGAGGCGGAGATCGTCCGCTTCCGCACCGAGGAACTGCTGCGCCGCCACCAGATCGAACTGGACGTGCCGCCCACCCTGCTCGACGTGCTGCTCCAGAGCTTCTCCGACCTGCGCGCCTCGGCCGCCGCGGCCGGCAGCGACGACGAGAAGCTGGAGTCCGCGCTCTCCACCGCCGAGCAGATCGGCGTCCTGGAGGACGCGGTCCTGCACGGCAACTTCTTCGGCGAGCGCGCGCTGACCGCCCGTACCCTCGCCTCCTCGCTGGTCGGCTCCCTCGTCCGGCGCGAACCGGAGGACCTGGCCATCCTCAACAAGTACCTGCACGGCGTCGTCGAGCCGCGCAGCAAGGAGGAGGGCGGTTCCTGGGCGGAGTTCCTCGAAGGCGGCCGCGACGCGATCGCCACCCTGTCGTGACCGCCCGGAACAGCACCATGGAGAGCACGGTGAACGAGGGAACCTTCACCGCCCTGCGCGCCCAGCTCCAACAGGCCGCCGCCGCGTTCGCCGACGGGCCCGACGCGCTGGAGGGCATCCTCCTCGGCATCGTCGACGACGTCGACCGCGCGGTGCGCGAACCACTGGAGATCTTCCCGGTCTGCCACCACTCGCCCGCCTCCGCGCTCGCCATGGCACGCCGGCTGCGCGAGAAGCAGCCCAAGGTGGTCTACCTGGAACTCTGCGAGGACATGGCGCCGCTCCTGACCGAACTGCGCAACTGCCGGCTACCGGTCGCGGTGCAGGCCTTCGCGACCGAGGTCGACGGCTTCCCCGCCGAGTGGGCCCCGCTGTCGGTCGTCGCCCCGATCACCGAGGCGTCGGCCGAGTACCAGGCGATCGCCTACGCCCTGGACACCCCGGGCGTCGAACTCGTCCTCGTGGACCGCTCCTCCGACCACGTCTTCCAGTGGCAGGAGAGCAAGGACGAGTCCGCCGCACCCGCCGTCCCGGACGCACCGTCCGCCGAGGAGGAGGCGGCGCTGCACGGTGACGCCGTCGGCGTGGAGATCGGCGACCTGCGCCCGCGCTTCGCCGAACTGGAGGAGCACCTGCTGCGGCACGGGCGGGTACGGCACTGGTCGGAGTGGTGGCACCAGTACGTCGAACTGCCGCTCGGCGACAGCGACCACGACACCTACCGCCAGGTCATGCTGCTGATCGGCAGCCTCTTCAGGCGCCTCGCCCCCGGCGAGGCACACCGGGTCCGCGTCGACGAGGACCGCGAGCGGTACATGTGGACGCGGATGCGCGAGCACATGGCCGCCACCGGCACCGACCCGGCCGACGCCCTCTACGTGTGCGGCGCCTTCCACGCGGCCAGCCGCGTCGCCGAGTTCGGCGTCCACGGCGCCGCCACCTTCGAGATCAGCCCGCCCAGCGCCACCAAGTGGCAGCACGGACTGATCCCCTCCAGCCACGCCGCGATCGAGGCCCAGTTCGGCCTGGCCGCCGGCTCGGTGTCCATCGCAGCGGCCCAGTGGGCGAAGAACCTCAGGCGCACCCGGGTCAAGCCCTACCGGCTGGCCGGTCAGGCGGGCACGAAGACGCCCGCGAAGACCGCGCAGGCCGCCGCCCCGGCACCGCCCGCCGAATCCGCCGCCCCGGACCGGCTCACCGGCTTCCTCCGGCGGCCCCCCGTCCTGGACCGCCTCGACGAGGCCGAACTGCTCGGCTGGTCCGTGGACATCGTGCGCGCCGCCCGCCGCAACGGCTACCTCGCCTCCACCGCCGACGCCATCGCGGTGTTCGAGACGTCGATCCTGCTCGCCGGGATGCGCGACCGGGCCAGACCCACGCCGTACGACTTCCAGGACGCGGCGGTCACCTGCATCGAGAAGGACACCGTGCCCGGCCGGCGTGATGTGCGCCGCCTGGTGGAGATCATGCTCGGCGGCGACCGCGTCGGCCAGGTCGGCTACGACGCCCTGCCGCCGCTCGCCCGCGACGTGCACGACCGGCTCGCCCCGCTGAACCTCAAGCTCCAGCAGCGCGGCGTACAACGGGCGCTGCTCGACATGGCGTCCCGGCCGGAACTCGAGCAGTGCTCCGACGTGCTGTGGATGCTGCGGTATCTGATGCCGCACGGCGCCGCACGCACCGTCATGGGCGAGCGGCGGCTCGGCGAACGCTCCCTCCAGGAGTCGTGGGACCTGGCCCTCGGCACCCACCAGCGCGCCCTGATCGAGCTGGGCTACGAGGGCGTCAGCATCGAGCAGGTCCTCGAACAGCGGCTGCGCCGCGCCGCGTACGGCCCGCAGGCGACCACGGCGACCGTCCTCGAGGCCGTCGAGGACGCCACCCTCTACCTGCGCAGCCGCCGCCTCGCCGACGAACTCGGCCGGCACGCCCTTCAGGTGCTGGCGACCGAGCGGAGCGTCGACGGCGCGCCGGAGGTGCTGCGCCGGGTACGCGGACTGCTGGCCTACTACCGCACCAGCGAGCCGTCCCTGCCCGCCTGGATCGAGTCCTTCGTCAAGACCGGCTACGCCCACTACTGCACGCTGCTGCCGACCGCGTTCTCCGACGACGACGCGAGCGTCCGCCAGGTCGCGGCCATGCTGGGCTTCCTGTTCAGCATGGAGAGCCTCGCCCTCTCCCTCGGCTGCGACCGCAACCAGCTGGAACTGGCCGTCGCCCAGTCCCGTTCCGAGGACGCGGCCAAGACGGCGCTGCTGTGGGCGGCCAGAACTCAGCTCGGGCGGCTCTCGCGCGCGGACCTGCGGGCCCGCTGCGACGAACTGCTCGGCAACCCCCTGACCCTGCCCGCCTATCCGCGCTACCTCAGCGGATTCCTGCACGCCCTGGAACCGGTGCCCGCTCTGGCCGACTTCGCCGTCGAGGCCGTGTCCAACGCCTTCGCACGGCTGCCGGACCCGGTGCTGCTGCCCTGGCTGCCGACGCTGATCACCACGGTGCGGGGCAGCGGCGCCGACCTGGCGCCGTTGCTGATCCGCGAGGCCGGCCGCGTCTTCCCGGGCCGGCTGGCGGCCCTGGACAGCTGGGTCCCGCCGTGGCAGGCCGACCCGGTGACGACCACGGCGCGCCCGTCCCGCGGCAGCGCGGCCGAGCCCGGCGGTGTGCGGCTGCTCTCGGCGCACCCCGCGACCTGTGACGCGGTGGCGGACCTGCTGGGCTGCGACGGCGGCTGGCAGACCTCCGCGCCGGCCCGCACCGGCGCGACGCTGCTCGCCCGCCACCCGCGGACCGCCCAGGCACTGGAGGAACTCCTGACCACTCCCTGACAGCCCTCGGCGGCCCGGGCCCGGCCCGCGCACACTCCGGCACGGTGGTGAGCGTCCGTACGCTCCGGTCTGCGGCGTCGACTCGGCCAGGACGACGGCGCCGCCGACTGCTGCCCGGGGCTGCTGACGTCTCCGCTCGATGAGGACCACCCCGGGGGCCGGAGTCGCGTCAGCACGGGTTGTCGGCGGTCGCGACGCGCCAGCACGTGATCACGGCCGTCCCCGCTCGGCCGAGTGCCGGGTGCTCGGGCGGGCGGCGACAACGAAGACCGACGGGCAGGCCGGCGACGCGGTGCGACGTCGCCGGGGGCGGTGCACCGCGTCCTTACCGGGACTGCCCGGGGACGACCAGTCCGCTCTCGTAGGCCATGACGACCGCCTGGGCGCGGCTGTTGAGGGAGAGTTTGCCCATGATCCGGTGCAGGTGTGTCTTGACCGTGCCCTCGGTGACGTGGAGCTGCCGGGCGATGGCGTCGTTGCCGACGCCCAAGCCGACCAGCCGCAGTACCTCTCTCTCCCGCGCGGTCAGCCTCGACACCGCCTCCGGTTCGACCACCGAGGCGGGCCGGCGCGTGTAGGACTCCACCAGGCGCCGGGTCACCGCCGGGGCGAACAGCATCTCCCCCTGGCTCACGACCCGGACCGCTTCGACGAGCCGTTGCGGCGACGTGTCCTTGAGCAGGAAGCCGCCGGCACCGGCGCGCAGCGCCGCGTACACGTACTCGTCGATGTCGAAGGTCGTCAGCACGATCACATGGGGCGGCTCGGGCACCGTCTCGAGGATCTCCTCGGTGGCGGTGATACCGCTCATGCCCGGCAGCCGGATGTCCATGAGGACGACGTCCCACCGCTCGCGGTGCACGGCCTCGACCGCTGCCTCGCCGTCGCGGGCCTCGCCCACGTCCGTGATGTCCGGCGCGGTCCGGAGCAGGGCGGCCAGGCCGGCTCTGACGAGATCCTGGTCATCCACCACGAGCACGCGTGTCATGTCCCCCGCCCCCCGGTTCCTCCGGGCGCGCACGACGCGGCGCGTGCACCGGAAGGACCACTTCGACTGCGAAACCGCCTCCTTCGTGCGGTGCCGCGGACAGTCGTCCTCCGCAGATCCTGACCCGTTCGCGCATGCCGATCAAGCCCAGCCCCGAGCCGGGGACGGGTTCCGGTCGCCCGTCGCGGCGGACGCGGCCGTTCCGGCCGCCGTCGTCGCGGACCACGAGGACGACCTCGTCCAGGATGCGGTCGAGGGTGAAGTCCACGCGCGCGCCCGGCGCGTGCTTGATGACGTTGGTGAGCGCTTCCTGCGCGACCCGGTAGACGCACACTTCGGCCACGGGCGACAGGGGAACCGGTTCCGGCGGTGCCGTGAACCGTATGTCGAGGCCGGCCGCGGTGGCGCCGCCGACCAGCTCCGGCAGCCGGTCGAGGCGGGGCGCCGCCTCGTAGGGCACTTCCTCCCGGTCGTCGTCGGCCTGGACGCGGAGCACGGTGAGCAGGCGCCGCAGCTCGTCGAGGGCGCCGCGTCCGGTCTCCGCGACGTTCCGCAGGGCGTCGCGGGCCGTGGGCACGTCCGAGGTGAGCACCGTCTCCGCGAGCCCGGCCTGAATCGTGATCACCGACATGTGGTGGGCCACCACGTCGTGCAACTCCCGCGCGATCGCCATGCGTTCGAGCGTGACGGCGTTGCGGGCGCGTGCCTCCTGCTCGGCCACCAGGTCCGCGGTGGCCTGGCGGAGCTTGGCGTTGGCCCGGACGAGGAGGTAGCGGGTATGGCCGAAAGCGACGGTTGCCACGGGCACGAGGACGGTCTGGGCGGCCACCAGCGCGAGGTGCAGGCGGCCGGTGAGCCCGCTGAGCCCGGTGACCACGGCGACCGGAACGGCCGCGGCCCAGGAGACGGCGAGCGGACGGCACCCGGCGAGGCTGAGCAGGGCGGCGGCCGGCGCCCACACGTTCACCGACGGTTGGTAGCCGCAACCGAGGTAGACGGCGTAGCCGGCGGAGGACACCAGCACCGTCAGGAACGGCAGCCGCCGGCGCGCCGCCAGCGGCAGTGCCGTCAGACAGCCAAGGACGGCGCCGGTCGCGTCGAACGCGCGCCAGCCGGGCGGCTGATAGTAGATGCCGGCGATGCAGGCGGCCACCGCGAAACCGACGGCGATGACCGAGTCGGCCGCCATCGCTCCTGTACGAGACCAGGTCACCGCAGGATGCTAAGGCCGCCGACGGCCCGGTGACGGTCTCCCGCAGGAACACGGTCCCCGCGTCCGGGACCCGGCTCACCTGAACGTCGTCCTCACCTGGCGTACGGGACCGCCACAGGACAGGCGTGGGCGGGGCTTCGTCGGGAGGGCCTCTGACGCGGCTTTTCCGGGGCGGGCGTGCCGTCGGAACTCCGAGTCCGAGGGCCCGGCGCGCCCCCCGGCGAGAGCCGGAGTCCCTTCCGCGGCAACTCAGGAGCGGGCGTAGCCCGTCAGTGGCGGGGTGCGCAGGGCGATGACCGCCTTGTCGTCGTGTCCGTTGCCGGGCAGGTGGTCGAGCAGGGCCCGGCACAGCTCGTCCGGTGAACGCCCGGCGAACCTCGATGCGGTGACGGCCAGCGCGTCCAGTCCTCGGTCCAGTGGATGGCCGGGGCCCTCCACCAGGCCGTCGGTGTAGAGGACGACGGTGCTGTCCACCGGCACCGCCTGGCAGTGGTCGGGGCGGGGCAGATCGGGCATCACCCCGAGGGGGAGGCCGGGCTCGGCGAACAGGTAGCGGGGCCGTCCGTCGGGCAGCAGCAGGAGCGGCGGTGGATGTCCGGCACTGGACCAGCGCAGTCGCCAGGAGCCGTCGGCAGGTTCCAGACGGGCCAGCAGCGCGGTGGCGATGGGCGTCTCACCCAGCGCGGCATGCATGATGTGGTCCAGCCGGGCGAGACAGGCGCTGGGCGGGACGCTCTGGTCGTAGTACAGCGCCCGCAGCATGCTGCGGAGCTGCGACATGTCGGCCGCGGCCCGCAGGTCGTGTCCCACGACGTCACCGATCACGGCCGCGCAGGCTCCGTCGGGCAGCAGCAGAGCGTCGTACCAGTCGCCACCCACGGCGGCCGGGGCGCTGGCCGGCTGATACGCCGCCCCGGCGGTGAACGGCCACAGGTCGGGCAGGCGGGGCAGCAGCATCCGCTGGAACTGTACGGCGCTGTTGCGGACCTGCTCGTAGAGGCGGGCGTTCTCGATCGCCACTCCGGCGGTGCCGGCCAGTGCGCGGATCACTCCTTCGTCGTGCCGGTCGAAGGGCTGCCCGTCCGTGCGCTCGGAGAGGTAGAGGTTGCCGTAGATCCGTCCGCGCACGCTGATGGCGACGCCGAGCAGGCTCCGCATGGGAGGGTGCCCGGGCGGAAAACCCGCCGACTCCGGATGGCGGGAGATGTCCCCGAGCCGCAACGGCTCGGGATGGCGGATCAGATGCCCCAGCAGCCCCCGCCCGCGCGGCAGCTCCACCCCGTTTAGGTCCGCCAACTCCTTGGCGCTCAGTCCCAGCGGGATGAACTCGGCCAGGAGCCTGCCCTCCGCGTCGAGCACGCCCATGGCACCGTAGCGGGCGCCCACCAGGTCCATCGCGGTGCGCACGATGCGCCGCAGCACCGTGGGCAGTTCCAGTTCGCTGGTGATGTTCAGCACCGCCTGGAGCAGCTCCTGCAGTGTGCTCTGCGCACGGGCCAGGGCGTGCAACTGCTCGCCGATGCGGTTCAGATCGGAGCTGAGCGGCAGATCGAGCAGGGACGTGTAGGAAACCTCGTCCGGCGGTGCGCCGCCCTCCCGCGGAGCCTCGTCCCCGACCGGTGGCTCCTGACCGTACTCCGCCATCGCCGCCGCCTCGCTTTCCGTACCCAGCCCCGGATACCCTCTGCGGCGTGCCGGCGGTACGCCACACGGGCCGCTCCAGTCATCTGAACCGCCCTCCCGCTCCGCTTCCCGGCGACTGGCCGTGCGCCGTCCGCAGCCACCCCATCGGCCGAACCGCGGCCGTCTGCGCTGGCAGACGCCCGTACGGGCCCGGTGGTGAAGGTGCCGTGCCGGCCAGGACGCCCACCGCTCCGTGGTACGGGTCCAGCGGGTCGCCGGGGTGTATGCCGACGAGGCATCCTCGGCCGTTTCCACGTCGCCGAGCGCGTAGTGCCCGTTGAGGGCGGCCGGGCGGCGGGTCCACGTCAGGCGGGGGAGTGCTTCGGTGTCGGGACAGGGTGAGGAGGGTGCCGTAGGGCCCGGATGCCAGGTCGTGGCCGGGAAGGCGGCCTTCCGTGTTCGGCGGGCCGGCGGGCCGGCGGGCGGTGAGGTGGTCGTGCGGCCGGGTGGCGTCCGTTCCGCCGGCCTACGTCACCGAGGTCAGCGTCGCGTAGACCACTACGTTGCCCAGGTAGCCGGTGTCCTTGGTGTAGCCGCCGCCGCAGGTGATCAGCCGGAGCTCGGGCCGGCCGGAACTGCCGTAGACCTTCTTGCTGGGGAACTGTTCTTTGTCGTAGAGCTCGATGGCGTGGACGGTGAACACCGCTGTGCGCCGGTCCGCCCTGTGGATCTCGATGGTGGAGCCCTCGGTCAGGGCGCCGAGGTCGTAGAAGACGCCGGGGTCGCCGGCGGGTGTGTCCACATGCCCGGTGACGACGGCGGTGCCCGCCGAGCCGGGCGCGATGCCGTCGCCGTACCAGCCGGCGAGGCCGGGTTCCTCAGGCGGTGGAGTCCGCAGCGCCCCTGTCGCGTCGAGGCCCACCCGTGTCATCGGGGCGTCCACGCCGATGGCGGCGATCCGGATCCGGTCCGGGTCCGCGGGGGGCAGCGGACGGACCGTCGGGGGAGGGGCGGGATGCGCGGAGGTCGAGGAGGCCCGGGCCGAAGGCCGCGGTGGCTCCTCGTCGTGCACCCCGCTGATCAGCAGTACCGCACCTGCCGCCATCGCCCAGCCCAGAGGGACCACGGCGGAAAGGAGCGGGCCTCGGAAAGGGCGGATCTGGTGGCCGGGTGCCATCGCGGTTGAGCCTTCTCTTCACGGCGGGTGCGGTGTAGTGGTGGGGCCGGTCCCGCGGCGGGTGGGCCGCGCCGCCACGGGGGCATTCCGTTCAGAGCCCGGTTGCGGGCCGAAGTGGATCGACACGGGATCGACCGATCGGCAGGGGTCAGCTTCTGTTGTCGTTCGGCCGGCGGTAGATCCAGACGACACCGGCGGCGGCCGTGAGGAGCAGTCCGCCGCCCAGGGCGAGCCCCGTGCCCGAGTCGTCGGCCGGTCCGAAACCGGCGTTGACCGAGCCCTCCGGAGGGCGGCCGGTGATCTCGTACGTCTCCGTGACCTTGGTCAGTGGCGGACACTTCAGGGTGACGGTGTCACTGCCCGGGCCGACGCCTTCCGGGATCTGGAACTGACCGGTGAGCACGCCCTCCTCGTCACCCGCGAAGAGGTGGAAATCTCCGCCCGCCTCCGACGTGCCCTTGCCGTAGTCCGCGTCAGGGTCGCAGGCACTCGTACTGACCGTGACCGTGGAACCCGGATAGGCGTTCCGCGGTTCGATACGGACATCCGAGTCGTCGGCGGCGGCTGCGGCCGGGATCTGGAGTCCCAGGGCACCGAGAGCCAGGCCGATCCCTGCACCCATGTGTGTGTAACGCATGCGAATCCTCCAACGGACAGTGCCCGGCCCGTCTGTGCGGTGCCTCTCCTGTGTTCCGCTCATGAGGCAACCGACAGTCCGTCAGTCCCGCAACCCGGCGCACCACCACATGTGTCACCCGGTCAGGCGCAAAGGCAGCGCCGCTTGATCACTTCCGCAGGTCACCGCCGCGAAGATCGGCCTCACGCATCACCCGCCACTCCGTCCCCATATCGGTGAATGCCGGTCGCGCGGTCCCGCACGGCGCGGGCACGCCTCGGACAGCCGCGCGGGGAGCGGTGCGACGTCCTGCGCGCCGGGCCCAATCACCTGTACGGAGGTGTATGCGCGGCGCTCCGGCCGTCGCGGAGGGCAAGGACGCCGGAAGCAGCCCACACGCCGCTCGTACCCTTGCTCACGCTCGCTCCCACTTGGCCCCGGAGGCGTTCACCGTGCCTGGGTCCGTCGGTCTATTGAATGGGATGGGTGTCGCGCCGGTATTCGGCCAGCTCCGATCGCTTTGTGCCATTCGTCGGCAACCGGCCGCGAACATCACCGGGGCGCCGCTACACAAGAACGCTGGGGCGGCGTCCTGCCGTTCCGTTGTGGTGGGTGGGTCCGTGGGGGAGGTCCGGGGTTGCTGACCATCGATGTGGCGGTGCTGCTCGCAGTCGTCGTGTTCTTCCGGCTGCGGCGGCGCACCGAGGCCCGCAGCCGCTCCGACGAGAGGATGACCGTGGTCATCGTCCCGGCGCTGGACATCCTGAACGGTCCGACTCCGGCCGGCCAGGGGATCTTGAACGCTTTCGAGGAGCCGGCGAGTGGCGTCACGGAGGCCGGCCGGTGAGTCCCCGCAGGCGTAAGGTCCGGATGGCGGCGGCCAGGCGCCCGGCGGCCCGGCGGCACTCCCGCAGGCCGGCCAGACGGCGTCAGCACGCGCATGGCCGGCTGATCGGCCTGGTGCCGGCCGCGGTCCTGGTCGTCGCGCTGGTCGTGGCGGTCGTCAACTGGCTGCTGGCCCACTGGTGGGTCCTGGTCGTCATCGGCGTACTCGCGGCGCTCGCCGGCGGCGGCTGGGTCTACCACAGGCAGCAGCGGGCGCGGTGGGACGCGGTCCGCGCGCGAGGCCTGCGCTACGGCCTCTCCCAGCTCGACGCCCTGCATCACACCCGGTTCGAGTACGCGGTCCGGGACCTCATGCGCCGTGACGGCTGCCGGAACGCGGTCCGGGTCGGGGGCGGCGGCGACCTGGGCGCCGACGTGAAGGCGACCGACCCCTACGGCAGACGCTGGGTGATCCAGTGCAAGCACCGCCGCAACGGCCTCGCCGGCTCCGCGGTGGGCACGCCGGACCTCCAGGTCCTCAACGGCACTGCCCGCCAGGTCCACGGCGCCGACGTCGCGGTCATCGTGACCAACGGCCGGGTCACCGCACCCGCCGTGAACTTCGCCGAGCAGCAGCGCCTCCACGTCGTCGACCGGCGCACCCTCGGAGTATGGGCGTCCGGCTCACGCCCACTGTGGGAGCTACTGCGCGCCGTCCCGCCGCCTCGCAGACCGACCACCCTCTCCTGAGGACGCCGGGACAGGCCCGCCGTCAACAGCCATAACGGAGCACACTCGTTGAGGGTGATCTCCGGGACGACTGGTGCTCCTCCTGCACCGCCTCGCCCTGCGGCAGCGTGCCCGCCGAGGACCTGTTCGCGTGTCAGGGCCCTCGATGACAGGCTGCTGCTCCCGGTCGGCGGCCGGGGCAGGCGCATGTTCCACCACAGCACTGCAAGGACGTGCTCGCCGGTGCGGGCGTGCGGTTCTCGCCCGGTCACGAGCCACGTGCCGTCGGCCTGATCTCTGGCGCGGAACCCGTCCGGGCTCAGCCCCGTGAACCCGTGGGATCCGCTCACTGGACGGCGGCCTCCGACGGCGACCAAGAGCACGGCCAGGGCCTCGGGCCGGTCATCGGGCACCGAGGACAGGCGGGCACACGACGCGGGCCGTCAGGTGAGTACGTGGACGAAATCCTGCGGAGCGTGCTGCGTGCCGGCCACGGCGCGCAGGCGTCGTGGCCGGCACGGTTCGAAGTCACTCTCCTCAGAGGGAGGAGCCTTCGCCTCCTGTCGCCGTGGTGGTGACCGGCTCGGCGGATGGGGCCGGCAGCCGCGCGGCGACGGTCCGGGCCACGGCCTCCGCCTCGGCGTCGACGTAGAAGTGGCCGCCGGGGAAGCGCACGATCTCCGTCTCCGCGGCGGAACTCAGCCGCCATGCGTCCAACTGGTCGTCGCTGAAGAGGTCGTCCGTTCCGCAGCACACCACCAGGTGGCTCTCGGTCGTCGTACGCCGCATGGTGCGCACGAAGGAATCACACACGGCGAAGTCCGCCCTGAGCAGTCGCACCGCGTGCTCACGCAGCTGCGCGTTCTCCAGGATCTGCGGTGCCGGCCCACCGAAGCGGGCCGCGACGCGCAGGACCTCCTCGTCGTCGGCGTGGAGCGGATCGCCTTCGAAGAGCGGCTGCACGCGCAGGGGCCCCAGGTTCGCGGAGGCGAAGAGTACCGAGCACCGTGCCTGCCCCGGGGTCTGTTCCAGCCTCGCGGCCAGCGACAGACCGAGATAGGCGCCCATGCTGTGGCCGAAGATCGCGAACTCTCCTGTCACGCCGGCGTCCGCCAGCCGCGCGTCGAGATCGCTCACCGCGTCCGCGGCGGTGTGGACCGGTTCCTCCCGCCAGCGACGGCCCCGGCCCGGCAGTTCCAGCGGGACCGGCTCCAGCCATGCCGGGAGGGCCCGGACGAGCCCGTCGAAGACCCGGGCGGTCCCGCCCGAATGGTGGAGCATGACCAGGGGGTAGCGACTCACTCCTTGACCTCCGATGCAGGTGGGGACGAGCGCTGCCGGGCATCGACCCAGCGACCCAGATAGGCCGACAGCAGCACCAGCGCTCCTCCGGCCAATTGGGCCGGACCGAGGTGTTCGCTGAGCAGTACGACCGCGAAGACGGCGGCGAAGAACGGCTCGGTGGACAGCACCAGGCCCACCCGGGTGGGACTCGACACCCGAGCGGCGTGCAGTTGGGTGAGGAACGCGAACGCGGTGCCGGCCACGCCCAGATAGGCGATGACCAGCCAGGCGTCGCCCGGCAGATGTTCCACCTCGTGCCAGGACCGTTCCGGCTGGACGAGCGACAGCAGCAGGCCGCCGAGCGCGACCACCCACAGCTCGATGCCGGTTACCCGGATGAGTGACACCTCGCGGCCCTTCGATCGTGAACCGAAGAGCACGATCTGCGCGGCCCGGATGACGGCGGCCGCCAGGATGATCAGGTCGCCGCTCCGTACCGAGAGTCCTTGGTCCAGGGTGAGCAGCGCGCATCCGGCGAGGGAGAGCAGTGTGAGCGGGTAGATGCTCCGGGCGACCCGCACCCGCAGGAACACCCGCTCGATCAGCGGGACGAGCATGACCGACAAGGAGATCAGGAAGCCGGCGTTGGACGCCAGGGTGTAGCGGACGCCCAGGGTCTCCAGGGACAGGATGCCGAAGAGCAGGCACCCGAACAGGACGCCCAGGGACACCTCCTCACGGGTGACTCCACGCCATACGCGCAAGGACAGGACCGTGATGACCAAGGCGCCCATCGCGAAGCGTAAGAACAGGAAGGCGGGGACGGAGATGAACTGCCCCGACCACTGCATCGCCACGTACGTGGAACCCCACACGATCGCCACGCCCAGCACACCGATGTCGCTGAGCCAGGTCGTGGCCGGGCGCGCGCCGGGCGCTGCCGGGGCCGGGCCGGCGGGAACGGCTTCGTCGACGACTTGCGCCTCGGCGACGCTCTTCGCGGCGCGGTCAGACGTGCTCAACGACGTACCCCACCTTCAGGACGCCGCCCTTGATCTTGACCGAGCGCAACGAGAATCCGGTGAGCTGCCCGAGCGAGCTGACGTGGGTGCCGCCGCACGGGTCCTCCTGGAGGCCGTCGATGCCGATGATGCGCCGGTCGCCCTGCTCGGTCGCGTACACCTTGCGATCGGCCTCGATGGCCTGCCGGGTGCGTTCCTCCACGGTCGCCGCCAACTGCTGCAGATCGGGCTTGCCTCCCTCACCGGCGTCGAACTCGATGCGCGCCTGCCCGGGGAAGTGGTTGCTCACCCGGTGGCGGAAGCCGAGCTGCCGCACGAACCCGTCCACGACGTGACCGCAGGTGTGGAGGGCCGCGTGGCGGCGGCGCGCCTCGGGGTCGATGGCACTGGTGACCTCGTCGCCGATCGTGAAGGGCCGCTCGCACGAGAGGCGTACGACGTGCTCGTCCGTCTCGGGCGCCTTGAAGGGCCGCGCCGCCGTCTCGTCGACCGTTCCCACGTCGCTCGGCTGTCCGCCGCCCTGCGGGTGGAAGATGTTGTCCTGCAAGGTGAGCCAGTACCCCAGCTCACCGCTTCCCGCATCGACCACCCGCGTGGTGACGGTGAACCGGTACGTGTCCTTGAGGTAGATGTGGCGCTGCAACGAAGTCTCCGGGGAAGTCAGTTGAGGTGTGCTGGGGCGGCCCGGCCGGCGGGCCCGCCCCAGCAATATCACAGTCCCTCAGAAGCGCCGCGGCGCGAAGACGTAACCCGTCTGGCTCTCCTTGGCGATGCGGTTGATGCCGTACTTGTCCTCACCGGCGACGACGACGGCGCCGTAGTTGTCCAGCGGGATACCGCCGCCGTACTCCGCCACGGTCTCCGTGCCCGGGTAGACGTGCACCTGGGTGGGCACGTAACGGGCGGCGAAGCCCATGCGGTAGTCCTTGTTGCTGCCGGTGTGGGGGAGCGAGGCGTGCATCAGGGTCGACCAGAAGATGACGCACTCGCCCTTCTTCATCACCAGCGGGAACGCCTGCGACTCGTCGGGCTTCCAATTCGGGTCCTTCTGGAGCTGGCGGTAGTCGTAGCCGAAGAAGCCACGCTTGACGCCGTCCTTCTCGCGGCTGTTGATGGCGTTGGGGTCGTAGTCCATGGCCAGCGACTCGTCGTAGTTCATGTGCCGGTGGGTGCCGGGCATGAGCTGGAGGCAACCGTTCTCCAGCGTCGAGTCGGTGAAGGCGGTCCACACGGTGATGGTGCCGCCGAAAGCGGGCCGGCCTTCCTCGGACGGCCACATGATCTGCGGCTTCTTGCTGGCGTTGGCGAACGTCGCCGCCTGGTGCCAGTCGGTCCCCTCGTCCCCCGGGTACTTGGGGAAGAACTCCGTGCGCCAGCACAGGACGTCGGGCCCCAGGATGGAGACCACGCGGTCGACGATCTCCGCCTTCATGATGTGCTCGGAGAGCAGGTCGACGTCGAGGTGGCGGTCGTAGTTGGAGATGTTGGTGACAGCGCCGAGCGCGTCGTCAGGGTAGATGGCGCGGGAGCGGTCCGGCAGCTGGCGCCGGATGGTGTTCCACCGCTCCTCCATTTCCTCCGGCTCGTACACCTTGATGGGGCCGATGAAGCCGTCACGCTCGAACTTCTCGAGTTCGTCGGCTCCGAGTCGGAAGTCCGTCTGCTCACTGGTGCTCATGCGTTCTCACCCTTCGATGTGGCCGATACGCCGTTCAAGCGTTGCTGCGTCGGAGTTGTGAGGAAACGATTCAGCTGATGGTCGTGCGGGCGGCGAGATCGGCGCCGGCCTCCGCGATGCTCCCCTCGAAGAGCACCTTGATGTCGTATTCCGCACCGAACCTGTCCTTCGCCCGCTGGCTCAGCTGCAAGGCGAGCATGGAGTGCCCGCCCAGGTCCAGGAAGTTGTCGTCCGGGCCCGCCTGGGGATCTTCGAGCAGTTCGGCGACCCATTCCAGGGTCAGCTGCTGCACCTCCTCGGTGCTCCCCGCCTTCGGGCCACGGCTCAGGGTTTCCGACATCCGTCATCTCCTTTCTTCGAAGGCCCGGGCCACGGAGGCCCGGTCGGCCTTTCCGTTGATCGTGCGCGGCAGCTCCGGCAGTGCCAGATACTGCGCGGGCTGCATGTACGACGGCAGGACCGACTTCACGTGGGCGCGCAGGGCACGGGCATCGGGTCCCGCGTCCTCCTCGGAGGCACGTGCCGTGTAGGCGCATACCAGTCGGCTGTCGCCCGGCGCGAACTCATGCACCCAGACCACCGCGTCGACCACCGCGGGGTGCGTGCGCACCGCGGCCTCCACATCGCTGAGTTCGATACGGTGGCCGCGGAGCTTCACTTGCAGGTCGGCCCGGCCCTGGTAGACGAGATCGCCCCCGGCTCGCCGGCTGACCAGGTCACCGGAGTGGTAGTAGCGCCGCGGTGGCTCACCGCCGTCCCGCGCAGGACCGGTGGTGAAGCGTTCGGCGGTCAGTTCGGGCCGGTTGAGATAGCCCTCGCTCACCTGCGGACCGGCCAGCCACAGCTCGCCCTGCTCGCCCGGTACGGCGTCCCGCCCGTCCTCGGTGACGATCCGGTAGGTGAAGCCGGGCAGCGGCCGGCCGATGACCGAGTCTTCCGCTGCCAGGTCGTCCTCGGTCAGCCGATGGAACGTGGCGTGCACCGTGGTTTCGGTGATGCCGTACATATTGACCAGGTGCGGTCGCTCCAGGCCGAAACGCTTCGCCCAAGGGCGCACCACGGCGGGCGTGAGCTTTTCGCCGCCGAAGACGACGTAGCGCAGTTCCGGCAGGTCGATGCCCTCGTTCAGGATGGCTGTGGTCAGCGCGCTGAAGGCGGTCGGTGTCTGGTTCAGCACCGTGATCCCCCGGTCGCGTACGACCCGGGCGGTCTCGACAGGGGTGCGGGCCGTCCAGTACGGCAGGACGACCAGTTCCGCGCCGGTGGTCAGCGCGCCCCAGATCTCCCAGACCGAGAAGTCGAAGGCCATGGAGTGGAAGAGCAGCCATCGGTCTTCGGCCGAGAAGGAGAACAGGCGCGAGGCGGCCGCGAAGAGAGCGGTGACGTTGCCGTGCCGGACGGGAACCCCTTTGGGGCGGCCCGTGGTGCCGGAGGTGTAGATGATATAGGCGACGTCCTGCGGGCCGGGCCGTTCGGGCCCGGGGCCCTTGTCCGCCCGGTGCTCCCGCAGCGCTGCCACGCTCTCCTCGGTGACCACCGGCCCTGTGTATCCGGAGGCCTCACCGGCGTCTCCCACCAGCGCGACCACCTGGCTGTCGGTGACGATGAACGCGTTGCGAGCGGGTGGGTTGCGGATGTCCAAGGGGACATAGGCGGCGCCGGCCCTGAGGATGCCGAGCATGGCGGCGATGGCGTTCGCGCCAGGAGGCATGCGCAGCGCGACCCGGTCGCCTCTCCTCACCCCGGCGTCGTGAAGGAGACCTGCGAGAGCGTCGACCCAGGAAGAGAGGTGGCCGTACGAGATCTTTTCGTCGTCAATGTGTAGAGCGGTGCGGTCGGGCTTTTCGATGGCGGCCCTGGAGAATAAATCAACCAGCGTCGCGCCGAACTCTGCATCTTTTGGCGAGGGGTACTGGGTCTTCTCTTCGGACACAATGGCTCCATTGTGTATTGATGACCAAATCCACCAGTCCAACGTGGCCCCGCAGTCGCAACACATCGTTACATGATTGATGCCTGTACGGACCTCGGCGTAGATAAATGTGATCTTAGTTACATGTGATCGTCAAAGGTTTGTTCACTTTGGCTGAATCCGCATCTTGACGGGAAAGTGGAATACATAGCTCCGATGGAAGTTGGCGAGAAATGACCTGAACACCCCCGGAGCGCCGCGCCTGCGGAGTCCGGACACAGCCGTCCGTTTCTTCGTCGGTGGCGCAGTCGTCCCGGCTGCAGCGCGCGTCGACGGCGCGCTCACCCGCCGCCTCGGCAGCCACCGGTCACCGGCGTGAGCTGCGCGGGCCCGACCGTGTGGCCCGTCCCGTTCCGGGCGTACGCCCCCTGTCGCGGCTCACCGACTCTTGCCGGAGGCAGCGCTTCGGTGCCGAGCGGGGCTTTCCTGACTAGGTCTGACGTTCGCCGCGTTCGGCGTCGGCCGAGAGCTGGCCGGAACGCACCTGCGGTACGCGGCCAGGCAGGCTGTGTCCGTCGGCCAAGGGCTCCTGATCGCAGCCTGTGCCGCCGGTACGTCGTTGCTCTGCCTCCGCTGGATACCTGCAACGGCCCCGGAGGGCGCCCGCTCGCCTTTGTGTACGACCGTCCGTGGCATAGGAAACGGTCGTCTCCACCGAGACCCAGGCCGGCTCATCCCCGGAACGGGTGCGGTTTCGAACCGACTTGATTCACGGCATGCAGGGAGTGGTCAATCCGGCATCTCCATCCGGGGCGTGGTGCACGCCTTCCCGGCGGTCACCAACGCGGCGTCGAACGGCATCTGCCGGTCCGTCGGGTTCCGGTTCCGGGCGGAGGCCGAGGTGGAGTTCGCCGGGCGGATGCTCCGGACCCACCACTGGGTCGTCGATCCGCGGACGGACCCGATCCGGTGACGGCGAGTCAGGGCGCGCTTCCGGCCTCCCCGGCGGTCGTCCGCGGGGCCGGACCGGTCGGGGGCCGCGGCGGCACGGCCCGGTTCAGCCGCCGGAACAGCTCGCGGACGCGGTGTTCCATGGCCTTGTCCGGCCGGTCGTAGGGCCGGGCGCCGTCGACCGGGGTCGTGCCGAGGGCCCTGCCGGGGTCCCGGTGCGCGCCGGGCGCGCCGCCGAGTGCGCCGTAGGACCAGCCCACCAGCCGCGCCGGGTATACGTATTCTGGCCGCGAGAACGGCAGCGACGTCCCGGTCGGCGGCCGGCACCGGCCCGGCCGCCCCGCCGGCTGCCGCCGGGAAGTTCACGGTGGCCGGCTCGTTCGCGTGCGCGTCGGCGTACGCGTGTGGCCGGGTCTGGCGGATGGCCGCAGATGCGCGTCGCCGGGGAGTTGCCGTATCCGCCCGCCAGGGGAGCGGGGCGCTGGTCGTGACCGTGCAGAGGGTGTCGTCGGTGGTGCAGGGCGCCCGCGGTGTCCGCACGAGCGCGGTCGGGGCGCGCGGCTCCGCCCGGCCGTGGGAGGCGATCCGGGCCGGGGCCGCCGCCGGAGCGTCCCGGCGCGGCTCGGGGTGGCGTGTCTACCGCAGGACGATGTCGCGGCCCGGGCCGCCTTCGACGGTGTCCTTCCCGGGGCCGCCGAGGACGACGTCCGGGCCGTCCCCGCCCATGGCGTGGTCGTCGCCCGGGCCGGCGTACACGGTGTCCGCACCGCCGTACGCCTCGATCATGTCGTCGCCCCGGCCGCCCCACAGCCGCTGGCCGTCGTCGTCGCCCATCAGGTGATCCATGCCGTCGCCGCCGTCCAGGACCGCGTGTCCCATGACCATGTCGTCCCCGGCGTCACCCCGCACCGTGTGCGCGGTGTGGGCGTGCAGTTCGTCGTCGCCGGGACCGCCGCGGACGGTGGCGACCGCGGGGTCGCTGGTGACGATCGTGTCGTCGCGGTCGCCGAGGAAGACGTCGATCCTGTCCGGCCGGGGGCTGCCGGTGGGCAGTTCGCAGACGACGAAGGTGTCGTCGCCGGGTTCGAGGTACGCACAGTGGTCGCCTGGTTCGAGCGGGACCGCGTCGCGGAAGCCGATCCGCCGGACCCCGGCGCCGAGGTCCATGGGAATCACGTGGAGATCGTTGGCCTGGCCTGCGGCGGCGGTGAAGACGATCGACTGAGTCGCCCAGTCGGCCCCGACGCGGGCCTTGGCCTGGGCGGCGGCGAGGGTGGTGGCTGCCGGGACGGCGACGAGACCGGTGGCGAGCAGGGTCACGGCGACCGCGCGGGCGGTGGCTGCGTGTCGGTTCATGGGACCTCATCTCGATGTGGCGACCGCTGGGCCGGCCTGCCGGCGGTGGCTGCCGGGGACCTGGCGGGCGGTCGCGACGGCAGTGTCCTCGTGGCCGTCCCTCCCGAGCGGGACGGCCCGTGGGGTGGTCGGGACGAGCCACCGTGTCGGGGCCTGCGCGCTCGGCCTGGGTGTCCTCAGGGTGAGCTTCGCCGTGGTCCGTGGTCTCGCAGAGCCTGAGGAGCCCCGGGTGCGTGGCTGGGTCCGGTCCGCGCGGGGCCCGCCTGCCGACTCCGGCTTCCTCCGGGGCGAGCACGCGAGGGAGAGGTCTCCCGGCCGCCGGGCGGCCGGGAGAAGAGGCACCCGGCGCATCGCCCGCTCCGGGCACCGGGACACCGGCCGGCCCTGACAGGACCGGCCGGTGTCCCGGCAGGGCCGGATGGTGCGGTACCGCGTCAGCTCACGTTCACGTCCACGCAGGCGTAGAAGGCGTTGGCGGTGTCGGCGATGTTCCACACGGCGAGCACCTTCTGCTTGCCGGTCAGGCTGCCGAAGTTCACCTGGTGGGTGACGGTCTCGCCCGGCCGGGCGCCACCGTCGTTGAACTCGGCGATCTTCCGGCCACCCGCGTAGTACTGCCAGGTGCTGGTGGCGTGCCGGGCCGTCAGCCGCCAGCTGAAGCTGGTCGTCCGGCTGACCGGGGTGACCTTCCAGCCCTTGCTGTCGTTGTCGAGCTCGGCGAAGGCGGCGTTTCCTCCGCTGCAGCTCATCAGGCCCTTGGGGCCCTCCACGCTCTGCGGCTCGTACTTGATGGAACCGCAGGAGACCATGCCGGCGGCGCACTGGGCCTGCCGGCTGGGGGGCGAGGATATGTAGCCGTGCGCGCTCGCGCTGCCGGCCGGCAGGCTCACGGCCAGGATCGGGGCTATCCCCGCGCCGATCGCGGCGGCCAGCATCTTCTTGCTCTTCATGACAACTCCTGTGTGGGGGTCCGTGCCCGCCTGCCCGAGGACGATGGCGAGCATGAGCATGTCAAGCAGAGGCTCCATGGCCGTGTGGGCGGCCATGTGCAGTGACAGAAGCGTACCCCGCTTGGTCTAGACCAAACTAGTACTCGGGAGCGACTGTTGCGTCCGACTGCCGACGGGGTGACCTACCGGCTCACGGCCGACAGGGTTCGGGCTGCCGCGGCCCGTCTCGCGCCCGCCGACTCCTCGGACCCGCACCCCAACCGCAACTGGTACGCCCTCGTCGGCACCCACCTGTACTACGTGGTCGACCTGGTGGAAGAGGCCACCGGTGCCGAGGACGTGAAGGTGAAGACGGCCCGCCTCCGCCTCGACGAACTCGGCTTCCCGGTCTTCGCGCTGGCGTGGAACACGTTGCCGACCCAGGGGCATCCCGCTCACACCGGCTGAGCGCCGCACTCGATCGGCCGCCGGACCGCCAGGCGCGGCCCCGGGTGCGCCGGAGCCGCGCCTGCGGGTGCCGGTCGGCTCAGGAGTCCTGCGCGGCGGACGGCGCCTGCGGCTTCGGCACCCGGATCGCCGTGAGTACCAGCAGCAGCCCCGCCGCCGCGAACACCGTCGCTCCGATGAAGGCGTCGGCCGTGGCGTGCGCCAGCGCCCGCGAGGTGCGGGAACCGCCGAGCGCCGTGCCGTACACGGTGACGAGGACGGCGAGCCCCAGCGCGCCGCCCACCTGCTGCATCGTCTGCATGGTGCCCGAGGCGGCGCCCGCCTCCCGGGGCGGGACACCGCTCAGGATCAGCGCGTTGAGCGGCATCAGGAACGAGCCGATGCCGATCCCCAGCAGGACCGTGGGGCCAGCGATCCCGAGCGCGTACGAGGAATCGGCGGTCAGCCGGGACAGCCACAGGGCGCCCGCCGTCACCAGGACGATGCCCGCGGTGATCAGGACCCGGGCGCCGAGCAGCGGAAGCAGCTTGGGCGTCACGCGGGACATGCCGAACATGCCGAGCGCCATGGGAAGGAACGCCAGTCCGGCGCGCACCGGCGAGAAATGGAGCGGCCCCTGCAAGAACTGCGAGATGAAGAAGAGGGCGCTGAACAGCGTCGCCATGCTCAGCAGCACGGTCGCATAGCCGGCCGCCCGGTTGCGGTTGGCGAACAGGCCGAGCGGCAGCAGCGGGGTGTCCGCCCGTGTCTGCAGCGTCAGGAACACGGCGAGCAGCACCACGCCGACCGCGAAGGCCGCCAGCGCCAGAGGATCGCTCCAGCCGTCCGAGCCGACCCTGATGAACCCGTACACCAGCCCCGACATCCCCGCGGTCCCGGTGAACGCGCCCACCAGGTCGAGCCGGCCCGGGTGGGGCCGCGAGCCCGTGACGTAGCGGGGCGTGAGCAGGGCGACGGCCAGGCCGAAGGGGACGTTGACGAACAGCACCCAGCGCCATGACGCCCACTCGGTGAGCACGCCGCCGAGGATCATGCCCGTGGCCATGCCGAGCCCGGCCAGCGTCGAGTAGACGGCCAGCGCCCGGTTGCGCGCGGGCCCTTCCTTGAAGTTGGTGATCAGCAGGGACATTCCGCCGGGCGAGGCGATCGCGGCGCCGACGCCCTGCACGGCGCGTGCGGCCAGCAGCATCCACGGCTCGGTCGCGAGCCCGCCGAGCAGCGAGCACACCGTGAACAGCCAGACGCCCCACACGAACGTGCGCCGGTGCCCGAACACGTCGCCGGCGCGCCCGCCGAGCAGCAGCAGACCACCGAAGGTGAGCGTGTAGGCGCTGAGCACCCAGGACAGTCCCGTGGGCGAGAAGCCGAGGGAGTCGCGGATCTGCGGCAGAGCGATCGTGACGACCGTGTTGTCCACGGTGATCATGAGGTAGCAGGTGACGAGCAGCGTCAGCACGATCCCCGGGTGGCGGCCCGCCCGAGTGGTGGCGTGCCGGTCGTCGGAGGCGTCGACGGCCGAGGGGTTCGCTGAGGTGGACAACGGGGCTCCTGGAGGCGATGGGGCGAAGGGGGGTTGCGTAGAAGCGGAGTTACGGGTGTTTTCTGGCCCGTACGGTCATCGGCAGGTCGCGCGGCGACAGCATCGGTGAGCGGGCCGGGCGTATGCGGTGGCCGGGCACGGAATGCAGGGTCCAGTCGTGGGTCACGGCGGCCAGGAAGATCAGCATCTCCTCCCAGGCGAAGGGCTCCCCGATGCAGCCGCGGTTGCCCGCGCCGAACGGCAGGAACGACGTGCGGGGGAGCGCCGCACCGGCCGCACCGGCCCAGCGGTCCGGCTCGAAGGCGTCGGGGCGTGCGTAGATCCCGGGGTCGCGCTGGATGGTGTACAGGGAGAACAGCACGTTCTGGCCCGGCGGGACGTGGTGGCCGGCCAGGTCGAGGTCGGTGAGGGTGCGGCGGGTGAGCAGCCAGGCCGGCGGGTAGAGCCGCAGTGCCTCGTTCAGGACCCGGCGGGTCAGGTCGAGTTCGGGCAGCACGTCGTGGCCCAGGGCCCGGCCGCCGGCCAGCACCCGGTCCACCTCTGCGGCCAACTCGGCCTGGACATCCGGGTGTTCGGCCAGCAGATGGCAGGCCCAGCTCAGCACGTCACGGGCGGTCTCCACACCACCGAGGAACAGGGCCATCGCCTCGTCGTGGATCTGTTCGTCGGTGAGCCGGTAGGTGCGCCCATGGCCGGACGGGGTGCCCTCGTCCGGCGCCGGGGAGTCGTCCGTGGCGCGCGCGGCGAGTAGCAGCGCCATCAGGTCGCCCTCCTCGCCGCCCACCCGCTGGTACTCGCGGATGACACCGCCGAGCGTCGAGCCGAGGCGCTCGCGGGCCCGCTCGAAGCGGCGGTTGGCCGGTGTGGGCAGCTTCTCCAGCCAGCCGACCGGGAACGCGATCCGTCGCTTGACCCCTTCGAGGAGGACCGGCAGCGAGTTCTCCACCTCGTCGGCGACCGTGTCGCCGAGGCCGGAGGAGAACAGCGCGCGGCACACCACCGTCACCGCGTAGCCGTGGATCTCCTGGTCGAGGCGGAGCGTCTGCCCGTCCCGCCACCGGGCCGTCCGCTCCGCGACCGCCTCGCGCATGTGGCGGGAGTAGTCGGCGATGCGGTGGTGGTGGAAGGCCGGCTGGAGCAGCCGCCGGTGGGCCATGTGCGTGGGCTCGGAGGAGTTCAGCAGACCGTCGCCGAGGAACGGCGCCGACTTCTCGTAGGCCACGCCCTTGTCGAGCTTGCGGACGTCCTTGGTGAGGATCTGGTGCACCAGGGCGGGGTTGTTGACCACATAGGCACGGGCGGGGCCGAGCCCGATGGTCACGACGTCGCCGCTGTCGCGCAAGCCGTTGAAGAACTCCCTCGGACGGGTCAGGAGTTGGATCACATGGCCGAGCAGCGGCACGCGGCCGGGCGCCTTGGCGATCGTGGGTGCGGGGGTGGTGGTGGCCGTCATCGGCTCAGCTCCTTGGGCAGTGCGAACGTCGCGGTCTCCACGGCGAGTCGCCGGCCGGCCACCTCGGCCGGGCCGAGCGCGCGCGGGGCCGCCACGACCCCGTCGGCGAGGCCCGGCGCCGTGGACGCGCCCGCGGTGAGGCCGGTGCGGGCCCCGGCGAGGGCGGTGGGACCGGCGGGCAGCACCGTGCGCGGGCTCCGGGCCGCCCGCGCGGCGCTGACGCCCGCCGCGCGCGCCTGTGCCGCGCACCGCCCCGCGGCATGCGGCGGTACCTGCGCCGGCCTGTCCGCCATCCGTCCTCCCGGTGCGGCTGCTCGATCCCGCGCCGCCCGCACCACGCTAGGAACTTCCGCCGACGCCGCGCAGGTCCGTGTTCCGTCAGGCGGAACGAGCGACTGCGGCGCCGCCCGCGCGGCGCTTTGATGGCGCTTCCGCACGCCGTGGACCGCCCAGCACCTCCGTGTTACGCCGTGCACCGCCGTGGACAAGGAGCCCGATGACCCTCCTGGAGACCCTTCGCGGACCGCACGACCTCGCCCGCCTGGACCGAGCGCAACTGGCCGAACTCGGCTCCGAGATAAGAGAGTTCCTCGTCGCCACGGTGACACGGACCGGGGGACACCTGGGGCCCAACCTCGGGGTCGTGGAGCTGACCCTCGCGCTGCACCTGGAGTTCGACTCGCCGCGCGACGCCCTGCTCTTCGACACCGGGCACCAGACGTACATCCACAAACTGCTCACCGGCCGGGCCGCGGGCTTCGGCCGGCTGCGCGCCCGGGGCGGCCTGTCCGGCTATCCCGCGCGGGCCGAGTCCGCCCACGACCACATCGAGAACTCGCACGCCTCGACCGCCCTCAGCTACGCCGACGGCCTCACGAAGGCCGACGCGCTCACCGGCCGCACCGACCGGCATGTGGTCGCGGTCGTCGGCGACGGCGCCCTGACCGGCGGCATGGCCTGGGAGGCGCTCAACAACATCGCGGCGGGCCGGCCCCGCAATCTCGTGATCGTCGTCAACGACAACGGCCGCTCCTACGCCCCGACCGTCGGCGGCCTCGCCGAACACCTGGGCCGGCTGCGCACCACCTCCGCGTACGAGCAGGTCCTGCGGGCCGGCAAACGCGCCGCGTACGGAATCCCGGTCGCGGGCGGAGCCGTCTACCGGGGACTGCACGGGATGAAGGAGGGACTGAAGGACCTGGCCGCGCCGCAGGCCCTGTTCGGGGACCTCGGGCTCAAGTACCTCGGCCCGGTCGACGGCCACGACCTCGCGGCGCTGCGGACCGCGCTCGCCCAGGCCCGGGAGTTCGACGGGCCGGTCATCGTGCACGCCCTGACCCGCAAGGGCGAGGGCTACGGGCCCGCCGAGCGCGACGAGGCGGACCGGTTCCACGGGATCGGCGTGGTCGACCCGGCGACCGGCCGGCCGCGGTCCACGGGCGGCCGATCCTGGACCTCGGTGTTCGGCGAGGAGCTGACCGGGATCGGGCACCGGCGCCCCGACGTGGTCGCCCTCACCGCCGCCATGCGCGGGCCCGTCGGCCTGGACGGGTTCGCCGCGGCCCACCCCGGGCGGGTCTTCGACGTGGGCATCGCCGAACAGCATGCGGTCACCGCGGCCGTCGGCATGAGCATGGGAGGACTGCACCCCGTCGTCGCCCTCTACGCCACCTTCCTCAACCGTGCCTTCGACCAGGTGCTGCTGGACGCCGCACTGCACCGGGCCGCCCTGACCCTCGTCCTGGACCGGGCCGGGATCACCGGCGACGACGGGCCCAGCCACAACGGCGTCTGGGACCTGTCCGTGCTCCAGGTCGTGCCCGGGCTCAGGGTCGCCGCCCCACGCGACGCGGCCACGCTCCGGGCCGAACTGCGCGAGGCGGTCGAGGTCACGGACGGGCCGACCGTCGTCCGCTTCCCCAAGGGCACGGTGCCCGCCGACATCCCGGCCGTCGGCCGGCACGGACCGCTCGACGTCCTCGCGCGCGCCGGCACCGAGCCCGCCGACGTCCTCCTCGTGGCCGTCGGCGCGACCGCCGGCGCCTGCCTGGGGGCCGCCGGGCGGATCAGCGCCGGAGGCGGTCCCGGCGTCACCGTCGTCGACCCGCGCTGGGTCACCCCGGTGGACCCGGCCCTCGTCGACCTCGCGCTCAGCCACCGGCTCGTGGTCACGGTGGAGGACAACAGCCGTACCGGCGGCGTGGGTTCGGCCATCGCACAGGCCCTCGCCGACGCGGACGTCGATGTGCCGGTACGCGTGCACGGGGTCCCGCGACGCTTCCTCGACCACGCTTCACGCGACCGGATCCTCGAGGAACTCGGCCTGACGGAGCAGAAACTGGCGGCAGCGGTGCGCACTGCGTACGGCCGGCTCGTCCCGGGGACCGCGACCGCGGGCCGGCTCACCGCCCTCACCGAAGGAGCGTGATCGCCCGTGACCGGAGTGACCCTGGGCCTGCCCGAGCTGCCGGCGCGCCCGCTGGCCGAGCGGCGGCCGACCCGGCGCATCCAGGTGGGCCCCGTACCGGTGGGCGGTGGAGCGCCGGTGTCGGTCCAGTCGATGACCACGACGGTGACCGCCGACGTCGAGGCCACCTTGCGCCAGATCGCCGAACTCACCGCCGCCGGCTGCCAGATCGTCCGCGTCGCCTGCCCCTCGCAGGACGACGCGGACGCTCTGCCCGCCATCGCCCGGAAGTCGCCGATCCCGGTGATCGCCGACATCCACTTCCAGCCGAAGTACGTGTTCGCGGCCATCGACGCGGGCTGCGCGGCCGTGCGGGTGAACCCCGGCAACATCAAGAAGTTCGACGACCGGGTCAAGGACATCGCTCGGGCCGCGTCCGACGCGGGTGTGCCCATCCGGATCGGAGTGAACGCGGGCTCCCTGGACCCTCGGCTGCTCACCAAGTACGGCCGGGCGACTCCGGAGGCGCTCGTGGAGTCGGCGCTATGGGAATGCTCGTTGTTCGAGGAGCACGGCTTCCGCGACATCAAGATCTCCGTGAAGCACAACGACCCGGTCGTGATGGTGGCGGCCTACCGGCTGCTCTCCCGGCGCTGCGACTACCCGCTGCACCTGGGCGTCACCGAGGCGGGACCGGCCTTCCAGGGCACCGTCAAGTCGGCTGTCGCTTTCGGGGCGTTGCTCAGCGAGGGGATCGGCGACACCATCCGCGTCTCGCTGTCCGCGCCGCCCGTGGAGGAGGTCAAGGTCGGCACCCAGATCCTGGAGTCGCTCGGCCTGCGCGAACGCGGTCTGGAGATCGTCTCCTGCCCCTCCTGCGGCCGGGCCCAGGTCGACGTCTACCGGCTCGCCGAGGAGGTCACGGCCGCCTTGGACGGGCTCAGCCTTCCGTTGCGCGTCGCGGTCATGGGGTGCGTCGTGAACGGTCCGGGTGAGGCCCGCGAGGCCGATCTCGGCGTCGCCTCCGGGAACGGCAAGGGGCAGATCTTCGTGGAGGGCGAGGTCGTACGGACCGTGCCCGAGGCGCGGATCGTCGAGACGCTGATCGAGGAGGCGCTCACGCTGGCCCGGCGGCGCGGGCTCGACCTGCCGGACGAAGCCGCGGGCTGAGGGGCGCGCGCGGGAGGAGGGCCGCCGGTGCGGACCGGGCGGCTCGTTGTCAGTCCGCCCACCAGGTGACCGGCAGCTCCAGCGGCGAGACGCCCTTCTCGCCGTCGGTCCACCCCGGCCGCGCCGGACCGGCCGCGAGGCGCGGCACCGGCAGCCCCTCCATGAGCCGCAGGGGCCGGTCCCGAGGGACGCCCGGGTGAGCGGCACGCCCGGGCGGGAGCGCACCCGGCGCCGAAGGCGAGCCGCTTGGCGAAGCCCTCGGGTTCGCCGCGGCCGCGCGTACCGTGCGCACGTCGCGACGGGCGTCCACGTCGTCCGGCGCCGAGTCGATGGCGAGCAGCACCGGCCGCCCGGCCCGCACCGTGCCGGACGACAGCGGGCACGTCCGTCATCGCGCCCCGCACCGCCGCCACCCCGCGCACGGCTTCCCCCCGTTGCCGTACGCAAGGCGCGCTGCCGCCAGGAGCCCGGCCCCGCCGGCGGCAGGCCACCGTAAGCCGCTCCGGCCGACTGCCGGGACCGCGCACTCCGTCCGGCCGCAAGCGCAGCTTCTCCCACCGGGCGCGGCCGTCGTCGAGCCGGATGAGCAGAACCGGGCCGGCCGTCGTGGTCGTGGTCTCCGCGCCCCGTTTGATGCCGTTCGGCGGGCTGACGGTGACCTCCTCCGGGAGCGGGCGCCCGCGCTCGGCACGGCGCGGCGTGAACGACGGCGTCAGCGGGCGGCGGCGGCCGAACGAGGGGCCCGGCTCGGAGGAAGAAACGGAAGGGCAATTGTCGGTCGTGACTTCTCGGCAACCCTTCGCCGGGCCCCGCTCAACCACCGTTCCGCACCGCGGAACGGCCCATGTACAGGCCTCGAACAGCATGCTTAGCATCCGGACATCTGAACGTGGGAGAGATTCAGCGAATCGAACGCGCCTGGTATTCAGCGCTCGACGGATGTGGCGCAGAGGGAATTTCACACGGACTGCGCGACCGGAATCAGCGCCTCACCCGAGAAAGGATCCACACCGCATGTCGAACCCTACGGAATTCTTCATGCCGGAACTCCCGCGCCTGTTGCCCTACGCCTATCACCCGCAGGCCGCGCAGATAGAGATCGCCTCGAACGGCTGGGTGCGCCGGTTTCTCGCCGACACGTTCCCCGGCGAACCCGACCTGCTGTATTTCCTGCGTCAACGCAACGGCATCTACGGCCCGTTGACCGTGCCGGAGGCCACCTACCAGCGGGCGCTCGACATCGCCGACTGGTACCAGTACGTGACGGTGATCGACTCCTTCGTCTCCGACCGCTCCGCGCTCGGCGCGAGCGCGACGGCCGCCCGCGAGGTCTTCGCCCGCATCCTCTCCGACTTCGAGGGCGACCTGCCCACGGACCCCGGCTTTCCCTACGGCCGCGCTGGACAGGACCTGTGGCGGCGGATCAGCCCCGGGCTCAGCGCAGGCCAGGTGCGCCGGTTCGCGCTGAGCCTGGAGGCCTTCCTGCGCGGCTGCGCCACCGAGATCCAGGCCAAGCTGTCCGACGAGGTGCCCGACTACGAGACGTGCCTGGAGGTGCGCCTCGACAGCTTCGGCTGCGACTTCATCGAGCTGATGACGGAGTACGGCGCCGAGGTCGACATGACCGACCTGCTGCCGCAGCTGACCGGGCTCCACCTGCACTGCCGCCGGCAGATGATCCTCATCAACGACCTGCTGTCCTGGCGCAAGGAGCACGCCCAGGACGACAAGATGACGGTGGTGCGCGTCCTCACCGAGCAGGAGGGCCTCGGACTCCAGGAAGCCGTGGACCGGCTGTGCGCGCGGGTCGGGGAACACGAGAAGGCGTACATCGCGGAACGGGACGCCCTGCTCGCCGGGCCGCTCGGCGACCGCGACGACCTGCGCCGCTACCTTCGTGCCGTCGACCATCTGATGGGCGGCAGCCAGGAGTTCGAGTACCTGACGCCGCGCTACTACGGCGACGGCTCGGTGTGGGACGGCACCACCTCCGGCTGGCTCGACCTGAACGCGCCCGTCACCCGCTTCCGCGACCGCCCCCACACCGCCACGGACGAGGGCCCGCGGCCCGACGAGGCGGCGGCGCTCGGCAAGCTGCGCGCGGCCGCCTCGCACCGGGTGGCGACCGATCCCGCCCCGGCCTCCCGGCGTACCGCGCGCCCCGACCGGGAGTGGCGGACGGTCAGCCCGGGCGGCGCGCTCCCCGTCCTCGGACACGCCCTGCCGCTGTGGCGCGACCCGCTGAAGTTCCTGGCCGAGTTGCCCCCCGACGCGGACCTGGTCGAACTGCGACTCGGGCCCAAGCGCGCCTATCTGGCGCACGGTTGGGAGCTGGCCCAGCAGGTGCTCACCGACTCCCGCACCTTCGACAAGGGCGGCCCGCTCTTCGAGAAGGCACGGCTTCTGGTCGGCGACGGCCTGGTCTCCTCCGCGTGGGAGCCGCACCGGCGCCAGCGCCGCATGCTGCAACCCGCCTTCCATCCCAGCCGCGTGCCCGGCTACATCGCGCTGATGGGCGAAGAGGTGGAAAGCGAGCTGGCCTCCTGGCGCGAGGGAGAGGCGCTCGACGTCAGCGAGGTCATGCACGGCCTCACCCTGAAGATCACCGCCCGCACCATGTTCGCCACCACGGCCGACCGCGCCGCTCTCGACGAGGTCGCGTACTGCATGCCCGTGATCATGCGTGGCGTCTACAAGCGCATGGTCGCTCCGACCGGCCTCCAGGAGAAGCTGCCGACCGCGCACAACCGGGACTTCGAGCAGGTGCGCATCCGGATGCGGCGGCTGATCCGCCGCACCGTCGAGTCGTACCGCGCGGCCGGCTCCGTCGACACCGGCGACCTCATGTCGATCCTCGTCAACACCCGGGACGAGGAGACCGGCAAGGGGCTGTCGGACGAGGAGATCCACGACCAGGTCATGACGCTGCTCATCGGCGGGACCGAGACCACCGGCAACACCATGGCCTGGGTCTTCCACATCCTCGCCACCCATCCCGAGCTCGAGCGCCGGCTGCACGAAGAACTGGACACCGTGCTGGAAGGGCGCACCCCCGGCTTCGACGACCTGCACCGGCTCGACTTCACGGGCCGGCTCATCACCGAGACGCTGCGGATGTACCCGCCCGCGTGGCTGCTGACCCGGACCACGACCCGCGCGACGAAACTCGCCGGACAGGCACTGGCACCCGGCACCACGGTCCTGTACAGCCCCTACGCCCTCGGCCACAACCCGTCCGTCTACCCCGACCCCGGGCGCTTCGACCCGGACCGGTGGCTGCCCGAGCACGCCGACCGGCTGCCACGCGGCTACAACCTGCCCTTCGGAGGCGGCAGTCGCAAGTGCATCGGGGACAGCCTCGGCATGGCGGAGACCACCATCACGCTCGCCGGGATCGCCGCCCGCTGGCGGCTGCGCGCCGTACCGGGCACCCGGGCCGGCACCGCCGTGCCGCGCGCATCGCTCGGCACCGGACCGCTGCCGATGGTGCCCGAGCCGCGCGAGCCGGCCCGGGCCCGGGCCGGTCTCGGCCGCGAGGGCAGCCGGTGAGCACGGCGGCCGGACCGGCCGGACTCGTCGCCGCCGCGGCCGTCACCGACACACTGGAACGCTGCCGGACCCTGGTCACCCCCGCCCTGCGCGCCGCCGTGGCACGCCTCGCCCCCGATGTCGGCGCCATGGCGGCCTACACGTTCGGCTGGCAGGACGTGGACGGGACACCGCGGGCCGGTGCCGCGGGCAAGGGGCTGCGGCCCGCGTTCGCGCTGCTCGCCGCCGAGGCGGTCGGGGCCCCGGCAGAGGCGGCCGTGCCCGGCGCGGTCGCCGTCGAGCTGGTGCACGCCTTCTCGCTGGTGCACGACGACATCATGGACGGCGACGAGCGGCGCAGGCACCGGGACACCGTCTGGAAGGCGTACGGCGTCGGACCCGCCGTCCTCGCCGGTGACGCCCTGCTCGTACTCGCCGTCGACACCCTCGCGGCCGCGGCCCCCGAGCCGGCCAGGACCGCCGCGATGGACCTGCTCACCACCGCCCTGGTGGAACTCGTCAACGGGCAGGCCGCCGACGTGGCCTTCGAGACCCGGCCCTGGACCGGTCCCGGCGCGGTGAGCGTCGAGGAGTACACCGCGATGGCCGTCGGCAAGACCGGCTCCCTGCTCGGCTGCGCCGCCGGGCTCGGCGCGCTGCTCGGCGGCGCCCCGCCGGACACGGTCGCCGCCCTCGACCGGACGGGCCGGGACGTCGGCCTCGCCTTCCAGGCCGTCGACGACCTGCTCGGCGTCTGGGGCGACCCGGCGCTGACCGGCAAGCCGGTCCGCAACGACCTGCGGGAACGCAAGAAGACCCTGCCGGTCGTCGCCGCCCTCGCCTCCGGCACCCCGGCCGGCGAGCGCCTGCCCCGTCTGCTCGGCGACGACGCGTCCCTGCACGAGGCGGCCCGTGCCATCGAGACGGCCGGAGGACGTGCTCTCACCTCCGCGCTCGCCGAACGCCACCTGCGCCGGGCCCGCCGCGCGCTCGACCGGGTCGCCACGGACCACGCCGCCGCCGAGGCGCTCGGCGCCCTCGCCGCGTTCGCCGTCACCCGCACCCACTGAACGTCCCGCCGCACTTCCCGCCGCACCAGGACACGAACCGCGGCACAGACCCCGAGGAGTTCCCCATGCCCGTGCGCAGCCGAGCGCCACGCACCACGGCGGCGCTGGCCGCGCTCGCCGCGACCGCCGTGCTCGCCGGCTGTTCCGGAGGCGGCCAGGCGGCGGGTGACGACGGACCGCCGCGCAACGGCGGCACCCTGACCTACGCCGTCGGCGCCGACATCGCCTGCGCCGATCCGCAGCAGGCGGGCAACGGCGACGAACTCACCGCCGCACGCGGACTCGCCGACTCCCTCACCGACCAGGACCCGGACACCGGACACATCGTCCCCTGGCTGGCCACGAAGTGGCGGACAGGCGACCGGGGCAGGAGCTACACGTTCACCCTGCGCCACGGCGTCACCTTCAGCGACGGCAGCCCGCTCGACGCCCGTGCCGTCAAGGAGAGCTTCGACGGCGTGCGCCGGCTGGGCGGGAAGGCCGTCCAGGCGACCACCTATCTGACCGGCTTCCGGCGCGTCGTCGTGGTGCGCCCGGACACCGTCCGCTTCGACTTCGAACGTCCCAACGCCCAATTCCTGGCGGCCACTTCATCGGTGAGCCTGGCAGTGGTGAGCCCGGCCACGGCCCGGCGCTCCGCGGCGGACCGCTGCACCAAGGGCGTCGTGGGCAGCGGCCCCTTCACCCTTGACCGCTTCACCCCGAACCAGCAGGTCGTCCAGCGGGCCCGCAAGGGCTACGCCTGGCCGTCGCGAGTGGCACCCGGCACGGCGACCCAGGGCTCCTCCACCCGCGCCCGCCTCGACCGGCTCGTCCTCAAGGTGGTCCCGGAGACCCGGGTGCGCGTCGGCGGCCTGCAGTCCGGAGAGTTCGACGCGGTCGCCGCGGTCCCGCCGCAGGACGAGCAGACCCTCAGGACCACGGGCTTGCCGCTGCTCGCGCGGCCCGTGCCCGGCCTCGTCCAGAGCCTCAACGTGAACGCGGCGCGCCCCGCCACCAAGGACCCCGCGGTGCGCCGTGCGCTGCAGAAGGCCATCGACCGGGACGAGATCGTCCGGACGGTGTACACCCCCGACTACCGCACGGCCCGCAGCGCCCTCGCCTCCACCACGCCGCACTTCGCCGACGTCGGCTCCTACCTCGCCACCGACCGGACCGCCGCGCGCTCCCTGCTGGACGGGGCCGGCTGGCGCCCGGGCGCCGACGGGGTGCGCGCCAAGGACGGCAGACGGCTCGCCCTCACCGCCGTCTGGTTCGGAGCCGGCTCCGGCCCCGCCCAGTCGGCCCTCGAACTCGTCCAGCAGCAGCTCAAGGCGGTCGGTGTCGCCCTGACCATCAAGACCGTGCCGCTCTCACGCGCCCTGGAGACCTTCCGGACGGGCGCGTACGACCTGGCCCTCGGCAACGCCTCGACCGCCGACCCCGACATTCTGCGCAACTACTACACGCCGAAGGGACTCGACGTGGTCCGCCTGGGCGCGGGACCGCTGCGCGACGCGCTGTACGCGCAGTCGGCCGACCTCGATCCGAAGGCCCGCGCGCGGCATCTGCGTACGGCACAGCGGCTGCTGGTCGCGGACGCCTACGCGCTGCCGCTGTACGAGTCCCGGACCGTCGTCGGCGTCGGCAAGAAGGTGCACGGCATCACCTTCGACGCCGCCTCGCGCCCGCTGTTCGCGCACGCCTGGCTGTCCTGAACGTCCGACCAGACCGGCCCGGAGAGGAAACCCGACCATGGCCACCGTCGACGCCCCCGCACGCCAGCTCCACCTCAACGTCAACATCCTCGGCGGCCTCGGACTGCATCCCGGCGCCTGGCGCTGGCCGGCCGCCGACCCGCTGTCCTTCCTCGACGTCGACTCCTATGTGCGAGCGGCCAGGACCGCCGAACGAGGACTGCTCGACGCGGTGTTCCTCGCGGACTCGCCGGGCATCGTGCAGAACGTCGCGGACGTCCCGCCGTACAACGGCATCGAGCCGACCCTGCTGCTCACCGCCATCGCCCGCGAGACGACCCACATCGGGCTCATCGGCACGGCGTCCACCACGTACAACGAGCCCTACAACATCGCCCGCCGCTTCCTCGGCCTCGACGTGCTGAGCGGCGGACGGGTCGCCTGGAACGCGGTGACCACCTACAACGCGCACTCCGCACGCAACTTCGGAGCCGGTGAACCCACCCGCGCGCAGCGCTACGCGCGCGGCAACGAGTTCGTGCACGTCGTCCGCGAACTGTGGCAGGGCTGGCGAAGCGACGCGGTGCTCGCCGACCGGGCGACGGGCCGGTTCGCCGACCCGGACCGGATCAGGCCGCTGCGCCACGAGGGCGCGCACTTCACCGTGCACGGGCCGCTCACCCTGCCGGGCTCGCCGCAGGGCTACCCGGTGATCTTCCAGGCGGGCGGCGGCGTCGAGGGGCGCGAGCTCGCCGCCCGGTTCGCCGACGCCGTGTTCGCCGCGCCCGAGGACCTGGCCGCCGCCGGCGCCGCCACCGCCCGACTGCGCGCACAGGCCGCCGCGTTCGGACGTGACCCGCAGGCCATCCGGGTTCTGCCCGGCCTGCGTACGACCGTCGGCGGTACCGAGGAAGAGGCGTGGCGGCGCCGTGACCAGCTCGCCGACCTGAGCGACCGGAGCGGCGAACTGGTCACTCTGGCCGGCCGGCTGGGCGTGCCCTCCACGGCCCTGGACCTCGACAGCCCCGTCCCGGCCCGCCTGCTGCGCGCGGCCCCGCCGGCGGGCGGGGGAGAGGCGGAGGAACGGGCGAGGCGGCTCGCCGAGCGCGGCCTGACGGTGCGCGATCTGCTCAGCCGCGGCCTGGGTGCCGGCTACTTCCACGTCGTGGGCACGCCGGAGCAGGTCGCGGACCGGATCCAGCTCTGGTTCGAGTCGCGGGCCGTCGACGGCTTCAACCTCATGCCGGACGTGCTCGCCGACGGACTGCCGGCGCTCGTGGACGAGGTCGTGCCGGTCCTGCGACGCCGCGGTCTGTTCCGCACGGAGTACCGGGGCTCCACCCTGCGCGCGCACTACGGCCTCCCGCTGCCCGGACGCCACCCCGCGACGGCGATCACGGGCTGAGACGAGCACCCTTCGACCCATGTTTTCCCGGAACGATGCATTCCTCCGCGGGCCGGGGAAAGGAGCTGGTCATGCGGGCCTGCCGGGTAACGAATCGGGCGGCTCACGGCGGCATTCCGGCCGGAGGCAATCCGTCCGGGAAAACACGCGGAGAAGCGCGGTGGACACTCGTCCGACAGGCGTGTGATATTTGACCCGTCCCCAAAGCCCTTGGCTTTAAAGGGCGTTGCGCTATGCGTCGACCGAGTGTTCATTCCCCGCGCCACTGCCGGTACGACCGGCGATCCGTCGCCAAGTGAGGTTCGCATGGCAGACAGCAATTCCACGCTGACCGACTCCTCGCACACCACCGAGGCGTACCGCGCGATGGTGCGTCCCGCTCTGCGCGAGGTCGTCGGGCGCCTGCACCCCGACGTCGTCCGGGCGGCCGCGGGCGGCTGTGCCCGCCCCGGCGCCGAAGAGGATCACGGACTGTGCCCGGCCCTCGCGCTGCTGAGCGCCGCGGCCGTGGGCGGGCGGGCCTGGGACGCGGTGCCCGGCGCCGTCGCCGTGGAACTGGCCCGCCTCTTCGCCCGCACCCACCGCGGGATCACCGGTGCCGGACCGAAACCGGGCGGACCGGTCCGCGGCGTCGGCCCGGCCGTCCTCGCCGGCGACGGATTCCTCGCCCTCGCGCTGCGCACCCTCGCGGAGACCACGTGCCTGTCGCTGTTGTCCTCCGCTCTGGTCGACCTCGTCCACGGCGAAGCGGCGGCCGCGGCCCTCCACGGCCGCCCGGACACCGTGACCGTCGGCGCGTACACCGCCGCCTCGGCCCGCACCCGCGGCGCGCTGCTCGGCTGCGCGGCCGGGATCGGCGCCCGGCTCGGCGGCGCGCCTCCCGACGTCGTGTGCCGGCTCACCGTCGCGGGCCGCGAGCTGGGCGTCGCCCTGCACGCCGCCGACGACCTGGCCGCGCTCGGCACCGGCCGCCCGCGGCCGCTGTCGTACCCGGTCCTGTACGCACTGGAGGCGGCCGACGGCACCGCCGGTGAACTGGCGGACCTGCTCGCCGAGGCGTGTGCCGAGCACGGTGGCGCGCGGTTCGACGAGGCCACCGGACGACGGGTCGCCGACCTCGCGGCACGCGCGGGCGGCGTGGCCCGCACCCGCGAGACGGCCCGGCACCGGCTCGACGAGGTGCTGCGGACCGTCGACGCCGTCAGCGTCGCACCGCAAGCCGCGCGGCAGCTGTCCGCCCTGGTCCGGTCCGCCGTCGAGCGGACGCACTGAACCGTGACCACCTCCGTCCCCGGCCACCCGCGCGCGACGGCCTCCGCCTCCTCAGGGATGACGATGACCTCCTCCACGACCACGCTCGGCACCACGGTGCGCACCGACACCACGGCGCGCGCGGTGATCGCCACGGCGGTCGGCGCCGCCAACGACGGCCCCGGCGCCGTCGAGAAGTCCTTCCTCGTCCTGGAGCACCTGCCCGGCGACGGCAAGGTGATCGGCGTGTCGGAACTCGCCCGCCGCACCGGCCTGTCCAAGACGACCGCCCACCGCATCCTCGGGCTGCTCACCGGACTCGGCCTCGCCGACCACCCCACCGGCGGATACCGGCTGGGCCGGCGCATCGTCGACATCGTCGCCCAGACCCCGTGCGTGCGTACCCAGGCCCTGCGCGACCAGCTCCTGCCCTACCTCCTGGACCTGTACCGGCTCACGGACGAGGCGGTCCACCTCGGCGTGCTGCGCGAACAAGGCGTGCTCTGCCTGGAGCGGCTGTACGGCCACCGCAGCGCGCCGCTGCCGCTGCGGATCGGCAGCATCCTGCCGCTGCACGCCACCGCGCTGGGCAAGGCGCTGCTCGCCTTCACCGACGAGTCCCTGCACAGCCGCGGCCTCGCGGGCGACCTGCCCGCCGTCACCTCCCGCACCCTCGCCACCGGGACACTCCTGCGGACCGAGCTGGACCAGGTGCGCGGACGCGGAGTCGCCGTGGACCAGTGCGAGTTCAAGCAGGGTGTGACCTGCGTCGCGGTCCCGCTGTGGGGGCGCGGCCGCACTCTCGCCGGCGCCGTCTCGGTCTGCGGCCCCGCCCACCGGCTCGACGTCGAACGCACCGCACGGGAACTGCGGCGCGTCGCCTACGAGGCCTCGCGCGCGCTCGCCGCGACGGTCTGCGGCACCGACGCCACGGTGCACGAACTGCCCCCCGTAACTCCCTTATGACCGCCGCCGCTCCGACGGCCTGTCAGGCATGACAGACCTTCCGCCCGCCCCGACCGCAGCCTCGCCCGCCCGCACCGGCCGTCACCGTGCCCGGCCCCGTCCTTCCCGCCCTGGAGACCCCCGCCGATGCCCGCACCCCTGCCCAGGCGCCGCCGTGCCCCGGCCCCCTTCGCCGCCGTCACCACGCCGGCCCCGGCGGCCGGCGCCCGCTCCTCGTCCGGCGTCGCCGGCCCGTGCCCGGGTGGCGGACCGGCCTTCGCCTCGCGGCTCCGGTTCCACGGCACGCGGCCGTCATGACGACCTATCTGGTACGCCGCCTGATCCAGGCCGTCCTCGTCCTGTGGGCCGCGTTCACACTGTCGTTCGCCGTGCTCTACCTGCTGCCCGGCGACCCCGTGTCCGTGATGGCGGCGGGCGGCGGCGAGACGAACGCCGTCGCACCGGAGCAACTCGCCGAACTGAAAAGGCAGTACGGCCTCGACAAACCGGTCTCCGAGCAGTATCGCGGCATGCTGTGGAACGCGCTGCACGGCGACTTCGGAACCTCGGTGCGCAGCGGCGACCGCGTCACGCACATGATCGCCACGAACCTGCCCGACACCCTCCGACTCGCCTCCGCAGCGCTGCTGTTGGCCCTGGCCCTCGGCGCGGGCACGGCCCTGCTCGGCACATACACCCGCAGGCCCTGGCTGCGTCAGGCGCTGCTGTCGCTGCCCGCCCTGGGCGTGTCCGCGCCGACGTTCCTGGTCGGTCTGCTGCTCGTGCAGCTCGTCTCGTTCCGCTGGGGACTGCTGCCGGCCGTCGGCAACGAAGGACTCGACAGCCTGGTCCTGCCGGCGATCACGCTGGCCCTGCCCACCGGCGCGGTGATCGCCCAGGTCTTCGCCAAGAGCCTGCGCACCGCCCTCGGCGAACCGTACGTGGTGACCGCCCTGGCCAAGGGAGCGAGCCGGGCCCGGGTGCACTTCCGGCACGCCGCCCGCAACGCGGCGATCCCCCCGCTCACCGTGGCGGGCATGCTCGTCGGCAACCTGCTGGCCGGTTCGGTGGTGGTGGAGACGGTGTTCTCCCGCACCGGCGTGGGGCGGATCACCGCCACGGCCGTGAGCGCGCAGGACATCCCGGTGGTCCAGGGCCTGGTGGTGTTCGGCGCCCTCGTGTTCGTCCTGGCGAACCTGGCGGTCGACCTCGTCCATCCGCTGCTCGATCCGAGGGTGACGACGGCCGCGGCGGTGGTCCGATGACCGGACTCCCGCAGGCCGAGGCGCTCACCCGCCGCTCCGGTGCGCCGTACTCCGGCCCCGAGCGGCAGCAGCGGACGCTTCAGCGGCTGCGCCGCCTGGCCGGCTTCCTGCTGCGCCGACCCGGACTCGTCCTGTCGGTGCTCCTGCTGCTCCTCGTCCTCGTATCCGCCTTCTTCCCGGGCCTGTTCACCTCGCAGGACCCGCTGTCCGGAGTGCCCCGGGACAAACTGCTCAGCCCGGGCGCCGGTCATCTCTTCGGCACCGACCAACTGGGACGCGACCTGTTCTCCCGGGTGGTGCACGGCTCGGCCCTCTCGCTGCGGGCCACGCTGCTCGCCGTCGCCGTCGGCCTGGTGATCGGCTCCGGGCTCGGCCTGCTCGCCGGCTACCTGGGCGGCTGGGTCGACGCCGTCTCGATGAGAGCCGCCGACGTCCTGCTGGCCATCCCGAACCTGCTGCTCTCGCTGGCCGTGGTCACCGCGCTGGGCTTCGGCACGGTCAAGGTCGCGATCGCCGTGGGCGTCACGAGCGTGGCGAGCTTCGCCCGCATCATGCGCTCGGAAGTGCTGCGGGTGCGCGCCGCGGTGTACGTGGAGGCGGCCCGCTCCTCCGGCGTGCGCTGGTTCACGGTCCTGTGGCGGCACGTCCTGCCGAACGCGGCGGGCCCCGTCCTCGTGTACGCCACCGTCGACCTCGGCGCCGTCGTGCTCCAGGTCTCCTCGCTCAGCTTCCTCGGCTACGGCGCCACCCCGCCCGCCCCCGAGTGGGGCGCCCTCGTCTCGGGCGGCCGGGACTACCTCGCCACCGCATGGTGGCTGACCATCCTGCCCGGACTGACCATCGCGGCCACTGTGCTCGCCGCCAACCGCATCGCGCGCGCCCTCGACGGAGAAGGCAGGCAGACACGATGAACGACGGACCGCCGCTGCTCGACGTCCGCGGCCTCGAAGTCTCCTACCGCACCCGGTCCGGCGTCGTACGAGCCGTGCGCGGCGCCGAACTGACCGTGCGGCCCGGTGAGGTCGTCGCCGTGGTCGGCGAGTCCGGCTCCGGCAAGAGCACGATGGCGCACGCCGTGCTCGGCCTGCTCCCCGCCGGCGGCACCCTGGACGCCGGGCGGATCGTCTTCGACGGCGTCGACCTGGCCCGGGCCCGGGACAGGGAGCTGCGGGCCCGGCGCGGCCGTGCGATCGGGCTGATCCCGCAGGACCCGATGGTGGCGCTCAACCCGGTGCAGCGCGTCGGGGCCCAGGTCGCCGAGGTGCTGCTGATCCACGGGCTCGCGGACCGGGACGCCGCGGCCGAACAGGCCGTGGAGATCCTGCGGCGGGCCGGGCTGCCCGACCCCGGGACCACGGCCCGCCAGTACCCGCACGAACTCTCCGGAGGCATGCGCCAACGGGTGCTGATCGCCGTCGCGGTGGCCGCCCGGCCCCGACTGGTGATCGCCGACGAACCGACCAGCGCCCTCGACGTCACCGTCCAGCGGCGCATCCTCGACCACATCGGGGAACTCACCCGGGAGTCCGGCACCGCCGTCCTGCTGATCACCCACGACCTCGGCATCGCCGCGGACAGGGCCCGGCGTATCGTCGTCATGGCCGAGGGCCGGGTCGTCGAGACCGGCCCGACCCGGCAGGTCCGCGCCACACCCCGGCACCCGTACACCCGCCGGCTCCTGGCGGCCGCGCCCAGCCTCGCCGCTGACCGCCTCGTGGCACGGCACCGACCCACGGCCGGCACCGGGCCCGCTCCCGCCGCACCCGTACTCGTGGCCGCCCAGGGCCTGGTGAAGGACTTCCCGCTCCCGCGCGCGGCGACGGGCGGTCCGCGCACGCTCCGCGCCGTCGACCACGTCGGTTTCACCGTCCGGCGCGGCGAGACCTTCGCGCTGGTCGGCGAATCGGGCTCCGGCAAGTCGACCACCGCCCGCCTGGTGGCCCGCCTCGCCGAGCCCACATCGGGCACGGTCGTCTTCGACGGACAGGACATCACCGCCCTGCGCGGCGAGCGGCTGCGGCGGCTCCGGCAGCGCATGCAGATCGTCTACCAGAGCCCCTACGCCTCACTCGACCCGCGGCAGTCCGTCGGGGACGCGATCACCGAACCGCTGCGGGCGTTCGGCGTCGGCAGCCGCAAGGAACGCAGGAGGCGCGCGGACGACCTCCTCGCGCGCGTGGCGCTGCCCGCCTCCGCGCTCGGCCGCAGGCCCGCGGAACTGTCCGGCGGACAGCGCCAGCGCGTGGCGATCGCCCGGGCCCTCGCCCTGGAACCCGACCTCGTCGTCTGCGACGAGCCCGTCTCCGCTCTCGACGTGTCGGTACAGGCACAGATCCTCGAACTGCTCGTCGACCTCCAGCGCGACCTCGGCCTGAGCTATCTCTTCATCTCCCACGACCTGGCCGTGGTCCGGCAGATCGCCGACCGGGTCGGCGTACTGCGGCACGGCCGCCTGATCGAGACGGGCACCACCGAGGCCGTCTTCTCCGCGCCGGCCGAGCCGTACACGAAGGAACTGCTCGCGGCCGTCCCCGGCGGCCGGCACAGCTCCGTCGGCACCTGACGCGCCGTGACACGGCCGGTTGTCGCGCCGCGCCCGGCCGGCCCATCGGAATCCGCGGGCGGCGCAAGGGCGTACGGCGGCCGGTGCCCGGCTCGCGGGTGACCGTCTCGTCACAGGCGCCGCCCGCGAGCAGCCACGGCAGTACGGCCGGGACCAGGAGCGGGAGTCACCAAGAGGCCCGTCAAGGCCGGGACTCACGACAGCCGGAGCCGCGAGCCCGCCAGGACCAGGCCGCCCCGGTCAGCCGGCGGACCGGCTGCTGAGGAGTGTTCGGTACGTACTCGCGCCCCCGTCCGTCCCCTCCTCACCGACCGGACGGCCGTCGACCTCGACCCAGGCGTGGGCAGCGAACGGACTGGTCCGCACGCCGACGCACCAGATGGGCCGCTGTCCGTGCAGCCGGGCCAGCAGCATGACCGCCAGCGAGCGGCGCAGACAGCCCTGCTGCCCTCGGCAGGAAGCGCTGACGGCGACGACGGCGGCCCGGTAGGCGCGAACCGAGGCGTAGTCCGCAGCGCGCGACCCGCGCCCGAGGACACGCAGAATCCGCAGGATCACGGCGGGCGAACAGCGGGCCATCGGCGCGGCCACACACGCCGCCGCGTACGCCGGAGCACGCAGCCGCCAGCGGGGCAGCGGCAGGCGGGCGAGCGTCTGGTCGGTGGCGGTCATGGCGTCACCAGTCCCGCGCCGTGCAGCCGGTCGACCAGTTCGGCCACGTCCCGGTGCACCTTCTCCCGGCCCGCGCCCGTACGCTCCGCGAGTGCGCCCACCACGTCGGGCAGCCGTTCACCGCCCAGCAGACGGGACAGCACTTCCGAGCCGGTGGAGTTGAGCTGGTAGAACTTCCCGCTCCGCTCGTGGAGCAGGACGGTGCCGTCGTCGGTGTCCAGCGCCGACACGGATTCCGCGAGACGCATGCTGTCCCTTCTGTCCCTGTTCCTGTCCCTGTTGCTCTTGCCGTCCCGTCCGTCGTCAGCCACCGGCCACCGCCTCATCGAGCCCCGCACTCCACGCCACCGCCGGTCACCGGCCTGCCGGCCTGGGCGCGCAACCACACCTCACCGCCCAGCGTGAGGGTCACGGCCGCGAGGGGAAGCCGTGGCGGGAGCGGTCCGGACAGGGTGGCGCGCAGCGTTTCCGCGTCGATCAGGCCGAGCGCCGCCAGGGCCGAGTCCGCACACAGTCCGAGCAGTTGGCGGCGGTGGCGGCGCAGACCGTCGTGCGCGTCCTGTGACGTCTCGTCCTTCGTCCGGCGCGCCAGCAGCTCCGGCGGCAGGACGCCGGTCACGGCCTCCTTCAGCAGAGGCTTGTACTCCCACGGCGAGAAGCGCTCGCCGGAACGGACGCGCAGGCAGGCGTCGACGACGGTGTCGTCGAAGAACGGGACTTGGCAGCGGACCCCCTCCGCCTCGAAGACCCGTCCGTACAGACGGCTGTTGCGGGCCCCCGCCCGTACCCGTTCCACGGCGAGGTGCCGCCCGCGTCCGTCCGCGTGCGCCGCGATCTCGGGCAGCCTGGTCTCGATCAGCCCGCACACCAGCTCGGCGGCCGTGCCGGTGGCCCACGGAGGCAGCCTGAGCGGGTAGCCCCAGGAGGTGGGCGGCCCCGCGTAGTCGATGTTCGCGCGGAGCCCCTGCCGCTGACCGGCCAGCCATTGCGCGTACCGCCCGGGTCCACCGCCGATCAGCCCGAGTGCCTGCCGCGGTCGCCAGCGGTGGTGTGCCCGGTACGCGCTCAAGTGCCGCAGCGCGAGCAGCGGTTCACGACGGACCAGGTCGTGGAGATAGCCGTGGGCGGGTGCGAAGAGTTCGTCACCGCCAAGACCCGCCAAGTGCGCGCATGCGCCCCGGCCGGCCAGACACCGTGCGACTCCGCGCAGCCGGGCCTGGGTGCGGGCTTCGGGAAAGGGTTCGTCGGGCGGTGTCCAGGCATCGGCCAGTTCCGCGTAGCACGGGGCGAGATCGCCGGCCGCGTCGAGCGTGAGGTGCGTGGCATCCGGCATCAGGGAGCGGGCGCGCGTCGCCCAGCGCATGTCCTCGTCGCCGATTCCGGCGACGGACACGGTGGTGAGGCGTGCGCCCGCGCGGTGGGCCAGGAGGGAGAGGCTGGTGGAGTCCAGCCCGCCGGAGAGGTCCGCGGTGAGCGGTCCGAGCCTGGCGCGTGCCTCGACGGACCGCCGTAGCTCGGTGGACAAGAGCCGGGCCCCTTCACGCACGGAGAGTTCCTCCGCCGGCGGCGTCCACCATCGCTCCTCTCCGGCCCGGCCCTCCGGCGTGAGCGTCAGCAGGCGGCCGGGCGGCACGGCGCGAACCCCCTGCCAGACCGTCGTGTCCGCCAGGGCCTGCGGCAGGCTGGGCAGGAGCAGCCGGGCGGCGAGGGCGGCGGGCTCGACACGCGCTCCCGCGAGGCGGGCGAGGACGTCCGCACGGTCCCCGGCCACCGTCACGCCGCCGAGGGACACGGTGAACACCTGCCGCACGCCGTGCGCCCCGCCCCGCAGGGACATGCGCCCGTCGCCATGGCTGACGGCGACGTGGAACGAGCCGGGCAGGACGGCGCGCAACAGCTCGGCGGGCCTCGCCGACACCGACGCGGCACGGACATCGGCATCCCGGAAGACCCCGCACACCACGACCCGCGCCCGCCCCGCGTCGAGGACAAGCAGTTCATCCGTCCGCCAGACACCCATCAGCCACGCCCGCCCCGACGGGTGGGCCACTTCGGCGCGGGCGCGGGCGCGCAGGTTCGCCGCGACCCGTTCGCCCGCCGGGCAGTCGGGGAGCGCGACGAACCAACTCGCCTCTACGGCGGGCATGCCCTCGGCATGCGCCACAGCGGTTCAGCCGTTGAACCCGAAGGCCAACGGCTCCACGGCGATCGTCCCCGTCCCCATGGTCAGCTCGGCGAAGTCGCCCAGCTCGATGAAGGTCGGGGGGATGTAAGCCGCCGTTTCGGCGTCCTCGGCACGTCCTGCGTGCACGGTCGCGATCTGCGGATAGTCGGGTGCGCTGCCATTCATGGAGATCTCCTCACGGCGAGTGGCCTGTTGCGAAACACGGAGATGCCTTCACAGTCACTACAGACGGATGCCTGCGCAGTCAATGCATCACCGCTCATGCGGTCAGGTATGACTCAAACCACTCGTGGAGGGGGCGCTCCAGGCATGCGGGCAGCCCGGTGGTGCGCCCGCGCGAAACCGGCCCACCCCGTCGGCGCAGCGGGCGGAGCGGTACGGCCCGCACCCGATACGGCCGGCGAGTCCCGGCGGTGTCGGGTGCGACCTGTCCTCTCGTACGACGTGGGGCCCGGCCGTCACCGGCCGGGCCCCACCTTTCTACGAGCCGCGCTTCTCGCGCCGAATGTCGTCTACCAGCGGTACCAGCGCCCCTTGCGGCCTGTGCCGTCCGCGGACCGGACGACGAAGCCCAGGAGCCACAGGACCAACACGATCACGGCGATCCACCAGAGCGCCTTCAGCGCGAAGCCCGCGCCGAAGAGGATCAGAGCCAGCAGAAGAACCAGAAGCAGGGGAACCATCGGTATCAACCTCCTGGCCACCGGATGCCCTTACCTCACCTCTACAAGCACACAAAGTGCGAGTTATTTTCACGCGATGAGGGGCATCCGCACGCCTCGCACGGTTCCCTCTCCCGGGCATCTGATGCACCACAGAGGCATCTTTTCGATCATTCGGTGCCGGCCCGCGTTTCCGGGTTTACCTGCGCCGCACGGGGTCATGCGCCAGCCAGGACCACCTACCGAATCAGAGGAGGGTGAGCAGTATGACCGCCAGTGAGAAGGCGCGGGCCAAGGCGGAGCAGGCCCTCGGCAAGGTCGCCCAGGCGGCCGGACGGGCCACCGGCAACACCAAGCTGATCGCCAAGGGACACGCGGCCGAAGCCATGGGCAAGACCCGGGAGAGCAAGGAGTCGCTCAAGGACACCGGACGCGGCTGACCGGCTCTCGGTACCGCACGGCGGACTCCGGGCGCTTCGCGTCCGAAAGCGGCACGGCGGCGCTGGAGGTGATCCTCTGGCGCCGCCGTCGCGCTGGGTGTCGCAGGTGAAGCAGTGGAACCCACCGCCGAGCGGCCTGCCGGTGCCGACGACGCAAGTGGTGACCTCACGTGTACGCAGCCCGGCCGATGTGCGCGATGGGGCAACCGATCGTGCCCCCGGACATGTCCCTGCTGCCCTGACCGCGCCTCCCGCTTCGCCCGACGATGGACGTCGTACCGAGTCGGCGCGAGCGGCGTGCGCAAGAGCGCGGAGCGATACGACTCAGCGGGTGCGCGCGCCATCGAGTGGTGGGTGATGAGGATGCGTAGGCAGGCACGACGTCCGGAGCCGGACCAGGACTCCCACGCCGAACACGCGGACCGCCCTGGTTCCCGGCCGAGACCGTCCGGCGCATCGGCGGCCCTGTCGGCCGGGCCGCCGATGACGGTGGACACCGTGCGGACCCTGCAGCGCACGGCGGGAAACGCCGCCGCGGTCGCGGCGCTCGGACGCTCCGTGCCCGTCCAGCGCGCTCCTTCCGAGGGCTCCGACGGTCAGCGTGACGAGAAGGCCATGGACGCGAAAAGCAGGTTGCTGAGAGCCAACCGCCGGGCACAAGCACGCGCGGCGGCCGGTCAGGAGCCTCTTGCTCCTGGCGAGTACCAGACTCCCTTCGGTCCTTACACGGTGGCCGAAGGGCGGGGCGGAGTCCCCTGGATCCGTTCCAACAAGCAGCAGCACCCCGGAAGCGAAACGGTCGGGGAAAGATACGAGCAGGTGGTTCCGCAACTCGACGCCGAGCACTTCGGGATCGTGACGAACGCCCTGCGTGACGGAACGGTCGAGGACGAAGCCCTCAACAGCATGGACGCGACGCAACGACGTGCGGCCGCCATGCTCTACGCGATCGCCGCGTCCGAGGAGAACAGATTCCCGGGAGCCGCCAAGGCGCTGCGGAGCGCCTTGGACCGCCAGACGGACCCGTACCACGAAGCACCGGAATTCCTGAAGGACTTCCCGATGGGCATGCCGAGCAAGGCGGGCGGCGGAGCGCGGTACTACGAGGACGTACTGAGCGGCAAGAAAGAACTCACCGAAGAAGCTCGCCGGACGCTGGAGGACATGTCGTCCTCCTCCGACGAGGAGACTTCTGCCTGACCTCCCGGCGACAGCGGGCTGTCGCGACCGATCCGCCGGTCGGGCCCTGGACAGGCCGGGCCGGCCGTCGCGCTGGTGAGGACAGAAGGCAGGCATCCCGGAGACCGGCAGACCGGCACCGGCCCGTTGGCCGGTGCCGCACTCGCACGCGAAGGAGACCTACGCCTCCGCACTCGGCACCCGAGCGGTGCGTGACGGTCGGCTCCTCCATCTCGTGTGTCTGGTACGGGGTTTGAGGGGCATCCGGATGGCAGGAAGGAGGACTGCCGGATGACGGCTCCCCGCAGGCACATGCCCGGCTGGGCGAAGGCGGTGACCGCCTTCGTACTGGTACTCGCGCTGCTGTTCGCCGGGATCGGACTGGCCGTGCTGCCGGGCATCAAAGGTCTGTTCGGCACGGAGACGCACGACCGCTCGGGCCCCGCTCTCCTCAAGTCCATCAAGGACATGAGCCGTTACGACGCGGCCTCGGGCAACTTCCAGGTCGTCGTCGACCTGGAGAAGGACACCAAGTACCTCCCGGACGCCCTTCGTGGTACCCGCACCCTGTACGTCGGCGCCGGCACGGTGGACGCGTACGTGGACCTCGGCAAGGTGGGCGGCAAGGACGTGACGGTGAACAAGGAACGTACGTCGGCCACGCTGCGGCTCCCGCACGCACGACTGGGCGCACCGGCCCTGGACGCCGAACACTCCTACGCCGTCTCCAAGCAGCGCGGGCTGCTCGACCGTCTGGGCGACCTGTTCTCGGACAACCCCAACAGCGAACACGCCGTACAGAAGCTCGCCGTGTCCCACATCCGCGAGGCGGCCGAAGGCAGCGGACTGGTCGCACGGGCCGAGTCCAACACCACGGACATGCTGGAGGGTCTGCTGCACTCCCTCGGATTCAAGGAGGTGCGCGTCTCCTACAGCCACTGACCCGCCCGGCACTCCGCCGATTTCACGGGTGACCTTCCCGCCACGCACGGCCGTCGACGACTGGAGGACCGAATGGCCCGCATCGCCTTGTCCTCACGCGCAGCCTCTCCCGGCCGCGCGTCCCGAACGAGTCGCCTCGCCCGGTTCGGCCTTCGGGCCCGGAACGGGACGGAGGCACAGCCCCGCGAGGACGCCGAGCGGGCTCCGATGACGAAGACGGCAGCAAGAGGTGGCCTCTTCGCGAGGGCGCGGACGCGATGGAGCGGCGGCCCTTCCCGGAACGCGACGGAGGGCAGCGCGGGTGACGTCCGTGCGGCCACCGCGGCGAGGCGCGCCGAGGAGACGGCGCCCGGCCGCGCGCGCCGTCGACACGTGCTCCCGCTGCCGGTGCGGATACTGGCGATGCTCTGCGCCTTCGTCTTCATGGTGGCCTTCGCCGTCGTACTGGCCAAGATCACCCTGGAGCCGTCCCCGGCCTCGGTCTCCCTGACGCACAGCAACCTGCATCCCGGTCGCTCCCTCAAGGCCTATCTGGACCAGTCCGAACTGCGGGACGCCGTCAAGCAGGTCGGCGGCAACCTCCTGCTGGGCGTGCCGTTCGGGGTCCTGCTGCCGGTGCTCGCGCCGGGGGCCCGGGGATTCTGGCGGGTGCTGCTGCTGACCGCGATCGTGATGCTGCTGGTGGAGACGGCCCAGGGCGCCCTGGTCACCGGGCGGGTCTTCGACGTGGACGACGTCATCCTCAACACCTCCGGCGCGTTGGCCGGCTACCTGTTGCTGGGCCGCAGGCTCGGGCGGGTGCACGATCGCCGCAAGAGCGCGTGACGCGGACGCCGGTGCCTCCGCTCGCTGCCGGCCGCGCATCCTTGAGCCCGCCGGTGTTGCAGGAGTCGCCGGTCACCACCGACGTGCTCGGCGAACGGCTTACCCCGGGCCTGCCCGGGATCGAGATCAGCGCGAGCGCGGCGATGGCCGGCCGGTCGCGAGGTGGTGTCAGGGGCTGAGCGCGTCGCGCAGAGTGGGCCGGCAGACGATGACCTCGTCCACGCCGACGATCTGGAGGGTCCGCAGAACGGGCGCGGCGGGGGCGGCCAGCCGGAGCCAGCCGCCGGCCTCGGCGGCGGCCTGGTGGGCGGCGATGAGGATGTTGATGCCGGTGGAGTCCATGAAGGCGACCTGCCGCATGTCGACCACGAGGCGTGGCCTGCCGGTGCGCGCGGTGTTCAGGGCGTGGCGGAGCGTGCCGCCGGTGTGGTGGTCGATCTCGCCGGTCAGCGTGATGACGTGGATGCCTTCGGTGACGGTGGTCACGGCGGACAACCTGCCGGGCGGCGGTGTCTGCTCCGCCGGTGCGCTCTGTGCACCTCGTGGATCGGCCATGCCGGTGATACTGGCACACGAAGACCTCGGCCCGCACTGCCGCCCGTGCGGTGCCGGCGATGTTCCCGCGTCGGGAGAGTCGGCACCGAGGACGGGGCGTGCATCGCGCGGGCGGGGGTATGCGAGTGGATGTGAACGGGGTAATGAGGGCGACCGCGATGGATTCCGTGCCGGTGGGCGAGGACGGTACCGCACCTGACGAACGGGCCTTGCAGGCCACGCTGGCCCTGGACGGTGACGGCTCCGTCATCGCCCAGGCCCGGCACCTGGCCGCGGGCTTCCTGACCCGCGTGCAGAGGGACCACGGGCTGCCGGTCTCGCAGCGCGCGCTGGAGCTGACCCAGCTGGTGGTCAGCGAGCTGGTCACCAACGCCCGCAAGTACGCGCCCGGCCCGGTCCTGCTGGACCTGCGCATCGCCGGCGACGCGGTGGAGGTGGTGGTGTGGGACTCCGATCCGGTCCTGCCGGTGGCCCGGGCCGCGGACGCGGGGCGGGTGGGACAGCACGGGCTGGAGATCGTCATGGCCGTCGCCCAGGGCTTCGAGGTGCAGCGGGAGCCGGTCGGCAAACGCATCACCGTCCGCATCGCCCTGCTCGACGACCCAGGAGGGTCGCTCGCCGGACGCCACCCCTCGTAAACGCCTGCACGGCTCCGGCTGCCGTAGACCATCAGGTTCTCGTGCGCCTCCGGATACGGTCCGCCGGGGAGCACGGCCGTCACACGGTGTGGCCGGCCGCTGCCGAAACAGCCGTATGTCCCGCGTGGGCGGCGGGTACTCGGTGGAGCGCCTGCCCGAAGACGGGTTACCCACCTGAGCGCCAGAGGGAGTTTCAAAAGTGGCGACTCATCCTGAGCCGCGCGCGGCCGTAGCCGGGATCGGTGATCCTTTGGGCGCTCGCCCGCTGAAGGGGTCGGACCGTGACTGAGAGCAGCGCGGTGTCACTGGTGCGGTTGATGCAGGCCAGCCACACCGCCACGCTCGAGCGGCTGCCGGGAATGATCGCCGAGCATGCCGCCGCGGCGGGGATGCACGACGTGGCGGTCTTCGTGGTGGACGTCCGCGAGACGGTGCTGCGCCGGCTCACCGGCCAGGGGCCGACCGCCGGCGGCGGCGGACAGGAGTTCACCGTCTCGGGCAGTCTGCCCGGTCAGGCGTACCAGCGCGTGGAACTGATCCCCGAACGGGACGGGCCGCAGGATCGTCCGGGCGGCCGGAGGTGGTGGGTGGCCATCACCGACGGCGTCGAGCGCCTGGGTGTGCTGCGAGCCGACACCCATACCGATGACGAGCCCATCCGGCAGGCCCTGCGCGACCTGGCGTCCATGACGGCCCTGCTGCTGCTCAGCAAGCGGTCCTTCAGCGACTCCTACGCGCGCCTGGTGCGCACCGAGCCCATGAACGTGGCCGCGGAGATGCAGTGGAACCTCACCCCGCCGCCCGCCTACGCCGGAGACGACGCCACCGTGGGCGCGGTGATGGAACCCGCCTACCAGGTCGGCGGCGACGTCTTCGACTACGCCGTGGCCGGCAGCACCCTCCACCTGGGTGTCTTCGACGCGATGGGCCACGACACCACCGCCGGCATCACCGCCAACGTCGCCGTGGCCGCCTGCCGCAACGCCCGCCGCCAGGGCGCCTCCCTGAGCGAGACCAGCGAGCAGGTGGAACGGACCCTGATGGAACAGTTCAGCAACGGCCGCTACGTCACCGGCATCCTGGCCGACCTGGACCTGGAAAGCGGCCGGCTGACGTGGATCAACCGTGGCCACCACCTGCCGATCCTGATCCGCGGCAACCGCTGGACCACCGAACTGGCCTGCCCTCCGGCCGGCCCCATGGGCGCCGGCCTCGGCCTGCCGGTCATCACAGCCACCGAGCAGCTCCAGCCCGAGGACCGCCTGCTGCTCTACACCGACGGCATCGTCGAGGCCCGGGACGCCTGGGGAAGAGAGTTCGGCCGGGACCGGTTCGTCGACTTCATCCTGCGCCACCACTCCGGTCAGCACACCTTGCACGAGACCTTGCGCCGGCTGATGGCCGCCGTGGTGGCACACCACGACGGCAAGCTCGACGACGACGCCACCGTCCTGCTCACCGAATGGCGCGGTGGTCACCAGCAGGAATTGACCCCGTGAACCCCGTCTCCCACACGGAAGGCAGGAGCAAGGAATCCCTCCCGTCGAGACGTCTCGCCGTTTCAGTCCCGGCACCCGTGCAACTCGGCCGTGGTTCCTACCGGCCGGAGCCTTGGCGCAAGCCGGGCTTGCGGTGACCGAAGACACACCTTACGAGGAGGGCAAGGATGGATCACTCTCGTGTCCCTGTGCTGGAGGCGTTGCAGGAGTTCCGGCGTCGCGGCGACGTGGTGTACGGGCCTCCCGGTCACAAGCAGGGTCTGGGAGTCGATCCACGAGTCCTGGACATCGTGGGGGAGGGCGTGTTCGGCTCGGACGTGCTGTCCCTGAACGGGCTCGACGACCGCCGTGAGTCACAAGGGGTGCTCACCCAGGCGGAAGAGCTGATGGCCGACGCCGTCGGTGCCGAGCAGGCCTTCTTCTCCACCTGTGGCAGCTCCCTGTCGGTCAAGACGGCCATGCTGGCCGTGGCCGGGCCGGGCGAGAAACTCCTCGTCTCGCGCAATGCCCACAAGTCCGTGATCGCCGGCGTCATCGTCAACGGAGTGCAGCCGGTGTGGGTACACCCCAAGTTCGACACCGAGCGCCACCTGGCCCATCCGCCGGAGCCCGACGACGTACGCCGGGCCCTGCGGGAGCACCCCGATGCCAAGGGCATGCTGCTGATCACCCCGACGGACTGGGGATCGTGCGCCGACATCCGCGGTACCGCCGCCGTCTGCCACGACCACGACATTCCCCTGATCGTCGACGAGGCCTGGGGAGCCCATCTGCCCTTCCATCCCGACCTGCCGGCCTGGGGCATGAACGCCGACGCGGACCTCGTCGTCACCAGCGTCCACAAGATGGGCGGCGCCATCGAACAGAGCTCCGTCTTCCATCTCCAGGGCGACCGGGTCTCACCCGAGGTGCTCAAGCAGCGCGAGGACCTGCTCGGCACCACCAGTTCCTCCTCCCTGGTGTACGCCACCCTCGACGGATGGCGCCGCCACATGGTCCAGCACGGGCACGACCTGCTGGACGCGGCGCTGCACCGCACGGCACGCATCCGCAAGGCCGTCGCCGACATGCCCGGTCTGCGCCTGATGGGGCCGGAGGTCGTGGAGCAGGGGCTGACGGCGGAGCTGGACCTGCTGAAGATCACCATCGACGTACGGGAACTCGGCATCAGCGGGATGCAGGCCGCCGAGTGGCTGCGCGCGCACTGCCACGTGGACATCGGCTCCTCCGACACGTGCCGGATCAGCGCACAGGTCACCCACGCCGACAACGACCGGACCGAGAACCTCCTCACCGACTCGCTGCGCCGCCTCGTCGAGCACGCCGACACCATCGAGAAGCAACCGCCCATCCGCCTGCCCGAGCCCCGCACGCTGCAGTTGGAGCAGGCCATGCTCCCGCGTGACGCCTTCTTCGGCAGCGCCGAGCACGTCCCGGCCCGGCAGGCGGTGGGACGCGTCGCGGCGGAGACGATCAGCCCGTACCCGCCCGGTGTTCCCGTCGTGGCCCCGGGTGAGGTGATCACCCGGGAAGTCGTCGACTACCTCACCAGCGGTGTGGCCGCCGGCCTGCTCATCCCCGACGCCGCCGACCCCAGCGCCGAAACGCTGCGGGTGACGACGCGGTAGGGCGGTTCGCAGACCACGCGACTCCGGGCGGAAACGGCACGAGCAGGAGCGAGCCGCCCGCCACCCGGGCCTAGTCCGCGCTCACGGCCTCGACGACGGACAGCACCGTCGGCGTCGGCACGATCCGCCGCAGGCGCAGACCCGCCTCCTTGAAGAGCTGGACGAAGTCCTCTTCGGTGCGCTCGCGTCCCACCAGGGAGGACATCATCATCAGGTCGAGGGCCTTGGACTGGTGGGGCAGGTCACCGGGTGGTACGACGGCGTCGATGACGAGGACGCGGCCGCCCGGTGCCATGGCCTGCCGGCAGTTGCGCAGGATCGTGGCGGACTGCTCGTCGTCCCAGTCGTGGAGGATCCGCTTGATGAGGTAGATGTCCGCCGTCGGGACCGAGGAGAAGAAGTCGCCCTCGACCGCGGACCATCGGCCCACGATGTCGCCGCGGTCGCCCAGCCGGTGGCCGGCGAGGACGTGTGCCTGGTCGTGGAGCACTCCGCGCAGGCCCGGCTGACGGCGGAGCACCTCGACGAGCAGGCCGCCGTGGCCGCCGCCCACGTCCACGACGGTGCCCGTGGGCGGAAAGTGGTAGGCCTCGGCGATGGGTTCGTTCTCGTGGTCCGACAGGGCGGCCATGCCGACGTGGAAGACGGCGGCGGTTTCCGCGTCGCGCGCGAAGTAGTCGAAGAACGTGGTGCCGAAGATGCCGGTGAACGCGGAGCCGCCGTCGGTCAGGCAGCGGTGCATCTCCCCGGCGGGGCGCCACATGGTGGCGTCGGTGAGCATCAGGATCGCGGCACGGGCGGAATGAGGAGCGTCCGAGCGCAGCGCCTGACCGGTGGCGGTCAGCCGGAAACGCCCCGCGCCCGTCTCCTCGACCACGCCGCGAGTGGCGAGCAGCCGCAGGACTCGCCCGAGGTTGCGGGCGTCGGTCCCTGTCGCCTCGGCCAGCCACTCGACGCTCTGGTCACCGTCCGCCATGTGGTCGGCCACCCGCACGGCAGCGGCGGCGCGCAGCGCCGCGGGAAACAGGAAGCCCAGACTTTCGTCGATCAGCCGGGCGGCGGACTGCCGTGCCGTGTCCATTGCTGTGTCACCTCTTCTTGGGCGGGGCCCGGTTCCCGTGGCGGGCGGGCCGCGCGTGCGGGGACGGGCGGAGACGGTGGTTGCCGTCGGGGGTGATACGGTCAGAAGGACCGGTGTTGACCGGTGCGCGGGTTCGGTGAGACCGCTGGTCCCAGTGCATCCCCTAGGGCACGGCGCGGACAGAGGGCTTCCGGCCGTCTTCACCCGAACGTGGACAGGCCTTGCCCGACTGGTGTTGGCGAGGGCGCGGAACAGGCCTCGGGCGTGGCGGCAGCGCTCCTACGGCTCCTCGCCGCCTTCCCGCTGTGGTTTCCGCCGCCGGCTCGCCTCGCCGCGGGAACGCTCCCGTCGTCCGCCCGGCCGTGCCGTACCCGGCCTGCCTTGTCCTCGTCCTTGCCCGTCGCCCGGCCCCGCCGCTGTCGGCTGTCGTGCCCCCGTTCGCCGCGCGGTCGGCGAGGCGGTCATGGCGGCCGCCGAACCGATCGACGCGGTCGGGGACGTGGGGGACGGCCCGGAGACCCCCACGACCGTACTGTCCGCCGCGACCGCCGACATGCCCGCGCTCGCGGTGTTCGCTGTACGCCCGGCCGGCCTTGAGCTGAATGGCATGCCGCCATCGGCTGCCCGTCCGCGGCCACGCCCCGACGCGCGTTCCATTCGCCGTGCCGCTCGCCGCCTCGTTGACCGTCCCGCCGTCGAACGCTTCGGGCACCTGCTGGACGCCGACGGCTGTGGCCCGGAGATGCCCGAGGCGGGACGCGACACGTTCCCGCACACGTGTGCCGGTGGACCGGACCGCGAGTCCGATCCACGCAGGCCCATCGGACCGTACTCGCCTCCCGGTCGCCGCGGCGTGCTGGACGCCGATGCGACAGGGGCCACCGGCCCGGGTCACGGTCCCGGATGCCGTCGGCCGTGGGGTCACGCGCCGCGGGCCGTCGCACGGAAGGCCGTCGGTGTCGTGCCCGTCCGCTGTCGGAAGAACTTGGTGAAGTCGCTGGCGTCGGCGAAGCCGAGGCGTGCGGCGACGGCGGCGACGGTCAACGGGCCGTGGGCCAGCTCCCTTCTGGCCTCCAGCACCACGCGTTCGTCGATGTAGCGCTTCGCCGGCATGCCGGTGGCAGCCTCTGTCGCCCGGGTGAGCGTGCGACGGCTGTAGCCGAGTGCCGCCGCGTAGTCCTCCACCCGGCGGGTGACCGCGAAGTCGCGCTCCACGGCCGCGCGGAAACGGCGGAACGTCTCGTTCGGGGCCGGCCTGCCGGGCTCGGAACCGTACGCCCTCGCCAGGCGCACCATCAGCACCGCCAGCAGATGCCGCAGCACCTGCACATGGGACTCCAGAGGCAGCTCGGCCATCGCCTCGTACTCGTACCGCAAGTGCTCCAGTGCCCGGCGCAGGCCCTCCGCGTGCGGAGTGTCCGGTCTGAGGGGTGCCTGGGCCGACGCCAGGTCGGCGACCGAGGCGGCGGCCGTCTCCGTGTCGGGGAAACCCGGGGGAAAGGCGACCACCAGGCCTTCGGCCCTCGTCAGATCCGTGCCCCAGCGCTGTACCTGTCCGGGACGGATCCACAGCCAGGCGCCGCCGGACAGTTCGTACCGGGTGAAGTCCACCGAGACCGTCAGGCGGCTGCCCGGCCGCACGGCGACGAGCTGGTGGAAGGCCGGGCGCAACGACGCGTACGGATCGTTGCCGTGCCGGCGGGCGCGCTCGGCCAGCCCCGCCAGCTCCACCAGCTCCAGACCCGGCGGGGAGCCGGCCGTGCGCCGCAGCGCGAGGTCCCGGATGACCGACCGCCGCGCAACCTGTCCGTTTTTCCCCATGTCGAGTCCCGAGTGTACCGCCGCACCCCGTGACCGGGCTCCTAACGTGAGGACGTAGTCGCAGACCAGCGCGGTGCACGCGGGAAGGAAGGCCGGTATGAGACTGGTCGTGGGGTTGACGGGAGCCACGGGCGCCGTGTTCGGTGTCCGGTTCCTCCAGGTGCTGGCCCAGCTGCCGGACGTCGAGACCCATCTGGTCCTCAGCCGGTGGGCGCGGACGACGATCGAGCTGGAAACGGGCCTGTCCGTGAACGAGGTCGGCGACCTGGCCGACGTCGTGCACCGGCCGGAGGACCAGGGCGCAGCCATCTCCTCCGGGTCGTTCCGCACCGACGGCATGGTGATCGTGCCGTGCTCGATGAAGACGCTCGCCGGGATCCGCGCCGGATACGCCGACAGCCTGGTCGGGCGCGCCGCCGACGTGGTGCTCAAGGAGCGCCGCAGGCTCGTCCTCGTCCCGCGCGAGACACCGCTGAGCGAGATCCACCTGGAGAACATGCTCGCGCTCTCCCGGATGGGCGTGCGGTTGGTGCCGCCCATGCCCGCCTTCTACAACCACCCGCAGTCGGTGGACGACATCGTCGACCACGTCGTGGCCCGGATCCTGGACCAGTTCGACCTGCCCGCCCCCGCCGCCAAGAGGTGGGAGGGCATGCGTGCCGCCCGCCTCCTGCGACCGGCTTCCTGACCCTCGCTCCCCAGACCACCCGCGCCCTTGCGTCCCGGCGCACCCTCATCCCGCCCCTTTCGGCTTCCACGGAGTACCCATGGCTTATGACGACCTGCGCGGTTTCCTCAGCACGCTGGAGAAGGAAGGCCAGTTGCTGCGCGTCACCGAAGAAGTCCTGCCCGAACCCGACCTCGCCGCGGCGGCCAACGCCGCCGGGCGCATCGGCGAAGGCGCACCGGCCCTGTGGTTCGACAACGTCAAGGGCTTCACCGACGCGCGTATCGCCCTGAACGTCCACGGCTCCTGGGCCAACCACGCCCTCGCCCTCGGCCTGCCCAAGCACACCCCGGTCAAGGAGCAGGTGGAGGAGTTCGCCCGACGCTGGGACGCCTTCCCGGTCACGCCCGAGCGCCGCGAGGACGCCCCGTGGCGGGAGAACACCCAGGAGGGCGACGACGTCGACCTCTTCTCGGTACTTCCCCTGTTCCGCCTCAACGACGGCGACGGCGGCTTCTACCTCGACAAGGCGGCCGTGGTCTCCCGCGACCCCGAGGACCCCGGCCACTTCGGCAAGCAGAACGTGGGGACCTACCGCCTCCAGGTCATCGACAGGAACCGGCTCGCGATACAGCCCGTCCCCGTGCACGACATCGCGCTCCACCTGCGCAAGGCGGAGGAGAAGGGCGAGGACCTCCCCATCGCCGTCACCCTCGGCAACGACCCGGTGATGGCCATCGTGGCCGGGATGCCCATGGGATACGACCAGAGCGAGTACGAGATGGCCGGCGCGCTGCGCGGCGCACCCGCCCCGATCGCCACCGCCCCCCTCACCGGCTTCGACGTGCCCTGGGGCTCCGAGGTCGTCATCGAAGGCGTCATCGAGAGCCGCAAGCGGCAGATCGAGGGCCCCTTCGGCGAGTTCACCGGGCACTACTCCGGTGGCCGCCGCATGCCCGTCGTCCGCATCGACCGCATCTCCTACCGCACGAACCCGGTCTTCGAGTCCCTCTACCTGGGCATGCCGTGGACCGAGTGCGACTATCTCGTGGGCCCCAACACCTGTGTCCCGCTGCTGAAGCAGCTGCGCGCCGAGTTCCCCGAGGTCCAGGCCGTCAACGCCATGTACACGCACGGCCTGCTGGCCGTGATCTCCACCAGGAAGCGGTACGGCGGGTTCGCCAAGGCCGTGGCCATGCGGGCCATGACGACCCCGCACGGCCTCGGTTACATCACCACGGTCATCGTCGTCGACGAGGACGTGGACCCGTTCGACCTGCCGCAGGTCATGTGGGCGATGTCATCGAAGGTCAACCCGGCCGACGACGTCGTGGTCCTGCCCAACCTCTCCGTGGTGGAGCTGGCCCCGGCCGCCCAGCCGGCGGGCCTGACCAGCAAGATGATCATCGACGCCACCACGCCCGTGCATCCCGACGCGCGAGGCAACTTCTCCACGCCCACCAAGGACCTCCCCGAGGCGAAGGACTGGGCCGCCAGGCTCCAGCGCCTGCTGTCCGAAGCCCGCGGCTGACGCCCGTCCGGACACCCGCCCGACCCCGCAGCAAGGAAGGAACCCCCATGACCGACTGCTGTCCCCGCTGTGCCCACGAGAGCCTCAGGACCCTGCACTCCTCGCCCGTACCCGGTGTCTGGGACGTCGTGCAGTGCGGGCGCTGCCTCTACACCTGGCGGACCAGCGAGCCGGACCGGCGCACACGGCGCGCCGCCTACCCGGAGGCGTTCCGGCTGACCCCCGAGGACATGGCGAACGCCGCCGAGGTGCCGGCCGTACCGCCCCTGCGCGCCGGCGACGCCCGCCAGGAGACCGGGCAGACCGCCGGCCCGGCGGCGGCCGGCACGACCGGGTCGCAGCGGGCCGCGCGCGGGCGGTAGTCACCCGGCAGGGGCGGGCGACCACACGGGTTTCCATGCCGTGCCGACCGCCGCCGCGACCGTACGCACCCCCGTGCCGGAGCCGTGCTCCGCGCGGGGATGCCGGCGTTCCGGAAGGCCCACCCGGCTCAAAGAAGCGCTTTGGGTGTCTCAAAGTACAAGTGTTAACGTGTTCGGCATGAAGACAGCTGTGCGCCCCCGTGAACCCATGAGCCCCCTGCTCGTGGTGCGCCTGCATGTCGACCTGTGCCGCTGTATGTCCGCGGTCTGTTGCCGCGCGGTCTGACCGGCATCATGCAGCGGCGCCGCCCGTAGCGCGCGTGCGCCGCACCCACCCCGCCCTTTCCGTATTCCCCGATACGCCCTCACTGGAGTGTGTCCGTGTCCGCGTCCGCGAGCACCGAAACCCCCGCCAAGCCCGTCCGGGGCATACCCGCCGTGCCCTTCTGGGCCCAGATCATCGCCGGTCTCGTCCTGGGCGTCCTCCTCGGCTGGATCACCCGCACCTATGACGTGCAGTGGCTGCACACCACACTCGACAAGGTCGGCCACATCTTCGTCCAGCTGCTGAAGCTGGCCGTCGCCCCGCTGGTCTTCTTCGCGATCCTGGTGTCCATCACCAACCTGCGCAAGGTGAACAACGCCGCCCGGCTGGCCTCCCGCACCCTGCTCTGGTTCATGATCACATCGCTGATCGCGGTCGCCATCGGCCTCGCGATCGGCCTGGTCACCAACCCGGGCGCGGGCACCGGTCTCACGCCGAAGGACGGCAAGATGCCCGAGACCGCCGGCTCCTGGCTGGACTTCCTCACCGGCATCGTCCCGACGGACGTCATCACGCCCTTCACCGAGCTGAACGTCCTGCAGATCGTCTTCATGGCCGTCGTCGCCGGCATCGCCGCGCTGAAGCTCGGCGAGAAGGCGCAGCCGATCCTCACTCTCAGCGAGTCGGTCCTGGAACTGCTGCAGAAGGCCCTGTGGTGGGTCATCCGCCTCGCCCCGCTCGGCACCGTCGGCCTCATCGGCTACGCCATCGCCGACTACGGCTGGGACCTCATCGGCAAGTACGCCACCTTCACCGCCGACGTCTACATCGGCTGCGCCCTGGTCCTCTTCGGCGTCTACCCGCTGCTGCTGGCGACCGTCGCCAAGGTCAACCCGGTCCAGTTCTTCAAGGGTGCCTGGCCCGCCATCCAGCTGGCCTTCGTCTCCCGCTCGTCCGTCGGCACCATGCCGGTCACGGTCAAGGTCACCGAGCGCCTCGGCGTGCCGAAGGAGTACACCTCCTTCGCCGTCCCGTTCGGCGCCACGACGAAGATGGACGGCTGCGCCGCGATCTACCCGGCACTCGCCGCGATCTTCATCGCCCAGATCTTCGACGTGCAGCTGAGCGTCGGCGACTACCTGCTGATCGCCTTCGTCTCGGTGATCGGCTCCGCGGCCACCGCCGGTCTGACGGGTGCCACGGTCATGCTGACGCTGACCCTGTCCACGCTGGGCCTGCCGCTGGAGGGCGTGGGCCTGCTGATGGCGATCGACCCGGTGCTGGACATGATGCGCACGGCCACCAACGTCGCCGGCCAGGCACTGGTCCCGGTCGTCGTCGCCGCCCGCGAGAAGATCCTCGACCTCGACGCTTACAACTCCGCCTCGGGATCCGAGGTGGACGACGAGTACGGCGTGCATGACGCCGAGCCGAAGGTGAACGTGCCGGTCACCGCCTGACACTCCCGCACGCGATGGCGCCCTCACCGGCCTGCCGGTGAGGGCGCCATCGCGTGTGCGGTCACGGGCCGCCGAGGGAGCCGTTGAGTGCCGCGGGCTGCGCGGTGACCCGGCTCGCGCATCAGGCGGGAAAGCACCTACGGAGCCGAGTCGGTGTCTGATACTGATCGTTGACGTGAGATTACGAACAGGGCTACGCTCTGCTCACCCACGAGCTGCTCATATCATGGCCACGGATATTCGACACCGGGTTCCACGACAAAGCAAGGCGCGGCGGAATATCTCGACGTGGATCGCCGTATCCGACCGAAGCGAGCGTCACGCAAGAGGCGCCGAGCCCAGGGGTATGAGTCAGCGCTTATCCATCGACTTCCAAGTCTGTATTCTCCGCCTGTTCCGCGGCGACCTGCCGGGAATTCTCCGGGCTCGAACGAAGGTTTTCATGGAAAAGCTCTTCGCCCGTTCCCCTGATGGCTGTCGATACGCCTACATCCGACTCGGCGACGACGAGCGGACGCCACCCCTGCTGCTCCTGTCACATTTCCGTGCCGGCATCGACATGTGGGACCCGGCCCTGCTCGAAAGGCTTGCGGCGGACCGCGCGGTGATCGTCGCGGACAACCGCGGTATCGGCCTGTCGGACGGAGTGACCCCGAACACGGTCGTGGCCATGGCGGAGGGAATCGCCGAGTTCTTGGCGTCACTGGGACTCGTCAGCGTCGATGTGCTCGGATTCTCACTGGGCGGCTACGTGGCCCAGGCCCTGGCGCGCATCCGGCCGGATCTGGTACGCCGCCTGGTACTCGCCGGCACCGCGCCACGCGGATTCGGTGAGGACATCGCCGCGGGCGGCCGGATACGGTCGATCATCAGCAAAGAGCTGATCAGCCCCAAAGACCTCATCCACCTGTTCTTCCCGCCGACCGCGGCCGGCCGGGCGCACGGCGTCGAGTACGTCCGCCGCCTGTCCCGACACCGGACGGGCCCGGGCGGCGATGTCGCCGAAGCTTCCTGGCGGGCCCAGTTGGAAGCCGCGGCGGCCTGGGGAGCACATGATCCGCTGGCCGCCCGGGAGCTTGCGGCGATCACGCAGCCGACCCTCGTCGCACACGGCGAACTCGACACCATGGTCGCCGTGGAAAAGAGCACCATTTTGGCGTCACACATGCCACGTTCCGTACTGAAGACCTACCCCGGCACCGGACACGGGTTCCTGTTCCAGGCGTACGAGGAATTCGGTGCCGACGTGGTGCGCTTTCTGACGGACAAGTCGTCCCGGCACGCCGTGCTTCCCTAGGGGGAGATGAAGTGGAGTCGACCGAGCAAAGCGCCGGGCAGATGTCCCGGTGCCCGTTCGAGCTGGACGTCGACGGTTCGGACCAGCACGCGGAGAACGCCCGCCTGCGAGCGGCGGGCAGAGCCGTGCCGGTCCGACTCCCCGGTGGTGTGCGGGCGTGGGCGATTCCGCACCATGCGGACCTGCGCCGGGTGCTGACGGATCCCAGGATCGCCAAGGGGATCGCGCACTGGGGGGCGGCGGCCCGCGGCGAAGTGCCGGACGGGTGGCCGTTGACCGGCTTCGTCGCGACCGACAGCGTCATCAACTCACACGGCGCGGATCACCGGCGGTTGCGCGGACTGGTCGACCAGGCGCTGACCCCGGCACGGGTGGAGGCCATGCGCCCGGGCGTGGAACAACTCGTCGACGCGCTCCTCGACCGGCTCGCCGCACTGCCGCGGGACCGGCCGGTGGACTTCCGCAAGGCTTTCGCCTATCCGATCCCCACCACCGTCATCTCGGATCTGCTGGGCGTCCCGCAGCGCAAGCGACGTCTGCTGCACGTGCTCACCGGCATGCAGACCCGTACGAACAACACCCCGGAACAGGTCCTGGAGATCGACGGACGGATCGAAGCGCTGCTGCGGGAGATCGTGGCGGAACGTCGCGGCGCCCCCGGGGACGACCTCATCAGCGCGCTGCTCACCGCCCGCCGAGCCGGAGACGACCGGCTCAGCGACAGCGAACTGCACGGCATGATCCTGCTGATGTTCTTCGCCGGCCACCAGAGCGTCATCAACGTCCTCGTCAACGCCTGCCACGCGCTGCTCACCCATCCCGGGCAGCTCGCGGCCGTCCGCGCCGGAGAGGTCCCGTGGAGTGCCGTGGTCGAGGAGACGATGCGCTGGAACGGCGCGGTGAACCAGTTCCCGATGCGCTATCCGCTCGAGGACGTCGCCATAGGAGGCGAGACGATCCGCCGCGGAGAAGCCATCCTCGCGTCCTTCGGGTCGGCGGGCCGCGACCCGGAGCACCACGGAGCGGACGCCGAACGCTTCGACGTCCGCCGCCGACAGGCCGGCCACCTCGGCTTCGGGTACGGTCCGCACTTCTGTGTCGGCATCCACCTCGCGCGCCTCCAGCTCGAGACGGCACTGGCCGGATTCTTCCAGCGCTTTCCCGACGTGCGGCCGGCGCCGTCCGGCACGTGGACCGTGCGGCCCGTGCCCTCGTTCGTCAGCAACAGCATCGAGGCGCTCCCCGTGCTCCTCGGCCCCGCCGCGGGAACCGGACCACGCTGACGCGGCACGCACGTTCGCGGCGCCGAGCGGCACGCACCGCGCGGCGGAAGGCTCGCCGGCCGCGCCCGACCCACAGAGAGGACGCCCCCCGTGACCACGCCCGTAATCGCCCTCCTGGCACCCACCGCCGCCGCCTCCCGCGCCGAACAGCTCACCGTGCCCGCCTTCGGTGACATCGTCGTGGACCGGCCGGCACACGCCGACTGGCAGCGCTACCTGCACGAGTTCGACCCGTCAGCCGACCTCGCGGCGGTGTGGATCGACGCGGACGCCGAGCCGCTGCCCGCCGTCCGGGCCCTGCGGTCGAACACGAGGTTCGACCGGACCCGGGTGTACGTCGTCGGACCCGGCACGGCCGGCCCGGTTCCCGCCTGGGCGGAAGCACTGGACGTCGAGGACATCGTGCGGCCCGCCGCGGTGGCGCCCGAGGGGCTCACCGCCTCGGTCGAACTGGCCCTGCGGGCACACCGCGCGTTGATGACGGACGACCTCTACACCGACTACTACCTCGACATGACGTTCAACAAGATCTTCGACTGGTTCGAGACGACCCGCTGGGACTGGACCGAGGTGGACCTGGACCGCATCGAGCGCGGCACGCTGGACGAACGGACCGTGGACTTCCTCACCGAGGCGGCCGTGATCGAGTTCGGCACCCTGCCCGGTGCCCACAACTTCCTGCGGGAGTGGCAGGACGAGGTCAGCTTCTCCTCCTGGGTCCTGCAATGGGGTGCGGAGGAAACTCGTCACTCGCTGGTCCAGGCCCGCTATCTGGACCGGATCGGGGTCAGGCTCCGTTCGAAGCACGCTCTCTACAAACGCCAGCCGTACCCGCAGGGAGAGGTGCGCTCCGCCACCCTCATGATGAACGTGATCTCGGAGTCACGCGCGTCCGCCCTCTACAAGTCGCTCGCGGCCCATGCGCCGGAGCCGGTGATCCGCAAGATCTGGCGGCTTCTGGCCCGGGACGAGGCCCGGCACTGCCGTGCGTTCTCGGTCTTCATGCGGGAATTGTGCGACGGCGACCCGGTCCATCGGACCGCCGCGCTGAGCATGGCCTACATCTGGCTCGCGGACCGGCGCAACGGCGTCAAGCATCCGGCGGGCATGTTCTATCCGCACTCCACGTCCTCGGCCGGCATCCGCCGGATCGAGACCCTCCAGCGCGACTCGGTGGACGCCGCCGACGCCAAGGTGATGTCGATCGTCCGGCTCCTGGCGGACGACCACTCGCTGGAGACGCCGCGGGACATCAAGGCCAAGCTGCGCGACCTGGCCCGCCGGCCCGGCGCTCGCTGACCGGCCGTCCCGGCGTCCGCCCCCGACCGCTCCGCCGACGCGTCGGCCTCACAGAACAGGACGACAACACGCCATGCCACAGGTGGGTGTCACCGACATCGAACGAACAGTCCGCCACATCGTCGCCGAGCAACTGCGCGTCACGGTCGAGGAGGTGGACGTGGACGCCGATCTGCGCTCCCTGCCGCGTTTCGACTCCATACACGCGCTCCAGATCGTGCTCGAGATCGAGCAGCACTACGACATCGAGGTGGAGGACCACATCGTCTTCGAGACGAGCACCGTGCGGGAGTTCGCGGCAGCGGTCGCCGGGGTGATCGCGGAGGCAGGCCCGGAGCCGGTGTCGTGACCCTTTTCGCGGCGCTAGGTCACGTCGCCGCACGCAGGTCCGGGCGGGGCCTGCACGTGCTGCGCCGGGGCCGGGACGGCCACGCCCTGTCCTGCACCGACCTCTTCACCGAGGCCGGACGGGTGGCGGCGGGCCTGCTGTCCCGAGGAGTGGAGCCCGGCGAGCGGGTTGCCCTGGTCCTGCCGACGTCGCTGGACTTCGCACGTGCCTTCTTCGGCGTGCTCGGGGCCGGCGCCGTCGCCGTGCCACTGCCCGGACCCGCTCCCTTCGGGTCGTCCGACGCCTACCTCCGGCGCACCGCCGCCGCACTGCGCCGCTCACGGGTCCGCACCGTGCTGACGGCTCCCGCCGTGCTCCCGCTGCTCGGTCCGGGACTGTCCACCGGCGACCGCCCGGTCGACGTCCTCCTGGTGCCGGAGGTGACCGAGCCGGGCACCGCGCACGTCGCACGGACGGCGTCGGACCAGGCCGTGGTCCAGTACACGTCGGGAACCAGCAGTGAGCCACGGGGCGTCGTGCTCAGCCACGGCAACGTGGCGGCCGCGGTGGAGGCCATCGCCCGTGGCACCCGGCTCACCGCGTCCGACGTCGGCTGCACCTGGCTGCCCCTCTTCCACGACATGGGGCTGGTCGGCTCCTTCCTGACACCGCTGCTGCACGATGTCGACACCCATCTGCTGCCGCCCGAGGACTACCTGCGCAACCCGGGGGACTGGATCCAGGCCATGGGACGGCTGGGTGCCACCTACACCATGGCTCCGGATTCCGGCTACCGGTACGTCCTGCGACGCGACGCGGGGCCGCTGGCCGGGCTGGACCTTTCCCGCTGGCGCATCGCGGTGAACGGCGCCGAGCCGGTCGACCGGCGGCTCCAGGACGCTTTCACCGAGCGTTTCGCGCCCGCCGGACTGGCGAAGGACGTCTTCCTGCCGGCCTACGGACTGGCGGAGGCGACCCTGGCGGTCGCCTTTCCGCCGGTCGGCCGGCCGACCAAGGTGCTGCGTGCCGACCGGGACGAACTGAACCGGGGCCGGTACGTACCGGCGTCCTCCGGTGCCGGGCCGTATCGCGAACTGGTCAGCGTGGGAACGCCGGTGCGGCGTACCGAGGTCCGTCTCACCACCGCGGCCGGCGCACCGGCCGCGGCCGGCACGGTCGGCGCCATCGAGGTCCGGGGCGCCTCCGTCTCCAGCACCGGGTACGACCATCACCCGGAGGAGAGCCGTCGCGTCCTCCTGCCGGGCGGCTGGCTGACGACCGGTGACCTGGGACTGTGGCACGACGGCGAGCTGTACATCGTGGGCCGCGCGAAAGAGGTGATCATCGTCTTCGGCGCGAACCACTGGGCGAGCGACATCGAGGCGGTGGTGCGGGACACGCCGGGCCTCCCCGTCCACGGCGTCCTAGCCGAACAGATCTGGAGCGACGAGGGAGGCCGGCTCGGGCTCGTCGTCGAGACGACGCAGCAGGACGAGGTGGGCCGTCGTGCCACGACGCGACGCATCCGCGCGCGCGTCATGGCCGAGCTGGGCGTCACACCCGACGCGATCACGTTCGTGCGCCGGGGCGGAATCGCCCGTACCTCCAGCGGCAAGGCGCTGCGCCGCCCGCCACCCCCCGACACCCGCACGTTCCGCTCCGGCGCATGACGGACCCGGAACACCGGATCACACCGCGCGCCCGCGACAGGGCACCACATGCCGCAGGCCCACGGAGCCCCCTGGCCACCCGCCGTGGGGACGACAGCCCGCACGACCGGTCCTGGAGGCCTCTCATGGCGCACCACGGCGCATACCTGCTCGGTCACTCCGAGAGCGAGCACCGAAGACTGTCCCTGCAGAACAAGGCGGTCTCGCCGTTCACCGAGCGCACGCTGCGGTCGGCCGGAATACGCCCGGGGATGAACGTCCTGGACATCGGCGCCGGACCGGGCGACGTCTCCCTGCTGGCAGCCGGTCTGGTCGGGCCCGGCGGGCACGTGGTGGGAATCGATCGTGACCCCGAGAGCGTCCGCAAGGCGCGGATCCGGTCGCGTGACGCGGGTCTCGCGCGCTCGGTGCGGTACGAGGTCGCGGACATCGGCAGCTTCACCTGGCCGGAGAAATTCGATGTCCTGGTCGGCAGGTACATCCTGATGTACCTGCCCGATCCCGCGCCGGCGCTCCGCCGTCTGACTTCCCTGCTGAAACCGGACGGAATCGTCGTCATGCACGAGATGGACTTCACCAACACCTCGCCGTCCCATCCGCCGCTGCCGGAGTGGGACCAGTACTACGCGCTGTGGCCCAAGCCCTTCCTGGCGACCGGCGCCGTCCCCGACTTCGGTCCCCGCCTCGCCCGGACGTTCCTCGACGCCGGCCTCCAGCGCCCGGAGGTGGCCACCTGGGTGCCGGTGGCGGGCTCCGGCGATTCCGCGGTTCTCGACTGGCTCAGCACCACCTGTCGCGAGATCGCGACACCGCTGCGTACCGCCGGTGTCACGGTGCCGGACCACCTCCGCTTCGACGACTGCCTGCCGCAGCGCCTCCGGGACCTCGTCCTGTCCCGCGGGGCCCGGGTCAGCGGGCCGACGCAGTTCGGTGCCCACGTCCGGCTGACGAGGTGAGGCACATCCGGACGCCGATCCGTCCACCGAGACCGCGCAGGCCGGACAACTGGTCACTCTCCGGGCGCCGGAGAAGGATCTGCCCGGCCGGCTCGGCGCGCCCCTTCCGAGGAGTCATCGACCATGTCCGGCACTTTCGAGCACTGCCAGACCGGCCCACTGCCGTCCTTTCTGGCAGCGCCGCCACGGGCGGCCGTCCAGCGGGTGCGGATGCCCACGGGTGATCACATGTGGCTGGTCACCGACTACGCCCTGGGGCGCGCCGCGCTGGCCGACACACGTCTCAGCAGAGCTGCCGCCACCCACCCCGATGCTCCGAAATGGGGATCCGTCGACCTCTCGCCCAACTCGATCATGAGTCTGGACGGCGCGGACCACGCCCGGCTGCGCCGGGTCGCCGCAGCGGCGTTCACCGGCACTCGGGTCACCGCACAGGCGGCGGTCATCGAGGAGGCCGCCGACGCGCTGCTGGACCGGGTACAGGCCGCGGGGCCGGGCGCCGACCTGGTCAGCGGTTACGCCTCGCCGCTTCCGATGGTCGCGTTGAGTTCACTGCTCGGCGTGCCGGTCACGGACCGGCCCGTTTTCGACGCCGCCGTGACCGCCCTGTTCGACATGACGTCTCGGAGGGTCGGCGCAAGAGGCCGCCATGTCCTGACGCTCGTCCAGTACATGTCCTCACTGATCGACGGCAAGCGAGACGCGCCCGGGCCGGATCTCCTGAGCGCGTTGGTGCGGGCCGAGCAGTCGGGTGAGATCTCCCGCATCGAGTTGATCAATCTCGGACTGGCACTTCTCATGGCCGGTTACGAGACCACCGCCCATCAACTGAGCCTCGCCATCCTCGAACTGCTCACCGGCGACGCGCCCGGCGGGGCTTTTGTGGAGGAGCTGGTGGACGAGCTGCTCCGCAAGACGCCGTCCACACCCATCACCTTTCCCCGAGTGGCCGTCGAGGATCTCGTGCTGGGTGAGACGAGGGTGCGAAAAGGAGAGGCCGTCATCGTCTCCTTGCTGCACTGCAACCACGATCCCGGCGTGTTCCGCACACCGGCCGTGCGGAGCGACGCCCGCCGGCCCGCACACCTCACGTTCGGTCACGGCGCCCACCGATGCATGGGCGCGCCGCTGGTCCTGCTGCAGATGAGGATCGCGCTGACCCGTCTGCGGCAGCGTTTCCCCGGCCTGCGACTCGCACCCCGGGACGGGGCCCTGGTATGGCGGGAGGGCCTCGCGACGCGCGGTGTGTCAAGGCTGCTCGTCGAGTGGTGACCGAGCCGCTCGGCGCCGATCGTGCCGCGGAGGCGCGGAAGCCGCGGCGGATCGTGCGCCGGGGCAGCGCCGGCCCGGTGGCTCAGGCGGTCGTCGCCGTCTCGGGGACCGTGGGCGCGGTCGTGCCGGTGTGCCGCGGGGTGTCCGTACGGCGCAGGGCGATCAGGGCCAGCAGGCAGGAGACCAGCGCCGCCGCGCCGCAGATCGTGAAGCCCAGCGCGTACCCGTGGCCGAGCGCCCGCAGCGCCAGCGGCGCGGCACCGCCCGGCGGTGTGGTGGCCGGCAGGGAGTTGACGGCCAGCGGGCCGCCTTCCGCGGCGACCTCGGCCGCGGCCGCCTTCACCTGCGGACTCAGCGCGGAATGGCGCAGGTCGGAGCTGAACAGCGAGCCCGCGCGGCTGAGCGCGACGGCGCCGATGACCGCCGGGCCCAGGGTGAAGCCGAAGTCGCGCAGCAGGCTGGTGGAGGCGCTCGCCATACCGGCGTAGCGCAGCGGGACCGTGTTCACGGCGGTGGCGGTGATCGAGGAGACGGTGAGCGCGAACCCCGCGCCGACCAGTCCCAGCGGCAGCACCAGCGAGGTCAGCGCCCGGTCCGCCACCGGCAGCGTCGCGGCGAGGAAGTCGCCGGCGGCCATCAGCGCCAGGCCCGCGGTGAGGATCCAGCGCCCGCTCACTCGCTCCAGCAGCCGCGAGGTCAGCGGGGCCAGGACCAGGGTCAGGCCGTTGAGCAGCAGGAAGGCCACGGAGGTGCGCAGCGGGCTCTGGTGCTGCACGGGGCCGAGCCGGATGCTGGTGGCGTAGGCGGTGCCCAGGAAGCTGAACATGCCCACGACCGCCACGACCGAGGCGACCGCGAACGCCCGGTTGGCGAACAGGTCCAGGCGCAGCAGCGGCGAACGGGCGCGCCGCTCGGCGACGACGAAGAGCACGACGAACACCGCGGCGACCACGAACGCGACGACGACCGGGGCCGAGCCCCAGCCGTCCGTGGGGCCCTGGATGACCGCGTACAACAGCGCGAACAGGCCGATCCCGACGGTGAGCTGCCCGCCGAGGTCCAGCGAGCGGCCCTCGGGCGCCCGGGAGTCCTCGGCACCCAGCAGGCTGACCACGGTGCTGGCCGCGGCGATCACCACGACCACCACGAACGCCGCGCGCCAGGAGTCGTGGCTGCCCGTGACGCCGCCGATGACGGGGGCGACGAACCCGCCGGTGGACAGGGCGGCCGCCCACACGGTGATGCCGCGCGCCCGGTCCCGGTGGCTGTGCGTGCCCGCCGCGATCATGGCGAGCGAGGTCGGGAAGAGCGCCGCCGCGCCGAGGCCGGAGACCACCTGCCCGACCCACAGCAGGTGGACGCCGTCGCTCACGGCGGAGACGGCCTCGCCCGCGACGACCAGGACGGAGCCGCCCACGAGCAGCCGCTTGCGTCCGAACAGGTCGCCCAGGACGCCGAAGGTGAGTTCCAGCACGGTCACCGGCAGCAAGAACGCGTCGGAGATCCAGGTCAGTTGGGAGCCGATCGGATGCAGGTCCTCCTGGAAGAGGCCGTTGAGGGTGGCGGGCACGGCGAGGGCGATCTGGGCGAGGCAGACCGCGAGGCAGCCGGCGACGAGGGTGCCGAGCGGCAGCCGGCCCGGCGCGGGGCCGGCGGGTTGCGCGGAGGGGAGGGGGTCGGTCAGCGACATGGCGGGTCCAGGGGTGGAAGGCCGGCGGCGGGAGAAAGGTCGGAGGAGCAGCAGGTGTGTCAGCGGCCGACGACGAGGCGCGTGGGCCGGTAGGGGACGAAGGCCGCTCCGCCGAGGCCGAGCGCCTGCGCGGCGCGCTGGAGGGCGGCCGGCGCGGTGGCGCCGTCCCAGCGGCCCGAGGCCACCCGGTGCTCCACGGCGTGCACGCCCGCGACGACCTCGGCGGCGGTGAAGTTGCAGTGGCCCTGGCGGGCGACGTAGGCCTGGCGCAGCAGGGCGCCGTCACCGGCGGCCCGTACCCGGGCGGCGAACGCGTTCTCCTGCTGCACGGGGACCAGCTGGTCGGAGGTGGTGTGCAGGTTCAGCAGCGGCACGGCCAGGCCCTGTCCGGCGGTGGAGGTGGCCTGAAGGCGGCGCACCGCCTGCGGGTCGGCGTGCACCCGGGCGCCGCGGGTCAGGGCGGTGAGGTCGGCGCGCAGGTCCAGTCCCGCCGTCCGGTACAGCGCCCGGACCTCGTCGGCGTGCTCGGAGGAGCGCAGCAGGCCGGCGTAGTCCACGCCCGCGTTCCAGGAGGTGTTGCCGCCTGCCGACTGCTCGACGGAGTAGCGCGCGGGCCCGATGAAGGACAGCACGCCCTGGGCGAACCAGGCGTACTGCTGGGCCTCCTGCCCTTCGGCGTCGCCGGGCGCGGGCGGGTTCTGTCCGGGGGCCCAGTCGGGCAGGTTGAGGTACGCGGCGGCGAGCGCGATCCGCGCCCGGCCGGCGGGCGTGGTCTGGGCCCGTTCCACGGCGGCGGTGAGCCGGGCCGCGGTCGCGGCGGCCGCGTCCTGGTCGGCGAAGTCCACCAGGTCCAGGTGCTCGTCCGGAGCGAGCAGGGAGGCGATGGTGTACTCGGCGTCCAGTTGGTAGTTGTCCAGGTCGACGCCGCCGGCGACCAGGCCGCACAGGCCCAGGGCGCCGTCGATGGCGCCGTCGGCGTCCCGTGCGAGCTGGGCGTTGACCAGGCCGCCCATGGACTGTCCGACGGACAGGGTGCGGGCGGGGCGGCCGGCGGCGGAGGCGAACGCCTCCCGGGTGGCGAGCTGGTCGCGTTCGGCGCTCTCCAGTGCCCACCAGGGGCCGTTCGGGTCGTAGGAGGAGCCGGCCAGCGCGTAGCCCTCGGCCAGGAGGGCCTGGCCCGCGGCCGGGGAGGGCGCGTCCTGGGCGGTGGTGGGGCCGTAGCCGTGGCTGAACAGCAGCAGGGTGCCGTTCCAGTGGGCGGGCAGGTCGGCGATCCAGCTCGCGCCATCCGGCAGGCGCCCGGTCAGGTGCCGCGTGGCGGCGGCCGGTGCGGTGGTCTGCGGGGTGTCGGCTTGCGCGGCGGCGGGGGCTGCCGCGGCGAGAGCGAGGGTGGCGGCCAGCGCGGCCGCGCCGAGCGCGGACTTCGGCATGTGAGGGCTCATCTCTGTACGGCGGATGGAGCTGTACGGCGGATGCGGCGTGTCTGTGCGGAAGGCGTTCTCGAACGGATGCGGCGTGTGTGTACCGGTAGGTGTACGAGGTGCGTGCGGGCGGGGGGACGACCGCCGAAGGGCGCCTGGGGGTGCTGTTCGGCGGGCTGTGCCGGCCGTGCTGGTGTCCGTGACCGCCGATGGGCAGGCGGACGGCGTGGCGGAAGGTCCGCGGAGCCTCGCTGCCAGCGGCGGGTGCGCCGAATATAGGGCTGATTGTGGACGGCGGTCAATGAAGTGACGAACGTTTGCGGATGACGGCCGTACGGCCGCCCGCGGCCGCGTCGGCGCGGCGGCCCGTGGGCTGTCCTGCCGTGCCCCGCCTCACTCAGTCCTGACCGGCCGCCGGCTCCGCCGGGAGGGTGTCCAGCACCGCGTCGGCCAGCTGCTTGGCCGGTGCGTCGTACCGGGCGGACAGGGTGCGGAAGACGTGCTCGGCGTGGATGGCGGGCCAGTTGGCGGGAAGGTGCTCCACGGGCAGGCGTGGATCGGAGCGGACGACCTGCAGCCAGTCGGTGTGCAGCAGGAGCTGCCGGGCCAGGTCGTCAGGGGCGGACGGCAGGGGGGCGGGGCGGTCCCACTGGTCGAGGAAGGCGCGGTAGCGCTCGGCGATGCCGGCCGTGTCGAAGGCCCGGTGCAGCAGCTGGGCGGCCTCGGTCGGTTCGGCCGCGTGCCCGCGCAGCACGTTGAGGTGGTCCTCCAGGCCGAGCCCGGCGACGACGGCGGGGACGTCCAGGTGGCCCGGCGCGATCCACAGGCCGTTCTGCAGCGGACCGAAGCCGGCCCACACCAGGCGCGAGCGCAGGTCGTGGCGCTGGCTGCGCCAGGCCTCGGGCAGCGAGAAGCCGACCAGTGTCCAGGTGCCGTCCCAGTCGCGGTTGACGGCGCCCGCGCCCCAGACGCGGTCGTGGCCGTCGCGCAGCACCTCGGTGGAGCGCGCGGTGAGCCCGAAGTACATCTTGCGGCCACGGCGGTGACGGGCCAGCAGGTCGCGTTTGACCATCCGGGTCAGCGTGGAGCGCACCGCGTCCTCGGAGACGCCGACGCGCGCGAACACGTCGATGACGCTGCCCGAGTAGACCGCGCTGCCGTGCTCCAGGACGTACAGGCCCAGGAAGCTCAGCATCAGCGTCTGCGGCCGCGCGGACGCCGCGGCCCCGTCCTCCCGGCCCGTCGAGGGCTTGGTCTCTGTCCCGGTCACGCGGCTCAGTGTAGGGCGCGGAGACAAAGCTCGGCACAGTGTTGACGGCGGTGACGTGAACGCCTAATGTCGCCCTTTGCCGGCGCATCCGCGAGCCAAGGGCCGCGCCCGCAACGGTCTCTCGGACGAGGTCGTCGTGGCCACCGGCTGCGCACCCGAGCCGACGCCACCGGCCACCAGCGGTTCCGCGGCCGGTGGTGTACGAGCCGAGGTCATCCGGCGGTCAGCGTGGTCCACTTCTGGTTGGCGCCGCCGGTGCAGTCCCACAGCTGGAGCTGCGTGCCGTCGGCCGTGGAGAAGCCCGGATCGTCGAGGCAGCGGCCGGAGGCGGGGTTGCGGTAGCCGCCGTTGTAGGGCTGCCAGACCTGGTTGGCGCCGCCGTGGCAGGACCAGATCTGCACCTTGGTGCCGTTTGCCGTGCCCCCGCCGGCGGCGTCGAGGCACTTGCCCATGGAGCGCAGCGTGCCGTCGGTGTAGGCGGACCAGACCTGGTTGGCGCCGCCGCCGCAGCCCCAGATCTGGACGGCGGTCCCGTCGGCACTGTTGGCGCCGTTGACGTCCAGGCACTTGCCGGCGATGCCGGACTGCACGCGTGCCGGGGCGGGAGCGGGGTTCTTCAGCCAACCGGCGCCGTCCGCGGCCTGGATGCCGCGCTGGAAGGCGTCGGCCATCTTCTGGTAGCCCGAGTCGTTGGGGTGCAGGGCGTCGGCCAGGTCGGCCGTGGTCAGGCCGCTCATGTCGACGTACGCGACGTGTTTGCCCGCGGCCTGTTCCTCCCGTACGAGCTGGGGGACGGCCTGGTTGTACGCGGCACGGTACCGCTCCTCCGAGCCGCTGGTGGACACGACCAGCGAGGCCACGAGGACGGTGGCGTCGGGGGCGGCGGCGGTGACCTGGTCGACCAGCGACCGCAGCCGGGCGGTGGCGGTGGAGACCTGGTAGCTCTCGTTGAGGTCGTTGGTGCCGATGTGCAGCGTCACGACGTTGGGCCGGTAGCGGGTCAGTGACGCGTCGGCGAGTGCGGCGATCTGGTGGATCTTGTAGCCGGAGTGGCCTTCGGTGTCGGGGTCGGACATCGAACCGTTCCGCAACGTGCCCACGAAGTCCAGCGGATGGCCGTCCGCCGCGAGCTTGTTCCATAACGGTCCCCGGTAACCGTTGCCCGTACTGCTTCCCACGCCCCAGGTGATGGAGTCGCCCAACGGCATGAGACGCAAGGGTGTGTTGGAGGCGGCGGAGGCAGACGACACACCTGCCGCCGTGACCCCGAGCGCGGCAGCGACGAGCGTGACCAGGGTGAGAATCCAGGACCTTCTCATACGGACGTCCACTTCTGCGAGTGAGGGCTGAGGCGAGGAGGGGAGTCTCTTGCGCCGTGTGCGTTGTCAGGCCGCGCAGGCGCGTCGCGCCTGGAGACGGTGGGTGTGGTCGCCGCCGGATCGGCCCTTGGGTTCGCGATATCGAACATGGATTGACCCATCGACCAACCTGGATGATAGAGGGCCGACGGATCTCGTCAATCCTCCTCGCAGGATTCGTCACTTACGCCGAAACATTCGCAGGCTCGGCTGTCGCGTCTCTCCTGACCCTTTGACGGGATGGCGCAGTTCGGCGCGCATGCGCAGCCTTCACCGGCTGGACGGCGGAGCCGGGAGGCCGGACGGTGTTGACATGTTCGGAGGTCTCTCTAGTATCCGTGAGGCCCGACTTTCCGAATGCTGTTCGAAATTGCGAACCTTCGAAAAACTTAATGTCATGAGCCTGACATCCTGCGCGTCACACCGCGCGCCCTCTCGTTCATGACGTGATGTCCTCCCGGGAAAGGAGTCCCTGGTGCCCAGACAACCAGGCGGACGACTGCTGCGCCTCCTCGCGACCGCCGTGCTGACGGTCACCGCGTCCCTCACGGCCGCCTCTCACTCCACCGCCTCGGCCGCGCCGGGCAGCCCGGCGCTCACCCCGCCGCTGGGCTGGAACAGCTGGAACAGCTTCGGATGCGGAGTCACCGAGACCCAGGTCCGTCAGGCCGCCGACGCCATGGTGTCCTCGGGCATGCGAGACGCCGGCTACCGGTATGTGGTGGTCGACGACTGCTGGTTCGATCCGCAGCGGGACGCGGCGGGCAACCTGCGGGCCAACCCGACCAAGTTCCCCAGCGGCATGAAGGCGCTCGGAGACTACATCCACGGCAAGGGACTGAAGTTCGGCATCTACCAGGTGCCGGGCGAGCGCACCTGCGCGCAGGCCACGGGCGGCTACCCGGGGTCCACGGGCAGCAAGGGGCACGAGGCCCAGGACGCCGCCGCGTTCGCCTCGTGGGGCGTCGACTACCTGAAGTACGACTGGTGTTCCTCCAGCGGTACGCGTGACGAGCAGGTCGCACGGTTCACCCTGATGCGCGACGCCCTGCGCGCCACCGGACGGCCGATCGTCTACAGCATCAACCCCAACAGCCTGCACGCCATCACCGGCTCCACCTACAACTGGGGTGAGGTCGCCGACCTGTGGCGGACGACCGAGGACCTGCTCGACATCTGGCAGAACGGCAACACCAACAGCTATCCGATGGGCGTCGGCAACGTCCTGGACGTCACCGCGCCGCTGGCGGCGCAGTCGGGCCCGGGACACTGGAACGACCCCGACATGCTGGTCGTCGGCCGCCCGGGCCTGTCACTGACCGAGTCCCGCTCCCACTTCGCCCTGTGGGCCCTGCTGGGTGCGCCGCTCATGGCCGGCAACGACATCCGCACCATGTCCGCCGACGTGAGTGCCATCCTGCGCAATCCGCGTCTGCTGGCGGTGAACCAGGATCCGCTGGGCGCGGGAGGGCGCAGGGTGCGCGACGACGGTGCCACCGAGGTGTTCGCCAAGCCGCTCTCGGACGGTTCGGTCGCGGTGGGCCTGTTCAACAGGGGAGCGGGCGCCGCGACGGTGACCACTTCGGCCGCGCAAGTGGGCCTGTCCGGCGGGCCGTTCACCCTCACGGACCTGTGGACCGGCGGTACGTCGAGCACGACCGGGCAGATCTCGGCGAACGTCCCCGCGCACGGCGTGGCCGTGTTCCGGGTGACCGGCGGCACTCCGCTGGCCGCCACCACCTCGCGTCTGCGGGGCAACGCGTCCGGCCGCTGCGCGGACGTGGACAACGCCTCCACCGCCGCCGGTGCCACGGTACTGCTCTGGGACTGCCACACCGCCGCCAACCAGCAGTGGACCACCTGGGCCGGTGGCGAGATCCGCGTCTACGGCGACAAGTGCCTGGACGCCTACGACCAGGGCACCGCCAACGGCACCCGTGTCGTCACCTGGCCCTGCAACGGCCAGGACAACCAGAAGTGGACCCTCGGCTCCGACGGATCGATCCGCAACGTCCACGCCGGACTGTGCCTCGACGCGGACCGGTCCGGCACTGCCAACGGCACCCCGCTGGTCCTGTGGACCTGCAACGGCCAGGCCGGCCAGAAGTGGTCCCGCCCATGAGGGACATCGCGCACCGGCCGGCAGCTCATCCATCCGCCGACGTCCCGAGGAGGCCACGATGACGATCGCACTCCGGCGGTCGTCCGCCACCGGCACGAGGCTCGGCCGGGCGGTCGCCTGGACCGTGAGTCTCCTGCTGGCGTTCGCCGTCGTCCCCGCCGCGGTGGGGCCCACGGCGGCCAGGGCCGACAACCCGATCGTGCAGCACGTCTACACCGCGGACCCGGCCCCGCTGGTCCATGACGGACGGGTCTACCTCTACACCGGGCACGACGAGGACGGCTCCACCTACTACACCATGAAGGACTGGCGTGTGTGGTCCTCCGCCGACATGGTCAACTGGACCGACCACGGCTCACCGCTCAGCCTGGCCACCTTCAGCTGGGCGTCCGCCGACGCCTGGGCGGGCCAGGCCGTGCAGCGCAACGGCCGGTTCTACTGGTACGTGCCGGTGAAGAATCGGGCCACCGGCCGGATGGCCATCGGCGTGGCGGTGTCGGACCGCCCCACCGGCCCCTTCCGGGACGCCCTCGGCCATCCGCTGGTGGAGAACGGCGAGATCGACCCGACCGTCTTCATCGACGACGACGGCCAGGCCTATCTGTACTGGGGCAACCCGAATCTGTGGTACGTCAAGCTCAACGCCGACATGACCTCCTACTCGGGCGGCCCCACCCGTATCCCGCTCACCACCGCGGGGTTCGGCACCCGCACCGGCGATCCCAACCGTCCCACGCTGTACGAGGAGGGACCCTGGGTCTACAAGCGCAACGGTCTGTATTACCTGGTGTTCGCGGCCAAGTGCTGCTCGGAGTTCATCGCCTACTCCACGGCGCCCGGTCCGACCGGGCCCTGGACCTACCGCGGGACGGTCATGCCCACCCAGGGCAGCAGCTTCACCAACCATCCCGGGATCGTGGACTTCAAGGGCAATTCGTACTTCTTCTACCACAATGGCGCGCTGCCGGGCGGCGGCGGCTTCACCCGCTCGGTCGCGGTGGAGCGGTTCTCCTACAACGCCGACGGCACGATCCCGACGATCGGGATGACGAACACCGGCGCACCGCAGGTCGGCACGCTCGACCCGTACGTACGCCAGGAGGCCGAGACGATCGCCTGGGGGTCCGGGATCGAGACGGAACCGGCCGGCGACGGCGGAAGGGATGTCGGCTGGATCGACAACGGCGACTACCTCAAGGTCAAGGGCGTGGCCTTCGGGCCGGGCGCGTCCTCCTTCACCGCGCGCGTGGCCTCGGGCAGCGGCGGCGGCACCGTCGAACTGCGGCTGGGCTCCCCGAGCGGGACGCTCGTGGGCCGGTGCGCCGTGCCCCCCACCGGTGGCTGGCAGGTCTGGACGTCGGTGACCTGCCCGGTCAGCGGCGCCACGGGAACCCAGGACCTCTACCTGCGGTTCACCGGCGGCAGCGGCTACCTGTTCAACGTCGACTGGTGGCAGTTCACCCCTGCCACGTCCTGACCCGGCACAAGGAGATGCCCGAACGGAAGGTGAGGTGCACGATGACAAGGACGAGGTCCCTCTTGTGGCCCGCCCTGGTCGCGGTACTGCTGGTCCTCGGCATGGGCGGCACGGCACCGGGCCGCGCCGCCGCCGCACCCGCCGGCGCCGCTGCCGCGAGTCCCGGATGCGGCAAGGCCCCGACGCTGACGAGCGGTACGTACACGATCCAGAGCAGTGGCAAGAACCGCAGCTTCATCCTGCGGATCCCCGACGGCTACGACCGCAACCGCGCCTACCGGCTGGTCTTCGGATTCCACTGGCTGGGCGGCACCTCCACCGACGTCGCCACCGGCCGCACCGTGGACACAGGAACCTGGGCCTACTACGGGCTCCAGCGGCTGGCGGACAACAGCGCCGTCTTCGTCGCGCCCCAGGGGCTCGGCAACGGCTGGGCCAACAACGGCGGGGAGGACATCACCTTCGTCGACGACATGATCAGGCGGATCGAGGCGGACTTGTGCGTCGACCAGACGCAGCGCTTCGCTCTGGGGTTCAGTTACGGTGCCGCCATGTCGTACTCGCTCGCGTGTTCCCGCGCGACGGTCTTCCGCGCGGTCGCGGTGCAGAGCGGCGGGGTGCTCAGCGGATGTGACGACGGCACCCGGCCCATCGCCTACCTCGGCGTGCACGGTCTGAGGGACAGCGTCCTCGGCATCTCCGGCGGCCGGGCGATGCGGGACAGGTTCGTCAGGAACAACGGCTGCACCCCGCAGAACCCGCCCGAGCCGGCCCAGGGCAGCCTGACGCACCGGATCACCGCCTACTCGGGCTGTTCGGCCGGCCATCCGGTCGTCTGGGCCGCGTTCGACGAAGGGCACATCGCCGCTCCGCAGGACGGGGCCCCGGGCGACAGCGGGCCCAGGACCTGGCTGCCGCAGGAGGTCTGGAAGTTCTTCACGCAGTTCCAGCCGACCACACCGTCCCCGGGCACGGCGACCTGCCAGGTCACCGGCGCCGTGAACGCGTGGAACACCGGCCTGACCGCGAACCTCACCATCACCAACACCGGCACGACCGCGATCGACGGCTGGTCCCTCGCCTTCACCCTGCCCGAGGGCCAGACCATCACCTCCGGCTGGAACGCGGACTACTCGCCCGCAGCCGGCCGGGTGACGGCCAGGAACGCCTCCCACAACGCCACCATCGCTCCCGGCGCCTCGGTCGACATCGGCTTCCAGGCCACCCACAGCGGCGATACCGCAGGTCCGGGCTCCTACGCCCTCAACGGCACAGCCTGCGCGGCCGCCGGGAGCGCGCCGATGTGACCGCAAGGGCCACGGATCGCCGACCGGTGAACTCCGGCCGCCGTGACGCCGTCACCTCCGGGCCGGAGAGAACGGTCCGGGGGTGACGGCGTCGAGGTGCCGTCGGCCACGGGCGCCCACGTGCTTCCGAAGGCGGCCGCACGCACAGCCGCTGACGACGCGCTCCTCCATCGCGGCGCACCGCGCACGGGCCGGCCGCGGCGGCCTTCCCGTTCATCCCAGGTCGAAGGTGTTGGGCAGGCCGAGCCGGTAGCGCACCTCGTCGACGCGCTTGAGGGGCTCCAGCTCCTGGGGGCGGTACAGCTCCCAGATCCGGCACCGTTCGGCCTCCGAGCCGTCCCGGTTGAGCAGCGCGTTGACGGCCCGTCGCGCCGACTCGTTGGCGCCTTCCATCGTCGCCAGGTCCACGTCGGTGCGGACGTAGTCCCCGGCGAGGAAGAAGTTCGGCACGGCGGTCCTCGCCGACGGGCGGTTGTACAGCGTGCCCGCGGGATGGATGAGGAGCGGCTCCCGGTTCTGCGGATCGGGGCCGCCGAGCCCCGTCACAGCCGGGTCCATGAACCAGGCGATCCGGTCGGTGTCCGTGAGCGTCGTCTTGCCGGAGTCGTTCAGGGCGCCCTTCAACTGCGCCCAGCACTCCTCGACGATCTCCTCGCGCGTGCACTCACGGGCCGTCTTGCCGTACAGGATCCCCGGCTTGTCCCACTCCGAGACGATCGCCGACAGGCAGTCGCGGGCGCGGCCGTCGCCGTAGTCCTCCGGGAAGTTCCGCACGTCCCAGAACTGCGCCTGCCCGATCCCGGTCACCGACCACGGCGAGTCGAGGCAGTTGATGTGCCCGTGGACGACGGGCGTCGGTGTGCGCAGATAGAACTGCACACCGGTCATCCAGTCCGTCTGCAACGCGTCGCACCGGGCGAGCTGCGGGTCGGCCGCGCGCAGCGCGGCACCCCAGGTGCGCCGGGCGTGCTCGACGGGCATGGCGGAGACGTAGTGGTCGGCGGTGACGGTGCGTTCGTCGCTCCCGTCACGGGCCGAGACCCTCACCCCGGTGACGCGCCCACCGTCGTACAGCACCTCCCGCACCTGCGTGCCGAGGACGAACCGGACGCCCAGCGAGCGCAGGTGCGCGGACCAGGGATCGATCCACGCCTCGCTCGTCGGTGCGTTGAGGACCCGGTCGATGTCCGCGTCACCGTCCATGCCGCGGCCGAGCAAGCCCCACAGCAGCAGCGCCTCGATGATGACGCGGCCGACGGTGCGGGTGGAGGCGACCTCGGCGCGGGTGGCGACGAGGTTGCGGGTCTGTCCGATGCCGAGGAGCGTGCGGTACTCCTCGCTCATCCGCTCGGCGCGGATGAAGTGCCACCAGGGAGTCTTCTCCCACTGGTCCTCGCGACGCGCGTCGCAGCTGGTGAGGTGGACGAGGACACGGCCGGCGAAGTAGGCGGCCTCGTGCGCGGGCAGTCGGCCGCCCAGGTCGAGGACGGAGAGGATCTGGTCGCGGATCCACGACGGGGTGATGTCGCCGGGCGCGGGCGGAGTGGTGAGCCGTCGCAACGGGAAGTGCAGGTCCGGGCGGCCGCCCTCCCGGGCGAACAGTGCCTCGGTGCCGTTGCGGAGGTTGTCGTGGACGCCGTTCGCGTTGCCGGGGAAGGGGATGCGGCGCATGCTGTCCGGAAGGTTCCGGTAGAAGCCCGGGAAGAAGCGGAAACCGTGTTCCCCGGGCAGGGGTCTGCGGCCGCCGGTGCCGGTTCCCGGTACGTCCATCGAGCGCGCCTTGCCGCCGAGCACGTCGTAGTACTCGTAGACGGTGACGGCGTAGCCGCGTTCGGCGAGTTCATGGGCGGCACTGAGTCCGGCGACGCCGCCGCCGAGGACGGCGACGTGCTTGCCGGTGGCGGCAGCCGCGGCGGCACGGGCGGCACCCGGTGACAAGGCGAGGGCGCCCACCGTGCCTCCGGCACCGGCGAGGAACCGTCTGCGGGTCGTTCCCTGGTCTTCTGTTGTCATGGATACGGGAGAGTAGAGAGACCGGGGACGCGGCGACAGGTCGCCATTCGGTCACCACGGCATCCTCACAATCCCGCGGGTCGCGGGCGCCGCTCCGGGCGACGGAGCGCGCCACGGCAGCGGATCGAGCCCGGCGGATTGCGCTGGTACCGGTGCGCCGGGCGCCGCTCCGGCCGGCGAGGAGCAGGCCACGCGGAAGGGCGGTGCGCGGGCTCAGAAGCGGTCGCGACGAGTGCCCCGGCACCGGCGGTTCGGAGGCGGTGGTGACATACTCGAGGACCGTCGCCGGGCCGGGAGGGGGCGACCGCGTCCGTCCGGGAGCTGTGCCGGGTGGCGGCGGTGCGGCACGGGCCGCCCACGCCGCGGGCGGCCACCCCGCCATGTGTCCCGGCCGACTCCGGCGGCAGGATGTCAGGGGAACGCGGGGTGAGGAGGGGACGGTGTTCGGCAGAGGCACACGTATGCCGGCGGGCGCCTTGGCCGTGGCCTGCATGGTGCTCGTCGGCCCCAGCGCGCCGAGCGGTGCCCTCTTCGCCAGGCCGCTGCCCGCCGAGGCCGTCCGGGCCGTCGTGCCGGACCGGGTCGTGACGTGGAACATCTGCAACCCGTGCGACGCGGGCAACCTCGACCGGGCAAGGGAGATCGCCACGTACGCGCCCCAGGTGATCGGCCTGCAGGAAGCCTGCGTGCGGGATGTCGAGCGGATACGGATCCATCTGAAGAAGTTCTACGGGCTGGTCTACCACGCCGAGTACGGGCCGGTTCTCCGGGACTGGGGCCGCTGCGGGGGAGTGCCGTGGAAACCCGGGGCCTTCGGCCAGGCGGTCCTCTCGGCGGCGCCGATGACGGATCCCGTCAGCGTGGAGTATCCCGACGGCGGATCGGAGGACCGCGGGTACATGGCGGTCACCACCACGGTGGGCGGCCGGTCCGTCCGTGTCTTCACCACACACCTCGCCCAGCGACGTCAGGAAGCGGTCCGGGCAGAGCAGGCGAGAGTGCTCGCCACAGAGGTCGCCCGGTACGACCGCGCGATCGTCCTCGGCGACTTCAACGCCGTGCCGGACGCCCCCGAACTCGCCCCCCTGTGGGAACGGGCCGTGGACGCGGACCCCCGGTGCCGTCCCGTGTCCACCGGCGGTTGCGTCCCGACCACCGACTGGCAGAGCAAGTTCGACTACGTGTTCCTGCGGGGCATCGTCCCGCTCGGGCACCGTGTGCACCCGACCCCGCACTCGGACCACCACCTGCTGCACGCCGACCTGGACATCGGCCGTGCCGGGCCGGCCTCTCGGCGAGTTCCCGCTCCAGCCGGGCCAGCCGCGCGTCACTCGGTCCCGGAACGGCCCGTGCCCCCGGACGACGTCATGGTTCCCTCGTAGTCGGTGCCGTCCCGGCCAAGGGAGCCTTGTCGGGCCGGCGGCTGTGGTCGCGGTGGTCCAGCAGCGCCAGCAGCGGGGCCGTCATCACCGTGGTCACCAGGGCGACGATCACGAGGACGCCGAAGAGCGCGGGAGAAGCGATGCCCGCGGACAGGCCCACGTTGATGGCGATGAGCTGCATCAGACCGCGTGCGTTCATCAGCGTGCCGACGCGGACGGCGACGGTTTGCGGCTCGCCCAGCAGGCGCGCCGTGGCCCAGCAGGCACCGAACTTGCTGATGATCGCCACCGTCACACAGACCACCGTGAACAGCAGCAGCTTGCCGTCGGACAACAGGGTGAAGTCCGTGTTGAGGCCGGAGTAGGCGAAGAACAGGGGCAGGAACACGATCCGGCTCACCGGTGCGACGGCCTCCACCGCGCGGGTCACCACCGGGTCACGGGGAAAGGCGACACCGAGGCTGAAGGCGCCGAACACGGCGTACAGGCCGATACGGTCGGTGTACCACGCGGCGAGGAACAGCAGCAGGACGGTGACCAGCAGCACCTGCTCCTCGGACAGCCGCCGGGCCCGTTCGAGAGCGCTGGGCCGCACGCGGAGGAAGAGCCCGAGGAACACGGCGAGCCCGAGCGTGCCGATGACCGCGCGCAGGAAGGTGTCCGCGCCGCTGCCGGCCATGCTGAGCACACCGGCCAGCAGGACCCACGCCACGGCGTCGTCCAGCGCGCCTGCGGCCAGGGAGACCGCACCGAAACGGGTGTTCGTCAGGCCCCGTTCGGTGATGATGCGGGCCATCATCGGGAAGGCGGTGATCGCCACGGTGACGCCGACGAACAGCGCGCCCACCGAAGGGGAGATCCCGTCCGGGTAGAGGTCCACCGCGTCGTGCGCCGCCCAGGCCAGTGCGGTGCCCAGCAGGAGCGGCACGACGATGCCGGCCGCCGAGACGGACACCGCCGTACGGCCCACCGACCGCAGCCGGTCGGTGCGGAACTCGTATCCGGACAGGAACATGAACACGACGAGGCCGACCTGCCCCGCCACGTACAGCACGGGACGGATCTCGTCCGGGAACACGGCCTTCTCCAGGCCGGGCGAGAGGAGGCCGAGCACGGAGGGGCCGAGGGCCACGCCGGCGACCATCTCGCCGACGACCGGTGGCTGGCCGAGCGGTCGCAGCAGCCGGCTGACGAGGCGGCACGCGGTGAGGATGACGGCCACGGCGAGGAAGAACGCCGGGCCCATCTCGGTGGTCGACAACGGTGACTCCTTGGTGAGGAGACGTATGGGGGGTGTTGCCGCTGTCAGGCAGTGCGGCCGGTGCGGGGGCAGGCGGCCGCGGCCTGTCCGGACGAGGCGTGCGAGCCGTCCAGCGGACGGCCCTCGGTGTCGTGCCGGGCGAAGTACGTCGCGGCGGGCCTGGTGCGGCGGGCGTCGAGCACCATCCAGGTGCCGAAGAGCAGTTGCAGCAGGCTGCGTCCGACGTCCTCGGCGCGGTCGCGGACGGTCAGCGCCGTGCGCAGCACGCGCCGCAGACGGTCCGGGACCGGCCGGTCCCGGGGGAGGAGCAGGCAAGGAGCGCGGTGCGGGATGGAGCGGGTGTGACCGACGGGAGAGTCGAGCACGTACCGGGCCAGCACCTCGCGGGTCGCGGCTCGCATGACGACGGGTGCGAGGCGCCAGGCGGGGCAGGGACGGTTGGCGGCGACACCGAAGGGGATGTGGTGGGCGTTCTTCGCGGAGAGCGTCGCCCAGCGTTCGGGGTCGAAGCGTTCGGGGTCGGTGTAGCCGGTGGCGTGGTAGTCGGGGTAGCTGAAGGTCAGGACGGAGCCCGCCGGGATCGTGGGCAGGCCGTCGAGGACGATGTCCGCGGTGGTGATGCGGTGGGCCACCCCGAACAGCGGGTAGAGACGGAAGGTCTCGTTCATGACGTGGGTCAGGTAGCGGTCGTCGTCGGGGCCGGCCGCCACCCGTTCCTGCACGTCCGGATGGTGGGCCAGGGCCAGCAGGAGGTGGGCCGTCGCCTCCGACATCTGCACGACGGCGGTGTTGAAGAAGGTGCCCTGGAGGTAGTACGCCTGCTGACGGCGGGTCAGGCCGGCGGGCAGCGCGTGCGGTACGTCCCCGGCCGCCAGACGGCGCAGGAGGTAGCGGGTGAGCCGGTTCCTGCGGCGCATGTGGCGCGGGCGGGTGCATTTGAGGGCGTTGACGACGTCCTCGGCGTGGGCGACGATCAGCCGCCGGGCCTCGGCCGGACAGGGCTCGTCGAAGACCAGGCCGTAGAAGAACTCGGCCCACACCGGCATCATCAGATCGCGCAGCCGTACCGCGCGTACGCGGCCGGTGGCTGCCGCGTCCAGGGCCTGCCGGGTGTGCCGTGCGGCGGCTTCGTACAGCTGCGCCGACGGGCCGGAGAGGAGGGCGAGGGTGCGCCGGGCGACCTCGTCGTAGCGGGGTCCGGCTTCCAGGTGCTCCTGGTGGACGTCGGCGCCGGGCGCGAGCCAGTACCAGAACAGGTCGGACAGTGCCGCGCCCCTGCTCCGGCCCCCGGCGGCCGGATGGCCGTAGACCTCCTGGAAACGGTCGGGGCCGAACGCGGCGTTGGGAAGGAGCATGCCCTCGTCGCCGTTGACGCGGGCGAAGACCTTCGTGCGGAGGGCGACGACCTTGCCGGGCAGCCAGGCCGGGGACGACAGCAGCAGCGCGCCGCCCGCGGCCAGCGCCGCCGCCGTTCTCCTGCTCACCATGCGCGTCCTCCTCTCGCGGGCCGGTAGGCAAGGCCGCGCGCAACCACCTGGTCGGCCGTGAGGTCCTGCGGCCGGTGTCCGCCGCAGAGGGCGAGCACCTGGCCGAAGTCCTCGCGCAGGGCCGTCAGCGCCTGCCGTACGCCGTCCTCGCCGCCCGTGGCCAGGGCCCACAGCACGGGCCGGCCCACACCGACGGCCCGGGCTCCGAGGGCGAGGGCCACGGCGATGTCGGTGCCCCGGCGCACTCCTCCGTCCATGAGGACGGGCACCCGCCCGGCGACGGCCTCGGCCACGGCCCGAAGCGCCTCGACCGAAGCCGGAGCGGCGTCGAGCTGCCGTCCGCCGTGATTGGACACGACCAGCGCGTCCACGCCCCGCTCGACGGCGACCCGCGCGTCCTCGGGATGCAGTACGCCCTTGAGGACGAGGGGCAGAGCGGTCAGCTCGCGCAGCCGCGCCAGGTCGTCCCAGCCGGCCGGCCACATGGCGATGTCGCGGGTGGTGCCGGGTGCCGCACCGGGCAGGTCCCGCATGTTCTCGGCCGCGAGACCGGGCGGCAGGTCGTGGAAACCGTTGCGCAGGTCCCGGGTGCGCGGGCCGAAGACGGGTGAGTCGACGGTGACGACGAGTGCGGAGCAGCCCGCCCGTTCGGCCCGGAGCACCAGCTCGGCGGTGACCTCGCGCTCCGGTTGCAGATACAGCTGGAACCAGACCACGGCCCCCGGGTCCGCCTCGCGGGCCGCGGCGGCGACGTCCGCGACGGCGGTGGTGGCGGCCATGCCGGTGACCAGTGGGATGCCGGTCGCGGCGGCGGCGCGGGCGGTGGCCAGTTCGCCGTCGGGGTGGGCGAGACGGTGGAAGGCGGTGGGCGAGACGAAGAGCGGGGCCGGCCAGTCCCGGCCCAGCACGCTCACCCGGGTGTCACGGCCGGCGCCGCCGCGCAGCACCCGGGGCAGCAGGGCCAGCCGGCCGAAGGCGTCCTCGTTCTCCCTGAGCGCCGTCTCCTCGCCCGCGCCGCCGGCGAAGTAGTCGTAGTGCTCGGGGCTGAGTTTTCCGCGTGCCGACTCGGCCGGATCGTGCGGCGGGCCGGTGTGCGAGCCGGTCATGCCCGGGGCGCGGCGATTTCCTCGCCGGCCGGGAGGTCGTCGCCCGCGGACAGCCGGGACGCGAGGAAGGAGCGCAGCGGGCCGACGTGGACGTCCGGGTTGTCCCACTCGTTCTCCAGGTTCTCCGTGATGTGGTGCTCGGCGACCGGCTTGCCGGTGCCGTCGGGCAGGAACTGCCGTACCACGGGGTGGAGGTAGCGCGCGTCGAGGCCGCTGGTGTCCTGCTGGGGCATCCTGCTGACGGTGATGTCGAAGGGGTCGACCCGGTCGTGGTCGGCGCCGTACTCCAGCGTGACCGTGAAGTAGGAGGCCAGGTCGCCGAACCGGCTCCGGGCGGCCGCTTCGTGGAGATGTGCCACCGGGATCTCCTCGCAGTAGCGCACCTCGCCGTCGGCGCCGACCAGCACCGCGTCGCCGAGGAACCCGAACAGCTGCCACAGGGCCGAGGTGCGGTTGACCCGCTCGATGACCGCGTCGGTCACGGGGCCCGCGGCGGCGGGCAGCGTGGTGTGCGGCCATTCCTGGTCGTGGTAGCGGCGTTCCAGGATGCGGTGCAGTGCCTTCACGCCGTACCGGAAGCCGTGGATGAAGCCGCTGGTCGACTTCTTGAAGTCCAGGGACTGGGTGATGGTGCCGGCGAAATAAAGATCGGGCACGTTCACGGATTCCCAGGCGTCGGTGAGCTGCGGGAATCGGTCCTTGATGACGAGGTCGGGACGGCAGTCGTCGTCGAAGATCGAGGCGTCGAAACGGAATCCGGTGGCCAGGATGACGCGGTCGTACGGGATGTCCTTGACCACTTCCGCGACGCGCGAGAACTTCACACTCACGACATAGGTGCCGTCGGGCTTCCGGCTTATGCGGAGAATGTCACCGTCCAGTACGGCGTTCTGGGACTTGAGCTGGTAGGTGTCCAGGAAGTTGTTGTTGACGGCCCGGAGATGTCCGACGAAATGCGTCCGCCAGGCGAGCTTGAGCGAGCCGGGCCCGGCTACGTGGATGACGGCGGCGGTCTCGATGAGATTGTCGGCGGTCTCGAAGGCGGAATTGCCCCGCCCGATGATCAGTACCCGCTTGTCGGTGAATTCGGCGGGGTCGACGGACACCTGGTCGTAGTGCTCGGCCTCCTCGGCGCCCTCGATGGGCGGCAGGTACGGCCGCGAGACTCCGGTGGCGACGATGACGCGCCGGGCCCGGACAACGTTGCCATGCGCGTCGGTCGCCGCGAAGAGGCCGCCGTCGGGACGGGAGATGCCGGTGATTCGGGTGTTGAAGCGGATGCGCAACTCGTGCGTCCGTGCGAAGTCGGCCAGATAGCGGACCATGTCGTCGGCCGGCGGGAAATAGCGCGGGGAGTACGCGGTGAACAGCGGGCCCTGGTCCGACAGCAAGGAGTTCCAGTCGACGCGCAGACGCATCTCGGGGTCGCTCCAGCCGGTGTGCACCTTGTTGGAGGAAATAAGGGTCCGGTGTCTGGGGAAGCGAGTGAAGAAAGCGCCTGGACTGTCGCTCTCTTCTGCGATGAGGTAATCTCTGCCGCTCTTCTGGAGGAAATATCCGGCCTGGAGGCCCGCAGGGCCGCCGCCGATGACGAGATAGTCAACCTGTCCTAAATCAGACATGGCCATGTCCTGCCTTCCGTGGGGGCGGAAAAGACGGTACTTGACGCTTAAAGCATGGAGCCACCCTAGTGATGTGTGATGTAGGTCACACGTCTCTCGCGAGGGTGGATTTCTCCCTTCGGATAACTTGAAACCGTGCGGGGGCGGGCCGGAGCGCCGAGTGCACCCGCCGCGGTCGTTTTCCAGTCATTCACACAGCCTTTACATCGGTTACCGGCCCAGAGTGGAGACGAAGTGGACGAAAAGCCCGGCGAAGTCTTTCCGCAAGCGCTCGTCGACGCGTTCCGCGACGCTCCCGACCTGGCCGCTTTCGAGTACCGGGGACACGCGGTCACCAGGGGCCAGGTGCTCGTACTGATCGCCGGGTTCGTGAGAGGTCTGCGCGGCGCGGGTCTGACCGCCGGATCCCGCGTGGTCCTCGACACGGGTGTCACGCCGGAGGCGTTCGCCGTCCGGGTCGCCGCCCATGTCGTCGGCTGCCAGGTGGTGGCGCTGCGCCCCGGGCTGACCCGCGAGCACCTGCGCGACATCCTCGCCCGCGACATCGACGCCGTGGTGACGGACGACGCCGCGAGCCGACCCGAACCGGCCGCCGAGGCCGGCGGCATCCCGCTGCTGGAAACCGGCGGCGTGTTACGGCCCCCGGCCCCCGTCACGCCCGGCCCCGACGACCTCACCGCCCGGGGCGACCGCGACGGCATCGGCGTCATCCACCTCACCAGCGGCAGCACCGGCCGGCCCAAGGGCACGATGGTGACCTACGGCGCCCTGTCGCAGGGCTGGGCGCTGCAACCCGTCCGCTGGACCGACCGCACCCGGCGCCTCGCGGCACGGTACGCGCGCTTCCTGCTCTTCGGCACGCTCAGCAGCGCCGTCATGTTCGAGCACCTGTGTCTGTCCCTGCTGGGCGGAGGCACCGCCGTCATCCCGGACCAGCCCCTGCGGTTTCCCGAAGTCTTCGCCGGCCATCGCATCACCGCCTGCATGACGACGGTGCCGCGCCTGTACGGCATCCTCGACGCCGTCCGCGACAGGGCCGTGGACACGAGCAGCCTGCGCGCCCTCGTCGTGGCGGGCTCCCCGCTCGCCCCGCACCGGCTGACCGAGGCGGCCCGGCTGCTCGGACCGGTGGTCCACCACGCCTACGGCCAGACGGAGACGGGCATGCTGACCGTCCTCGAACCCGAGGAACTGGCAGCCGATCCCGGCCTCGCCGACAGCGTCGGGCGCCCGCTCGACACCGTCGAGACGACCGTGCGGGATCCCGGTGGACGGGACCTGCCCACGGGCCGGACGGGTGAGGTGTGGGTCCGGCTGGCGGACGCGTTCTGCGGCTACTGGCAGGACCCGCGGGAGAGCGCGGAGGTCCTGCGGGACGGCTGGGTCCGCACCCGGGACCTCGGCCGGCTCGACGCGCGAGGATATCTGCGGCTGTCCGGGCGCACGCGCGACATCGTCATCGTCAACGCCGTCATCCACTACGTGGGCCCCATCGAGCAGGTCCTGGCCTCCCATCCCGACGTCGACCAGGCGTACGTCGTCGGAGTCCCGGACGAACGCACCGGCGAGGCGATCCACGCCTTCGTGGTCCCGCGAACCGGAGCCGTGCCGGACGCGGACGCGCTGCGCGGGCTGGTGGCCCGGGAACTCGGGGAGGCCGGCGTCCCGGTCGGTGTCGTCAGCATCACCGAGGTGCCCGTGGCACCGAGCGGCAAGCCGGACAAGGCGGCGTTGCGTGCCTTGCTGGAGGCCCCCTGACCGGACACGGATCGCCTGGACGTCCGCTCCGGCGGCCGTCACTCGAGGCGGTGCCGGGTGCACCCGGCCGGGCAGGCGCGCCAGGATCTGCCGACTCCGGCCGAGAGCGGTCGAGGCGGGCTGTCGGCGCCCGGTCGAGCGCCTTGTCCAGGCGCCGCTCGCTGCGGCGTCCCACGGCCCGGACCCTCCTCGGTCACCGGGGGAAGCGGCGGCCGACGACACTGCCGGCGCCGATGGCCGGGTCGTGTCCGACGCGGACGCCGAACCGGTCGTGGGCCAGGCGGGTCCGCAGCCGGGCAACCTGCGCGCGGGTCCGGTGGCCGGCCGGGCCTCGGGTGCGTCGGCGGCGGTGACCGGCGGAGTGTCGTGCCCGCTCGCCGTGGCCCGCGCCGGTACGACGGCCTCCGGGCTGTGCGGCGGACGAGCCGACTCCTGAGCCTCGGACGGGACTGCCGAGCCTCGGACGGCCGGCCGGCGAGTGGGGCCACGCGGGCGTCGAAGCGCTCGGCAGGCCCACGACGGTCGGGGCCGGTGGCGCGCCGTGGTGCGCGAAGAGCCGTCGGCCGCACCAGGCCGTCCGGTCCCGCGCCGCCGTGACCCGCGAAGGTGACGACGGCGAAGGGGACGATGGCGAAGGTGACGACGACGCCGCTGCCGGCCGCCGTGGTGGGCGGTGGTCGGCAACGGCGGGAGAGGTCCGTCGTCGGTGGTCGCGGGCCCGGTTACTCGACGATGACCGGGCGCGGCAGCCGGTCGCCGGGACGGAGGAAAGGGGAGCCGGGGCCGCTGTCGTCGCGGAACGTCTTGCGGCTGATCCCGCGCCGCCGACGAGTACCCGCGCTGGATGTCACCGGTGCAGAGCACCAGCCGCACCGTGGCCGAGGATCTCACCCTCGGGGAACGCACCTGGCGGCGGGGGTGCGGGTCCGTCCCCTGGGCCGCCACCAACCGGGATTGGAACGTCTGCCCCAACGCCTCCGAGGCCGACGTGGGCGGAGAGACAGTGCCGGGCCCCACCCTTGTACTGGATCTACTTGAGACGGGGCCCGGTGCGGCGAGAGTGCGCGCATGGCGGTGCGGGGCGGACAGGAGCTCGACGATGGACCGGGGCCGTACGCCTGGACTGGCCGCCTCAGGTGCTCAGGCCGGCTTGAGTCCTGGGGCGCCGGCTTCCGTGACGAAGGACGCCGCGGTCGTGACGGGTGCGCCCGGCCTGGTGACGTACGGGACGGTCTTGAAGTCGGCGCGGGCCGCTTCCTGTCCGAGCGTGACGGTCACGTAGCCGCGCCGTCCGTTGTAGAACCTCATGTGCGGGTTGGCCGCGAGGTAGGTGGCCCAGTTGCCCGGCCGGTCCGCGCCGTCGCGCCCGCTGGTGATCGACGTGGTGACCAGTTCCGTGCCCACGGTCCGGGAACCGGGGTCGCCGAAGTCGCGCTTGATGTCGAACGCGTAGTGCACGTGCACGTCGCCGGTGAGGACCACGAGGTTCTCCACGCCGGCGGCCTCGGCCCCCGCCAGGACCCGCTCGCGGGAGGCCGGGTAGCCGTCCCAGGAGTCCATGGAGACCTTGGACGGCGTAGCGGTGGTGTTGTACCGCCGGGAGAAGGTGACCTGCTGCGGTACGACGTTCCACACCGCCCGCGAGGCACGCCAGCCGTCGATCAGCCACCGTTCCTGCGTGGCGCCGGTGAGCGTGCGCGCCGGGTCCTCGGACTCCGGGCCGGGGTACTGCCAGCCGTCGCCGTAGGCCTGGTCCGAGCGGTACTGGCGGGTGTCCAGGACGTCGAACTGGGCGAGCCGCCCCCAGTGGAGGCGGCGGTAGAGCCGCATGTCGGAGCCGGTGGGCAGCTGGGGCCGGCGCAGCGGCTGGTTCTCCCAGTAGGCGCGGTAGGCGGAGGCGCGGCGCAGCAGGAACTCCTCGGAGGAGCCACCGTCCTCCGGGGTGTCGTCGGCGTAGTTGTTCTCCGTCTCGTGGTCGTCCCAGGTGACGACGAAGGGGTGCGCGGCGTGCGCGGCCATCAGGTCCGGGTCGGACTTGAACAGGGCGTAGCGCAGCCGGTAGTCCTCCAGCGTCACCGTCTCGCGGTTGTAGTGGGCCGGGAGGGTGCGGTCGGTGTAGCCGCGGTCGTTCCCGGTGGCGTTGACGGCGTACTCGTACAGGTAGTCGCCCAGGTGGAAGACGACGTCCACGTCGTCCTCGGCGAGGTGGCGGTAGGCGGTGTAGTAACCGTCGGCGTAGGCCTGGCAGGAGACGGCGCCCAGGGTGAGCGCGGCGGGCCGGGCGCCGGGCGGCGGGGCGGTGCGGGTGCGGCCGGTGGGGCTCAGCCATGCGCCGGCCCGGAAGCGGTAGAAGAACACGCGGTCGGCCGGCAGGTGCGGCACCTCGACGTGGACGGTGTGGCTGAACTCGGGATGGGCGGGGGCGGTGCCGCGCCGGACGATCCGGCGGAAGTCCGCGTCGTGGGCCAGCTCCCAGTGCACGGTGACGCGCCGCGCGGGCAGTCCGCCGTCGGGCTGGTAGGGCTGCGGGGCCAGCCGGGTCCACAGCAGGACGGAGTCCGGAAGCGGGTCGCCGGAGGCCACGCCCAGCGTGAACGGGTCGTCGGTGATTCTCCGCGGGTCGAACTCGGCGGCGGCGGCCGTACCGGCGGCGGGCAGGTTCACGGCGAAGGCGAGCGCGGCGGCGGCGCCGGTGACGGTGAGGAAGCGGCGCCGGCCGAGGTGCCTGGCGGCGGCGCGCAGTTCGGGTGCGTGCTGGGACGGGCGTACTGCGGGTGTCATCCGGTCTCTCCCCTGTGGCGGTGAATGCAGGGGGCAGTTGACAGGGCCGTGACTACCGCGACAGGGCGCGAGCTTGGCAGGCTCATGACGCTCGTATGACGGAAGCACGCGTTCCGGCTGTCGGCCGGCGAGCGGTGCGGCCGCGGGCGGACGGTCGGCGTCGCAGCGCGCCTTGGACGTCAACCAGTGCGTTATCCCACTGGTTGCAGGCCGCCCTCGGAGAACTCAACCCTGTGCGGGATTCGCCGGGCCGGGGGCCGTCCGTAACGTTCGACGGGCACACACGGGGGTGGCGGCAACGCCGTCGGTCAGGGACTTCCGGCTGCCGCCCGTCCTTTCCCCGCGACACACACCACGGAGGAAAGATGAAGTCTGCGACCCGGTCCGGAGCGGTTCGAGATGTCACCAGGCGCAAGGCGGCGGCACTCGCGGGCATCGCACTCGCGCTGGGCACGGCGATGACCGGCGCCACGACCGCACAGGCTGCGCCCGAGTCCGCGCGGGCGGCCAAGGCGACGCCGTTCTACGACTCGCTGGTCAACTACCACTCCGGCAAGTGCCTGGAGATACCGGGAGGATCGACCAAGAACGGCGTCCAGGCACAGCAGTGGACGTGCAACGGCAGGAAGCACCAGAAGTGGATGCTGCGGTACTCCGAGACGCGTGTCGGCCTGAAGCTGTACTACGCGGTCAACGAGCGCAGCGGCAAGTGCCTGTCCGTCAAGGGCGGCAGCAGCAAGAACGGCACGCAGATCATCCAGTGGCCCTGCCGGGTCGGCGACATCGCGGAACTCTTCGCCCCGCTGAAGGTCAACGACGTGCCGGGTACGAACTTCGTCCTGTGGAACGCCAAGACCGGCAAGTACCCGCAGGTCGACGGGGCCAGCCAGGCCAACGGCGCCAAGGTCAGCCAGTGGAAGGGACAGAGCGGCAAGCACCACTTCTACTGGCGCTTCAACTGAGCGCGCCCGCCGGATCAGGCCCCGGCCTCGCACTCTCGGCAGGCGGTTCGCTCATCGAGCGGGCCGCCTGCCCGTGCGCGGTCGCCGGCCGTGCGGGACGCGGGGACGCGGGTCGGCTCCTCCGGTCCGCCGGCCGCGCATCCTCGCCGGTCCGCGACCAGGCCCGTGATGACCCGCTACGGCCGCGGCGCCGGCGTCGGCCGGATACCGATCGCGGCCCCGGTGACGCGTACCCGCGGATCGCCGGCCCGCAGGACGACCTCCAACAGTGACGGGCGGCCCATGTCGTGGCCCTGGTGGAGAGTGAGCCTCGCGTCGGCCGGGACGAGGCTCAAGTGGCGGGCGTAGGCGCCGAACGCCGCGGCCGCGGCGCCCGTCGCGGCGTCCTCCACCACGCCGCCGACCGGGAACGGATCGCGGACGTGGAAGACGGTCGCCGTCTCACGCCACACCAACTGCACGGTCGTCAGGTCCAGCCGCCGCATCAGCCGCAACAGCCGTTCGAAGTCGTAGTCCAGGGCGGCCAGTCGCTCACGGGTCGCGGCCGCGAGGACCAGATGGCGCACGCCCGCGAAGGCGATCTTCGCGGGCAGGGCGTCATCCAGCTCGCCGGGCTGCCAGCCGAGCGCCGCCAGGGCCTCCGCCACATCCGCCGGAGCGGCGTCGAGCACGTGGGGCTCGACGCTGGTGAGGGTGGCTTTGAGCACGCCGTTCTCTTCGCGGACGGTGACGGGCACGTGGCCCGCGGCGGTGTGGAAGCCGAAGTCGCCTTCGCCGAGGCGCTCGCCGAGCGCCACCGCGGTGGCCACGGTGGCGTGGCCGCAGAAGCCCACTTCCGCCTTGGGACTGAAGAACCGCAGTGTGAACGACCGGTCGTCGTCCGGGTCGGGCCCGGGAGTGACGAAGGCGGACTCCGAGTAACCGAGTTCGGCGGCGATCGTCACCATCTCGGCATCGTCGAGAAGCGAGGCGTCCAGGACGACCCCGGCGCCGTTGCCGCCGGCCGGGCTCGTGGTGAAGGCGGCGTAGTGCAGCACCTCGGCGGGCAGATGCCGGGCCGGTTCGGTCGCGGTGGTCCTCGTCGGGTTCGTCATGGTCGATCATTCTCTCCTGTGGGGCTCCTTACGGGCCCGCCGGGTGACGGGCCGCGTTCCTCTCACGGAGAGATGATCGAAGCCGAATACTTCGCCGTACGTAAAAGTGTCGACGTCGTACGCTGCGTTGATGATGGACGAGCCCCTCAAGCAGCAGACCGACGTCGCCCGCGCCGCGGCGTTGATCGCCGACCCTTCGCGGGCCCGGATGCTCAAGTGCCTGGGCGACGGCCGCGCCCTGCCCGCCGGCGCGCTCGCCGGCGAGGCCGGAGTCAGCGCCGCCACCGCGAGCGTGCACCTGGCCAAGCTGGTCGAGGGCGAGCTCGTCACGGTCAGCCGGCAGGGACGGCACCGCTACTACCGACTGGCCGGCCCGGACGTCTCCGCCGCCCTCGAAGCCCTGGCACTGATCGCCCCGCCACTGCCCGTCACCTCACTGAAGCAGAGCAACCGCGCGGGCGCCCTGCACCGCGCCCGCACCTGCTACGACCACCTGGCCGGACAGCTCGGCACCGGCTTGATGGGCGCGCTGCTCGACCGCGGCGTGCTGACCGGCTACGACGGCGTGCACCGCCCCGAGGAGGCCGTGCGCGACCGCCCTGCCTCCCACGGACGCGACATCCGCTACGAACTCACCGACAGCGGCCGGGCGGAATTGCGTGAACTCGGCGTCGACGCAGGCCGGTTGCCGCCCCGCCGCCCCGTGGTGCGCTACTGCGTCGACTGGAGCGAGCACCGGCACCACATCGCCGGCGGTCTGGGCGCGGCGTTGACGTCCCGGCTGTTCGAGCTGGAGTGGGTGCGCTGGGGAGCGGCGCCGCGCGTGGTCCAGGTGACCGACAAGGGGATAGCGGGTCTGGAGCGCGCGCTCGGGCTGATTGTCGCGCGGTAGCGGGATGAGCGAAGGGTGCGACCTGGTGCCGGCCGAGCGGGCCGCCGACACTCGCGCGGACTGATCATCTTCGGGTCCGGACGTATATCGGCACACGCATGGCAGCGAGCGTTTCCGCCGCCCGGTCGCCGGCCCGCTCACCCTCGCGCCACGAAGAGGCGCCGTGTCCGTGCCCCGATTGCCTTGTTACCGAATGCGGACAGATGGCAGCGAACGACGCTCGGCCCGGCGTCGTCTCACGGGGTGCAGCGAAACAGCCGAAACGTCCGGCCGCCCCGCGGGAGCGGGGGAGTGCCGCGTCCTGACAGACCTTGAGGGAGTTCTCATCATGACCACGCACCGTGCCCGTCGTACCGCCCGTTCCGCCGCCCTGGCCGCCGCCACCGCCGCGCTGGCGCTGGGCCTGACCGCCTGTGCCGGCGCCGGCGACGGCTCGAAGGCGGCGGGCGGCGACCACGCCGCTGGTGGCGCCCGGAGCGGGGCCGCGTCCGACGCGGCGGCCGGCCAGGACAGCGCGAAGCAGGCCGAGAGCGGTGGTGACGTCGCGCAGGGGATGCGCTCGGCGTCCGCCATGGGCGGGGCGGAGGAGATCGCGAGCAAGGCCGCGACGGTCGGTGCCCAGCCGTGCCGTGGGGACGAGCTGGCGGTCACCGCGGTACACCGGTTCGCCGGTGAGCAGGGCGACCACCTGCTGCTCACCGCGGTGAACGAGGGCACCAAGCCGTGCTGGGTCACCTCGTACCCGGCCGTGGTGCTCGACTGGAACGTCGACAACCAGGTACTGCCGCACTCGAAGAGGGACAACCCGGGCGGCGACCGGCACATCACGCTCCGTCCCGGAGGCAAGGCGTACAGCGCGGTGAACCTCTTCGACTACGGCTCGAAGAACCACACGGCGCAGTCGCTCGCCCTGGCGCTGCACGGCGCGGACGGACACAACGGCCCGTTCTACTCCGTCGCCGTCAAGGGCCAGAAGCCGCAGTTCAGCTGGAACGAGGCCGACGTGCTGAACTGGAGCACCGAGAAGCCGTACGACTTCTGACGGATCTTGTGTCAGAGGGTGTGTGGCGGGGCGCCGCCTTCGAGACCGCGGTCACATTCGAGGGTCCGGAACGGTGACCCAGCGCGAGAATCCGGGCGCACGGCGCGAGCGGGCCGGTGAAGGACCCCACATGACGCACGTCACCTACGACCCCGCACCGTAGTACCTTTTGCCCGATTCACCCCGCCCCGCACCCCCTCCGACCTGCACATTGAGACGCACACCACATCCCCGGCATTCCTCACCGATCCGGCCACCACTAGTAAAGAGGGTCATTGCGGGCATCTGCCGGGCCTGCTTATCTGGACGACGTCGCCAGGCGCCACGAGCCCCGCAGCGGGCCGCGGCGCCGACGTATGCGAGCCACCCACCCCGGCCCACCCCATACGAGCGACACCCCCGTCCCCGACGCAAGAGGTAATCCGTGTCCGTCTCCTTCATCCGCCGCATCGCCTCCCCGAAGAAGGCCCTCACCACCGCCGCCGTGGCCGCCGCCACCGCCGGCATGGCACTCACCGCCGCCCCGGCACACGCCGCCCCGGCCCAGGCCTCCTCCGCCCAGGCGATCGCGCACAAGATGATCCCGGACGCCGCCCAGTTCAACGCCTTCAGCAAGATCGTCTCGCACGAAAGCGGCTGGAACCCCAGCGCCACCAACAGCTCCTCCGGCGCCTACGGCCTCGTCCAGGCCCTGCCGGCCTCCAAGATGGCCTCCGCCGGCACCGACTGGAAGACCAACCCCGCCACCCAGATCAAGTGGGGCCTGGACTACATGAACTCCCGCTACGGCAGCCCCGTCAAGGCCTGGAACTTCTGGCAGGCCAACGGCTGGTACTAAGCCGACAGCACCCCTCGAGGGGCCAGGCGCACCACCATCGCCGCCGCCCCTCACAGCGGCCCACCGGCCGCACCGCACGCTTCCGCGCCCCCGCCCACCCGGCGGGGGCGCACGCGCGTCCATGGCGCGTCCGCCGGTCGGGCAGCCGCCCTCCGCGCCTCCGCGGTGACCGCCGCGGTGCACTCCGTGCGGGGTGGATGGCAGGCCGCCGGCGTGCGGGAAGCGGCCGGCCGGCGCGGTGCCGCGGGCCAGTCGGCGCGGGGCCCCCGCACTCGCGCTGTGATCAGCGCGTCGAAGGCCCTCACGTGGCCGATCGAGGACAGGCGCCGGTGAGCGTGCCGCCCAGGTCCCGGGCCGTCCGAACGAACACGCCGTGCAGGTCCCGGGCCGCCTGTGGCTGCGACTCCGCTTTGCGGCGTTGCAGCATCAGCAGCACCCGGGTCGCCTCCGCGGCGATCGGCCGGTGCGGCGCGGGGCAGGACTGGCGCACGGCCTACCGGGTCGTCCGCGAGGTCGCGAAGGCTGTCCTGCCGGTGCTGGAGAAGCGCGGTCTGTGGCGGTATCCGGCGGGCCCGCGCACCGTCGAGGCGGGCATCGTCCCGTTCGCCGCCCGCTGAGCGCGGCACCGGCGTCTTCGCAGGCCCGTGCGCCCGGGCCGGGTCCCACCGGTCCGGGCGGACCGAGGCCCGGCATTTGACGCGCGGGGCCCCGTACCGTCCGGCGCCCGGCACGCGAGCCGCGGGCCCACCGGCTCGTCGGGACCCCGTCCAGCGCGCGACGCCGCGATCGTGCCACGACCCGGACGGCACCGCCGCGACGAGCGCCCGGCACCGGATCTCCGGCGGCCGGCTCGGTCCGCGCATCCGCACGCCGGCCGGGCCCGGTCTTCCGGCGGCGGCGCTTCCACCGTGCCGAGGCGCACCCGGTGCGTCTCCCGCCCGGGCACGGCGGCGGCCCCTCGTCCGGTGCGCGGATGTCCCTCCGGCCGCGCATGACGGAGCCCCGGCCGGCCCCCGTCCCACGGGGACCGGCCGGGGCCGGTGTGTGCGGTCGTGCGTGTGTGTCCTGCCGGGTGGCGACCGTCAGACGCGTTCCCACAGGGCCGGGACGTTCGGCGGCTCCCAGCCCGGGTAGGCGGTGTGGCCCTGGATGCACCGGTAGCCGACGCCGTTGTAGGTCACGACGTCGCCGGCCGCGTAGGTGGCGCCCACCTGCCAGGTGGTGTCACCGCCGCCACCGCCGGGCACGGTGAGGGTGTAGGTGGTGGTGTGGCCGACCTCGCCCGTTCCCGTGATGGTGAGGGTGTACGTACCGCCGGCCGTGCCCGCGGCGACCTGCACGGTGGCGGTCGAGGACTGGCCGGAGGTCACCGAGGAGGGGCTGAACGACACGCTCACACCCGCCGGGGCACCGGACGCCGACAGCCGGACGCTCTGGGCGTTTCCGCTGGTCGTCGCGGTGGATACGGTCACCGTGGCGGACGAGCCGGGCTGGACCGTGCCGGCGGCGGGGTCGGCGGAGATCGAGAAGTCGTCGGCCGGTGCGGGCGCGTCACCGACGGCGGTCTTCCAGATCGTGTACGCGATCCCGTCCGCGCTGCGGTTCAGCGCGGTGGCGTTGATGTTGCCGGTGGTGTCGCAGGCGGAGTGGTAGCACGAGTCGTAGGCGCGGCCCGCGGTACCGCCCCACTTGGCGGCCTCGGCGGCGGACTTCACGTCCGAGGCGCCGGTGGCGTAGCCGGAGGTCGGGATGCCCACCTGCTGGAAGGAGTAGTCGTCGGAGCGGCCCTGGCCCTCGACGTTCTCCTGCGGGGCCAGGCCCAGGGAGTCCCAGTAGGCCTTCATCGGCGCGGAGGCGGCCGAGTTCAGGTTGTTGACGAAGTAACCGGCGTTGGTCGAGGCGACCATGTCGAAGTTGTAGTACGCCTTGATCCGGGCGCGTTCGGTCGTGGAGAGCGAACGGGCGTAGAAGCCGGAGCCGTTCAGGCCCTGTTCCTCGTCGGTCCACCAGGCGAAGCGGACCCGGTTCTTCATGGCGGGGCCGGACTGCGCCAGGGTCAGCGCGGTCTCCAGGAGTGCGGCGGAGCCGGAGCCGTTGTCGTTGATGCCGGGGCCGGCGGACACGCTGTCGAGGTGCGCGCCGAACATGTAGACGTTGTTCGCGTCGCCCCGCGGCCACTCGGCGATCAGGTTGTTGCCCGCTCCCGCGGTGCAGCCGGAGGCGCAGCTCTGCTCGGTGACCGTGTAGCCCGCCGTCTGGAGCCGGTCCTTGACGTAGGCGAGCGAGGCCCGGTAACCGGAGGTGGTGGAGCGGCGGTTGCCGCCGTTCTGCGAGGCGATGGTGTTCAGCTGGGTCAGGTGTGCCTGCACCCTGGCCACGTCGACGTCCGGCGGAGTGGACGGGTTGCCGCCGCCACCGCCGCCGACCCTGAGCGTGTACTGGGCGGTGTGGGTCCTGGTGCCGGCGGTGCCCGTGACCGTGATCTGGTAGGTTCCGGCGGCGGTCGCCGACGAGGTGGAGACCGTCATGGTGGAGCTGCTGCCGGAGGTGACCGTCGCCGGGCTGAAGGAGACGTTCACCCCGGCCGGTGCGCCGGAGGCGGTCAGCGAGACCTGCTGGGCGCTGCCGGAGACGGTGCTGGTGTTGACGGTGGCGCGCGCGGAGGAGCCCGCGTCGACGTCGCCCGAGGCGGGGGCGAGCGCCAGCGAGAAGTCGGTCTGCTCCCCGGTGCAGGTCGGGTCGCCGGTCTGCGCGGGCACGCTGATCGCGTCCCAGGCGGCCTTGGTGGAGTTGAACAGCGAGCAGCCGGCGTCGAGGTTCTTCGCCGTGGTGAGTGTCGCGGTGCGGTAGCGCTTGTACGTCATGCCGCTGGTCTTGAGCAGCATGGCGCCGTAGAAGACCTTGCCCGCGTTCTGGATGCCGACGCCGGTGACGGCCGAGTTGTTGCAGGTGGGGCTGGAGGGCTTGCCGCCGCCGGGGTTGGAGCCCTCGGCCAGCAGGTAGAACCAGTGGTTGAGCGGGCCGGCCGCCGCGTGCTCCTCGGTCTGCGGGATCGACGCGGAGTAGCAGTTGGGGTTGTTGCCGACCTGGCTGGGGTTGTACATGTTGCGTATCGGGCCGCGCCCTTGGAGGTTGATCATCTCGCCGACGGTGTAGTCGGGAGTGTCGTACGGCGCCGGCTCGTTGGCGTACGCCTCGGTCAGGGCGCCCATGATGTCGCCGGTCGCCTCGCCCAGTCCGCTCTCGTGGTTGGCGCCGCCGGGGGTGAAGGAGTCCAGGCCGTGGCCGAACTCGTGGCCCACCACGTCGATTCCGGCGATCCACTCGTTCGCGCTGTTGTGGCCGATGGTGATGGTGGAGCCGTCCCAGTACGCGTTCAGCTCGTTGAGGCCGACACGGACCGGCCAGCTGCCGCCGTTGCCGTCGTGCCCGTTGCGGCCGAGCCAGTTCCTGAGCATGTCCGATTCCTTCTGCGCGGCGAACATCGCGTCCACGCAGCCGGTTTCCTTGCTCGTGGGGTTGCCGGTGCCCCAGTTGTCGGTCGCCTTGGTGAACAGGCCGCCGCTGTAGTCCGAACACTGCAGTCCGGGCCGGGTGGTGTCGCGCAGCGCGTAGGAGGAGCCCGACCGGGAGGTGTCGATGGTCAGCGGGTTCGGGCCGTTCCACTTGCTGGTGCCGCTGCCCGCCCGCACGTCGTCGTAGGCGTCGACGGCCTTTCCGGTGCGCGCGTCGACGAAGACGTGCAGCCTGCTGGGGACGTTCGCCTCGGTGCGCCCGGTCAGCACGGTCTCCCAGGCGAGGACGGCGCGGTCGCCCCGGGCCCGCACCACCAGCCGCCGGGACTCGACCTTCTCGGTCTTCGTGAGCCTGGCCCGGCTGGTGCGGACGGCCTGTGCGGCGGTGACCCGGGCCTTGGTGGAGAGCGCGATCCTGGCCTTGGTGGCGGACTGGACCGAGCGGACCCTGCCGGTGCCGTCGGCGAGGACGACCACGTCGCCGCCCACCACGGGCAGGCCCCGGTAGGTGCGCTCGTAGGCGACGGAGTACAGGCCCTTGACCCAAGGGGTGACCTGCCGCCGGTCGTACTGCTCCTCGGGGCCCTTGGCCAGCGCGTCGAGGCCGCTGCGTGCCGCCTGGTCGGCGGCCGCGACGGCTTTGGCGACGGGGGCCGGTTCCGGCTTGCTCGCCGGGGGCGCGGCGTGTGGCGCGGCCGAGGCGAAGGCGGCCGGCATCACCACCCCTCCCAGCGTCAGGGCCAGGGATGTCCCGGCCACCACCAGCTTTCTCAGCATCGTTGCTCCTTGTGAGAGGTCGTGAGGCTCACCCGGCACCCCGATAGGCATGCTCATGCCAAAGCGTTCACCGGTGTCCGCGGTACGTCGGTGTCTCCGTCCGTCCCGCGCCCAGGTGGCGTGCCGCGCCGCCTGGCTGGCCGAACCCTCACACCGCCCGGCGCCCGGGTCAACGCATCGCGGCTCGCCGTCCCGTCCTGTCAAAAACCGGCAAACGGCCGGGCGGCGGGGCGCGCTCAGATCCCGGCGGCCGGCAGTCGCTCGCGGTACTCCCTGACCTCCGGCACATCACCCCAGCGGGCGAGCAGCCTGCCGTGCAGTCCGCGCAACTCGGCGTTGATCATCAACTCGCGTGAGGACACCGCCTCGTCGAGCACCGGTGCCGCCAGGGCGACCGCCGCGCCCGGGTCACCCGCGCACGCCCAGCTGTCGGCCAGGCGCAGCGTGAGCAGCAGCCCGGTCTCCCGCATCGGCGGCGGCAACCGGGCACGCGACCGCGCGGTGGCGTCGACGGCGCGCCGCGCCGTCACCCGGTCCCCGGTCGCGGCGGCGAGATCGCGCAGCGCCCCGCCGATCGCCGACTCCACCCTCATCTCGCCCTCCGCGCCGGACAGCCACGGCGCCTCCAGGAGGTCCCGGTGGCCGAGGCGGGCGAACGCGCGCCGCGCCAGGGCGATGTGCCGTCGGCACTCGGCGACGTCGTGGCCGAGCGCGTGCCCGCGTGCCCGGTACAGGTGGGAGAGGGTGACCACCCACCGACGCCCGGGGTCCACCGCGCCGATGGCCTCGGCGTACGCGAGAGTCGACCCGGCGTCCCGGTCGAGCCGGACCAGGGCGCACACGTCGCTGAGCAGGGTCGCCCGGGCCGGAACGTCGTCCGCCGCGTCCGCCCAGCCGAGGCCGTGGCCGAACCAGGCCATGCCGATGCCGCTCTGCCCGCGTTGCATCCGCAGCCGCCCGGCGACCTGGGCGTACTGGGCGGCCAGCCGGAGCTGCCCGTACGGCAGCCGGCCGGTGGAGTTCACCGCCTCGGCCCACCGCACCAGTGCCCGTAACAGCCGCTCCACCGTGGTCACGCCGTCGGACACGGCCCGGTGCAGCGCGCCGCGGATCAGGCAGGCCAGGACCGCGGTGAGCGCGTGCAGCAGCTCCGGTTCGCTGCCCGTGGTGCCGCCGAACCCGTCCTGCGGCCCGGTCAGCCCCTTCAACAGGCCCGGCGTTCCCGCCCGGTCGGGCACCGCACAGCCCACCGTGCCGTGCAGCGGGCACGCCAGTCCCTCGGCGGGCAGCCGCGACGGCCACAGCACGGGGTCCAGCAGGTCCAGGCCGAGGGCGGTCTCCCCGCCGCCCGGCACCGGGGCGAACAGCCGGGGGTCCGCCGGCGGGCGGTCGGGGCGGTAGGGCGTGCCGCGCGGAGCGGCGACGACCGCCGCCAGCTCGCCACCGGTTCCCAGGACGGAGTCGAGCCGGCCCGCGAGCCCGGCCGGCGGTTCGCGCAGCCCCGCTTCGAGCCTGCTGATGAGACTGTGGTGGTAGCCCACCTTCACGCCGAGCTGCGACTGGGTCAGTCCGGCCTGTCTGCGCCGGGCCCGCAGCCGCCGCCCGAACTCCGCCCAGGACTCAACCGGTTGTGCCGTCTCCACGGATCTGCCCCTCCTGACGAAGGCCCCACCGCCGACGGCGGGACGCCGGATGCCCCATGTCCGCGCGCGTCAGGGCCGGACGGGGCCGGTCCGCGCGCCGTATGCGCCGGGCGTGACGGGCGCCCGCACCGGGAGAGCCCGCCGACGTGGCCGGCATCAGGCAGGACAGGCTCCGGAGCTCTCCCGGGCGCCCCACCGGCCGGTGCGACCGCCGAAGTTCACCTGCCGGGTGATGCCGGCGGCGGGCTGCGTGTAGTGACCGGTGAACTCGGCGATCTCCTGGCGCCGATGCGGTACCGCCCGTTGCCGGTGGCGTGCCGTGCCGCGTCGCGCCCGGAGGCGGACGTAGCGCTCGATCGGGCCGACGTGACCTGCCAGGGCTTGCTGTCGTCGTCGGGCTCGGCGTACTCGGTGTGCCCGCCGCCGCGGCGGCGCAGGCCCTCGGGCCCCTCGGCGCGCCGTGGCGCACACCTGTTCCGGCCGCGGGCGACGCCGCCCTCGGCGCACCGCTCCCGCCGGTCCGTGGGCAGGGTCGGCCGGCCGTGGGTGCCAGACGGGCTCGCCGGAAGGCCGACGATGAGCAGAGGGGCGACCGGTGCGCCGACGGCGACAGCCGCTCGTCGTGTCGTGCTCATGCCATGCCACTCTCTTCGGTGCGCGCCGAGACCGCCGCCACGGCCCGGAGGCGCGGGAGCCGACGCTGGTCCAGACCTGACCTATTAGGTCTAGACCATAGCTGTGAACCGGGCCCGGTCAAGAGCCCGGACGTGGCGAACCGCGGCCCTGCCGAGGTTCGTCGTGCAGCCGTGGTCGCGGTCGTACTCACGGGGCAACGCCGGGAGTACGACGGCCGCGTGGCCGGCCGCGGTACGGCGATGGCGAGGGAGAGTCCCGCGAGCGAAGGCGCATGATCCGTCCACGTGTCGAGGGGTCGTCGTCCGCGCACCCGACCGCACCGCAGCCCCGCGGGACAGCCGGCGCCCTGGCGGATCGGCCGCATGCGCCCGACCGGACCTCGTGCAGCGAAGCGCGACCGCCGGCGTCGGCACGCAGGCGGCCACCAAGACGGGCTGCGGGAGTCGGCTGGTGGCATCCGGGCTGCCCTCCGCCCGCGACCGGCCCGAGACCGGCGGCCGTAAACCGGCCGCCGGTACGCACCGCACGACTTCCGGCCGGCCGTTCCCCGGCCGCACGGCATGCCTCCATGACCACCGGTGACCGCCGCGCCCGGACCCCCGTCGCCGACGGCGCAGACCTGCGACCATACATGACGCTCCATCAGATACCGGCGCATCAGCGGCGGTAGGGTAATTCCGGCAGGACTCCGGCTCTTGCGCCATCAGCACACCGGCTGACAGGCTCACGGCCGTGACCGCCAACGATGCGCTCGCGGCAGCCGGACCGGCCGCCTCTTCCGGGTGTCTGTCGGCCCCGGCGCCGCCGCAGTCCCGGGAGTCGCGGGACCGCGTCGCGGCCGAGTTCGTCGAGGCCGCTCTCGCCGCCGCGCCCGAAGACCCGGTCCCGCCGTCCGGGCCGCTGCCGGGCACGGCCGGCTTCGCCGTCGTATTCGCGCCGTTCGCCGAGCTGGCCGGGCGGCGGCTGCGCGCCGGACTCGGCCCGGGCGCCGGCCGGTCGGCCGAGCTGGACGGCATCACACGGGAGTTCACCGCGACCACGGCCGCCGCGCTGGGCGGCCTGGCGGCCCGCGCGCTGGTGCTGGAGCTCCGGGTGGCCCGGATGGAGGGACGCCTGGCGGGCGCGACTCCGCAGGCCAGGTTCCGCGACTTCGTCGCCGGCACCGCGACCAGGGCCGGCCTGGTCCGGCTGTTCACCGAGTACCCGCTGCTGGCCCGGTTGGCCGGTCACAGCTGCGTCAACGCCGTCGCGGCCATGGCCGAGCTGCTCACCCGGTACGCCGAGGACCGGGCCGAACTGGTCGACCGGCTGCTGGCCGGACGCGACCCCGGTCCGCTGGTCGCGGTGGACCGGGCCGCCGGCGATGCGCATCGGCGCGGGCGCAGGGTCGCCGTGCTGCGCTTCGCCGACGGCAGCCGGGTGGTGTACAAGCCCCGCTCGCTCGCGGCCGACCGCCACTTCGGCGAGCTGGTCGACTGGTGGAACGCCCGGGCGGGAACGCCCGGACTGCGCACACCGGCCCTGCTGGACCGACCGCACCACGGCTGGTCGGAGCTGATCGAGGCCCGCCCCTGCTCCTCGCAGGCCGAACTCGACCGGTTCTACCTGCGCCAGGGCGCGTTGCTCGCGCTCGCCCACGTGCTCGACCTCACCGACCTGCACCACGAGAACCTGATCGCGTGCGCCGACCACCCGGTGCTGGTGGACCTGGAGACGCTCTTCCACCCGCCGCTGCCCGAGGACCCCACCGCCGACGACCCGGCGGGCCGCGCGCTGGACGCCTCCGTGCAGCGGATCGGCCTGCTGCCCCAGCTGGTGCTCGGGGACGAGGACGCGTTCGACCTCTCCGGCATCGGCGCAGGCGCGGACCGCCGCTCGCCGGTGGAGACGGTCTGTTGGGAGGCCGCGGGCACCGACGCCATGCGGCTGGTCCGCCGGTCCGGCACGGTCCGTGGCGGCGCCAACCGCCCCCGGCTGGCCGGCGCCGAAGCCGAGCCCGCCGCCCACACTGAGGCGCTGGTGTCCGGGTTCCGCGCGGGCTACCGCATGATCCTGGCGCACCGGCAGGAGCTGGCCGGCCTGCTGCGCCGCTTCGCCGGCGACGAGGTCCGGGTGGTGACCCGGGCCACCCAGGTCTACGTGACCGTCCTCGCCGAGGCCACCCACCCCGACGTGTTGCGCGAGCCGGGCGACCGGGAGGAACTGCTGCGGCTGCTCGGCACGGAGGCGGTGGACGACCAGGGCTGGCCGGGACTGCTCGACCACGAGGTCGCCGAGCTGTGGGACGGCGACGTACCGGTGTTCACCGCCCGGCCCGGCCGCACCGACCTGTGGAGCGGCACCGGCGCCCGCATCCCCGGCGCCCTCGAACGGCCCGGACTGGCCCGGGTGGCGGCGCGCCTCGCGGTCATGGACGAGGCCGACCTCGCCGGGCAGGAGCGGATCATCCGGACGGCACTGGCCTGCCGGACGGCGGCGCCCGCGCATCCCGCCGCCCTGCCCGGACCCCGGCCGGCCACGCCGCGCGCGCCAGCCGACGGACCGCCGGCCCCCGGCCGACTGCTCGCCGCCGCACGGGAACTCGGCGACCTGCTGGTCCGGCGGGCCCACCGGGGCCGGGGACGGGCGAACTGGCTGGGCGTCGAACTGCTCGGCGAGCGGTACCGCAGGCTCGCACCGTGCGGCGCCGACCTGGGACACGGGTACCCGGGCGCCGCCCTCTTCCTCGCCCAGCTGGCCGCGCTCACCGGCGAGGACCGCTACGCCGGGACGGCACGCGCCGCGCTGCGCCCGCTGCCGCGGCTGCTGGACCGGCTCGCCGCGCTCCCGGACGCGGATCTCGGCGTGGTCGGCTCGGGCGGCTTCACCGGTCTCGGCGGCATCCTGTACGCCCTCACCCGGATCTCGGCCGTGCTGGACGACGCCGGGCTGCGCGCCCTGGTCGAGCCGGCGGCCGCGCTGACCGTCCGGGCCGCCGCAGCCGAGCGGCCGACCGGCGTGCTCGACGGCACGGCGGGCGGCTTGGCCGCGCTGCTGGCCGCGCACCGGACGTACCCGTCGGCCGGGCTCCGGCACGCTGTGGGTGTGTGCGCCGACCGGCTCGCCGCCTCACCCGTCCCGGCCGCGCCGGGCTTCGCCACCGGCGCCGCCGGGGTCGGCTGGGCGCTGCTCGGCGTCGAGGGCCCCGGGGACGGCGAGCGGTACCGCCGGGCGGGACTGACCGCCCTGCGTGCGTCCGTGGCCGCGTTACCGGCTGCCGGCGCCGACCTCTCCTGGTGCACCGGCGCGACGGGAGTGGCGCTGGCGATCGCCGACCGGCCCGGAGCGATGGCGGATCCGGCGTTGGCGGCGGCCGTCGCCGCGGCCGTCGGGGACCTCGCGGACAGCGGACCGGTGGCGGACGGCAGTCTCTGCCACGGCGAATGGGGCCTGCTGGAGCTGGCGCACCGCACGGCGGCGGGCGCGGTGCTCGGGGCGCGGACCGCCGGGCGGCTCCCGCACGGCCCGCACCCCGCGGCCGGCGGCGGCGTCGCGGAACCCGGCCTGCTCACCGGCCTGTCCGGCCACGGCCTCGGTCTGCTGCGGCTGGGCTTCGCCGACCTGGTCCCGCCGGTGCTGCTGCTGCGGACGCCGGACCCCGGCCCGTCCCGCCCCGGCTCCGGAGCAAGGCCGCCGACGACGCCGGACATCCCGTAGCCGGGTCCCGTACCACCCGACGAAGACCACCGAGAACGTCCGCTGTGAAAGGAACCCCTTGATGAACACCACCGACCTCGTACGGCTCTGGAAGCAGCCCGCCACACGGCACGGCGCCGCCACCGACCACCCGGCGGGCGAGATCCGGCTGCGCAGCGGCGGCGGCCTCGGCCGCCGGTCCCAGATGCTCGGCACGTCCTCGGCGCTGCGCGGGACCAGCCCGTGGACCACCGTCAGCATCGACTTCCACGACGGGCGCCCCTGAACGCCCGCCGGGCGGCAGCGGCGGGCCGCGGCGGCGAAGCGTGATCATTCTTCCCGGGGAACTCTCTACTCAGCGCGAGGGCGCCACGGGTAGCCTGCGCAGGTGCACACTACTGCCCCGACCACCATCGGTCGCGAGATGGAACTCGGGCTCTTCCGGCGTGTGCTGACCGGCCTTCAGGACCGGGCGGGCCACACGGTCCTGTTGGTGGGGGAGGCGGGGATCGGCAAGTCCCGGCTGGCCGGGGAGTGCGCCGGCCAGGCCGAGTCGCTCGGCCTGCCGGTGCTGCGCGGGCGCGGCAGCCCGACCAGTGCCGGGATGCCGTACCGCCCGCTCATCGAGGCGCTGCATTCCCGCTTCCGGGTCACCGGCCTGCCCCAGGACCCGGAGCTGGAACCCTACCGCCCCGCCCTCGGCCGGGTGATCCCGGAGTGGCGGCACACCGCCGTGCCCGGCTATCCCGAGAGCGCGGTGGAGCTGGCCGAGGCCGTGCTGCGGCTGCTGGCCGTACTCGGCCGCGACCGCGGCTGCCTGCTCGTCCTGGAGGACCTGCACGAGGCCGACTCGGAGACCATCGCCGTGGTGGACTACCTGGTCGACAACCTGGCCGGGCTGCCGGTCCTGCTGGTAGCCACGCTGCGGCCCGAGCCGGGCGCCGCACTGGAGCTGGCCCGGGGCGCCGAGCGGCGCCGGGTCGCCACGCTGGCCACCCTGGAGCCCCTCGGCGCGGACCAGGTCGGCGCGCTCGCGGCCGGCTGCCTGGACCTGCGGGCCGAGCAGGTGCCCGCCGCCGTGGCCGAGCGGCTGAGCACGCTCAGCAACGGCAACCCGTACCTCGTCGAGGAACTGCTCGCCGAGATGGTCGGTTCCGGAGTGCTGCGCCGGGACGGCGACGGCTGGCGCGTCGCCGGCGACCTGGCGGCCGCGGTCCCGGTCAGCGTGGTCAGCGGCCTGCGGCAACGGCTGGCGCAGCTCGATCCGCAGGTGCGCGACCTGCTGCTGCTCGCCGCCACCCTGGGCACCGTCTTCTCGATCGGCACGCTGGAGCTGATCACCGGGCACAGCGTGCGGCTGCTGCTCGACCGGCTGGCGGCCGCCGCCGACTCCGGCTTCGTCCTTCCCGATCCCGGCGCGGTCGACCAGTACGCCTTCCGGCACGCGCTCACCGCGGAGGCGCTGCTCGCCGGGCTGCCGCCGGCCGAGCGGGCGGTCATCGCCCGCCGGGCGGCCGAGGCGGTCCTGGCCGCCGACCCGGCCGTCTCCGGCGACCGCTGCCAGCTGGTGGCACGGCTGCGGCAGCTGGGCGGCGACGAGGCGGGAGCGGCACTGCTCTACGCCGAAGCCGGCCGCCGAGCGCTCGCCGGGGGCGCGTCGGCCACCGCCGCGCAACTGCTGGAGCGGGCCCGGGGGCTGGCGGCGCCGGCCGACCGCACCGCCGTCACCGAGTCGCTGGTACACGCGACGGCCGAGACCGGGCAGCTGGACCGGGCGCTCGCGCTGGCCGAGTCGCTGCCGGACGCGGGGGCCGACGCGCTGGACATCGAGCGCCGGGTCGCCCTGCACACCAGGCTCGCCTGGGCCGCGGTGATCTCCGAACGCGCCGCCGACACCCTGGCACAGGTGGCCGCCGCCCGTGCGCAGCTCGGCGACCCGGCGGACCCGCGGCACACCGCCGCGCTGGCCGTGATCGAGGCCCACCTGGCGCTGCTGCCCGCGCACAGCGTGGATACGGCCGAGACCGAGCGGCTGGCCCGCGAGGCGGCCGAGGTCGCCGAGCGCGAGAAGCTCCCCGTGGTGGCCTGCCAGGCATGGCAGCTGCTCGCCCTGCTCGCCCGCAAGCGCGGCTTCGACGGCGCGGACGCCTGCCTGGAGCGGATGCTCGCCGTCGCGGAGGAGCACAGCCTGCCGGTCTGGCGGGTGGAGGCGCTGCTGCGGCTCGGCGCCAACGCCTTCCTGCGCAGCGGTGAGGCGCGGCGGATCCGGGAGGCGCGGGACGCCGCGCGCGACCTGGGCGCCCTCGCCCTGGTCCAGCACGCGGAGGGCCTGCTGGCGATGGACGCCGTGCAGCGCGCCGACTTCCCGGCCGCACAGGAGATCATCGACCGCTGCCTGGAGCCGAGCGCCCGGATGCGCAACCTCGGCGGCCACCGCTACCTGCTGCTGGTGGCCGCCACCCTCGCCGCCCACCAGGGCCGGCGGCGGCAGATGGAGCGGGAACTGCTCCGGTTCGACCAGGCCGACGAATCCACCTCTTTCCTGATGCCGGTCCTGCTCGGCCTGTGCCGGGCGTTCTGCGCCCTGCTGGAGGAGGACCGCACCCAGGCGCTGGCCGAGCTGGCCGCCGCGGCCGACTGGGAGGACCGGCACCCCAACATGTTCTACCTCAGCGGGCGGTACGGCCTCGGCCCGCTGCTCGCCGTCGTCGCCGGCACCGCCGACCGCGCGCAGTACGCGGCGGCCCTCGCGGCGCCCGCCGCCGCGCTGGCCTGGAACCGGCAGTTCCTGGTCCTCACCGACGCCGTCCTGCTCGGGCGGGAGGGCCGCGGCCGGGAGGCCGCCGGACTGGTGGACCGGGCGGGGCAGGAGTTCCCGGGGTTCCCGACCGCCCGTCACCTCGGGCTGCGGCTGGTCGCCGAGGCGGCCCTCGCCGACGGCTGGGGCGAGCCCGTCGCCTGGCTGCGGACCGCCGAGGAGTACTTCCACCAGGCCGGCGTGCGCTCCGTCGCCGGCGCCTGCCGGTCGCTGATCCGGCAGGCGGGCGTGCCGGTCGCGCAGCGGCGCACCGGACGGGAGCTGATCCCCGAGGGACTGCGGTCGGTCGGGGTGACGCCGCGTGAGTTCGACGTCTTCGCGCTGCTCGTGGATCGGCTCGGGAACCAGGACGTCGCCCAGCGGCTGTCCCTGTCTCCCCGCACGGTGGAGAAGCACATCGCGAGCCTGCTCCACAAGACCGGCAGCGCGAACCGCGCGGAGCTGTGCCGGCTCGCCCGGGCGCTGTGCGGGGACTGACCGGCCGTGCCCGCCGGGCCGGACCGGCGGGCACGGGCGAGGCGTCGGCTACTGTGCCGGGGCCGGGAGGAAGTCCGGGACGTCCGTGCCGAGGCCCTGCTCCTGAGCCCGGTGCCGGACCAGGTCGGCGACGGCGAGGTCCAGCACGCCCAGGCCGAACGGCGAGAAGACCGTGAGGGCCTCCGGGTCGCGCTCGCGCCGGCCACCGGTGAGGATGGCGCCGATCGAGTCGGCGATGAAGTCGCGGTGACCGGCCTGTTGCTCGGCCAGGTGCAGCGAGGTGGACTCGCGGCAGACGTGGTCACCGTCGTCGACGATGTTGACGCTGGACAAGATGGTCTCCGGAGCGAGGTCGCGCAGGGACAGGTGCAGCAGCAGCGTCCCGGGCGGGCAGGGGGACGGGTCCAGGTGCGGGGTGGCGGCGGTGGTGGCGAGCGAGACCAGCCGGTGGGCCGCCAGGGCGTCCTCGCTCCGCTCGGCGATGGTGGTCCGCAGCCCGGGCAGCCGGGCCGCGCACCGCTCGGCGAAGGCCCGCGCGCGAGCCGGATCGAGGTCGAAGAGGGTGACCTCGGCCAACTCGGGCAGCAGAGCGCGCAGGAAGACGAGCACCTGGAAGTTGATCACTCCGCAGCCGATCAGCGTGACGCCGGTCTGCGGCTCGCGCGGGGCGAGCGTCGCGGCGGCGAGCGCGGCGCTCGCCGCGGTGCGCCGCGCCGAGATCACCGAGCCCTCCAGCAGGACGTCGGGATGGCCGGTGCGCATCGAGTTGAGGACGATCACCGCCGAGGCGCGCTCCAGCCCGGCGGCCGTATTGCCGGGGAAGGAGGAGATCCACTTGACGCCGGCGACCGGTTCCCGCGCCCCGGTGTCACCGGCGTCGCCGGCGTCACCGAGATAGGCCGGCAGGGCGATGATCCGGTTGCGGGCCTCCTCGGGGAACCGCAGGAAGAGCGAGTGCGGGAGCACGGTGCGGCCGGCCGCGTGCAGTCGATACGCCCGGCTCACCGCCTCGACCACCTGCTGCTCGGCACCGTCCAGGACCTGACGGACCTGTCCGGCCGTCAGGATCAGCATGTCGCCGCCTCCGCCACTGGACCGTACTCCTTCCACAGGTGGGCGGCGTCGCCGAAGTGCGCCGCGACCCAGTCGTCGTCATAGATCGTGTCGAGGTAGCGCTCGCCCCGGTCCGGGAGGATCACCGCGCAGGCCGCGCCCGCCGGGATCCGGCCGCCCAGCCGCCGGACCGCGGCGAGCACCGCGCCCCCCGAGCCGCCGGCGAGGATCGCCTCGCGGTGCGCCAGCCGGCGGCAGTTGACCACGCAGTCGAGGTCGCTGACGTGCACCACCTCGTCCGCGAGACCGTCCTGGTGGAGCGCCGGGCGGACGGCCGCGCCGTGGCCGGGGATCAGCCGGGGCGCGGCCTCGCGCCCGAAGATGACGCTGCCCTCGGCATCGACGGCCACGATGGTCACCGGGACCCGCTGTTCGCGCGCGTACTCGGCGCAGCCGCGCAGCGTCCCGCACGAACTCGTGGCGCAGAACAGGTAGTCGAGGCCGCCGGGCACGGCCTCGCAGATCTCCCGCATCGTCGCGTGGTGCGAGCGCGGGTTGAGCGGGTTCGCGTACTGGTCCGGGCAGTAGGCGTGCTCGGTGCCGGCGAGGATCTCGCGCACCCGGCGGATGCGCACCGGCAGGTACTCGCCGGTGACCGGGTCGGTCCCGGTGACCACCTCGACCTCGGCGCCCAGCGCCCGCATGATGGCGATGTTCTGGCGGTTGGCGCGCGGGTCCACCACACAGACGAAGCGGACCCCGAAGTACCGGCACGCCTGGGCGAGTCCGATGCCCAGGTTGCCCGAGCTGGATTCGACCACGACCGACCGGCCGGGGACCACGCGACCTTCGCTGATGGCCCCGCACAGCAGCTCCAGCGCGGAGCGGTCCTTGACCGAGCCGCCGGGGTTGTGCGCCTCCAGTTTGGCGAACAGGCGGAAGCGGGCGGTCGGATCGAACCTGGTCAGCTCGACCAGCGGCGTCCGGCCCACGGTCTGCAGCACGCCGGCGGGCACGGTGTCAGACGGTCGCACGGGTCCCGCCGGCGGCGGCGCCGTCCATCCGGTTGCGCAGGCTCAGCGGCCGCATGTCGGTCCACACGGTCCCGATGTGCGCCAGGCACTCCGCCCGGCTGCCCCGAGTGCCCTCGGACCGCCAGCCGAGGGGCAGTTCACGGTCGGCGGGCCAGATCGAGTACTGCTCCTCGTCGTTGAGCACGACCAGGTAGCTACGGGTGTCGGCGGCTTCCTCGGCCATCAGGCCCTCCTGCCCTCGGGGGTTCGACACTGCGACGGGGCGAGCCTGCCGGGCGCGCGGGAACGGCGACAAGAGACAAACGGGCAGCAGGAGCGGCATCGCAGCCTGCCGCTGTGTCCCTGGTGCCGGGCTTGCGCCCGCCAGCAGGCTTCGCCGGGGCGCGGTGCGCGTCCGTGAGGACCCGTGGAGGTGGCCGGTGGGAATCGACGACAGCCGTGACGGCGCGGACAACCAGCCCGGAGCGCCCCGCAGCGCGTCGTTCGGGCAGCAACGGATCTGGTTCCTCGACCAGTTGCGGCCGGGCACGCCCGACTACCTGCTTCCGCTGGCGCTGCGGATCCGGGGCGACCTGGAGACCGACGCGCTGCTCGGTGCGCTCACCGCCGTCGTCGAGCGGCACGAGGTGCTGCGCACCAGCTACCGGCAGGAGGCGGGACGGCTGCTGCAGCGCATCACCCCGGAAGCCGAAGTGCCCTTCCGGGAGTGCGACTTCACCGGCCTGCCGGCCGCCGGACGGGAGGCCCGGCTGGCCCGGCTGATCGAGGAGGAGCTGCGTCTCCCGATCGACCTGGCCCGCCGGCCCCCCTTGCGGGCCGTACTGGCCCGGGTGGGCCCCGCCGACCACCTGCTGATCGTGGTGGTCCACCACATCGCCTTCGACGGCATGTCCTGGCACCTCCTCGGGGCCGAGCTGGCGGCCGGCTACCGCGAGCGCACCGGCGGCGCGCCGGCCGACCTCGCGCCGCTCGCCCTTCAGTACGCCGACTTCGCCGACTGGCAGGCCGAGCGGCTCACCGGCCCGCGGCTGGCCGCCGGGCTGGACCACTGGCGCACCGCGCTGGCAGGTCTGACCCCGCTGGAGCTGCCCACGGACCGGCCCCGCCCGGCCGCCTGGGACGGCGCCGGCGACGCCGTCCGCTTCGAACTGCCGGCCGAGCTGATGGCACGGGTCGACCTCCTCGCCCGCAGCAGCCGGGCGACCCGGTTCATGGTGCTGCTCGCCGCGTTCCAGGCGGTGCTCGCCCGGTTCAGCGGGCAGCGGGACATCGCGGTCGGCACGCCGGTGAGCGGCCGCGGCCTGCCCGACGCGGAGCGGCTGATCGGCCTGTTCGTCAACACCGTGGTGGTGCGCGGCGACCTGAGCGGCGAGCCGTCCTTCCGGACCCTGCTCGGCCGGGTCGCCGCGAACACGCTGGCCGCCCTCAGCCACGCCGGCACGCCGTTCGAACTGGTGGTTGACGAGCTGGCACCGGAGCGTGACCTCGCCCGCAATCCGCTCTTCCAGGTGTCCTTCTCGCTGCGCACCGCGCCGCCGCAGCCGATCGCGCTGCCCGGCCTCGACTGCGAGCTGGTGCGCACACCGCTGACCGGCTCGCCGTTCGACCTGGTGCTGGACACCGACGTACTGCCCGACGGACGGCTCAACGCCCGGCTGCAGTACGCCACCGCGCTGTTCGACCGGACGACCGCGCAGCGCCTGGCCGACGCCTTCCGGCTGCTGCTCGACGCCGTGCTGGCCGATCCGGACCGCCCGCTGCACCGCGTCGGCCTGCTGACCGATCAGGACCGGCTCGCCGTGATCGAGAAGTTCAACGAGACCGCCGTGCCGCTGCCCGAACGCTGCCTGCACGAGCTGTTCGCCGAGCAGGCCGAGCGCACCCCGGGCGCGGTCGCGCTGCGCTGGGCCGACGGCCGGCTGACCTACCGGCAGCTCGATCGCCGGGCGAACCTGCTGGCGCACCGGCTGCGGGCGCACGGGGCGGGACCGGAGAGCCTGGTGGGCGTCTGCCTGCGTCGGGGGCCGGACCTGGTGGTGGCGCTGCTCGCGGTGCTCAAGGCCGGTGCCGGCTACCTGCCGCTGGCCCCCGACCACCCGCCGCTGCGGCGAGCCCGCCTGCTCGACCAGGCGGGCGCCGAACTGCTGATCGCCGACGACGAGTCGGCGCAAGGCTGGACCGGGACGGTGCTGGCCGTCGGGGACGGGGAGCGGGAGACCGCGCCCGAGAGCGGCGCCGGGCCGGACAACCTCGCGTACCTGATCTACACGTCGGGCTCCACCGGCGAGCCCAAGGGCGTCATGGTGACCCACCGCAACGTGGTCAACTACGTGCGCTGGTCCGCGCGGACCTACCTCGGCGAGGGCGCCGGCACCGCGCTGTACTCCTCGGTCGCCTTCGACCTGCCGGTCACCTCGCTCTTCCCCGCGCTGCTCACCGGCGCCGCCGTCACCCTCACCCCGGACGACGGCACGCCCGGCCTCGACGGCCTGGTCCGGTTGCTGGACCGCAACTCCTTCGACCTGCTCAAGCTCACCCCCACCCACCTCGGACCGCTCGGCCGGGAACTGCCCGAGACGGCGCTGCGCACCGCGACACCCCACCTGGTCCTCGGCGGCGAGCAGCTCACCGGCGCGATGCTGGAGCCGTGGCGGCGCCATGCCCCGGACACCGTGGTGTTCAACGAGTACGGTCCGACCGAGACCACGGTCGGCTGCGCCACTCTCGCCCTCCCGGTGCGCGCACTGGACCAGGGCCCGATGGGCATCGGCGTGCCGATCGACAACACCACACTGTACGTACTGGACCCCGAGCTGGAACCGGTGCTGCCGGGCGCCGTCGGCGAGCTGTACATCGGTGGTGTCCAGGTGGCCCGCGGTTACCGCGGGCGCGGCGACCTGACCGCCGAGCGCTTCGTCCCCGACCCGTACGCCAAGACTCCCGGCGCCCGGCTCTACCGCAGCGGCGACCTGGTCCGGCACCGCTGCGACGGCCTGCTGGAATTCATCAGCCGCGCCGACACCCAGATCAAGGTCGCCGGGTTCCGGGTCGAACCGGCCGAGGTGGAGGCCGCGCTGACCGAACATCCCGAGGTGCTGGAGGCCGCGGTGGGCGCCCACGGCACGGGGGACGCGGCCCGGCTGGTCGCCTACCTGGTGCCGGCCGGCGAGCGCGCACCGCGAACCGCCGAACTCCGCGCCCACCTTGAGCAGTTGCTCCCCGCCTACCTGGTGCCCGCACTCTACGTGGTGCTGCCCGGGCTGCCCCGCACGGCCAGCGGCAAGGTCGACCGCAAGGCGCTGCCCGACCCGGCCGGCGCCCGGCCGGCCCCGGCCCCGGACCGGGTCGCGCCGCGCACCCCGCTGGAGCAGGCGGTCGCCGCCGTCTGGTGCGAGCTGCTCGGCCTGGACGAGGTCGGCGTGCACGACGACTTCTTCGTCCTCGGCGGCAATTCCCTGCTGGCCACTCGGCTGGCCTTCCGGCTCCGGCAGGTCGCCGCGGCAGAGGTGCCGCTGGCGGCGGTGTTCGCGGCCGGCACCGTCGCCCGGCTCGCCGAGGTACTGGCCGCCGCCACCGCCGTCCGGCGGGCACCGATCACCGCGGCGGGCACGGACGGACCGCTGCCGCTCTCCTTCGCCCAGCAGCGCCTGTGGTTCCTCGACCGTCTGGCGCCCGGCGCCACCGATTACCTGGTGCCGATCGCGCTGCGGCTGCGCGGCCCGCTTCACCGGCCGGCGCTGACCGCCGCGCTGGCCGCCCTGGCCGAGCGCCACGCGGTGCTGCGCACCCGGTACGAGGAGCGCGACGGCGAGCCGGTCCAGCTCGTCGACCCCGGTGCCCGGATCCCGCTGACCGAGCGGACGGCCACCGAGCAGGAGGCGCTGCGGCTGATCCGCGCGGACCTGGAGATCCCGTTCGACCTGGCGGCCGGCGCCCCGGTCCGCGCGATGCTGCTGCGTATCGGCGCCGACGACCACGTGCTGGCCCTCACGCTGCACCACATCGCCTCCGACGGCTGGTCCGTCGAGGTGCTGGCCGACGAACTGGCGCGACACTACGCCGGCGAGGCCGTCGCACCCCTGCCCGTCCAGTACGCGGACTTCGCCCGCTGGCAGCGCGAGCACGCCGCCACCGAGGAGTTCGCCGCGCGGCTCGGCCACTGGCGGAAGCGGCTGGCCGGCCTGGCCCCGCTCGACCTGCCCACCGACCGCCGCCGTCCGCGCCTGCGGGATCCGCGCGGCGACCGGCTCGCCGTGGAACTGCCCGCCGAACTCGGCGCGGCCGTCGACGAGCTGGCCCGCCGCAACAGCGCGACGCCGTTCATGGTGCTGCTCGCCGGCTGCTACGCGCTACTGGGCCGGTGGAGCGGCCAGCGGGACATCGCGGTCGGCACCGCCGTCTCCGGCCGCACCCGCTCCGAGACGGCACCGTTGATAGGCTTCTTCGCCAACACCCTGGTGCTGCGCGGCGACCTGAGCGGGCGCCCCACCTTCACGGAACTGCTCGCCCGGGTCCGTGAATCGGCGCTCGACGCCTACGCCCACGCCGACGTGCCCTTCGAACGCGTAGTCGAGGAGCTGGCGCCCGAGCGCGACCCGTCCCGCAACCCGCTCTTCCAGGTCATGTTCGAGCTGCGCCCACCCAAGGACGAGGCGTTCGCCCTGCCCGGGCTACGCGTCGAACAGCTCGCCGTCTCCTGGCCGGCCGCCAAGTTCGATCTGACGATCTCGGTGCAGCCGCAGGCCGACGGCACCCTGCGCTGCGGGTTCGAGTACGCCACCGCGCTGTTCGACCGCGACACCGTGCGCGTGATGGCCGAGCACTACGGACGGCTGCTCGCCGCGGTGGTCGACGCACCCGACCTGCCGCTCGACCGGATCGAGGCGCTGGACGCCGCCGAACGGGAGAGGCTGGTGCACGGCTGGCACGACACCGCCGTCGAGCCGCCCGTCCGCTGCCTGCCCGAACTGTTCTCCGAGCAGGCCGCCCGCACCCCCGACGCGCCCGCCGTCGTCTTCGCCGAGCGCACTCTGAGTTACGCCGAACTCGACGCCCGCGTGACCCGGTTGGCGCACCACCTGCGCGCCGTCGGGGTGCGCGCGGAGACCCCGGTCGCGGTGTGCCTGCGCCGGGAGGCCGACCTGGTCACCGCCCTGCTCGCGGTGCTCCGGGCCGGTGGCACCTATGTGCCGGTCGACCCCGCGCACCCGGCGCGGCGCCGCGCCCACGTGCTCGCCGACAGCGGCGCCACCGTCCTGATCAGCCAGTCCTGGATCCGCGGCGAACGGCCCGGCGGCGCGGCCCGGCTGGTGCTCCTCGACGAGGACCGGGAATTGACCGGTCCGGCACCGGCCGACCGGCGACCGGCCGCCCAACTGCCGCCGCTCGACCCCGCCGGCGCCGCCTACCTGGTGTACACCTCGGGCTCGACCGGTCGCCCCAAGGGCGTGCTGATCAGCCATGAGGCCATCCGCAACCGGGTGTTGTGGACGGTGCGCGAGCACGGCCTCGGCCCGGGGGACCGGGTGTTGCAGAAGACCACGGTCGGCTTCGACGCCTCCGTCTGGGAGTTCCTGGCACCGCTGGTCTGCGGCGCGACGGTGGTGGTGGCCGCCGACGGCGTGCCGCGCGACCCGGCCGCCATGGTGCGGGCGGCGGCCGAGCACCGGATCACCGTGCTGCAAGTCGTGCCGTCCGTGCTGCGGGCGCTGGTCCAGCAGCCCGGGCTGCGCGACTGCGACACGCTGCGGCTGGTGTTCTGCGCCGGCGAGCCGCTGCCCGTGGAACTTAGCGACCGGCTGCTCGCCCTGCTGCCGGTCACCCTGGTCAACACCTACGGCCCCACCGAGTGCGCCATCGACGTGACCTCGTGGCGCTACGACGGCCGGGAGGCCGGCGACATCGTCGCCATCGGGCAGCCGATCGACAACACCCGCATTCTGGTGCTCGACCCGGACGGCGGCCTGGTCCCGCTCGGCGTCCCCGGCGAGCTGTGCGTGGCCGGCACCGGCCTGGCACGCGGCTACCTCGGCCGCGGCGACCTGACCGCCGAGCGCTTCGTCCCCAACCCGCACGCGGCCGCACCGGGCGAGCGGCTCTACCGCACCGGGGACCGGGTCAGGCGCCGCACCGACGGCACGCTGGAGTACCTCGGCCGGCTCGACCGGCAGGTCAAGCTGCGCGGCATCCGGATCGAGCCCAGCGAGATCGAGGCCGTCCTCTGCGAGCACCCCTCGGTCGCCGCGGCGGCCGTCGGCGTCTACGGCGACCAGCAACTGGTCGGCCACGTCGTCCCCGTCGAGGGCTTCGAACCCGATCCGGCCGCGCTGCGGGCCCACTTGGCGGCCCGGCTGCCGGACGCCATGGTGCCGGCCGTGTTGCGGGTCCTTTCGGCACTGCCGCTCACCGCCAGCGGCAAGGTGGACCTCGAGGCGCTGCCCGGACTGGCCGGGCTGGCCGCGGTGGGGGAGTATGTCGCGCCGCGCGACCCCGCCGAGCAGACCGTCGCCGAGGTCTTCGCCGAGCTGCTGAGCCGCGAGCGCGTCGGCGCGCTCGACGACTTCTTCGCCCTCGGGGGCCATTCGCTGCTCGCCACCCGGCTGGTCTTCCGGCTGCGATCGGCCTTCGGCGTCGAGATCCCGGTCGCCGAGGTCTTCTCCCGCCGCACCGTCACCGCCCTGGCCGAACTGGCCACCGCCCCCGGCGCCCGGCCCGCCGACCCGGCCGGAGCGGTGCTGCCGGTGCCGCGCGACGGCACGCTGCCGCTCTCCTCCGCCCAGCGCCGGATGTGGTTCCTCGACCAGCTGGAGCCCGGCAGCTCCGAGTACCTGGTGCCGCTGGTGCTGAGCCTGCGCGGCCCGCTGCACACCGCCGCGCTGGCCGGCGCACTGGACGACCTCGCGGCCCGCCACGAGGCGCTGCGCACCCGCTACCCGGCGCCGGACGGCGAGCCGGTTCAGGTGATCGACCCGGTGGTCACCCTCGGTGCCGCGCCGGTGGACCTCACCGGCCTGCCGGCGCGGGAGGCCGCCGCCCGGGCCGGAGAACTGGTGCGGGCCGAGACCGCCCGGCCGTTCCTCCTCGACCGGGAACCTCCGCTGCGCGTCCTGCTGGTCAAGGTCGCGGAGCAGGAGCACCTGCTCGTCCTGACGGCCCACCACATCGCGGTCGACGGCTGGTCCGTGGACCTGCTGACCCGCGACCTCGGACTGCTCTACCGGGCCCGGCTCACCGGCGGCAGCCGGCCGCCCGCGCCACCGGTGCAGTACGCCGACTTCGCGGCCTGGCAGGACCGCTGGTCCCAGGGTGAGCTGCCGCAGGCGCAGCTCGCGCACTGGCGGGAGCGGCTCGACGGGCTCACCCCGCTGGAGCTGCCCACCGACCGGCCCCGCCCGGCCGTCCGCGACCCGCGCGGCGACCTGCTCGCCCTCACGGTCCCCGACGAGCTGGCCGAGGCCGTGGCGGACCTGGCCCGCAGCCAGGCGGTCACCCCGTTCGTGGTGCTGCTCGCCGCCTTCGACGTGCTGCTCGCCCGCTACACCCGGCAGGCGGACGTCTGCGTCGGCACCCCGACCGCCGGCCGGACCCGGCCCGAAGTGGAAGAGGTGGTCGGCTCCTTCGTCAACACCGTCGTACTGCGCGCCGACCTCGGCGGCGACCCGGGCTTCGCCGCGCTGCTGCGCCGGGTCCACAGGGACGTGGTCGCCGCCTACAGCCACCAGGACCTGCCCTTCGAGCGCCTGGTCGACGAACTCCAGCCGGAACGCGACCTGTCGCGGAACCCGCTCTTCCAGGTGATGTTCGAGCTGCAGCACGTGCAGAGCACCCCGCTGCGGCTCGACGGCCTGACCGTCGAGCGGGTCCCCTCGCCCTGGCGGACCGCGAAGTTCGACCTCACCCTCTCCCTCGGCCGCCGCGCCGACGGCGGTCTGCAAGGGCTGTTCGAGTACGCCACGGCGCTGTTCGACCGCACCACGGTCGAGCGGATGGCCGGGCACTACCTGACCCTGTTGCGCGCCGCCACCGCGCGGCCCGAGACCCCGCTCAGCCGGCTGGCGATCCTCACCGGGGACGAGCGGGAGCAACTGACACACGGCTGGAACCCGGCCGGCGCCGAGCCGCCGGCGGCCTGCGTGCCGGCCCTGTTCGAGCGGCGCGCCGCCGAGATCCCCGACGCGGTCGCCGTCTCGTTCGGACCGGTCTCGCTCGGCTACGCCGAACTCAACGCCCGGGCCAACCAGCTCGCCCACCACCTGCGCGACCTCGGTGTCGGGGCGGAACGCCCGGTCGCCGTCTGCATGGAGCGCGGGATCGAGGCCGTGGTGGCGCTGCTCGCGGTGCTCAAGGCGGGCGGCGTCTACGTACCGATCGACGCCGAACACCCGGCCCAGCGACTGGCGTTCATGCTGGACGAGCTGGACCCCGGGGCCGTGCTGAGCACCGGTCGGTTCGCCGAGCGGCTCGCCGCCGTCGCCCGCGGCCCGCTGGTGCTGGTCGACGCGGAGGCGAGCCGGATCGCCGCACGCCCGGACCACAACCTTCCGCCGCAGGCCACGCCGGACCAGCTGGCGTACATGATCTACACCTCGGGCTCCACCGGGCAGCCCAAGGGCGTGCTGATCCAGCACGGCTCCTACGCCCACCACTGCCGGGTGATCGCCGGCGCCTACGGCATCGACCCGGGGGACCGGGTGGTGCTGCTGTCGGCGCTCACCTTCGACGTGGCGATGGACCAGATCGCCGCCACGCTGCTGGCCGGCGCGACCGTTGTCGTGGCCGACCCGCTGTTCTGGAGCCCCGCCGAACTGCCCGCACGGGTCGCCGAGAACGGCATCACCGTCATGGAGATCACTCCCGCCTACTACCGCGAGGTGATGCAGCACGTCCGGCCCGGTGACGAACGGCTGCGCGGCCTGAAGCTGATGAACGTCGGCAGCGACGTGGTCACCGTGGACGACGCCCTGGCCTGGGCCGCCACCGGCCTGCCCGGCCGGTTCCTGTGCAACTACGGCCCCACCGAGGCGACCGTCACCTGCGTCCTTCACCCCGTGCCCACCGCCCCGGCCGGCCGGGGCGAGGCCGCGCTGCCGATCGGCCGCCCCGTCCCGGGCACCCGGGCCTACGTGCTGGACGGTGCGGGCGACCTGGTACCGGTCGGGGTACCCGGCGAACTCCACCTCGGCGGCGTCCGGCTGGCCCGCGGCTACCACCGCCGTCCCGGGCTCACCGCGGAGAAGTTCGTCCCCGACCCCTTCGGCGACGTGCCGGGCGGCCGGCTGTACCGGACCGGCGACCTGGTGCGCTACCGCGCCGACGGCACCATCGAGTTCCTCGGCCGGATCGACCAGCAGGTCAAACTGCGCGGCTTCCGGATCGAACTGGGAGAGATCGAGGCGGTGCTGGCGCAGCACCCCGGGCTGCGCCAGGTCGCCGTCGTCGCCCGCGACGTCCGTCCCGGCGACCGCCGGCTGGTCGCCTACCTGGTACCGCGCGGCGACGGCGGCCCGGACGTCACCGAGCTGCGCGAGTGGGCCGGCCGGCGGCTGCCCTCGTACATGGTGCCCTCGCTCTGGACCACCCTGCCCGAGCTGCCGCTGACGCCCAGCAAGAAGGTGGACCGCAAGGCCCTTCCGCAGCCCGCCACCACCAGCGAACTGCTGGAACGCCCCTACCGGGCGCCGCGCAACCCGACCGAGGAGATCGTGGCCGAGGTGTGGGCGGAGATCCTCGGCATCGAGCGGATCGGCGTCGACGAGGACGTCTTCGTCCTCGGCGCCCACTCGCTGCTGGCCACCCGGGCGCTCGCCCGGCTGAACGCCGTCTTCGACGTGGAGCTGCCGCTGCGCTGCCTCTTCGAGGCCACCACGGTGGCCGCCCTGAGCCAGGTCCTGCTGGAGGCGCTGGAAGCGCAGATCGCCGAGCTGACGGACCAGGAGGTCGCCGCTCTGCTGGCGGAGGAGGGCGAAGACCGCTGAACCCCGGGCCCGGTACGTCCGCCCGCCGTCCCCTCGGGGCGGCGGGCGGACGTACGCGCGGTGCCGTCTCCACGCACGGCCGGGCGGGCATCGCGGGCGGGCGGGGCCGCGCCACGAGGCTGCCGGCGGGCAACGGCGAAGCGCGGCGCACGGATGGGAAGCCGTGCGCCGCGCGGGGGCGGGCCGGGTGCGCGGGCCGTCAGGCGGCCGGCGTCGGCTCCGGCTCGCCGGCGGCCGTCGCGGCGCCGGCCAGCGTGGGGGCGGAGCGCACCGAAGGGCTGAGCGTGGCGGTCACGGCCAGCAGGACCATCCATGCGGCGAGCGCCCAGACGGTGGCGTGCGCGCCCGGTCCGGCAAGCAGCTGGCCGCCGACCAGGGAGCCGAGCGGGATGGCGCCGAAGGCGACCAGACCGACCGCGCCGAGCACCCGGCCCTGGATGGCGTCGGGCGTGACGGCCAGCTGGTAGGCCGAGACGACCACGTTCCACACCGGGCCGACGAAACACATCAACGCGTACACCACGCCGATCAGGTACGGGTCGCGGACCACCAGCAGCACCGGAGTGAGCAGGGCCCAGAGCCAGTTGGCGCCGATCACCACGGTCCGCATCGACAACCGGCGCTCCACCGCCGGCGCGAGCAGCGAGCCGAGCACCCCGCCCATCGCCGCGACCCCGAACATCACGCCTATCGCGGCGGACGAGCCGTGCCGTCCGCGGGCCATCACGATGACCGTCAGGAAGAGCGCCTGGAACAGCAGGTTGCTCCCGGCGATCAGGAAGGTGGTGGTACGCAGGAACGGCTGTCGCCACAACCAGCGCACGCCTTCGGTGAGTTCGCGGTGCAGCGGGGCGGTGCGCGGGCGCCGCTCGGCCTGGAACTCGCGGCGGATCAGCAGCAGGCAGACCAGCGACCACAGGTAGCTGGCGGCATCGAAGAGGAACGGCACCGCCCGGCCGAGGCCGAAGAGCACGCCGCCGAGCGGCTGGCCGAGCATCGCGGCGCCGCGCGCCCGCGCCTCGTTGCGGGAGAGCGCGGCGGCGAGCTGGGAAGGGTGCACCACGTTGGGGACGGCCGCCGAGGCGGCGATCCGGAAGCACACCGTCAGCGTGCCCTCGGCGAACCCGACCGCGAGCACGTGCGGCAGCGAGAGCCGGTGCAGCAGCAGGGCCGCCGCCACGCTGCCGATGGCCAGGGCGCGCAGCACATCGCAGATGATCATCGTCCGCCGCCGGTTCCAGCGGTCGACCAGCGCTCCGGCCGGGAGCTGGAACAGCAGTTGGGGCAGCAGGGCGATGAAGCCGGTGAGTCCGGCGTCGGCCGGGGAGCCGGTCAGCGCGAGGATCAGCAGCGGATAGGCCACGCTGGAGGCGTTGGAGCCCAGCCCGGACACCGCCGCGGCCTGCCACAGCAGGACGAAGTCCCGGTTGCGCAGCAACGGCTTGACGTTCCGGGGGACTTCCTCGCGCACGGTGTGGGTCATGGCTCGATGCTGGGAGGCCTGCCGTCCCCGGCCCAGAGAAGGACCGGCAGTCACACGCGCAGTCCGCGGCCGGAAGGATCGCCGCGCTGACCCTGCCGCCGGCCCGTGTGCCGTCGGCAGGCTGCTGCCTGGCCGGTGGACCGTCGCCGGGCCGGACCCGTCGCACGCACAGGAAGGCGAAGGATGAGTACGAGCCCGAGCTCCCGCACGGAGCTGCTGCAGCGGCGGCTGCGCGGCTTGACGAAGAAGCGGCAGGACGGGATCGCCCCCGTCGCCCGGGACGGCGCTCTCCCGCTGTCGTTCGCGCAGCACCGGATGTGGGTGCTCGACCAGCTCCAGCCGGGCGGCACCGAGTACCTCGTGCCGCTGCTGCTGCGCCTGCCCGGCCCGGTCGACCCGGTGGCGCTGCGGCGGGCCCTGGACGCGCTGGCGGCCCGGCACGAGGTGCTGCGCACCCGCTATCCCGCGGTGGACGACGAGCCGGTCCTGGTGATCGACGAACCGGGACCGATCGCCCTGACCACCGTGGACCTGCGCGCCGCGGACGACCAGGACGGCGGCCCCGGCGAGGCCCTCGCGCGGGCCGAGCGGCGGCTCGCCGAACTGGTGGCCGAGGACGGCCGGCGCCCCTTCGACCTGGCGGCCGAGCATCCGGTCCGGGCGCTGCTCGTCCGGCTCGGCGACGAAGCCCACGCGCTGCTGCTGACCCTGCACCACATCGCCACCGACGGATGGTCCGAGAGCGTGCTGCTCGGCGAACTCGACCAGCTCTACGAGGCCTTCGCCGCCGGGCGGCCCGCGCCTTCGCAACCGGCCGGCCCGCAGTACGCGGACTTCGCCGCCTGGCAGCGCGAGCACCTCTCCGGTGACCGCCTGGCGGCCCAGCTCGCCTACTGGCGCACCACCCTGGCCGGCCTCACTCCGCTGGCGCTGCCCACCGACCGGCCGCGCGGCCCGGTCCGGGACCCCGCAGGCGCCACCGCGTCCTTCACCATCCCGGCCGAACTGGTCGAGCGACTCGTCGAGTTGGGACGAGGCGAGGGCGCGACCCCGTTCATGGTGTTCCTGGCCGCCTTCCAGCTGCTGCTCGGCCGCAGCTGCGGTCAGCGCGACGTGGTGGTCGGTACCCCGGTGGCGGGCCGGGACCGGGCCGAGACGCAGGCCATGGTCGGCCTGTTCGCCAACACGGTGGCACTGCGCACCGATCTGTCCGGTGCCCCGTCCTTCCTCGAACTCCTCGGCCGGGTCCGGGAGACCGCCCTCGGCGCGTTCACCCACCAGGAGACGCCGTTCGAACGACTGGTGGACGAGCTGGCGCCCGAGCGCGACCCCTCTCGCAACCCGATCTTCCAGGTGGTCTTCCAGCTGACCGCCCACACCCCGGCCGAGCCGGGCGCGCTGCGCGCCGAGCTGCGGCCGGTGGACTGGCGCACCGCCAAGTTCGACCTCGGCCTGGCGCTCGGCAGCACCGCCGAGGGCACGGTCACCGGCCAACTGGAATACGCCACCGCGCTGTTCGACGAGGCCACGATCCACCGGACGATCGCGCGCTACCTGCGGCTGCTGGCCGACATCGTCGCCGACCCGGGCAAGCCGATCGACCGGCTGGAACTGCTGCCGGACGCCGAACGCGCGCTCCTCACCTCCTGGAGCGGCTCCGGCCGCAGCCACGCCGTCCAACGGACCCTGCCCGAGGTCTTCGAGTACTGGGCCGGCCGTACGCCCGACGCGCCCGCCGTAGGCTGCGACGGCGTCTCGCTCAGCTACGGCGAGCTGAACGCCCGGGCCAACCGCCTGGCCCACCGGCTGCGCGCGCTCGGCGCCGGTCCGGAGGAACTGGTCGGAGTACGCTTCGAGCGCGGGCTCGACCTGGTGGTGGCGTTGCTCGGCGTGCTCAAGTCCGGGGCGGGCTACCTCCCGCTGGATCCGGCACAGCCGGCCGACCGGCTCGGCTTCATCCTGGCCGACGCCGGGGTGACGACCCTGGTCGCCGACCGGCGCACGGGCGAGGAGGCCGTCACCACCCTGCTGCTCGGCGAGGACGACCGCCTCTGGCCCGACACCGACCCGGTCCCGCTCGCCAGTCCCGGCAACACCGCGTACGTCATCTACACCTCCGGCTCCACCGGAGCGCCCAAGGGCGTCCAGGTCACCCATGCCAACGTGCTGCGGCTGCTGGACTCCTGCCGGCAGGACTTCGGCTTCGGCCCCGAGGACGTGTGGACGCTCTTCCACTCCTACGCCTTCGACTTCTCGGTCTGGGAGCTCTGGGGCGCGCTGCTGAACGGCGGCCGGGTCGTCGTGGTGCCGTTCGCCGTCTCCCGCTCGCCGCAGGACTTCCTCGACCTCCTGGTCACCGAGCGGGTCACCGTGCTCAACCAGACGCCCTCGGCGTTCCGCGGTCTTCAGGAGGCGGTGGCGCTGGCCGGCCTGCGGCCCGAGGCCCTCGCCGTGCGGACCGTGGTCTTCGGCGGCGAGGCACTGGACGTCACCGAACTGGCGCCGTGGTTCCGGCGGTTCGGCGACCAGCGGCCGTCCCTGGTCAACATGTACGGCATCACCGAGACCACCGTGCACGTCACCTATCGCCCGATCCGGGCCGGCGAGGAGGCCGGCGCCCGGCGCAGCCCGATCGGCCGTCCGCTCGGCGACCTGCGGCTGTACCTGCTGGACGCCGACCTCAACCAGGTGCCGATCGGCGTCCCGGGCCAGCTCCACGTCTCCGGACCCGGCCTGGCGCGCGGATACCTGGGCCGTCCGGGCCTGACCGCCGAGCGGTTCCTGCCCGACCCGTTCGCCACCGTGCCGGGGAGCAGGATGTACCGCACCGGCGACCTGGCGCGCTACGGCGCCGACGGCGAACTGGAGTTCCTCGGCCGGGTCGACGAGCAGGTGAAGATCCGCGGCCACCGGATCGAGCCCGGCGAGATCGAGGCAGTCCTCGGCAGCCTGCCCGAGGTGGAGAGCAGCCTGGTGATCGCGCACCGCCGCCCGGGCGAGCGGGAGGCCCGGCTGGTCGCGTACGTAGCGCCACGGGCCGGCCACTCGGTCGAGGTGGCGGAGCTGCGGGCCCGGCTCGGCCGCAAACTGCCCGGCTACATGGTGCCCGCCGTCTTCGTCCCGCTGGACGCCTTCCCGATGACGGCCAACGGCAAGATCGACCGCCGGGCGCTGCCCGCCCCGGAGGCGCACGGCGCCCGCGGAGCCGGCGAGTACGTCAACCCCCGGACCTGGACCGAGCAGATCGTCGCAGAGACCTGGGCCGAGGTGCTCGGCCTGCCGAAGGTCGGCGCACTGGACAACTTCTTCGAGCTGGGCGGCGACTCGATCCGTGCGATCAAGGTGATCGGCGCGCTGCGCCGGCGCGGCATCGACCTGACGGTGCAGAACCTCCTGGTGCACCAGAGCGTCGAGGGCCTGGCCGGGTTCGCCGAGACGGCCGCGCCCGGCGGGCCGGCGAGCGCCGAGGAGGAGCGGGTCGCGCCCTTCGCGCTGCTGTCGCCCGCCGACCGCGCGGCCCTGCCGCCCGGCCTGGTCGACGCCTACCCGCTCGCGATGGTGCAGGCCGCCATGGTCTACCAGATGCTCGCCGACCGGGACGAGAGCCCGTACCACAACATCACGCTCTTCCCGTTCATCGACGACGCGCCGTTCTCGCTGCCGGCACTGCGCGAGGCGGCCGCGCAGCTCACCGGGCGGCACGAGATCCTGCGCACGAGCTTCGACCTCACCGGGTTCTCCGAGCCGCTGCAGCTCGTACACGCCGAGGCCGTCGCCCAGGTCGGCTACGACGACCTGCGCGGGCTCGACGAGGAGCAGGCGCGGGCGGAGCTGGAACGGTTCACCGCCGAGGCCCGCCGCGCCCCCTTCGACATCGGCGAGGCGCCGATGCTGCGCTTCCACGTCCACCAGACCACCGACGACCGCTGGACCTTCTCCTTCATCGAGTGCCACGCGATCCTCGACGGCTGGAGCCACCACTCGCTGATCGACGAGCTGATGAGCGACTACCGGGCGATCCGCGACGGACGGACCCCGGCCGAACCGGCCGCGCACACCGTCCGGTTCGCCGACCACGTCGCTCTGGAGCGCCGTTCGCTCGCCTCCGCCGAGGACCGGGAGTTCTGGCGGGCGCAAGTAGCCGGCTTCGAGCGGGTCGCCCTGCCGTCCGCCTGGGCCGCCGATCCGCGATCCGGCGAGCGGCCGTTCCAGGTCACCGTGCCGTTCCGGGACCTGGAGCCGGGCCTGCGCCGGCTGGCCGCCACCGCCGGCGTGCCGCTCAAGAGCGTGCTGTTCGCGGCCCACCTGAAGGCGATGGCCACGATCAGCGGCAGCCACCGCTTCCACAGCGGCCTGGTCTGCAACGGCCGCCTGGAGACCGACGGCGGCGAGCTGGTCCGCGGCATGCACCTCAACACCCTGCCGCTCGGCGTCGAGCTGACCGGCGCCACCTGGTCCGAACTGGCCGGGCAGGTCTTCACCGCCGAGGTGGAGGCATGGCCGCACCGCCGGTTCCCGCTGCCGGAGATGCAGCGCGCCTGGGGCGAGGGCACCCCGCTCGTCGACGTCGCCTTCACCTACCTGGACTTCCACGTCCTGGACAGCCGGCAGATCGACTCCGGCAAGGTGGTCGACGTCAGTCCCAACGAGTTCGCGCTGGACGTGTGGACCTTCCCCGGCGTGGTCTTCATCTCCGGCCGGCCCGAACGGATCAGCCGCGCGGGCGGGCGCCGGCTGGCCGCGCTGTACCGGCGGATCCTGGAGGCGATGGCCGCCGACCCGCTGGGCGACGCCCGGGGCAGCGTCCTGGGCGCCGAGGAGCACGCCCGGCTGGCCGAGTTCGCGACCGGCCCCGCCGCGGCATACCCGGACGCCTGCCTGCACCAGCTGTTCGAGGCGCAGGCCGAGCGGACCCCGCGGGCCACGGCGCTGCGCTGCGCCGACGGCAGCACCGTGGACTACGCCGCGCTCAACGCCCGCGCCAACCGGCTGGCCAGGCGCCTGGGCGAGCTGGGGGTCGGCCAGGAGTCCCGGGTCGGCGTGCTGCTGCGCCGCGGCCCGGAGCTGGTGGTCGCGCTGCTGGCGGTCCTCAAGGCGGGCGCCGGCTACCTGCCGCTCGACCCGGGCCACCCGGCGGCCCGGCTGACCGGACTCGTCGCCGAGACCGGCGCCCGTGTGGTGGTCACCGAGACCGCCCTGGCCGGCCTGCTCACCGCGAGTTCCGCCGAGCCGCTGCTGGTCGACAGGGACCCCGGCATCGCCGCCCAGGACCCGGACAACCCCGGCCTCCCGGTGACGCCCGAGTCACTGGCGTACGTGATCTACACCTCGGGCTCGACCGGAACCCCGAAGGGCGTGATGATCGAGCACCGCAACCTGGTCAACTACGTGTGCTGGTGCCTGGACGGTTACCGGCCCCTGGGCGGCACCGGCGCTCCGCTGTACTCCTCGATGGCCTTCGATCTCCCGGTCACCTCGCTCTTCCCCGCGCTGCTCTCCGGCCAGCCGGTCACCCTGACCGAGGACGACGGCACGCCGGGGATCGACGCCCTGGTGGCGGAGCTGGAGCGCGGACGGTTCGGGTTGCTGAAGCTGACACCCTCCCACCTCGCGCTGCTGAACCAGACGCTGTCGCCGCGGGCGCTGCGCCGCGCGGCCGGACGCCTGATCGCCGGCGGCGAGGAACTCACCCGGGAGATGGTCTCGCGCTGGGCCGAGCACGCGCCGGACACCGTGGTGGACAACGAGTACGGCCCGACCGAGACCACCGTCGGCTGCTCCCGCCTCGAAGGCACCCCGGGCGAGCTGCCGGCCGGGGTGCTGCCGATCGGCCGTCCGTTCGCCAACACCACGATGCGGGTGCTGGACCGCGACCTGGGACTGGTGCCGGTCGGAGTGGTCGGCGAACTGTACATCGGCGGGGCCCAGGTGGCCCGCGGATACGCCGAGCGGCCGGGGCTGACCGCCGAACGCTTCGTGCCGGACCCGTACGCCGCGCGCCCCGGCGAGCGGCTCTACCGCTCCGGCGACCTGGCCCGCTACCGGGAGGACGGAGTGCTGGAGTTCGCCGGCCGGGCGGACCACCAGCTGAAGATCCGCGGCTACCGGATCGAGCCGGGCGAGGTGGAGGCCGCGCTGCGCCGCGAGGCCCGGGTGCGCGAGGTCGCGGTGCACGTGATCAGCACGCCGGCGGGGGAGAGGGAACTGGCCGCGTACCTGGTGCCGGCGGGCGGCGGCACGCTCGATCCGGTGGCGCTGCGCGACCGGCTGGCCCAGGTGCTGCCGGCCCACCTGGTGCCGTCCAGGTACCTGGTGCTCGACGAGCTGCCGATGACCGCGAGCGGCAAGATCGACCTGGCAAGGCTGCCGAAGGACACCCAGCCGGTCTCCGGCCGCCCCTACCGCGCCCCGCGCACGGCCGTGGAGAACATCCTGGCCCGGGCCTGGGCCGCGGTGCTCAAGCGCGAGCAGGTGGGAATCGACGACAGCTTCACCGAGCTGGGCGGTCACTCGCTGACCGTGATGCAGGTGATCACCAAGCTGCGGGCCGAGTACGGCTACAAACTCTCCTTCCAGGACTTCTACCGGCACCGGACGGTGGCCGAGCTGGCCGCCGTGGTGACCGGCGACAAGACCGCGGAGGACACCGGCGACCCGGACGGCCCGGGCGGCGCGCAGGCCAGGGCGGCGGATTCGATCGTGTGGCTGCGCCGCACTGGCAGCAGGCCGCCGCTGTTCTGCGTGCACCCCGGCAGCGCCCACTGGTTCGCCGAGCTGGCCGACCACCTGGACCCGGACCAGCCGGTGGCCGCCTTCGAGTGGCCGGGCCTGAGTCGTCCCTGCCCGGCGCCGAAAAGCGTCGAACAGGTCGCCGAACTGAACCTGGCCGAGTTGCGGCGGATTGCTCCCAGCGGCCCGTACCACCTGCTCGGCTGGTGCGGCGGCAGTCAGATCACCACCGAGATGGCGCGCCGCCTGCACGCGGCGGGCGAGGAGGTCACCTTCCTGCTCCTCGACCCCGCACTGGACACCTACGAGCGGGAGAACATGCACGAGTTCGTCCGGCGGTTCGAGCGGGCCGAGGCGGCGTTCGCGCAACTCACCGACGCCGCACGCTCCGGAGCCGGCCCGGAGCGGGTGGCCGAGCTGCGGCAGCGGGCCGGTGACCTGCTCAACGGAATCCTGGACGACGGAGAGGTGGCCCCGCCGGAGCCGGGCGACGACTTCTGGCCGGGCCGGGTCCGGGTCTGGCGGGAGCTGCTGCAGACCCGGCTGGCCTACCGCCACACCCCGTACGAGGGCCGGCTGCACCTGCTCGCGGGTGACGACGTCGCGGCGGGCGAGCACGAGGTCGCGGAAGGCGTCAGCTTCGCGGACTTCACCGCGCGCTGGCGGGAGCTGGCCTCCGGCGGGCTGACGGTCCACCGGGTGGGCGGCGACCACCTGGGCGTCCTGAAGGCCCCTCATGTCGCCGAGGTCGCGGCGGTGCTGAGCGGCCTGCTGGCCGGCGAGCAGCGGTAGGCGACCGGGCCGGGGCGGGCGGCCGGGCCCGCCCGTCCCGGTGCCTGACCAACCGGCCGGTGCGCGCACGGTCCCTCCGCCGGGCCCGTCGCCGAGCGCCGGCCGCGACCACGCACCACCGACGAAGGAAGCGAACCGATGCCCCCCGTTCTCACAGCGGACTCGTACGACAGCGCGGTGACCCTGGACCCCGGCGTGTCCATGGCCGTCGAGAGCCTGGCCGCCGGCCTCCTGTCCTTCGCGGACGGACGGATCGACGATCCCGCCTGGATCCGCCAGGCCGGCCGGCAACGCCACGAGCTGCCCGCCTCCTTGCGCAGGTCCCTGGCCGACTTCGGCCGCGACCCGGGGCCGGCCGGCGCGCTGGTGATCCGCGGCCTGCCGGTCGACGAGGAGCTGATCGGGCCGACCCCGGTGGCCAGCGGCTCCGTCCGGCGCCGGGCCACCATGCCCGCGGCCGTCCTGATGCTCCTCACCCACGCCCTCGGTGAGCCGATCTCCTTCCGGCCCGAGAAGTCCGGCGCCATGGTCCACGACGTCGTCCCGGTGCCGGGCAACGAGCGGTTCCAGGGCAACGAGGGCTCGGTCCTGCTGACCTTCCACACCGAGAACGCCTTCCACCCGCACCGCCCCGACTTCGTCCTGCTGCTGTGCGTGCGGGCGGACCACGACCGGGTGGCCGGGCTGCGCACGGCCTCCATCCGGCAGGTGTACCACCTGCTCGGCGCCGGCCACCGCGAAGCGCTCTTCGAGCCCGAGTTCAGCACCGCGCCGCCGCCCTCCTTCGCACTGCCCGCGACGCACTCCCGGCCGCACCCGGTGCTCAGCGGCGCTCGCGAGGACCCGGACCTGCTGGTCGACTTCGCCGCCACCGAGCCGCTCACCGAGCGGGCGGCGCAGGCCATGCTCGAACTTCAAAGACTCTTCGCGGCGCACGCGCTCACCCACCACCTGCTGCCCGGTGACCTGGCGATCGTCGACAACCGGGTGACGGCGCACGGCCGTACCGGTTTCGCGCCGCGCTACGACGGACGCGACCGCTGGCTGCACCGCACCTTCGCGACCCGGGACCTGCGCCGCTCGCGCGTGCACCGGGCCGGCGACGGCCACGTCCTGACCGGCTGACGTCCCGAGCCGGCGGCGGACAGGGCCGGATGCCGCGGCCGAACGTGCCGAGGCGTCACCGTCCCGTCCGCCGCCGTCCTGATCTCGGTCGTGGCCGCGGCGAGCCGCCCGCCGCGGCCCCGCTCCTCCCGCGGCCGGCCGCCGGACCCGGCATCCCGGCCGGAACCGTGGCGCTGCGGGAGCCAGGACGGGGCGGCGTGCACCGCGCGGCCGCACGGGTGGGCCCCCGCCTCGGCGGGGGCCCACCCGTGCGGCCGGTCGGCCGAGCCGGCGCCGCCCGGCACCGGCCCGCTACCGGCCCCCGCGGAGGCGTATCCGTACCGATAACCGCCCCGAGCCGTGGCGGCTCGGGGCGGCATGGTGCCGGGCCGCCCCGGTGGGTCCCCGTGGCGGCCCGGCCGGCCGGTGTCAGTCTCTGAGGGCGACGAAGCGCAGCTCGCTGGTGTAGCGATGGCCCTGGTCGTCGGTGAGCCAGGTCTGCTGCGGGCCGGGCAGCATCTCGGTGACCGTCAGCCGGCCCTCCGGGTCCTGCCGGGCCAGCCGCCGGACCGCCTTGGCGAACAGGTTGACGTACGCCGGGCTCTGGAAGTCCACGTAGAACGGCCGCGGTTCGGCCGGCGTGGTGACGAAGACGAACCGGGGCAGCCCACTCGCGGCGTGCCAGCGGCGGACCCGCACGAAGCGGCGCGCCTCGTTCTTGTCCTGGGCGCAGTCCAGCGCGCCGCCGGCGTACCGCCAGGTCTCCCGGGCCAGTACCAGCCGGTCCACGGTGATCCGGGGCGTGTGATCGGCCTCCGGCAGCAGCCGGCACAGGTCGATCACCAGCGAGGTCAGCACGTGCGCGAAGACGTCCAGCACGCCGAAGACCGCACCGTCGGGCAGCCGGACCACCAGGCGGCCGTCCTGCCGCTCCACCACCGCCTCGGCGCTCGGCACGGTGCGCTCCCGACGCGGGTCGGCGCCGTGGTCGAGCAGGGCGATCTGGTAGTCCTCGGGGCGGACCAGGGCGTGCCGGACCCGGGTGGAGAGCCGGGCCCGGTGCTCCTTGGGCAGCAGCGGCATCAGCCGCGGCCGCGGGTGGTCCCGGCCGGTCTGCGCGAACAGCTCGGCCGGGGCCGGGTGCTGGTGGACGAAGAGCGAGGCGCCGAGAGTGTTGATGGCCACGTGCAGCTCGCCGAGCACCAGCTCGAACTCGCCCCGTTCGACGGCCTGCGGGCCGTCGGCGGCGAGCATCACGTCCGGACTGAGGTAGCGCGCCGCGGTCCAGCCGGCCGACCGCTCGCCGAAGGCGGCCCGCACCGCCCCGGCGATGTCCGCCGCGGCGACCACGACGTTGCCCTCGCGTTCCGGCAGGCGCAGGATCACGGACCAGCGGTGCCAGAACTCGCGCTGCAAGGCGGCCGCCTCGCCGACCGCGTCACCGTGCAGGATCGGCATGCAGGCGAACCAGAACGACGCCAGGTCCACCGGCCCGCCGGCCGTGCTCAGCCGCTCGTGGACCTGTTCGGCCAGGGCCAGCACCCGGGAGGCCAGCCGCGAGGTCAGCCAGCCCGCGCTGGTCATGAGCAGGTCCAGCGGCTCCAGCGCCCGCAGTACCTCGGTGCCGGCCGTGGCGGTCGCGGCCCTGATGCTGTCCGAGTAGACGAGGGTGCGGCAGGGCGCGGTGGTGCCGCCCTTCTCGCGGGCCGCCGCCGTGTCGGTCAGCTCCCGGAAGCCGGCTTCCAGGGCGGCCAGCGCCGCGGTCAGCTCGGGCCCGGTGGCCGCCGCGGCGACTGCGGCCCGGCCGCGTTCGAGCACCTCCAGCATGCCGAGGCCGCGCCGGCGCGCCTGCTCGTCGCCGACCCGCTCCAGCCAGTCCCGCAGGTGCCGTTCGGGATGGGTGCCGGCCGGCACCTCCAGCTTGCGGACGATCCAGCGCCGCCGCACCAGCTGATCGAGCAGGTCCTCGACCTGCTGCGGCGTGGCCCGGCCGGCCAGCTGCCGCCGGATCTCCCGGACGGGGCGCCGGCCGTCGCACAGCCGCAGGGCCGCCAGCTCCAGTTCGGTGGCCGGCTGCGCGGGCCGGCCGGGCGGCAGGACCGCCGCCGCGCCGGTCCGCAGGTACGGCATACGGCGCGGGGCGACCCATTCGCGCAGCCGCGGGTCGGCGTCCAGGACCTTGGCCAGCTCGTCGATCGACCAGCTGGAGAAGTACACCTCGGTCCCGGCCACCAGGCCCTCGCCCGGTTCCACCGTCACGCCGGTCCGGTCCGGGTCGAGAGTGCCCCAGCCGACCGGTCCGAAGAAGCCGATGGTGTCGTTCTTGACGCAGAACCGCTGCCAGTAGTGCGCCACCAGTTCCTCGCGCTGCCGGTGGCCGCTGGTCCGCCCGGCCGCGCTCGGCTCCCAGCGCACGAACGGTTCCACGGCACGGCCGACCACCGCGCGGTTCTGCCAGGCCACGGCGGCCTGGAAGTCCGGCCGGGCGGCGATCCGCTGCAACTCCCGGGCGCCGTCCACCGCGGCCTCGGCGAAAGCCGCCTCGAAGGTCTTCCACGCGGCCCCGGTCAACGCGGCCCGAGGGCCCAGCGCGTCGGCTGCCCGGGCCAGTTCGGGCGCTGCCAGCCGCAGCACCCCGTCGGCCGGGAAGCCCGGCCCGCGCAGGGCGAACTGCCGCCACAGCCGCCATGTGTCCCCCAGCGGGACAGTCGTCCCACCCATGGTGCCTCCTCTAGCTCAGGTGGGCGTCGGCGATGACGACCATGGCGAGGTCCTCGGGCGACGGGTAGGTGAAGACCAGGGCGACCGGCACCTCGACACCGACGGCCTGTTGCAGCCGGGCGGTGATCTGGAAGGCGCTGAGCGAGTCGCCGCCCGCCTCGAAGAAGTCGCTGGAGGTGTCCAGCCCGTCGTCGCCGAGCGTCTCCCGGTAGAAGGAGGCGATCAGCTCGGGCAGTTCTGCCGCCGTCACCTGCGGACTGTGCGTGCTGGTCATCCGGTACCTCCGAGTCAGTGGTTGTCTGCTGTACGGGTCAGTCGGCGCGATGCCGGGAAACGGTGCGGTACCGCCGGCCCGGTGCCGGCGGTACCGCGGGGGTCAGACGGCACCGTCCGGAGGACGGTCCGGCAGCCCGGCGGACAGTGCGGCGGGCGTGTTACCGCCCGACACCACGACGGCGACGCGCTCGCCGCGCAGCCGGCGGCCCGCCGGACAGAGCGCCCCGGCCAGCGCGACGCTGCCGCTGGGCTCGGCGGGGACGCCCGCCCGGTGCAGCAGCCGCATGGCCCGCAGGATCGCCTCGTCCGCGACCACGACCAGCGCGTCCACCCGCTCCCGGACGATCGGGAACGTGACGGTGCCCGGCAGCTGCCCGCGCAGCCCGTCGGCGACGGTGGCCGACGGCGGCACGGCGACCGGTCGTCCGGCGGCCAGCGAGCGGGCGTACCGGTCGGCCCCGACCGGCTCCACGCCGATGATCCGCACCGGGTGGCGGACCGCCCGCGCGGCCAGGCAGATACCGGCGAGCAGGCCGCCGCCGCCGGTCGGGACGAAGACGGTGTCGACCTCGGGCGCCTGCTCGAAGATCTCCAGGCCGACCGTGCCCTGGCCCGCGACCACCAACTCGTGGTCGGAGGAGGGCACGAACAGCGCGCCGGTCCGTTCCGCGTGGGCCAGGGCCCGCCGTTCCCGCTCGGTCACGCCGCCGTCCACCCGGAGCACCCGCGCGCCCAGCGAGCGGATGACCCGCTCCTTGTCGGCGCTGGCCCCGGCCGCCATCACCACGGTGACCGGGACGCCGAGGGCCCGGCCGTTGCGGGCCACCGCGATGCCGTGGTTGCCGGAGGAGCCGGCGACGATCTCGCCGGCGGTGGCACCGGCCATCGCGTTGGCGGCGCCGCGGACCTTGAAGGAGCCGCCGTGCTGGAGGTGTTCGGCCTTGAGCAGGATGCCCGGCAGCGCGTCGAGGGCCAGCAGCGGGGTGCGGCGCACCCGGGCGGCGATCCGGTCGGCCGCCGCCCGGACGTCCGCCAGCCCGAGCCGGGTCGGCAGGGCCGTCACGGTGTCCGGCCCGGGGGCGGGGAGGCCAGCGCGCGGCGGTCGGTCTTGCCGGTGCCGGTGGTGGGCATCCGGTCGATCCGGACGAAGCGGCGCGGTATCAGATGGAACGGCAGGGTCCGCATCAGGTGGGCGCGGAGCCCGGCGTCGGTGATCCCGGCCAGTGACCCGGAGACATGGGCGACCAGGTAGGCGCGGCCCTGGCCGTCGCTCTCCGCGGTGACCACGGCGCCGGTCACCGCGGGATGGCTGAGCAACTCGCCCTCGATCTCCGCCGGGTCCACCCGGTAGCCGCGGATCTTGATCTGCCGGTCGCTGCGGCCCAGGTACTCCAGGTTGCCGTCGGGCCGCCGCCGGGCCAGGTCGCCGGTCCGGTACATCCGCGCTCCGGGCGGCCCCGCCGGATCGGGCAGGAAGCGCTCGGCGGTCAGCGCGGGGCGGCCGCAGTAGCCGCGCGCCACGCCGGCGCCGGCGATGTGGATCTCGCCGACCTCGCCGTCCGCCACCGGGTCGCACCCGCCGTCCAGCAGCCGGACGGCGACCCCGTCGATAGGCGTGCCGATCAGATCGGCGGTGGTCTCCGGCCGTTCGGACAGGTGCAGCCGGGTCGAGGTCATGGTGCACTCGGTCGGGCCGTACTGGTTGACCAGCGCGCCGCCGAGCGCCCGGCGGCCGCCGGCGGCGAGGAACGGACGCAGCGACTCCCCGCTGGAGACGGTCAGCCGCAGCCCGCGCAGCTCCGGGGCGATCGCCTCGTGCCGGGTCAGGAAGGTGAGCAGCGACGGCGTGGCGCTGAGCACCGTGTCCACGCCGAACCGCCGCACTGTCTCGGCGAAACCCTCCGCCCGGAGCAGTACCGAGCGGTCCGCCAGCACCAGCCGGGCGCCGGCGACCAGCGGGGCGAATGTGTCCCGGACCGACGCGTCGTAGCCGAGCGGAGCCAGTTGCAGCGCGGTGGTGTGCGGGCCCAGCCCGTAGTCGCGGGCGATGAACCGCAGGTAGCGGGTGAGCCCGCGGTGCTCGATCAACACCGCGTTGGGCGCACCGGTCGAGCCGGACGTGTGCGAGACGTACGCCAGCGAGGACGCCACGATCCGCGGCGGCGCGGTTCGCTCGGCCGCCTCCGACGCGCCGTCACCGCCGGCCCGGGCCCCGGAGTCGATCAGCACGGTCGGCCCGGGGACGGCGAGCCGGAGCTTCCCGGCCAGAGCGGCAGTGGTGAGCAGGACACCGGCCCGGGCGCTGTCGGTCATCGCCCGCAGCCGTGGCGGCGGCGCGTCCACGTCCAGGGTGAGGAAGGCACCGCCGGCCCGGGAGACGGCGGCCATCGCCACGACGGCGTCCGGGCCGCGCTCCAGCGCCACCGCGCAGACCCGCTCGGGACCGACTCCGCGCGCGGCCAGGTACCGGGCCAACCCGTCGACACGGGTCATCAGTTCGCCGTACGTCAGGACGCCGTCCGCGGTGACCAGGGCGGGGGCGCCGGGGGTCGCCGCGGCGTGCGCCGCGATCGCGTCGACGTAGCACGGCTCCACGGTCGGATCTTCGATCATCCGGCACCGCCCGGCAGCTTCGAGCGGTCGACCGCGACGAAGCGCAGCTCGGACGTGTACCTGTTGCCCAGGTCGTCGGTGAGCCAGGCCTGGTCCGGCGCCGGGAGCATCTCGGAGACGGTCAGCCGTGCCTGCGGGTCCCGGGCGGCCAGCCGGCGGATCGCCTTGGCCAGGATGTTGACGTACACCGGGCTGTCGAAGTCCACGTAGAACGGCCGGGGTTCGGCGGGCGAGACCACGAAGACGTGCCGCGGCAGCTCCGTCGCGGCCCGCCACCGGCGGGCCCGGACGAACCGCTTCGCCTCGCTCTTCTCGGTGGCGAACGGCAGCTGACCGGCGGCGAAGCGCCAGGTCTCGCGGGAGAGGACCATCTTGTCCACGGTGACCCGCGGGGAGTGGTCGGCGTCCGGGCGGAGCCGGAACCGGTCCATCACCCGGTTGGTCATCGCGTGGCAGAAGACGTCGAGCAGGTCGAACACGGCGCCGTCGGGCAGTTCGGCGACCAGCCGGCCCGCCCGCTCCTCCACCGCGACGTCCGCACAGCGCACGGTGCGCGGCCGGCGCGGGTCGGCCGTGTGGTCCACCAGCGCGACGTAGTAGTCCTGCGGGCGGTCCAGCGCCGGCCGGCTGCGCGCGGACCAGCGGATCAGCGGCAATTCCTTGGGCAGCATCGGGACCAGCCGGGGCCCGGGGAAGTCCGCCGTGGTCTCCGCGATCAGCTCCTCGCGGTCCGGGTGCTGGGTGACGAAGAGCGAGGCGCCCAGCGTGTTCATCGCCACGTGCAGCTCGCCGAGCACCAGACTGAACTCGCCCCGCTCCACGGCCCGCAGGTCCTCGGCGATGAGCATCACGTCCGGGCTGGCGTAGCGGGACAGCGACCAGCCGGTGCCCGGCTCCCCGAACGCCTTGTGCACCTGCTCGGCGATGTCGGCCGAGGCCCGCTCCACCCGGCGGACACCCTCGGGGGCCGCGATGACGGCCGCCCAGCGCTCGCGCAGTTCCTCCTGGATGGCGTCGATGTCGGCGATCGAGCGGCTGTGCGGAGCGGGCAGGCACTCGAACCAGAGCGAGCCCAGGTCCACCGTCCCGTCCCGCGCGCACAGCCGCCGGTAGGCCTCGGTGATCCGCGCGCCGACGACCTCGGCGAACCGGTCGGTCATCCAACGGGAGGCGGTCAGGCACAGCTCCAGCGGGGTGAGGGCCTCCAGCACCGCACTGCCGAGCCGGGCGGTCGCCGAGCGGCGGCAGTCCGCGTACACCAGCGAGCGGTTGGGGGCCGTCCTGGCGCTCTTCTCGCGTTGCGCCGGGGCCTGCGTCAGGCGGGCGAAGTCGGCCTCCAGGGCGGCTAGCGCCGCGACCAGCTCCTCCGCGTCGGTCCCGGCGGCCTGCACCTGGTCCCGGCCGTGTTCCAGCACCGCGAGCGCGGCCAGGGCCGGTTCGCGGACCACCGGATCGCCGACCCGTTCCAGGGTCTTTCGCAGGTGGCGCTCGGGGTGGGCGGAGCCGGGGACCTCCAGCCGCCAGACGATCCAGCGCCGCCGGACGAGCAGGTCGAGGACCTCCTCGACCTGCCGCGGCGCGGCCCGGTCGGCCAGCTCCCGCTGGATGTCCCGGGCCGGGCGCACCCCGTCGCAACGCAGCAGCACCTGGCGTTCCAGCTCCGACACCGGCTGCGCGGGCCGCCCCGGGAGCCGTACCTGCTCCTCCTCGATCCGTAGGTACGGCAGCCGGCGCGGCGCCAGCCAGGGACGCAGACCAGGATCGCGGTCCAGCGTCCTGGCCAGCTCGTCGATCGACCAGCTGGAGAAGAAGACCTCGGACCGGGTGATCAGACCCGTGCCGTGGTCCACCTCGATCCCGCGCAGCTCCGGGTCCAGGGTGGCCCAGCCGACCGGTCCGAAGAAACCGATGGTGTCGTTCTTGACGCAGAACCGCTGCCAGTAGTGCGCCACCAGCTCCTCGCGCTGGCGCGGCATGCTGGTGCGGCCGGCCGCGCTGGGCGTCCAGGCCAGGAACGGCGCGATGCCGGTGCGCAGCACCGCCCGGTTCTGCCAGGCCACCGCCGCCCGGAAGTCGGGCCGGCGGGCGATCCTCTGCAACTCCTGCGCGGTCTCCACGGCCGCGGCGGCGAAGGCGGTCTCGAAGGACCGCCAGTCGGCTCCGGCCAGCTCCGCTCCGGCGCCGAACCGGTCGGCCGCCTCGGCCAGGTCCGGCGGCGCCAGCCGGAGCACCCCGGTCACCGGGAAGCCGGGTCCCCGCAGCGCGAAGTGCCGCCACAGGCGCCAGCCGCCGCCGGGCAGCAGCACGGGCTCACGCATCGCCGCCTCCCGCCGAGGCGCCGCCGACACACCACTCCAGCACCGCGCGCGCACTGTGGTACTTGTTCTCGGCCTGCTCGAAGGCGATCGAGGCAGGACCGTCCAGCACTTCGGCGGTCACCTCGTCGCCGCGGTGCGCGGGCAGGTCGTGCATGAACAGCGCACCGGGACTGCTCTCCATGACGGCCTTGTCGACCCGGAACGGCTCGAAGGCCCGCCGCCAGCCGGGGTCGGCCTTGGTGGTGCCGGTGGTCTGCCAGCGAGTGGTGTAGATCACGTCCGCCTCGGGCAGGTCGGCCGGGTCGTGCCGCTGCGTCACCAGCGCGCCGCCGGCCGCCGCGTACTCGGCGGCCCGGTCGAGGTAGTACTGCTCCACCCCGTACCCCCGCGGAGTGCGCAGGTGCAGCTGGGTGCCGGGGTAGCGGGACAGCGCCAGGGTCAGCGCCGAGGCGGTGTTGTTGCCCTCGCCGAGGTAGAGCACTCGCAGGCCGTCGATCCGCCCGAACCGGCGCAGCAGCGTGGTGAGGTCGGTGAGGGCCTGGGTGGGGTGCTCGGCGGCGCTCATCGCGTTGATCACGGCCATCCGCCGCTGGGCGGCGAAGGCCCGCAGCTCGGCCTCGCCGCCGGCGGTCCTGGTCACCAGCACGTCGAGCATCCGGGACAGCACCGCAGTGGTGTCCTCGACCGTCTCCCCGGTGTTCTCCTGGAGGTCACCGGGGCCATAGGTGATCAGTCGGCCGCCCAGGCGCAGGGCGCCGGCCGAGAAGGCGGTGCGGGTGCGGGTGGAGGTCTTGCGGAACAGCACGCCCACCACGGCGTCGTGCAGCGGGCGGGCGTCCTCCCGGCGGCCGGCGGCGTACTCGGCACCCCGCCGCACGATGCCGTGCATCTCCTCGAAGGCGAGGTCGTCGATCGAGATCAAATGTCGGCGTAGCGGACCGGACATCTGCGGTCTCCTTCTTTGACGCGCTTGACGGGTTTGACGGGCTTGACGGTCTGGAACAGGGGTTGACGGACCCGGCGGCGTCGCCGACCGGTCGTCAGATGGTCCGCAGGCCCTGCCGCAGCACGTCGAGGCCGCGATCCAGCACGGCGGGGTCGATGGTCAGCGGCGGCAGCAGCTTGACGACCTCGTCACGGCGGCCGCACAGCTCGACGATCAACCCGTGCTCGAAGGCGTACCGCTGCAGCCGCTCGCCGCGCAGCGGGCCGACGCCGAGGTCGATGCCGAGCGCCATCCCGCACCCGCGCGTCACCAGTCCCCGTCCCCGCGCGTCCAGTTCGGCGCGGAACCGGTCCAGGCGGTCGATCGAGGCGGCGAGCCGGGCGTGGAAGAGATCCTGTCGCCACAGCTCGCAGGCCGCGGTGGCGGCGACGAAGGCCAGCTGGTTGCCGCGGAACGTCCCGGTGTGCTCGCCCGGCTCCCAGACGTCCAGCTCCCGCTTGAACAGGACCATGGAGAGCGGGAACCCGTAGCCGCTCAACGACTTGGAGAGAGTCACCACATCGGGGGTGATCCCGGCGTGCTCGAAGCAGAAGAACCGGCCGGAGCGGCCGCAGCCGGCCTGGATCTCGTCCAGGATCAGCAGGATTCCGTGCCGCTCGGTCAGCTCACGCAGGGCGCGCAGCCAGCCGGCGCTCGCCGGATAGACGCCGCCCTCCATCTGCATCGGTTCCACGATCACCGCGGCGGGCAGCTCGACGCCCGAGGAGGGGTCGGTGAGCAGCCGCTCCAGGTAGCCGATCGAGTCGAACCCGCCCTGCGGACCGTCCTCGTACGGCACGAACGTGACGTCCTGCCCGCTGACCCCGCCCGCCCGGCGGGCCCGGCGGCTGCCGGTCACCGCGAGCGAACCACGTGACATGCCGTGGTACGCGCCGGTGAACGCCACCAGGCCGGAGCGGCCGGTCTGCTTGCGGGCGAGCTTGAGCGCGGCCTCCACGGCGTCGGTGCCGGTCGGCCCGGTGAACTGCACCTTGTAGTCCAGCCCGCGGGGCCGCAGCACGGTGTCGGCGAAGGCGGTCAGGAAGTCCCGCTTGGCCACGGTGTACATGTCCAAGCCGTGCGCGAGGCCGTCGGCGGCGAGGTAGTCGGCCACCCGGGCCTTGATGAAGTCGTTGTTGTGACCGTAGTTGAGCGTTCCCGCACCGCAGAAGAAGTCGACGAACGTCCGGCCGTCCTCGGCGAACAGCTCGGCGCCCTTGGCCCGTTCGAAGACGGCCGGGAACGTACGGCAGTACAGCCGGACTTCCGATTCCAGCTCCTCGAATATCTTGAACTCCGGTGCTGGCCGCGACTCGTGACCGGTGATCGGGGTGTCCTCGGCGATGTCCATCGGGTCCTCTCGGCAGGGAACGCAGCCGCTGTAGCCGCTCGTGGCAGCGCGGGTGGAGGGAGAGCCGCCATGCCCGCCGGGCGGACATGGGCAGGAGCAGCGTGCCGCCGGACCGTGGCACGGCACCAGGGAACGAATGGCAGCCGCGCGGCCGCGTCGTTGCGCGTTTGTCCCGGTCCGGCACTTCGTGCGGCCCGGTCCGGGGTCAGATCAGCCCGGTGCGCACCGCGTGCGCCACCGCGTGGGCCCGGTTACGTACCTGGAGCTGGCCCATCAGCTCGTAGATCACGTTCTTGACGGTGTGCTTGGAGCAACGCAGCGTCGCGGCGATCGCCTCGTTGCCGTGGCCGTCCGCCATCAGCCGCAGCACCTCCAGCTGACGGCCGGTCAGCGTCGGGGTGCCCGGCCGCCGCCCGGGCCCGGCAGGCTCCGGCGTTTCGTCGAGCAGGCGGGCCAGCGCCAGGTGGGAGAGCCGGCCCTCGCCGCGGTGAGCCGAGTGAATGGTCGCGGCCAGCCGCTCCGGCGTCGCCTCGGCGGACAGCACCATGGCCCGCGCGCCCGCCCGCAACGCCTGCAAGGCGCCGTGGCGGGACAGCACGTCGGCCACCACCAGCAGCTGCTCGCGACCGTCCGGCAGGCCGGGCCGGATGACCCCGATCGCGGCCTCCACGGTGTCGCCGACGGCCACCAGCACGTCCTGCGGGAACGGGTCCGGCGTTTCGGCCGGCCGGAGCCCCGCGCTGATCAGTTTGGCCTCCACCACCGCGCGCGCCGTCGCGTCGCTCGACCGCACCCGCACCCGCACCCGCACCCCCGCCCGCGGCGTGGTGGCGGCCGAGGCGGTCGCGGACGGGGCCGCCGTCGCGATCACAGCAGTCCCGTCCGCAGGGCGAAGGCCACCGCGTGAGCCCGGTTGCGCAGCTGGAACCGCCGGGTGACGTCGTGGACCACGGTGGTCACGGTCCGGGGCGAGTAGCACAGTTCACGTGCGATCTCCTCGGTCTCCCGGCCGTCCGCGACCAGCCGCAGGACCGCCCGTTCCCGCTCCGACAGCGCCGAGCCGCCGGGCGCCGCCACACCGCCCGTGTCCGGGCGGCGGACGTCGGCACCCTGGCCGTGCTTCAGCAGCCCGTTCAGCAGGTCCGGCGGCAGCGTGCAGTCACCCGCCGCGGCCGCCACCACCGTCGACGCCAGGCGCTCGGCGGTGCACTCGGAACGACGCAGCAGCCCTCGGATGCCCGCAGCGAACGCCTGGACCGCGTCATCGGCCGCCAGTTCGGTCGCGACCAGAACCACTTCCTGTCGCTCGTCCGCCTCGCGCCCGGCCCGCACCGCGTTCATCACCTGCGGGGCCACCCGGTCCACCATCATGACCGCGACCTGCGCCCGCTCCCCGGACAGCGCCACCGCGATGTCGCCGTGGTACTGGAGGCTGCTCCGGGTACCAGCCTCCAGTATCGGGTCCTGCGCGACGATGCTGACTCTCACCGGTTCGCCCATCGGCTCCTCCTGGGAATCGGCCTCTGCCTGACAGGACAAGAGCATCGGCCGCGGCGCCACGAGCGGCATCGGGGGCGGGCACCCAGTTTCTCCGACCCGACGACGGCGCGGACCGGCAGCGCCGCGACCGCCCCGCACCACCGTCCCCGCGCCCTTCACCGCCCGCCCGGCCCTGCGCCCGCAGTCGCCGTCCGCACCGCCCCACCTGCCCGCCGCCACCGGGTTCCGACGGGCACCGCCGGTGCACCGCCGGGCCCGCAACGGAAACATGGGGGCGATGCCCCCATATCCGCTACGGCCCTTCCCCGAGACCCCGCCGAAGAGCGGCGGGAAGGACCACCGCACCGGCCGCCGGCTCTCCTCCGGAGCGACGACGCCCCGCCGCCGATGAGGACCGCGACGGGGTCACCGGCGCCCCGGCTGCTGCCGATCCGACCCACGCCGAACTCGACGCGCAACGCCGCGCGGCCCGGGCGCTGGCTGCCCGAGGCGCCTCGGGCAGCCAGTGGGCGGGCGTGGGCCCGGGCGACAGCCGAGGGCCTCACTTCGGTGGCGGACGTACTGACCGGACAAGAGCCGGCACCGGACGCGCCGGCCGGCACGAGAAGCGGTGCGGGATCAGATCACCGCACGGCTGCCCACTTGACCCGGGTCGGCGTCGGCGCATTGGCCGACTGTTCTTCGAGTTCGTCCAATTCGCACGACGCGCGGTGTACCGCTCCCGCAATTGGAGACGCAGCACGCGTCGGACCGTAGAAGGCCCAGCCGCCGCAGAAAGGGGCCGGGAACACGCCGGCGGCGCTGAAGCCGATCCGCGCCGCCCGGCCCGCCGGCGCCCCCATCTACGTGATCCTGGACAACCTGTCCGCCCACAAAGGCGCCTACATCCGCCGCTGGGCGAAGAAAAACAAGGTCGAGCTCGGGCCCTGCACGCCTACCTGCGCTGGCGCAACGCCAACGCCCGTCACCGCGACGTCCTGGCCGCCGAACGCAAGGAACGCGCTCGCGTCCGCAGCGAGCAAGGCATCCGCCGGGGCGGACGCCCCCTCGCCACCGGAGCCTGATCAGGCGATCCAGCGCAGGCGTCAGATCCTCGCACCACGGGCGATGCGGTACAGCACGTTCGGACGCAATGGCCCTTCGGGGGCGGTGGGGTCGTCGAAGTCGTCGACCGGGTCCCGGGTCATGCCGATCCGTCGCATCACTGCCTGCGAACGGAGGTTGGTGGCCGTTGTCACAGCAAGGATCTCGGAAAGCCCAAGAGTGTCGAAGCCGTGGGCCAGGACTGCCAGCGCGGCCTCGGTGGCGTAGCCCTGGCCCCAGGCCGAGCGGGCGAGCCTCCAGCCGATCTCCACTCCCGTGAACGGCATGCCGTCATCCACCTGGTCCAAGCCCGCGAAGCCGATGAACGCGCCCGTGGCCCGCACCTCGACCGCCCACCATCCGTAGCCTCGCTGGTCGAACTCGGCCTGGAAGCGGGCCACGGAGGCATCGCACTGTTCACGGGTAAGCAGGTCACCCAAGTGCTCCCGAACCTCGGGATCGGCGTTCATCGCCGCCCATGGTCCAAGGTCGGAGTCCCGCCATCGACGGAGAGTGAGGCGATCGGTACGCAGTTCAGCCATGCTGCCCAAGCCAACGTGAGCTGTGCGCCCGAGGCAATCCCCTTTTTTCCTCAGGACGACATCGCCACGCAGAAGGAAGGATGAAGAAGGGCAGCAGTCGTGCCCTCCTCTCCGTGCCGAAGGCGTCGGCCATGGGGGGGCTGGGCCGGCTCGGGCCGCTGGCCTCGGCCCGACCGTCTTCCGTCCCATCGACACCGACGAGAAGAGAGGAACCCGGTTCCCTTTGCTCGAAGGCCCGGCGACGGCAGGCGGGCGGTCCTTGGTCTCGGCCGTGACCAAGACCACCGCTCCTGAGCCGACCGAGGCTCAAGCGGGTGGCTGCGTGGTACCTGCCGCCGGTGTACGCCGAGGGAAGAGTGCCCTCCCGCATTTGACTGACCGATCACTCTCCTACATGCTGTCCTCATGCCCAGGCCGAGGAGTGACGACAAGCGCGCGGCGATCATGGCCGCCGCCACGCGGATCATCGCTGTCCAGGGACTGGGGGCGGCGACGGCGGCGATCGCGAAGGAGGCCGGTGTCTCGAACGGGTCGCTGTTCACCTACTTCGACACCAAGGCGGATCTACTGAACCAGCTTTACCTGGAGCTGAAGGGCGAGATGGGGGCAGCCGCGCTCGGCGGCCTGCCCGCAGCCGATGCGCGCACCCAGATGCTGCACGTGTGGTCACGATGGATGGACTGGGCAACGGCCTATCCCCTGAAGCGCCGCACTCTGGCCCAGCTCCAGGTCTCCGACGAGATCACGGCGTCCACCCGTGAGTCCACACACCGGATCATGACAGGCATCGGGGAGATCCTGGAGCGCAGCCGGGCGAACGGCCCGATGCGCGACGCCCCGGCGGCTTTGGTGTTCGCGCTGTCCAATGCCCTGGCCGAGGCCACCATCGACTACATCATCGGCGACCCGGACCGTGCCGACGCGCACAAGCAGTCCGGTTTCGACGCACTCTGGCGGATGATCGGCTGACCCGCCCCGGACCCATTTCCTCGCACTCGCGCACACCCATAAATGACTGTCTAGTCAGACATTCACAAGGAGTGTCATGCCCGACAAGGTGTACGTCATCACCGGCCCGACCTCCGGCTTCGGCCGCCGCACCGCCCTCGAACTGGCCAAGCACGGCACCGTCGTGCTGGTCGGCCGCGACGCAGCCAAGCTCGACGACGTGCGCAGCAGCATCGAAGGCAGAGACGGAAAGGCCGTGTCCGTCCTCTGCGACCTCTCGGACCTGACGAGCGTGCGACGCGCCGTCGCTCAGATCACCTCGCTCGGCCTTCCGATCACTGGCGTGCTCAACAACGCCGGGATCTTCCCCACCCGTCCCGGTACGAACGCCCTCGGCTGGGACATCACCTACGCGACCAACCACATCGGGCCTTTCGTGTTCACCGAGACGCTCGTGCCCCACCTCGAAGACGGCACACAGGTGGTGTTCATCGTCTCGGCTGTGGAGGATCCGGAGCGCAAGGCCGCCACCATGTCCGGCTTCCGCGGCGCCCGGTACATCTCGGCCGAGGCGAGCACCCGTGGCGAGTGGAAGCCCGGCGGCTCGAAACTGCCCGGAGGAGACGCCTACGCCACGTCCAAGCAGTGCAACCTGGCAACGGTGCTCGCCTTCGCCCGCGAAACACCCCGACTGCGGTTCAACGCCATCGAGCCCGGCTTCGCGCCCGGCACGAATCTCGGCCGTGACGCCGGCCTGCTCCTGCGTCTGCTGTCGAAGTGCGTGCTCTCGCCACTGGCCCCGCTCATCAAGTACTGGACCAACCCGGGCACCGCTGCTCGCATGATCACCCGGATACTCACCGACGAATCGGACACCACCGGCGTCTACTACGACGAGAAAGGACGACCAATGCGGGGTTCCGCACAGGTGCACGACCCGGCGTTCAACGCCCGGGTAGTCGCCGAGACCCGTGCACTACTGGGGACAGCGCACGTCTGAGGAAAGACTTCGGGTAGTCCCCGGGCAACCGGACTCGGCCCACCGTACGGATGGCTTCGCCCCCGCTCGGCCCGCACCTGATAGGCATCGAGCGTGTCGCGAGAGGAGTCCGGCCAGTGAGCCTCCCGCACCCCGCCCAGCAGGTGAAGAAGCGTATGGGGTCGTACCCGCGTGTCCGCACCGAGGGCGGCGGCCGGACGGTGGTCTCGCAGGCCGGGGGCGTGCTGCTGGTCGAGACCGTCCGCAAGACCGGTCCGGACGCCGCGATATCAGCGGCGCTGACGCCGTGGCGGAAGTCACGGTCGGTGGACGACCCGGGCAAGATCCTGCTGGACGTGGCCCTGGCGGTCGCGCTGGGCGGCGAATGCCTCGCGGATGTCGCCATGCTGCGGGCCGAGCCGGCCGTGTTCGGGCCGGTGGCCCCCGACCCGACGGTCTCCCGCCTCATCGGCACCCTTGCCACTTCCGGCGAGAAGGCCCTGCAAGTCATCCGTGCCGCGCGGGCTGAAATCCAGCGACAGGTCTGGCGGTTGCCCGACGGGAAAGCGCCTGATGCGGGCGGGATGGTGACCGTCGACCTCGACGGGGTGCTGGTGATCGCGCACTCGGACAAGGAGGACGCCGCACCGACGTGGAAGTGAACCTACGGTCACCATCTGCTGATGGAGTTCGTCGACCACGGACCGGGGGGACGGGTAAACCGGTCGCGGCCCTGCTCAGACCAGGCAACGCGGGATCAAACACGGCTGCTCAACTGGCCTTGGCCCGACTACCGGAGAAGTACCGGCGCGGGCGCCGGACGTTGATACGGACCGACTCCGCGGGCGGCACCCACGACTTCGTCGCCTGGCTCGCTCAGCGGGGACGGTGGCTGTCCCTCACGGATGTGTACGGCATGCGGGCGGACCGTATGAGGTCTCCTCCCGCTCTCTGCTGACATACAAGGCCCTCTTGAGCAGAAGGGTGATATGCAGCCCTTCAAGGTCCGACTCGCGGATTCCTAGGAGTACGCCGAAAGATCACCGGCTGGAATGAAGACGGCCACACTGCGACAGCCTCAAGGGCGCATCGTCCGCTGGAGGCGGGCAGTTGACGGCGCGCCCACAGCCGGGTGACGACCTCCTGACCCCCGGGCACCCGACCCCGTACCGGGACCGGGCCGGGGGCGAGCGCAGCAGATGCCGACGTTTCTCCGCAGTAGACACCGCCGCTGTGACCGTTCACGTTCGTCGGCAGGCGTGATCGTTCCGCCGCGGGTGCCGGGGGCTCTGATTACCGCTGCTGGCGGGTTCTCTTCGCGCGTACCTCTCCGTAATCACCTGGGAGGCGGAGAATTCGTAGAAGCGCATGCTGCGCGGGATGTGAGGTGCGACACTCATTCTTCTCAAGCCTGACGAGGCGTCACTGAATCGGACCACGGGGGATCGCAGTGACCTTGTACGGACGGTCGGCCGTGTTCAACGAGCTGGTGCCCGAGCTGGTGGGGCTCAAGCCGGAGGGGCACAGCCTGTTGCCTATCCCTGACGGGAGCCCGCTGCTGGTCCGGTGCACCGGCGGACGGTACTCCGGCAAGACCGCGTTGCTGGAGCGACTCGTGGAGCGGTACGCGCAGCGCGTACCGCAGGCGTACGCGGATCTCGGGGCAGACGATTTCGGTCAGCCCGGGCTAGCACCCCCGGACGACGGCACCGCCAACGCGTCGCGCACGACGGATCTCCTCTTCTACTTGATGGACAGGCTGAGTCAGCAGCCGCGGCAGTTCCGCGGGAAGCTGACCTTTCCACGGCTCACCCAAGGGCTGCTCGCGGTCACCAGCTGGCAGGCGGTCCAGCCCGCCGAACTGGCCGCGGCGCGGAGCCGACTGGCTGGACTGCTCCGGGAGAGCCAGCCGGACGTGCAGAAACGCAGGGACCAGGTGGCGGGCTGGATCACGCAGGTCACGGAAGGCCTCGGCACTGTGCCGGGACTGGGCCCGGGGCTGAGGGAACTCGTGCCGCCGCTCGCGGAGATCGTCACCACCGAGCTGCTCGGTCCTCACGCCAACAGGGACGGACTGAAGTGGTGGTCCAAGCGGCGGGTGAACTCCCAAGGCGACGCGCACGCCCAGCTGACCGAGCTCGCCATGCGGTTCCGTGGCGACCGCGATGACCGGCGACGCGCCGAACGGCACCTGCACGCCGCTCTCCTGGAAGACATGGCCGACCACTACACCCTGCTGCGCAGGATGAACCGCGTGCCGCGCCCGCTGCTCCTGCTGGACAACGTCCACACGGAGCTGGGCCAGGAGGTCTGGGACACGCTGACCCGCGTCTGGCACGAGGAGACCCCTCGGGCCTGGCCGGGTGTTGTGGCTACGTCCCTCGCCGCGGAGCCGGCCGTCCCGGATCCGGACGGCGCACCGTCGACCCGGAATGCGGCGGGCCCGTTCTGGAGACAGGAGAAACCGGAGGCCCCTCCCGGCTGGGTGCTGCGACTGCCGCTGGCGCGACTCGGCCTTGACGAGGTCAAGGAGATGTTCGGCGCCGACCGGCCGGAGCCCGGCGCGGCCCAGGTGATCCACCGGCTCAGTGCCGGACGGGCAGGGATCGCGCACACGCTGGTGCAGGCCGTCCGGGGACAGATTCGCCGCGGGGAGCCCGTCGACGTCCGCTCGCTGCTCGACCTGCCGTACGGCGCCGAACCGGCACCGCACGTGAACGAGCGGCTGCTCGGGATCCTGATCCCCGCCCAGGTCGCCAGAGCGCGCCTGGTCTACTACGCCCCGGCTCTCGACGACACGGCCGCACACCACCTCAGCGCCCACTACCCGCCCGGCGACCCCGGGGGTGTACCCGTGCAGGAGACCCTGGCCCGACTGCGGGACGACCACTGGGGCCGCTGTCCCTGGCCGGGCATCGACGGACCGTTCGTCGCCGACCCCACCCTGCGCACCCTGCTCCTGCACGACCTGCGACTACGGACACAGGAGACACCGGAGGCCGAACGGTGGAAGAACATCCACCTCATGCTGCGCTCCCTGTACGCACCGGACGCCTACGGCAGCACCACGGCGTCACACGACGTCCGCTACCTGCACCACTCGCTCGCGATCGGTGACACGGACACGGTCGCACGGGCCCTGCACCGCCGCCTGGCCCAGCAGGACGCCCCGTCCTGGCTCGCCGCCCTCAGCCTGATCTGCGCGGCACCGCACCCGCCGGCCAACCTGACCGCCCCACCCGCAGCGACCCTGTCCTGTCCGGCATGCACGACCGACGACGACCTCGTGCACCAGGCCGTTCTGCTCCTGCTCATCAACCTCTGGGAACAGTCGCACCCTCTCGCACCACCTGACATGGAAAAAATCAACAGTGTCCGATTGCAACTGCTCACGCTCGCGCAGTGGAGCGCCCCCGCGGCCCAACGGGTCTTCTTCCAGGCGCACGAGCAGTGGCCGCCGCTTTTGAACCGCTGGCGTCAGGCACCCGACTTGCCGACCTACGGAGAGGCCCGCACATGAAGCTCTGGCCCGCCGGCCCCCTCTATCAAGCGCTGCTGGCCATAGCCGCTGCCACCGCCGTCGCGTTCGGCGGCTACTTCGTCTACCGCTCCTGGTTCGCCGACAACCCGGCCTGCGCCACCGGGGTGTCGAAGCGCGGCCCCCAGAACGAGTGCGTGGGGGTCACAGACGGCGCCTTTTTCTACAACAACAACAAGCTGAGGAAGATTTTCGACCTCATCCGTGACGAAAACAGCTCGGCCGAAAAAGCGGCCCAGGAGCAAAATTCGTCACCCGCGACCATCGCGTTGATGATCCCCATGACCTCCGGCAATCCCGCCGAGCAGGCGGAGCAGGTCGAGCAGGTCAAGGGTGCCTACCTGGGCCAGTACCACGCCAACCACAAGGCCTTCACACAACCGCCCATCCGCCTCCTGCTCGCCAACCCCGGCCGCGGCTACAAGCAGTGGCGGGTGGTCGCCGACCAACTGGAGAAAGCCACGTCCGACGACAACCTGCGGGCAGTGGTCGGCATCAACATCAGCCTCCCTGAGACCAAGGCGGCCATCGGCCATCTGACCCGAAAGAACATCCCGGTGGTTGCCGGCCCCATGACAGCAGACGACATCGCGAACGACAAGGACCACCTACATCGGTACCCAGGGCTGGCCCGCGTCGCCCCGAGCAACTCCGACCAGGCCGACGCCCTCGCCTTCTACAGCAAGGACATCAAGCCCGCCGAGACGATGGTGATCGAAGACAGCCGTGACGGCGACAACTACCTGGAGAGCCTGCGCAAGAGGTTCGAGAAGCTCGCGGAAGGCGCCCCCCGCGCACCGGAGACCTTCATCTCCCCGCCCGACTTCAACGACGAAGGATACCTCGCCAACACCTTCGACCAGATGGTCCCGGACATCTGCACCTCACCCGCGAAGACCATCTACTTCGCCGGACGCCCAGTACAACTGAGGCAGTTCCTGTTCGAGTTGGGCGAACGCAGCTGTAACAAGCACTACACCGTCATCACCGGCTCGCACGCCGCCACACTCACGGTCGACGAGAAGTTCACCGCCCACTGGGACGCTCTCACCAAAAGCAAGGGAATCACCCTCCGCTACGCCGCACTGGCCCACCCCGACGCCTGGGGCGACAACAGCACCGAGACGACCGGAGGCAGCAAGGCTGCGTTCCAGGAACTGACCAAGCAGCTTCCCAAGGCCGGGGCGAAGCCATCCGACCTCGTTGACGGACGGATCATCGTCACCTACGACGCGGTCGTCACCGCGGTGAAGGGCATTCGCATGAACGCCATGGACAAGGTGAAGATGCCCAGTCTCGCCCAAGTTGCCAGCAGCTGGCCGCGCCTGCACGGCGAAAAACGGGTCCAGGGTGCCAGCGGCTGGATCTGCCTCGACCAGTACGGCAACCCTTACAACAAGGCGGTCGCCATCGTCCACCTCGACCCGCGCAAGAAGACAGCCGTCTTCGACCGCATCGCCTGGCCCAGACACCGGGCTCCGGACGCCGACTGCTCGATCCTCAACGAAGAATGAACACGAGGGGTGGTCGACGGCCATGGATCATCAGAGAAAGAGGAGGTCACCGACCAAAGTGATCACGTCCTTCCAAGTCGTGCGCTTGTAGACAGCCGCGGTACGGCCCGTTGCTGGAGGCCTTGCCGCCGGTCAGGCTGCCAGGACTGGCGGCGCCCGCCCTGCCCGGCCTCGCCGAGGGCCACCCAGGCGACGTCCGTGGTGGGCCACTCGTCGAGCGGCCCGGGGCTGTCCCGTGGTCGCCGTCCAGGACGACCTGCGCCGTCGGCTGCCTCCGAAGACAGGGCTCATGCCGGCCGGATGCCTGGCCGGGGTGCGCGTCGCCGCGCTCGGCGGGATGTCCGAGAGCGGGCAAGACCACCGCGGGTGAACGTGCGCACCGCTCACAGCTACTCCTGGCTGAAGACCGGCTAGCTCATCGACGACGCCTAGTAGCGTGGCTGGTTCCTTCGCGGCCCGATACCGAGGTGTCCTAGAGTCGCCCCATGCGGCGAAGGACGGGGCTGGCAATAGCCGGGGTTGCAGCCCTGGCCTGGGGCGAGTGGTTGAACTGGCGCTGGTCTCGAGCGCTCGTGGGGAGTAGCGGGGGCGCCTCCGAGGCCGTGGTGGTGTTGGGGTACCGGAATCCCCAAGCGACGGCGAACTTGATCAACCGGTGGAGAGTCCGTGCTGGAATCCGCTCCATCGCCGCTGACGGTGCGCATGGGACCTGCGTGATCTTCAGCGGCGGTGCGACCAGTAGCGGCGCCACGGAGGCACAGCTGATGGCTGACTACGCGAAGTCGGTGCTTGGGTTCGACGGCACGGTGCTCCTCGAAGACCAAAGCACGACGACGTGGGAGAACATCACGAACGTGATCCCACTGCTTGAAGAGATGGATCACATCAAGATCGCCTCCCAGCCGGCTCATGCGCTCAAGGCCCGTGCGTACCTGCGGCGGCAGCGCCCCGATCTTGCAGCGAAGCTGGTGCGCGCGGATGACTACCGCCCTGGCGAGTGGATGGTCGTCAAACCGTTGTTGGCTCTGTACGGACTGTGGACGCTCCGCGGCCTCAAGGCCGACGCGCGAAAGGTATCGCTGTAGACACCCGCTGCTTCTTGGGCTCACGCATGGTGGTTCGTGGCCGACGCCAGCAGATGACGGTCATACCTGAGCCGTAGCCGAGTTCCTGCGGTAGGTGTTCGAAGGGGGCCCGGTGTGCAGCCCGAAACGGGAGGCCTTGGAACACCAGCCGTGCCGGATGCCGTGTGTGCGGCTGGCGGAGAAGGATCTGCTGCTGTTCGACCCTGCATCGCCCACTGGCGGTCCCGGCACTTCTGCGACCCGCTGCCGTTGCTGCGCCCGTACCGCACCGCGCCCTGGACACCCGCCCCTCTCACCGCGGCGGACGACCGGGGACTGCACGCGCGTATGGCGACTGCACACCCGGCTACACCCTCAGCAGCCAGACCAAGCTCGTCTACGACTGCACCACAACGAATGCGTACGAAAACAGGTGGACACACGTCACCGCGTACTACGGCAGCCTGGTCCTCAAGGGTTGGGTCTGCAACAACTCCCTCCCGTTCGAAAGCCAATGGGAATGCCCGCGTGGGACCAGCCTGCGGCTCAGCCCCGGCCCGCCCGGCTCTCGGTCCGCGGCTGCTGATGCTGCGCCCGTTCCGCGCCGCACCGCTGGATACCCGGCCGCCCGCCTCGCCGCGGCGGCCGGCCTCCTATTCGTCGCAGCTCTTGACGGCCTCTGCGATCTGCCGGGCGACCTGGGCGGGGGTGAGGTGCGTGGTGTCGACGACCTCGGCCTCGGCGTGCAGCCACGTGCGGGCCGCCTGGGCGTAGGGCTCGAGGTACTGGAGACGGAACGGGGAGTTGGGGCCGAGAACGGTGTCGCCCGCGATGCGTGCGCGGAGGGTGTCCTGGTCCGCGTGGAGGACGAAATGCCGGACCGGGATTTCGTGCTGGGCAAGGCCCGAACTGATCTCCCGCCAGTACTGCTCGACCAGGACGGTCATGGGCATCACCAGCGTTCCGCCGGTGTAGTCGAGGACGCGTCGGGCGGTTTCGACTACGAGGGGCCGCCATGGCGGCCAGTGCTGGAAGTTGTCCGTCGCGGGCAAGCCCGGCTTGATGTCCATGAGGGTCTCGCCGACTTTCTCGGCGTCGAACACCCGTGAGTCCGGGATCAGCTGCTGGACGAGCGCACTGGCCGTCGTCTTGCCTGCGCCGTGGGTGCCGTTGAGCCATACGATCATGGACTTGACGCTAGCGTCGTGCGGGCCCACGTGGACAGGCAGAGTAGAAGATCCGGTGCAGTCGATCGCCTTGGCGAGTTGCTTGGCGGAGTCTTCGAACGGTCACGGCCCACGCCGACGAGCTCCAGGGCGCTGCGCGAGCTGGGCACGCCCGAGCAGCCCGAGCAGTGCGAAGGCGACGAAGCCGTCCGTGACGAGTTCTCCCGCCATGCCGGGTCGTACGTCCAGGCCGACGTCGACGCCCGGCTCGCCCACGCCCTGGCCGCGCACTGCGGGCACTACGCCGACCGGCCGTACGCGAGGCCGCCGTCGCCCTTCTGCCGCAGCGTGGCCTCACGCACGCCGCGCTGCTGTCCGCGCTCCCCGACTGGTCTCCGGCGCCGACGTCGACCGACTGGCGTATGCCGCTCAGCCGCCACCGCCGAACCCGGAGCCGTCGCTGACCTCGCCGCATTCCTCGCCCGCGCCCGGTCGTAGCGCAGTACTCGGGCGGCCCGTGTCGTCTGGGGCTGTCGAGCTACCACCTACCACGCAGGGGCACCGAGTGCGGAGAATGGAAGGGACGCCCACCGCAGGAACGGCGGATCCGCCAGAAGCGGAGCATGACACGACGGCACGATCCGCAACTGGTCGACGCGATGTGGCGGGCAACCGATCTCAGGCGGGCCTACCTCGCCCGGGACCGCGACAAAGTCGCGACGTGCAGGAGCAGGCTTGTTGTCACCGAGCTGCGGGGCGCCCTGTTCCCGTCACGCCGGCGCGGACAGATGCACCGGCTGCCGTCGAGGTGTCCCGTACTCAATGCCGGTGACAACCTGCCGCAGGTGACGCGCGGAGACCCGGATGTCGCGGGGTGCTCCGTACCGTCACGCACGGGAGGCGAGGTGCCGCCATTCGTTCCACATGTCGAGCCGCTTGCGATAGGCCGCCTCGACAACCGGATAGGGGTAGGTGCCGAGGAAGAGCCGCAAGGGTGGTTCGTCGGTGTCGACGAGGTTCAGGACAACGGCGGCGGTGCTTCGCGCGTCCTGGGGCGTGCGGGCGGACGCACCGGCCCGGCGCGCGGCGCGGACGGGTTCGTAGGCGGGGAGCGGCTTGGTGTGCACCGCGGAGGCGCCCGACCAGTCGGTGCCGTAGGGGCCGGGTTCGACGAGGGTCACGTGGATTCCGAACGGGGCGATCTCCTGGGCCAGGGCCTCGCTCATCCCCTCCAGGGCCCACTTGGAGGCGTTGTACAGCCCGAGCGTGGGGAAGGCGGCGAGACCACCGAGGCTGGAGACCTGCAGGATGTGACCGCTGCCCTGGGCCCGCAGGTACGGCAGGGCCGCCTGCGTCACCCACAGCGGGCCGAACAGGTTGGTGTCGAGCTGGGCGCGCGCCTGTTCCTCGGTGGTCTCCTCGACCATGCCGAACAGGCCGTAGCCCGCGTTGTTGACGACCACGTCGAGGCGGCCGAAGGTTTCGGCGGCCCGCTGCACCGCGGCAGCCGCGGCGGTGCGGTCGGTCACATCGAGGGGTAGCGGGAGCACGTCGTCTCCGTGGGCGTCCACGAGGGGCCGCAGGGTCTCGGGATCGCGTGCGGTGGCGGCGACGCGGTCGCCTCGGCCGAGAGCGGCTTCGGCCCAGATACGGCCGAAGCCACGGGACGCGCCGGTGATGAACCAGGTCTTCATGACATCGAGCCTGCGCCGTTCGCAACCTCGGCAGCCAGCACCCTTGCAGGGTTACCCTCGCACCATGGCGGCCGACAATCTCCTGGGAGACTTCCTCAAGGCCCGGCGCGGACGGGTCGCTCCGGCGGACGCGGCGGTGCCCGCCGGAGGGCGTCGCCGGGTGGCAGGACTGCGCCGGGAGGAGCTGGCCCGGCTCGCCGGAATCAGCGAGCCGTACCTGGTCCGGCTCGAACAGGGCATCGACCGGCACCCCTCGCCCCAGGTGCTGCGCTCCCTCGCGCGGGCGCTGAAGCTGGACGCCGACGCCTCCGCCCACCTGCACGCCCTCGCCGGCCCCGCCCCCGTGCCGCCGTCACGGACCGAAGTCTCCGAGGACGTGCACCGGCTGCTCGACGCGTGGACGGACCGCCCTGCGTACGTCCGCGACCGGTGCTTCGACGTGCTGGCGGCGAACAAGCAGGCCCGTGCGCTCGCCCCGATGTACGAGCCCGGGCGCAACCTGGTCCGAGCGGTGTTCCTCGACCCGGCGTCCCGCCGGCTCTTCCCCGACTGGGCGGAGGTGGCCGCGCAGACCGCAGCGGCCCTGCGCGCCGAAGCCGACCTGCGCGCCCCCAAGACCGTCCGTCTGGTCGCCGACCTGGAGACGGACGAAGAGTTCCGTCGTCTGTGGATGCGGCACGAGGCACGGCCCGCCCGTGACGAACTCAAGCGCTTCGCGCACCCGGTCGTCGGCAGCCTCGCTCTGCGAAGGCAGGCGCTCACCGTCGGCGGCACCGGGCAGCAGGTGATCATCGTGTACCAGGCGACGGCCGGGAGTCCGTCCGAAGCGGCCCTGGCACGTCTTCTGTGACGCACCGGACGTCTGCCGTGGGCCACGCAGTGCCGATGGTGGTTCCGGTGACAGAAGGCCTGCTGAATGATTCGTTCTTCACCACGGATGACGGCGATCCGCAGGAAGACAGGATCTGTTCGCCCCCTGCGGGCAGGTGCCCTGGCTCATTCGTAAGCAGTGGCAATCAGATCACCGCGGTTTCGGCGGTCCAGCTGCGTACGACGTCGCGGGCGCTCCGGACCCACTGTCACGCTGACGGAGCGCGAGCGGCACACCGGTGCCACGCTCCCTTGAGGAAGCCGGCGGTGCGGCATGCTGCAGTCCGGTGACAGCGAATCCCTTGGGATCGATCATCTAGGCTGGCGCGGTGACTGATGACCAGGAGCGGGTGCAGCCGTCGGGAGTGTGGGCCACGGCGGTGGGGGTGGCCCGGGTGCGGGCGCTGGAGACCGAGCGGGAAAACGCCCTGTTCCGCGACCCACTGGCCAAGGCCTTCGCCGCGGCCGGCGGTCTATGGCCCTCCTCGCCGCCGCTGCCCGATGACGAGGCCGCGCGCCGCCGCCGGCTGGCCGTGTCGTTCTCCATCGTCATCAGGACGAAGTTCCTCGACGACCTGTTGCAGCAGGCCTCCGCGTCCGGGATCCGGCAGGTCGTGCTGCTCGGCGCCGGCATGGACAGCCGGGCCTTCCGGATGGACTGGCCCGAGGGCACCCGGCTGTTCGAGGTCGACACCGCCGCGCCACTGGACTTCAAGGCTTCAGTGCTGCGCCAGGAGCGGGCCGTCGCACGCTGCGAGCGGATCACCGTCGCGGTGGATCTGCGTGAGGACTGGCCAGGCGCGCTGGCCGCCGCAGGGCACGACCCTGCGGTGCCGACCGTGTGGATCGCCGAAGGACTGCTGATCTATCTGCCCGAGGACGCGGTGGAACTCCTGCTGGCCCGGATCAGTGCGCAGTCGGCGGCAGGCAGTCGGATGGGACTGACGTTGGGCTCGCGCGGCGTGATCGAGAGCTTCGGCGCGGACGCCGAGCCGGGATCGGCGGCGTCCATGTGGGTCTCGGAGATGCCCGACGACCCGGTGGGCTGGCTGGCCGGCCACGGCTGGGAGGCCGACAGCCACACCCTGCGCGAGCGTGCTGCCGCCTACGGCCGCCCCATCAACACTCCTCCGCAGCGCGAGGAGCGGCCCGGCGGACTGATCTCGGCGGTCCGCCGGTAGATCGCCTCCAGGTGGGCGGTCGAACTTGTGGCAATCGGTCAAGGTTCACTCCCACAGGACGGCGGCCGGCCGGCTCGACGCCTCGGCCGTGACCCAGCAAGCTCCGCAGGCTGGATCTGCTGGGTCCTGGGTCCGGCGTTTTCCCTGGTCGACGCGGAGCGACGCCGTTCCTGGGTCCAGCCGGGTCCTGGGTCCGCGCACGTGGCTTCCGTCGAAGTGGTCCCGACCCGCCGCGGTCCGGCGACACCGCGGTGAGACCCGCCCGTTCCGCGCCCTCCGGAGCCCTTGAAGAGCGAATACCCGGCCCCCGCCGACACTGCCCGGCAGCAGCTGGACCCCGCGGCCGCCGAAGCCGTACGCGTGTACGCCGCCCGCACCCGGGCTACACCGCCGACCAGTTCGCCGGCGTCCTGGAGGCGATCGCCGCCAACGGCCTCCCGCCGGTCGACGAGTGCACCCCCCCGGGAGGAGCTGCGCGAGCAACACCTCGCCCGCCTCGCCCGCCAGCGCCCGACCACCGCCTGACGACCCCGCGACACGGACCGCGCCGCGCCCGGATCGCCTTCTCCGACTCCGCCGCCAAACAGCTGGAGAACATCACCAGCGAAGCCCAGCTGCACGCCTTGGACCGCGCCTTGGTCGTCGTCTCCGTCGACCCCGACATCGGCGAACCGACCCCCGGCGACACCGCCGGCCCCCAACTGCGCCGGCAACTGACGACATCGAGCAGGTCCGCGCCCTGTACTTCGTCACCGCGCTCCGCACCGTGGTCGTCGTCGCATACCTCAAGGTCTGACCGGCGAAAGAGCCACCCGTGCCGTCGATTCTTCAGGAGCCCTCCGGCCGCCGTGAGCACGGAGGGCTCCGCACGCTGGTGGAGTGCCCGTCCAAAGCCACCGTGCTCCGCGAAGGCCCACCGCAGGACTCCGGGGCGGGCGCGACCTGGCTCACCTTCCTGCGCCCGCCGCACACCGTCAGCCTGGCCGGGTGGTCCGGCGCCGCGGACCACCCGGCCAGCGGCACGATGCCGTGCGGCACCGTGCTCGACTACCGCTCCGGTGAGCAGCCGCTCCGGTCGCACGCCGAACTGCGGCTGACCCCGCTGACCGGCGTCGACCCGGTGGCACACATCCGCACCGCGTTCCCCTGACCTGAACTTTCCTTTGGAGGCGAACGGTGTACGCCCTGCGTCCCGTGCACGGCGGTGCGTGTTCTGGAGAACTGGTGCCGCTTCAGTCAACGTTCGCCACGTCTGCCAGACTGCGCGGGTGATCACCAGACTCGCACGAGAGCAGGACTTGCCTGGCCTTCTTGGCTTGGCAGCTGGGGTCGAGCACTGGTTCGGCCCGATGGTCGACAATCCCGGTTTCCTTAGCGCCGTGGACAAGCACATTCGCCGGTCCACGGCGCTGGTCGCCGTCTCGGGATCGAATGTCCTCGGCGGCCTGCTGTTTGGGGGCAAGGCCCCGCTCTACCACGTTCACTGGCTCGTCGTCTCGGAGGAGGAACGCGGAAAGGGCGTCGGTCGTGCGTTGCTGGCGGCTGCGACACGTAGGTTCGTGCGGGGTCCGGGCAGCATTGAGGTGATTACTTTCGGGGCCGACCACCCGGGCGCAGTCGCCAGCGGTGCACGCGCCTTCTACGAGTGCCTCGGTTTCAGCCCGGCCGAGGCCGCCGATCCGGGCCCGGAAGGCGGTTCACGGCAGGTCTATCGCCGGGCCGTCATCTGAGTCAGGCAACGTTTGCCCTGCCGACAGCGATCTGGAGGAACTGCGTGAGCTGGCCGCCGCGGCCGGCCCGCTCGCGGTCGCGGCCGCCCTGGCCGGCGCCCCGGACGCGGGCGCCACCGGCTACGCGACCGTGCTGCAGCGCCTGGTGGCGGCCGATCCGGCCGCCAAGAGACCACGGACGTCCCGCCGTGCTCGCCGCCCTGTACCGGCCGGAGCCCGGCGCGTACTACCTCGCCGCCGCGCACCATCCCGAGGTCTTCCCCGTCAGCCCGGTCGAGGCCGTGCTCGCCGTTGTCGCCCTCAGCCGTGCCCTGACCGCTCCCGCTGACCCGCATGTCCCCGACGCGGCCCAGTGCGCCGGCCGGGCGTGATCCGCCTGCTGACCTTCGTGTGGTGCACCGGTGGCGACCTCGGCGGTAACCTGCCGGCCGTGCTGGACCGCCTGCACACCCTCGCCGAGTCCCTCACCCGCCCTGCCGCCGGCCAAGGCGGCAACGCCCGCCGCCGACCCCCCAGCGGCTGGGCGTAGGGGAAGAAGACGAGCTGCCCGCAGACCTGCTGGACACCCACCCGGCGGTGCGCGCGCTGGCCTGCCTCCTCGACTACGGTGGATCACCGACGTCCCCGCTGTGCTTACCGTCCGGGCCCGGGGTACCTGAGCGCATTCTTCCCGCCGCCGCGAGTGCCGCGCACCGCCCCGGCGGCCGGCAGGCCAGCGCCGTGCTGTCGCCGACCAGGCGCTGTTCGACCCGCAGATGCCGGTGGGGCGGACCGGCGCCGACCTGCTGACCGTCCTGGACCGCCCGCACGCTCTCGCTCGACCCCGCACCCGCCCCGCCGCCGCCCGGCCCGGACGCCCCGCGCCCGCAGTCGATGTCGTAGGCACCAGCGAGGAACATGTCCCGGCGGGGCCTGTCGGACTCGGACCCGGCGCTGTGAGCGCTGGGACGTCTGCTGTAGTACGCCGCCGCCCGGGCCCGCACCGGCGCCGGATCCTGCACCGGTCGCCGACGTGCCGGCCGCGCGCTGGTGACGAGGTGATCGCGAGTCGATGAAGGCGTTTTCGACGTCGGGATTGATCTGCTGCAGCCGGGCGAGGAAGAACTCCGTTCAGCGTCCGGTGACTTCCTTTCCCGAACCGGACATCGCTCCGATCGAACAGGCCCCTGCACAGCCCCGTCGCAGGCCGCGGCCGGCCGAGGCCGCCGCCCTGCACCGGGCCCGGACGGACTCGTGCCAACTCGGCCCAGGCAGGGCCAGTGAGAACAACCCCCGCTCGCGCGGGGACGACAACCGCAGGGTGATGGTCTGCTCGTGGTTCGCCAGGAACCGAGCAGGGCTACCTCACCGGACGAACGGGCAGAACCTTATGGGCTCGGGCGCGCACCGCCCTTGCCCGGCACCACCCCCGCCGGCAGAGCCGCCGGCCCATTCGCCCGAAGGGACGACGATGAGCACCTCCGTCACCCACGCCTCCCCGCCGGTCGCTCCCGGCCGGATGCCCGTGATCGGACACGCCCTCGCCCTGCTGCGCCGCCCCCTGGAGTTCCTCGACTCCCTGGCCGCCTACGACGGCCTGGTAGCCGTCCACCTGGGACCCAGGCCCTCCTACGTCCTGGCCGCCCCGGAACTGGTCAACCGCGTTCTGGTCACCGATGCGGCCCGGTACGCCAAGGGCCGCTCCTTCGAGAAGCTTCACGACTACCTCGGCCAGGGCCTGGCCACGTCCGAAGGCTCCTTCCATCTCCGTCAGCGGCGATTGATGCAGCCGGCCTTCCACAGTCGCCAGATCGCCCTCTACACCCGCACAATGGCGCGGATCGCCGCCGAACGGGCTTCATCGTGGTGTCCCGGCCAAGTCCTCGACGTCACGCGCGAGATGCACGACCTCTCCCTGTCCGTGGTGACCGCGACGCTGTTCTCCACCGCGCTGGACGACGGTCTGCGCGCCGACATCCACCACGCGATGCCCATCGTGCTGCGCGGCATGTACACACGCGTCCTGGACCCCACCGACCTGTGGCACCGGCTCCCGACTCCGGGTAACCGGCGTCTTTCGGACGCACACCGGCGCCTGCGCCGCGCCATCGACCACCTCATCCGCACCCGGCGCGAGGCCCCCCGGATGGGCGACCCGGACCTGCTGTCGATGCTTCTCGCGGCCCAGGACGGCCACGGCGGCGAGGCGATGACGGACCGGCAGGTCCACGACGAGCTCATGACGCTGCTGGTCGCCGGCACCGAAACCGTCGCCGGGGGCCTTGCCTGGCTCTTTCACGAACTCGGGCGGAACCCGGACGTCGACCGCGAGCTCCACACGGAACTTCGGCACCTGGACGACGGTTGCCCGGCGCCCGAGGAACTGACCCGGCTCCCGTACACCCGCCGCGTGCTCGACGAGGCCCTGCGCATGCGCAATCCCGGAGGCATGACCATCCGGCGGGCGGTCACCGACGTCGAACTGGGCGGCCACCATTTCCCCGCCGGGACCGAGTTCATCTTCAGCGCCCTGGTCCTGCACCGGAACCCACGCCTGTTTCCCGATCCGACCCGCTTCGACCCGGACCGCTGGCTGCCCGATCGGCCTCCCGTCCCGCGCGGCGCGTTCGTCCCGTTCGGCGCGGGCGGCCACCGGTGCATCGGGGACTCCTACGCACGCATGGAGATGACGGCGGTGACCGCGGCCGTGGTCAGCCGGTGGCGCCTGGATCCCGTGCCCGGAGCACGGGTACGAGGCGTCATGACCTCCACCAATAACCCCACCGGCCTCCTGATGCGGGCCCGGCCCCGACAGGAGCCCGGGCCGGCCTGACACGACCAGCCGCACGCCGCAGGGTTCAAGGCGATCCTTCCGCTTGACGGGAGATCCGCACGCCTCGGTGCTCCGGGCGGATCCACCCGAAGCACCGATTCGGTTGTCCGCGTCCGCACCGCTGGTGCACGCTGCTGGCCGGACGCAGCAGGCCGGGCAGGTTACGGGGCGGTGGGAACGGTTGTCTCGCCGGTATCGGTGTCCTGCTCCCCTCGGGCCGGTGGGGTGGCGAGGCTCGCGGGTTCGCCGTCGGCCGGTGTGCTGTTCTCGGTGGCCGGGACGTTCGAGGCGGGGGCAGTGCCGTCGTCGAGGGTGATGGTGACCGGCTCGCCGCGGGGGGTGAGGCCGGTCAGGCTGTTCTCGATCCGTTCGTACAGGGGGGTGGCCGTGGTTTGGGGCTGGAGCCGAGCCGGGGCTGCAGCCCTTCCACGGCTCCGCGCGGGTGCGTGATCTCGTGCTGCAGCGAGGCGAGCCCGGAGCGGGCTTCCTCCAAAGCGGTGCTGAGTTCCCGTTTGATCTCCTCGGCCGCTCGGTGCAGCGGGTCCGGGCCGTCGTGCTGGTCGGCGGCCGGGCTTTCGCCGGTATTGCCGTCGGGCGCGGTGAGCGCGGTGAGCACGGGGCGAGTTCGGCTTTCCAGCGAGGCCCGACAGCAGGGCATGCCCGCCCAGTGCTGCTCCTGCGCCGATCAATGCCGCCGCGAGCAGGTGCAACAGGTGACGTCGGCGACCCGGATACGGATTGTCGGGGCCATCCGCGGAGACCGGCGCCGCGTCCACGCCCGAGTCGGACGGGGTAGCGCCGCTGTAGGGGACGGGTCGCCCCTGGCCCAGGGCGAGGCGTCGGCGAGCGTCCCGCCATCGCTCGATGTCGGCTTCATCGAGCCCGTAAGCGTGGGTGAACACCGCGACGAACGGCTCGCTGGGCAGGGTGTTGCGGCCGAGGGTGGTGGCGATCGTGCTGACGGGCATGGCGTCCCCGGAAGCCGTGGATTTTCCTTCCGGCCGGCGGTAGGTCAACCCGCTCCAGATCCGCAGCGCGCGCAATGCTGCTGTGAACTCCTCCGGAGTGCCGGCCTGCTCCGGTTGCGGTGCGTCCGGCGGCACCTCGGCCCTGTTCCTCTCTCGTCCTTGTGGCATCGCTCCGGGGAGCGGCCGGCACCGGCACGCGGTTCGGGCGAACTCGTCAGGTGCGGTGTTCGGCCATGTTCGGAACGCTGGTGAGCAACGTTCCGAAGATTCGCGAACGCCTTACCAGGTTGCTCCTGCCTACCGCCATTGAGACGCTTCGGGCCGTTGTCGCCGGCCGGCGCCGTGCAGAGGCCGGCGGGAGGCCCCGGCCCAGGGGTATTCATGGGTGCCTGCCCGGCCGGGGCCGGCATGGCGACTCACCAACGCGTCAGGCCCGTGGAAGGCGGAGCATGAAATCGAGCTGGACGTACTCAGTCGTAAGTGCCGCAGGTGCTGTCCTGGCCCTGGGGATTTCCGTTGCGCCCGTCCAGGCCGCACAGTCGGCTCCGGTGGCGTCGCCACCGCGTGCCGTACAGGCGAACTGCGGCTGGGAAGGACCCGACGTGGTCCACGCGGAAGGCACCATCATCAAGGACCGCGCAGCCGTTCATACCGGCCCCGCGGCCGAGTGCTGGGTCACCGACCACCGGTCCCTCAACAGCGGAGTGGAGATCTACTGCAAGTACACGAACACTGCGGGAAATCTCTGGTACTACACCACATTCGGGTGGATCTATAGCTCGTACATCAGGGTCGACAAAGTGTCGATGCCTCCGGGCTACATAACCAGCTGCTAGTCGCGGAAACGCGTCGAGGTACCCGCGTCATCCGCGAGGAACGTATCTGCCGTCTTCGGCACGATATTCACCCGCACCAGACTCTGAAAGGACATCACATGCGCAAGAATGCCATCGGCGTGCTCGGAGCGTCGCTTGTCCTGGGCCTCGCCCTTACCGGCACTGCGGTGGCGGACGTCGGGACGGACGCGTCGAGCGGTGCGTCGGCCACCTCCGCCAAGTTGGGCGCGGTGTCCGGCCGTTTCTACGTGGACGGCGTGAGAATCCGCAACGCGCCTAGCCTCGACGCGGGTGTGAACGGGCTCGGGTACATCGGTCACAAGGTGACCGTGTACTGCTTCACCAAGGGGCCGCTGGAGACCGTATGGTGGCGTATCACCGACATCACGACCGGGGTGCCCGGCTACATCGAGCAGAGTTACGGCGGCCCCAACAGCCCGCTGAACGAGCGCTGTTAGAGCGCGTCTCTTTGATGAGTTCATCAGTTGATCGGATATGCCTGTCCGATTAGTGATCACTGATGTGATGTGGGACGGATCGAGCCGCTGATGCCGACCGATCCGGTCCGGGGGCGGCGGTGGGCCGACCACCGCCGCACGTTGGAGGCCATCGCGTGGAAGTACTGCACCAACTCGCCTTGGCGTGACCTTCCCGACGAGCTTGGTTCGTTCCAGACCGCTCACAAGCGGCTGATCAGGTGGGCCGTCGACGGCACGTGGGAGAAGATCTTCGCCGCCCGTCCTCGCGGCAGCCGATGCCACTGACGGCATCGGCTGGGCGGTGCCGGTCGACTCCGCCGCCATCCTTATCCGGGCACGACGCTGACCGAAGAGACAGAACCTAGCCCACGCCCGCCTCCCCATGCCACGTTATAAACGTAGGAAAACCGGGTGCGAAAACTACCTTCCTGAACAGGCGAATCAGGGTTTCTTGGAGGTCAGTCCAGCCCGTCGCAGCAGGCGGCCGACAGTCGATTCAGGACGTCACGCGGGGCCGCCAAATCAAGAGATGGAGGAGATCATGGGATTACGAAAGAAGATAGCGACATATGCCGCCGCAGGCGCAGCGGTCTTCGCGGCCCTCACCGCATCGGCAGTCGCCTCTCCCGTCCCCGCCTCAGCAGCAGTACCTGCGGAGAGCGCCTGCCCCTACAGCAGTACCCACCCGCCGCTCGGCTACGGCGACACCGGATCAGCAGTCAGGCATGCGCAGTGCCTGCTCAACATCTACGGCTATCGGATCGCCGAGGACGGAATGTACGGGTCTGCAACGTTAAACGCCGTTTACGACGTTCAGGGGCGGTGCGGCATCGACCAGATCGGCGGGGTGGACGCAATCACCTGGAACTGTCTGCACCCGGACAAGAGCCCCAACCCGCGCTGAACCTCGTTATGAGGCCCACCTTGCGCTGGGCCCTCATCAGGACGTGGGCACGGCCTCGCACAGCGGGGCGCTGCCCGATGCGCGCAGGCACGGCCTGGCGGAGAACGGCAGGCAACTCCCGGGCGGTGACACGCTGCGCAACCCGTCGCCCATAGGCCTGAAGGCTGCGGCTCGCGAGTTGGGGCGACTGGTGGGGGAGATGGGCGGCCCGGCCCGTGGCGCCGGGCGTGCGGGCTGTTTCGATTTCGTCAGGCGACGGCAGTTCAGGCCGAATGCAGTTCAGGAGCTCGATCGTTCCGACCAATGCTCGGCTTCGGTTTACGAGACGACAGTGGGGCCGGACAGGATCACCCTGCCGACCCCACGGTTCGTTTCTCCGGCTGTTCACCGGCTGAGACGGACGCGCGGTCCCCATGCGAACTCGAGGTCGTCCAGGAAGAAGACCTTCAGCTCCTTCTCCCACTGACCGCGCATGAGCATCGGCGCGGCTTCCATCCGCTTCAGGATGACCAGCGTCTCGGGCTGCCCAACCAGCGCGTAACGGCCGTGCGAGGCGGGTCGACTGCCCGGCCCGTACGCCCGCAGCAGCTCCTCCAAGCGGGCGCGGCGCTGTTCCACGAACGCCTCCAGGCGCTCGACATACTCCTCGTGTTCCCCAGCGCGCACCGCGCTCAGCGCCACGTCCGGGAACTCCCCGTCCGGCCGGTGACGCTCGCCCGGCGCGGCAAGGGCCCACGGGGACCGTTCTACTGCCGCCAGGACGTCCCTCGCGTCCAACCCCGGAGCCGAAGCCGGTTTCTCCACCCGAGCCTCCAACGGGGCCGGGGAGCCAGGCTGTTGAAGGCGGGCCAGCGGCGGGATGCTGTAGGCGGCGATGGTCGCCGGCGGCGTGCCCAGCGCCTCCGGGTGGGCCATGAGCAGGCGTGCCAGGGCGTGGCCGTGGTCGCTGCCGTGCGGTGGCTGGGGAGTGCTGCCGTCGCCCCGATCGCCGGGGTAGGCGAGGTGTCAGGGGTATACGACGGTGCGGTGGAAGAAGCCGGTGAGCACCTCGAACAGGTCGCTCGCTTCAGGGCCGGGTTCGTACCCCGGCCGGCGCCGGCGACCAGTACCTCGAGGAGATCGCAGCCGAAGCCCTCAGGGAGGTGTACTTCCAGGCCAACGGCCGCCGCGCCGGCAGCCTGGAGGAGGTCCGGTTCACGGACGTCGAGCACCTCGAATTCGAGCTGTAGCGCATGTGGTCCGCAAAGGGGTTCGCGCTGAACGAGATGCACGGCTTCGGCGGACAGCACCCCTGGGAGGGCGTCTTCACCACCCTGGCACCTTTGCTCAATCATCCCGACGACGACGGTCCCCACCTCACGCCGGCCCAGTGCGCCGCGATCCTGCCCCGCCTGCAGGAGATCGCCGGCCGGCCTCGCGGCAAAAGCACCGACCCGCTGCTCCAACGGCACATTGACGACGCCCGCCGGCTGGTGGTCGTTCTGCAGCTGTGCGTCGAGAAGGACGTCGACCTCCTCTTCGGCTGACACCTGACACCGGTAAGCAGTACCGGCGCGCTCCGACCAGCCCCGGTGGGGGGCGGGCATGTTCCTCCCGTGCCGGCCGGGAACGAGGCTTCACAGTGATCGGCCCGCGGGCCGAGGAGACGTGCAGAATGGCAAGAGAGAACTACTTCTGCCGGTGGTTCTGCATGGTCTGCCTTCGCCTGCCCGTGATCGACTGATCGGCGGCGCCGGGGGTGCCGGGTCTCTCCCGTCGCCGTCACGACCGATCACTTGACGAAGGAGCATGCACATGCGCAAATGCAAGAGTGTCCTCGCGGCAGTCGCGACCCTGGCCGCGTTCGCAGGCGTCGGGATGGCAGCGGCGCCGGCGCAGGCCGCGACCTACTGCAGGGACAAGGGCGCGACGTACTTCTGCGAGTACGGCATCTCGACCACCGAGTTCGCCAACGGGACGAAGGAGGAGTTCGTCGTCGGCACCGACCACGCGGTGTGGACGAACTGGACCTACCCCGACGGCTCATGGAATGGATGGATCTCCATGGGCGGATGGGTCCAGAGCCACATCGATGCCGACCCGCAGCAGCAGACCAGCGACTCCCTCATCTTCATCTCGGCCATCGGCTCGGACGGCAACACGTGGTTCCGGGCTCGCTACGCCAACGGTACGTGGTCCAGCTGGCAGGTGAGCTGCTTCGTCAACCCCGACGGCCACTTCTGCCCGTAACCACCGCGCGCACCGGGTCGGCGCGGGCCTGCGTACCGACGTGGGCGCGGCGGTGCATCTTCCTCTGGTCCGCCGGTGATCCGATGGCCAGGAGCCGGGCGAAGTCCATCCGGTGCCTCGCGCCGACACCCACGGCACGCTTCGTAAGGTGGTCCGTAAGTGCAGGTGTCCCGTCTCAGTAGGTTCGGTCGATGCCCACCGCCGAGGCAGCCAGTGCTCGGCAACAAACCAGGTCGACGCGGATCTGTACGGTATCCGATCATGTGTTCATGCCGCTGAGAGAGACACTTGCCCGAGTCGACGCAGACCTGGCCGCCGGCCGGATTCCCGTCGCACGCCAGCGTTTGCGCGGTCTTGTCTCATCCTTCCCGTACGACCTGACGCTTCGTCGGCGTCTGGCCGGGGTGTACCGGCTTTACGGCGATGCCGCCGAGGCCGGACGCTGGATGTACCTCGAAGAGGACCGCGACGCCGACGAGACCGCCGCCTTCGAGGCGCGGTACGGGTCTCCCGGGTGGCGGATGAAGGCCCTCGCCTGGCGCGGCCCCGAGGCGATGGCTGCCACCCCCTTCGCGGAGAAGCAGCTGGTGGCAGTGCGGACCGCCTGCGCCGAAGAGCTGGGGCACCCCGTGGACTGGGACGACCCCGCCTCGCATCGGGACGACCTAGAGGAGACCTACGAGGAGGCGCGCTCCGGGCCGTGGACGGTCGGCGGTGTGCTGGCGAGCGTCGGCTGCCTGGTGGGGGCCCTTGCGTTCCTCGCGATCTGGGTCAATGGAGTCGTCGCCCTCTTCGACTGACCCACAGGACACCACGGGCCGGCGGGGAGCCCGCTCAAGGTCGGGTGGCACGCCGAGGACTACCGTGAACGGCACGCCTGGCGACGGGTGCGACGATCTCGCGATGTCCGCTGTGGTCACGGCGTCACGGCCGCCATGGACAGCCCGTTCACTGGGTCGGCTCCCGCCGTTTCGCCACGTTGGTGACACAGCTGCGGGACCAGGGAGCTGACGCGGCCCGCACAGGTCGGCCGTGGAACGGGCCACTGGAGAATCGGGTGCTGCTGGCCACGTACTGGCGCACAAGCCCTGACACCGTCCGCAGTCACCGCAGGGACTTCAGAAGATCACGTATCCCCCGATGGTCACGCGGGGGCCCTACCTGTCTCCAGCCGGGGCCGCCACGCGATGGTGAAGTCGCGAGTGAGCCTCGCGTGCGCCTGCACCTCTCGCCGCGCACCGCCCGGCACATGACGGCCGCCCTCATACAGCCTCGAAGTGTGCGGCCGCTTCGAGGCGGGCCTCAAGGCGGCACAGGGCAGTCGGCTCTGACCGCCGCGCACCCCCCGCCTGTCCCGGCGATACGGTGCCACAGGCCGCCGCGTACCGGCTCGTGGGGAGCGGCACGAGGGGACGAGGAGAGGTACGCGGCCCTCAGTCGAGGCAGAACTCGTTGCCCTCGATGTCCTGCATCACGATGCACGACTCGTTCTCGTCATCGGCGGGCAGCAGCCGCACGCGCACCGCGCCGAGCGCGACCAGCCGTGCGCACTCGGCTTCCAGGGCGGCGAGGCGTTCTTCACCCACGAGCCCGGTGCCGGCCCGGACGTCAAGGTGCACCCGGTTCTTGACGACCTTGCCTTCGGGAACGCGCTGGAAGAACAGTCGCGGACCCACACCTGTGGGATCGATGCAGGCGAACGCCGATCCCTGTCGCTCAGGCGGCAGCGAACGGTTAAAGTCGTCCCACGTGGCGAACCCCTTCGGGGGCGGCGGTACGACGTACCCCAACACCTCACACCAGAAGCGAGCCACGGCCTCAGGGTCCGCACAGTCGAAGGTGACCTGGAACTGCTTGATCGATGCCATCGGATCACCATAGTGGCGCTTGCGGCCGGCGGGACAGCACAGGTCCACGGCCTGACGTATCCGGCCCGGCGCCTCGCGAGAAGTGATGGAGTGCTGAGGGCGGGGGCGACGGAGACGGCACGCACGTCGCCGCCGCGCTGGGCCGCCCGCCACGCGCCACCCGCGATCACTGGTCCCGCGGGCTGCCGGAGGACGACTCGACTGGCCGCCGACCGGCGCCGGGCCGGTTCCGGAGGCAGAGGTCTGCGGACGGCCGCTCCCGAGCCCTCGCCCACGGCGAAGGCGAGCCGAGGCCCAGGGCCCGGCCCACACGGCGTCCGGGGGAAGTGCGTGCGGGATATTGACAGTTGCTGTACGCACTGGCTTCATGAACCAGTGGTTGGGAGCGCTCCCACTCACTCCTGTCTCCATATCCCGAAGCACCGCGCCGCAGCACGAACTCCCCCTGCCCACCGCACGGAAGGAACGTCCGTTGCGCCCGCTCGCCTTCTTCCCCGCCCGAAGAGCCTCCGCGCCCCCCGCGGCGGCTCCCGAGATCCGCCCGGCAGTCCCGACCGGTGCCCGACGCTCCCGACTGGTGAGTGCGTGGGGAGCCGCGGTCGCCGTCATCGCCGGCCTGCTGCTGCCGTCGGCCGCCCCCAGCTCCTCCTCCGCCGCGTCGGCCGCCATCAACTACGGCGAGGCACTCCAGAAGTCGCTCTGGTTCTACGACGCGCAGCGGTCGGGGAAACTCCCGGAGGACAACCGTGTCTCCTGGCGCGGCGACTCCGCCCTCGGCGACGGCAAGGACGCCGGTCTCGACCTGACAGGCGGGTGGTACGACGCCGGGGACCACGTCAAGTTCGGTCTCCCCATGGCCTTTTCCGCCACCCTGCTCGCCTGGGGCGGCGTCGAGCAGAAGTCCGCCTACGCCGCCTCCGGCCAGCTCCGGTACCTCCAGGACAACCTGCGGTTCGTCAACGACTACTTCATCAAGGCGCACCCGTCCGCCAACGTGCTGTACGGCCAGGTCGGCAACGGCGCCGACGACCACAAGTGGTGGGGGCCGGCCGAAGTCATGCCGATGGCACGGCCCGCGTACAAGATCGACGCTTCGTGCCCGGGCTCCGACCTGGCGGGCCAGACCGCCGCGGCCATGGCGTCGTCCTCCATGGTGTTCGCGGACAGCGACCCGGCGTACGCGAACAAACTGCTCACCCACGCCAAGCAGTTGTACGCGTTCGCCGACACCTACCGCGGCAAGTACAGCGACTGCATCACCGACGCCCAGGCGTACTACAACTCCTGGAGCGGCTACAACGACGAGCTGGTGTGGGGCGCCGTCTGGCTGTACAAGGCGACCGGTGACGCCACGTACCTGGCGAAGGCCGAATCGGCCTACGACAAGCTGTCGACCGAGCCCCAGACGACCACCCGCTCCTACCGCTGGACGCTCTCCTGGGACGACACCTCCTACGGCTCGTACGTGCTCCTCGCCCAGCTCACCGGCAAGCAGCGGTACGTCGATGACGCCAACCGGTGGCTGGACTGGTGGACGGTCGGTGTCAACGGGACCAAGGTGCGCTACTCGCCCGGCGGGCAGGCGGTCCTCGACAGCTGGGGATCGCTGCGGTACGCCGCCAACACCGCGTTCGTCGCGCTGTCGTACGCCGACTGGCTGACCGGCGACCCGGTGCGCAAGGCCCGCTACCACGACTTCGCGGTCCGGCAGATCAACTACGCGCTCGGCGACAACCCGCGCAAGTCCAGTTACGTCGTCGGCTTCGGAGCGAACCCGCCGACGAAGCCGCACCACCGGACCGCTCACGGCTCGTGGACCGACCAGCTCACCAACCCGGTGGACAACCGGCACGTCCTGTACGGCGCGCTGGTCGGCGGGCCGAGCGCGGCGGACGACGCGTACACCGACGACCGGTCCAACTACGTGAACAACGAGGTGGCCACCGACTACAACGCGGCCTTCACGGGCGCCCTGGCCCGTTTGTACGCCGAGTACGGCGGCAGCCCGCTCGCCGACTTCCCCCGGGCCGAGAAACCCGACGGGCCCGAGATCTCGGTCCAGGGGTCCGTGAACGCCTCGGGCCCCGGCTTCACCGAGATCAAGGCGTACCTGATCAACAAGTCGGCGTGGCCCGCACGCGCGCTGACGCACGCTTCCCTGCGCTACTACTTCACCCTCGACGGCGGGGTCACGCCCGACCAGATCAGCACCACCACCAACTACAACCAGTGCGGCAAGGTGTCCGGTCCGACGCACTTCGAGGGCGACGTCTACTTCGTCACCGTGGACTGCTCCAACGCGGTGATCGCTCCGGCGGGCCAGTCGGCATACCGGAAGGAGGTGCAGTTCCGCATCGTCTCGGCCGGGGCGTGGAACCCCGCGAACGACTGGTCCTACCAGGCGATCCCGACGACGCCGGGCAGTACGCCGGTGGACGCGCCGCACATCGTGCTGGCGGAGGGTTCGGACACGCAGTGGGGGGCGGAACCCGACGGCACCACGCCGCCGCCCACACCTACTCCCACTCCCACTCCAACTCCCACTCCGACGCCCACCCCCACACCTACTCCCACGCCCACGTCCCCCTCGACCCAGTGCGCCGTGACCTACGCCGTCACCAGCACCTGGAACGGCGGCTTCACCGCCGATGTCGATGTGCGGAACACCAGCACGGTGGCGGTCAACGGCTGGCGGCTCGGGTTCTCGTTCAAGGGTGCCGAGAAGGCGACGAACGCCTGGAACGCCACCGTCTCGCAGACCGGCGCCGACGTCACCGCCACGAACGTCGCGCACAACGCCACGATCTCGCCGGGCTCCAGCGTGAGCTTCGGATTCCAGGGCACGGGCACCCCCGCCGGGACGCCCGCGGCCTTCACACTGAACGGGAAGGACTGCGGCTGACCGGTGGTTCGTTGACCTGTACCCCTGCCGGCCCGCGTCGGGCAGACCATCGAGTGGTACACGGAAGGCTGTGCACCGCGGAGTCCGCACGCGGGCCGGCGCCGGTGGGGCCAGGCGGCCGGGCTGGACATCTCAGCCACGCGCGAGGGGATGCGCGAGCATGGGCAGCGGTCCGGTGCCGAGGGTCGTCCCCGGGCGGGGGCGGACCTCGGCTCCCGGAACGGGGCACAACCGCCGGCGGGCGCAGAGTGTGCTGAGCGCCAGGAGCGCCTCGACGGTGCCGAAGTGTTCGCCGATGCACTTGCGGCTGCCGGCACCGAAGGGGATGGACGCCCCTCGGGGCACGGCGCGGGCGCGGTCCGGGCGCCATCGGTCGGGGGCGGAGGTCCCGGGCTCGGCGAACGGGTGACGGCCGGGTCGGTCGTCAGCGAGTGCTCCCGCGCCCAGGCGTACATCCGCGTGCCTCGCCGGTCCCACGCGGGGTTGAGGCCGCGTGGGGACAGAGGCATGCAGAGGTCGGGGAACTTGTAGCCGAGCTTCGGCGACATGGCCACGGTCTGCGCGCCCGCATGTGGTTCCGTCACATGCGAGGGCGCCGGTACGCGATGAGTGATGCCGTGCGCCCCCGCCCGGAGATTGCGGGCGCGGGCCCGCGGCCAGTGGGGTGGGGACTGCTCGGGTTCCGCACACCGCCACACGCCGTGGAGGCGAGGGGCGCAGTGGCGCACCCTCACTTTCCCGTCTGGGGAAGGGTGACTCCCGGCTCACGGCAGCATCCCTGCTCGCCACCCACCCTTGTGATCAACTCTGTTGGGTTTATTGACATTTCACTCAGACGCCCTACCGTTGGGAGCGCTCCCACAACAGCTTGCAACTGGAAGGAGTCCCCCCACATGCGCATACAGAGTCCGTTAACCGGGCGTTCGCGGTCGTCCCTCCGTCGGCCTCTCCAGGCGCTCGCCATGCTGTTCGCCGTGGTTGTCGGCGCGCTGGCCTGGTCGGCCCCCGCCCAGGCCCACGGCACCATCGTCGACCCCGCCTCCCGCGCGTACCAGTGCTGGAAGACGTGGGGCAGCAACCACACGAACCCGGCCATGCAGACCCAGGACCCCATGTGCTGGCAGGCCTTCCAGGCCAACCCCGACACCATGTGGAACTGGATGAGCGCGCTCCGCGACGGCCTCGGTGGCCAGTTCCAGGCGCGGACCCCCGACGGGACGCTCTGCAGCAACAACCTCTCGAGGAACGCCAGCCTCGACAAGCCCGGGCCGTGGAAGGCCACCACTGTCGGCAACAACTTCTCGGTCCACCTGTACGACCAGGCGTCCCACGGTGCCGACTACTTCAAGGTCTACGTGAGCAAGCAGGGCTTCGACCCCACGACCCAGACCCTGGGCTGGGGCAACCTCGACTTCATCACGCAGACCGGCCGCTACGCACCGGCACAGGACATCACGTTCCCTGTCCAGACCTCCGGCTACACCGGACGCCACATCCTGTTCGTGATCTGGCAGGCCTCGCACCTCGACCAGGCCTACATGTGGTGCAGCGACGTGAACTTCGGCTGAGCCGGGGAGCGCCGCGCACGGCACCGGTTTCTGCCGGCCGGCCGGACTCCGTCGGGGCAGGGTACCTGTCTGATCACCCTGCCCCGACGGGAAAACCATGACCAATGGCATGCGGTTCATTCACGACCGTCCAACGCACCCTGCCCAGCCCTGAGCCATGGGCGGCGGCACCGCGTCGGGCGGTCGTCGGCTTGACGCCGCGCTTCCACAGCAGACGGCGGTCCTTGTCGAAGTCGTCATCCCGGTCGGCGTACAAGAGCCGGGGGTGCGTGGGGGCGTTCGCCGGATCGGTAAGACCGCGTCCGGCAGCGACAGAAGCCGGGTGACGTCATGCCGGCGGTCGCCGGTGAATGTGACGCCGAGCGGTGCTGTGACGATCGACGACCAGATGGCGCTTGGGCGGGGGCTGCCCCGGTCATCTGTGCTGGTGATCGGCTGGAGCGAGCGGCATGGCGTGACTGGGGACCCACTGCCGACGGAGCGCTGTGGCCGAGGCTCGGCCCATGTCCTCGGTCGCCGGTCCGGAGACGATCGCGGCGGCTGTCGACCGACTGATGCTCGCGGGCCGACTACCTCCCCGACTCCTGCGGCACGCGGTGCACGCAACGCCACCGTCGGCAGTCAATGTCTGGGGGCCAAGCCCGTATTCTCCGTACCCGCCCGGCCCGAACCGCTCGGGGCCTACTTCACGTCGATGAAGTCGGCCGCGGAGTCGAGGGTCGGTGACGGTCAGTCGCCGGTCTCCGGCGGATAGCCGTCGTCGAGGACGATGCGGATGGTCTGGCCTTGCCCGGCGGGGTCGGTGAGTTCGGCCGCGATGCGGTGGTACGTCATCGTGGCCAGGGCCCATTCGCTCTGCAGCGGAGCCGCGGTGGAGCGGGTGTTCCACAGCTCGATCAGCAGGGCGATGAGGGAGCGCCCGGACAGGACGGTCTGGACGCGGCCCTCGCGGCCGTCCTTGATGTCCTCGACGGAGGGCGGGGTACGGAAGTGGCTGTGGCCGGCGGCCAGGGCGGCGAGCCACTCCCAGGTGTCGCGGTGCGCGATCAGTTCGACGCCGGCCACGCCGGCGGCCTTCAGCAGCAGGACTCCGTGGGCGATGCGCGGGTCGACCGCTCCGGCGGAGGCCTGCGGCGCGGCTGCGGGGGAGTGGTCGGCGGGGGAGTGGTCGGCGGGTGTGGCGGAGCCCTGGTAGGCGGCCTCGATGGCCTTCTTCAGCGCCGGGTCCTGTTCCTGGGCGCCGTCCTCGGGCTGCGGCTGGTGCTCGGTGTTCTCCATGGTTTCCCCCTGGTGTGCGGTGTCGGCGGCGGTTTCGGCGGAGGCGGGCGGCCAGGCTTCGGCGGAGTCGGTCAGGCCATAGCCGGTTTCGGGGCCGGTCGGCTGCTCCGTCTCCCCCGAAGGCGTGGGCGTGCTCTCGCCCGGCGTCCGGGGCGGAGCGGAGGGCCGTAGGACGTCGGCGAGGTCGAGCAGCTGCCGCAGTTCGCCCCGTGTGTCGTTCAGGTCGCTGATCATCCGGTCCTGACGCCGGCGAATCTCCCGGTTCTCCTCGCGCAGGCCAGTGACGCCCCCCTCGATCCTCTCCAGGATCTTCAGGCGGCTCTGGACCAGCTCGCCGTGCAGGGCGGTCAGCCCGACCGTCGGATCGTCGAGACGCTCGACCTTCTGCTGCGCCGCCTCCAACTGGCGCTCTATATTGGCGAGCTTCTGCATCGCCTTATCGAACGAACATTTCCACCCCACGTGACCCCCTGATTACTCCAAGCGACGAGGACCGCTCCTACCTCCCCATGAAGATCTCGCGTCACGCGATCGTTTCCGGTCTTTCCTCGGCCGGATCACGCCACCCGAATCCGAACGCTATTTGTACGCGACACGTACGCGATGTGAGCGCTGTTGGTACGCTCTTAGAGGTAGGGTGTCGGTCAGGAGGTGCTCCATGTCCGAGTTGTTCGACGCGGTCGACGCGCTGGTCGCGTCCCGCGCCTCGCTGCCGCCGCCGGCGGAGCGCAAGCGGCTGCGTGTCTCGCACGGCCTGACGATCGACGAAGTGGCCACCGCGCTGCGGGTGCGCCGGGCGACGGTGTCCGGCTGGGAGAACGGCAAGACGGAGCCCCGTCCGCCCGAGCGCGACGCCTACGCCCGGCTGCTGGACAAGCTCGCGGAGCTCTACCCCGCCGACGCCACGGCCGCGCCGGTTCAGGACGCGGCGGTACCGGCCACGTTCACCGCACCCGACCCGGCAAAAACGCAGACTGTGTCCACAGGCCAGGCGTCCGAGGCCGCGGGCATGACTGCAACCGAGAACACCCAGACCTCTGCCCCTGTCGCTGCCGCTCCGGCGGCCGCGCCCCGTCCGGCGCGCACCACCGGGACGTCGTCGACGTCGCGCCGCCCGGGTGCGAGGAAGGCTGCCCCGGCCGGCACTGCGGCGGGCGGTACCGACCCGCGGTTCGGGAACGGGCCGCTCGCGGTCGTCGATGTTGAGGACGGCAAGGTGCTGGCGTACTGCGTCGGCGGCCTGGTCCTGGACGTGCCCGCCAGGAGCATCCCGGCCCTGGTCGACTGGACGCTGCGCGAAGCGAAGCTCGGGCAGCCGAAGCTGTCCGGGCCGGGCAAGGACGCCGATCCGCTGCTCGTGCTGACCGAGGCCGCGCTGGAGCGCTACGGCCTGCCCGTGACGCTCACGGAGGAGCAGAAGCACGCCGGGCGGATCCCGGAGAGCCACAAGGTCGTCAAGCAGCTCGCGCGCGCGGAGTGGAAGCTGACCAAGCGCGGGTTCGGGCCGTGGGCACGGATCTACCGCCCCGCGACCGGCTCGGAGCGGGCCTGCGTGCAGCTGTGCATCCCGTCGTGGAACGCGCTGGACACCCGGCACTGGGGTCATGCCGCACAGCTCCCGCCGGCCGAACTCGCCCGGATCCTGGGCGTGTACGCCTCGCGCGTGCTGACGCCGCGCGGCTCCACGGCCGTGACCGGCCTGGAGCTGATGACCGCGCTGCACCCGCCGACCCGGGCCTCCGAGCCGGACGCCGACGGCCGTCGGCACTCCGAGCACAACCCCGGCTCGCTGGGCAAGGACCCGGTCGACCCGGCGCCGTGCGAGGCCCCCGACGGCCACCCCGTCCTCAAGGATCTGCCCCGGTTCCACGTGCGCGGTCCGGGGGAGAAGCTGTTCGAGGAGGCCTACGACTGGGCACGACCGATGACCGACGCGGAGTGCACCCTGCGGCACCTGGTCGGCATCGACGTGAACATGGCCTTCGCGGCCGGCGCGAACGGTCTGACCGTCGGCCTGGGCGAGGCGACGCACGTCAAGGCCCCCGCGTTCGACCCGAAGCTGCCCGGCTCCTGGCTGGTCGACCTTTCCCACGTCGACCTGTCCCGCGTGAAGGTCGGCAAGGAGTGGGTGCAGCTGGACGGCAGCCTGCTGCCGAGCCCGTTCACGCCGAAGGGCGAGCGCCCCGAGGGCCCGGCCTGGTACGCGACGCCCACCGTGGCGTACGCGGTGGAACTCGGCTACGAAGTGCGCCCGGCCGAGGCGTACGTCCGGTACGACAACGGCCGCTACCTGGACGGCTGGTACCAGCGGCTGCGCGACGCCTACCTCGCCACGATGGCCGACCTCGGCGTGCACGCGGACATGGCGCCGGCCGACTTCCTCGCCGCGATGGACGGCTACAAGGACCGTGACCCGGAGCTGGCGATCGTCGTCTCGGCGATCAAGGCCACGGTCAAGGGCGGCCTGGGCAAGCTCCGCGAGCGGCCCCGCGGAGAGGGCTGGCGGCCGGGCGAGCCGTGGCGGGCCCTGTCCCGCCCGACGTGGCGGCCGGACATCCGTGCGGCCGTCATCTCCCGCACCCGCATCAACCTCCACCGCAAGATCGTCAAGCATGCGGCGTTCACCGGGCAGTACCCCATCGCGATCCTGTCCGACTGCGTCGTCTACGCCGCCGCCGGCCCCTCGCCGCTGGACTTCCTGCCCTACCGGGACGGCGTCGCGCTGCCGGGCGGGTTCAGGCTCGGCGTCAACCCGGGCCTGGTCAAGCACGAAGGCACCCAGTCCGTCCTGTGGGGCGAGGAAGTCCGCGAGCGGTTCGACGCCCCGGAGCTCAACCTCGCCCGGTACATCAAGGACGGCACCGTCACCGACGTAGACAACGGGGAGTAGGAGAAGGCGATGAGCCTGTTCGGGGACGGCCTGGAGGCCGCGGTGCAGAAGGCGTTCACCCGCCCGGCGCCCAAGAGCGCGCCCGCGCAGATGCGGTACCTGGTCAGGCAGCTCAAGGGCACGAAGGCGGTGGCCCAGCTGCTGAGGATCTCCCAGCGCACCGTCGAGCGGTACGTGAAGGACCAGATCAAAAAGCCCCGCCCGGAGCTCGCCGCGCGCCTGGAGCGCGAGGTGAGGAAGCGCTGGCAGCCACAAATCCGGGCCAAGGCCCGGCAGAAGGCAGCGACCACGGACGGCATCGTCATCGACACCCGCGCCCGCATGGGCTACACCGCGCCGATCGGGTCGACGGACCAGGACCGCATCCGGCACCTGACCGTCGCCCTGCCCCCGCAGTACGCCGCCCGCCTCTTCGACGCCCAGGAGGCCGGTGCCAGCGACGCCCGCCTCCAGGAGATCGCAGCCGAAGGGCTCAAGGAGGTGTACTTCCAGGACGGCGGCCGTCGCGCCGGCAGCCTGGAGGAAGTCCGGTTCACGGACATCGAGCACCTCGAATTCGAGCTGTAGCAGCCGCGCCCCGAGTAGCACGCGAGCGTCGGACCGCCGTTGCGGTCCGGGGCTCGCTCACGTATCCGGGGGGTGGACGTTCAGGCACGTGATGCCGTGTGCAGCGACGCCGCCGCGCGCCGGTCACCCCGCACCGTGGCGTGCCGGGGCAAGGCTGGTGCCGATGGTCGCATGACGCGCACGGCGTGTCGATCGCGCCGGCCGAAGAAGTGGGGTACCCAGACGGTGAGGTGCAGGCCGGCCGCCAGGTAGTGCATGTGCCAGGCGAAGGCCGCCGCCTCCGCGCACCGGATCGTGCGTCGCGCCGGGCATCTCGCCGTCGATCCCTGCTGCCGAAGTCACAGACCGCTTATCGGCGGCCGCCCTGGCCTGCTACATGGCCGGCCAACCCTCGCGGCTGATCTACCGACCCTGCCCGGACCGCGACTCGCTCACCGTCTTCCAACTGCCGTCCTACGCACCCGACCTCGATCCGGTCGAAGGTATCTGGTCCGTCCTGCGACGCACCACCACAGCCGACCACGCCTTTGCCGACCCCGACGACCTGATCACTGCCGTCCGGCGCCTCCTACGTCGGCTCCACCACCGCCCCGACGTCCTCGCGGCTGCCTCACCGCCACCGGACTCCGACGCCAGCCATCATGACGGCATCACGCATTCAAGCTCGGTTGGCAACCGGTGCGGGATGTCTCTTCGGTGCGCTACCGTGCCAGTTCTTGCCAACGTGCACAGGCATATTGCAGCGCACCAGCGACTTCCGCGCTGAACGGCATCAGCCGCAGGCAACCGGCTCCGAACGATGCGAGGTCGCGATGCTTGGCCCGGGGCCAGGCCGGAACGGTGCCGTGCCTGGCCCCGGTGTGTCAGTTCTGCAAGCGCCAGTGCTGGTTCGTACCGCCCGTGCAGTTCCATAGCTGGACTTTGGTCCCGTTGGCGGTCCCCTGGCCGTTGGCATCCAGGCAGAGCCCCGAGCGCACCGCTGTGATCGTGCCGTCGGAATTGATGTTCCATTGCTGGTCTGTCTGTCCGTTGCAGTCCCAGATCGCCGCCGGAGTGCCGTTGGCCGCTGTCTGGCCGGCGCCCAGGCACTTGTTGCCGTAGACGACCAGTTGCTTCCCGGAGGTGTAGGTCCACCTTTGGTTGGAGCCACCGTTGCAGTCCCACAGTTGTGCCTGTGTGCCGGTGGTCGTGGTGGAGTTGTTGATGTCGAGGCAGCGTCCTGACTGCTGGCCGACGATCTCCTGGTTGCCCGCGGACGGCGGCGAATTCGAGTCGAACTGTGTGAAGAACTGCCACACCGCTGCCGATGTCCAGGTGTGCCAGCCGTCACCGGTGGAACCGTCTATGGGACCGGGGTCGTGGCCCGCTCCGTCGAACGCGGCCCAGACGACGGGGTATCCCGACCGGCAGCCGGAGTAGGCGGTGATGATGTGCGTCAGGCTGCCGTAGGCGGGCTCGGGCGGGTTCTGCGGGGTGCAGCCGTTGTTCCGGACGAAGGTGTCGCGCAGTTGACGTCCGGACGCGATGGGCAGCACGTTGTCCCTGATGCCGTGCAGGCCCATGTAGGCGACGGGCTGGGTACCGCCGTCGCATCCGCTGAGGTTCGCGCCGGAGTAGACCGCGACGGCGCGGAAGACCGCGGCCCGGGAGCAGGCGAGGGCGTACGACATCGCACCGCCGTAGCTGAAGCCGGCGGAGAACAACTGCGCGGTGTCCACGCACAGGCTCGCTTCGATCTGGCTGACCATGGCATCGACGAAGGCCACGTCCTGGCCGCCAGGGTTGGCCCAGCCGTTGCCGTTGCCCTGGGGGGCGACGAAGATGGTGCTGTTGTTCGCGTCGGCCAGGCGCCGCAGGCCGTAATAGGACCAGTTGTACCCGTCCGTTCCGCCTGAGTCCACGTCGTTGGCCGTGCCGCCCCGCCAGTGGAATCCGAAGATCAGCCGGTAGGGGTGGTTGTTGTCGTAGCCGGCGGGGACCCGCAGGATGTAACTGCGGGTCTGGCCGCCGCTCTGGATGGTGTGGGTGCCGCTCGTCAGCGCCGGGGCCTTGCCGCAGCCGGCGGTCGCCCGGACGGTTCCGGTGGTGGCCGGCCCGGTCATTGCACGGGCGCTGCTGAACGAGGTGCCCGCGGCCGACAGGACGAGGAGTATCGCAGCCGCGATCGACATGAAGAGTGGTCTGCGTTTCATGCATTCCTTCTTCGGTGGGTGAGGAGGGGCAGGGGATGCCGGTGGCCGGCGTTTCAGATGCCGGCGATGGCCCATTCGTTGTTGGTGCTGGAGTTCGGCGTCCACATCACCGTGGGGGAGCCGGCCGTGGTGCTGCCACTGCCGTCGAGTGCGGTGCCGGTGCCGCGGTTGACGATCTGGTAGCGGTTGCCGCCGAGGCTGTGGAGCGACCACTGCTGGTTGTCGCCGCCGTTCCACGCCGCCTGGCGGGCGGGAGCGCCGTTGGCGGAGTCGCCCCAACTGTCGGCGGCCATGCCGTTGGTTCGGTTCATGATGCGGTAGTAGCCGTTGCCGAGGTCGATCAGCTGCCACTGCAGGTTGGCGCTTCCGTCGTAGTTCCACTGCTTGAGGTTGGAGCCGGAGGCCACAGTGCCCCCGCTGTCGAGCACCAGCCCGCTGGTCACGTTGGCGATCTTCACCCAGGTGGTCGAGCCGCCCGGCCCGCCCAGTGGGGGGATCCGACCGGAGAAGGTGAGCTTGACCGTGTAGGCCAGGGCGCTGAACGGCGGGTTGGCCGAGGGCATGGTGAGGTGCAGGCCGGATGCGTCCTGGACCGGTGCCGGCAGGTCGGTGTAACTGCCGGCGGCGTTGTTCAGCAGTTGGGCGCTCGTCAGGGTGCTGAGGTTGAACTGGTTGGAGTTCAGGGTCGTGATGGTCATGGTGCCGCCCTGCCAGCCCAGCGCGGTGGCGTAGAGGAACTTGTCGTCCTGGCTGCGGGTGAACCGGACGTCCTTGGCGGTGCCGGCCACCGGTCCGCTGAACGAGCCCCCGCCCATCTTGGTGGGGCCCTCGCCGTAGCTGGTCCAGGAGCGAGTGGAGTAGACCGCTTCCCCGAAGCGGCCGAGCCAGTCGCCCATGCCGAGCAGGATGGACTGCTGCCCGGAGGGTATGACGCCGGCGGCCGTGGGTGCGATGTTCAGCAGCATGTTGCCGCCCTTGCTGACCCGGTCGATCAGCGAGTGGAGCAGTGCCTGCGTCGAGTAGTAGCCGATGCCCGTGGTGTAGCACCAGCTGGAGGAAGAGATGCTGTCGTCGGTCAGCCAGTAGGGGGTGAGCAGCCCGGCCGGGCCGCCGCGTTCGAAGTCGTAGACCTCGCCCTTGTCGTTGAGGCCGTCCTTGTAGGTCGCGGCGACGTCCTTGTTCCAGGAGACGGCCTGGTTGTAGTAGTGCGCGAGGAACTGGAGGCGGTAGGACTCCTGCACCAGGCCCAGGTCGAAGTCCTGCCAGATCAGGTCGGGCTGGTAGCCGTCGATGATCTCGACCAGCTTGTCGAACCAGAGTTTGTTCTCCGCTGACGAGCCCTGCTGGCCGTAGAGCATGCGCAGCGTCGCGTCCGACTGGGACGGCACGTGGTCGTAGTAGCCGTTGAAGTGGTAGGCGTGGTGCAGTGAGGCCATGAACTTCAGCCCCTGCCCGCGGATGGATTGCGCGTGCAGTCCCACGAGGTCGAGTCGGGGGCCGTGCTGGACCGAGTTCCACGGGTTGGTGCGGCTGTTCCACATGGAGAAGCCGTCGTGGTGTTCGGCGACGGGGCCGGCGAACCTGGCGCCCGCGGACTTGAACAGCCGGGCCCAGGCGTCCGGGTCGAAGTCGCCTCCCTTGGAGGCCAGTTCGGGTGCGAATCGCACGTAGTTGCCGGCCTTGTCGCGGGCACCGTCGATGAAGTTGTGGTACGGCCATACCGAGGGATCGCCGTAGGTGGCGATGTGGTGCCTGTTCTCGTTCGAGCCGCCGATGTACATGTTGCGCGGGTACCACTCGTTGCCGAACGCGGGGACGCTGAAGACGCCCCAGTGGTAGTAAATGCCGAACTTGGCGTCCTGGAACCAGGCCGGGGCCGGGGGGTGCCGGTCCACTGACGGCCAGCTCGCGGTGTAGCTGCCGGGACCGTCGGTCGCGGCGGCTTCGGGGGCGAACCGCAGCAGGCCGAAGGCCGTGGCCGCGCCGGCCGCCGCCAGCAGCCGACGGCGGCTGACCGGTGGGGAGGAGGAAGACATGTGGAGGCCTCTCGGGAGTGGTCGACTGGGGTGGTGCGGGAGCCGGTGGTCGTCGGCCGGTCACCGGATCAGTCGCGCGTCCACTGCTGGTTTCTGTTGCCGTTGCAGGTCCACAGCTGGAGGAGGGTGCCGTTGGCCGTTCCCCCGCCGGTGGCGTCCAGGCACAGGCCGGACTGGTCGCCGGTGATCGTGCCGTCGGCGTGGAGCGTCCACTTCTGGTTGCTGCCGCCGTTGCAGTCCCAGATCTCCACCTTGGTTCCGGGGCTGGTGCCCTGGTTTGCGGCGTCCAGGCAGGCGCTTCCGTAGACCCGCAGCTCACCGGCCGAGGTGTTCGTCCACTGCTGGTTGGTGCCTCCGTTGCAGTCCCAGAGTTCCACCTGGGTGCCGGCCGTCTGCGACTGGTTCGGCACGTCCACGCACCGGCCGGACGCGGCTCCGACGATCGCGCCTGTCGTGCCGCCGTCGTTCCCGCCGCTGCCGGGGGTGATGGACAGGTTGTCGAACTGCGCCGTCTCACCCTGGCTGGTCGCGTAGCCGGCCTGCCCGCCGGCCCAGGTGCGGTCGCTCACGGAACCGACCGTGGCACCGTCGATGACGGCGGTGATGGCGGTGCCGGAGAAGGTGAGGGCCAGGGAGTGCCACCGGTTGGTGCCCAGGGCCGTGGTCGTGCCACGGGCCAGGGTGGTGACGTTGCCGTTGGTGTTCGAGTTCAGGACCGACCAGGCCCCGGTGTCGCTCACCCGCAGGTGGTAGGCGTTCAGTCCTCCGGTACTGCTGTAGTCCTGTGCGCCCGCACGGCCGATCAATTCCGCGTATCCGGGCTGTTCGAGCAGCACGTCCGACGAGACGGTGTAGTTGCTCCAGCTCACGTCACCGAGCAGGGCGTGCGGATCGGACAGCGCGTCCCAGGTGATCGGCTTCTGCGGGCTCATCTGGCGCACGCACCTGCCACTGCGGCCGCCGCCACAGCCCACCTCCTCGAAGGCGCCCTGCCAGTCCATGAGGTACCTGGCCTCGGTGCCGGTGGCATAGCCGTCGAAGGAGTCGGTGTAGGGCAGCTTCAGCGTGCCCTGGGCGGGACCGGTGGCGGTGCCCTTGCTCTGGCCGGTCGTGGTGGTCAGGGTGTACACGCGGCCCGGCTGGACGGTGAGGCTGAAGCCGCTGCCGGACGGGGTGATGTCCGCGGTGTGCGCGAAGTAGTCGGCCGGGTTGCCGGAGGTGACGTCGGTCGACCAGACGTGAACGGTGTTGGTGGACAGTCCCCCGGTGACGTTGAAGTTCAGCGTCTGGGCGCTTCCCGCGTCCATCGTCTCGACGACCGTGGAGTAGTCGGAGCCGTTGGGGGACTTCAGGGAGACGTAGCTGCCGTTGTTCCGGTTGCCGCCGATGTAGCCGCTGGAGGCGTCGAGGTAGTGCCAGCCCGGGGCGGTGAACTGGCTGGTCTGCGCCATGACCCAGGCGTTCTTGCCGATCGCGTAGTGGCCGGACCAGGGCTGCGGAGCCAGGACGAGACCCATGGTGGGGTACGGCAGGTTGGGCGTGACCGAGGCGACCACCGGCCAGTTGAAGTACGCGGTCATCCGGCCGTCGATGTATCCGCGGTTGATGCCGCGGGCCATGGCCTGTGCTCCCCCGTTGTAGTCGTCCGAACCGTTCTCGCTGGCCCACAGCGTCTTGCCGGATGAAGTGGCGGCCGACGGCACCGAGCAGTTGGACTGGGACGACCGGTAGCCGCAGGGGTAGTGGGTGCCGATGACGCTCACCGCGGAGGCGAACGCCGGGTTGGAGTTGATGTCGTTCGCCACCGACCAGTCCGAGTCGGCCGCGACGATCTTGACGTTGCGGTAGCCGTTGCTGTCGAGCGCGCCGCGCAGTTGCTCGTACCAGGAGATGTTGTAGCCCCGCTCGTTCCACCCGCCGAGGTAGTCGATGCTCAGCCCGTGCTGCTTGGCGCAGCCCAGCCACGAGAGCAGGTAGTCGACCATGTCGGTGGACCAGAAGTTCCCGCCGCCGATCCAGCCGGGTGCGCCCCAGGCGAGCCCGTTCAGTTTGATGTTCGGGTTGCGGGCCTTGGCCTGTTCCATCAGCCACCATTCGTATCCCCGGTCGCAGTTGAGGTCGGACCGGGTGTGCTGGTGACTCGGCTCGGACCCCGAGGTGGAGTTGGTGTCCCCGCCGATCTCCGTCTTGAGGATCTGCACGGAGGCGCCGTAGCCGGGCTTGAACAGGTAGTCCAGGATCTGTCCGCGCTGGGGCTCGGGGTAGTCGATCAGGAGTCTGCTGTTGCCGCCCCCGCCGCTGATGGCGCCGACGCCGTCGAAGGTCCGGCCGCCGGAGGCGCCGTTGATCGTGATGGAGGTGGCGGCCTGGGCCGGGGCGGCGGTCGTGGCGACGATGCCGCCGGCGGTCAGGAGCAGGCCCGCGAGCACGGCCGTCAAGACGCGCAGGCGCCGGAACAACCGGCTGAATGCTGACACGGTGGAGTCCTTTCGCAGGTGGGAGGTGTCCCGTGCGGGGGCCCGGTCACGGGGCCCGATGGCTGTGCGGTCGTCCGTTACCGGCCGGCTGCGGGCCGCCCCCGCTCTTGATCAGCGCTCCGGCCGGGTTCGGGGCGACGCGGCACGCCCGGTCGCCGTGCATCGCGTAGGTGTGTCCCCTCGCCCACGCCGGCCGGCGGTCTGTGTGCCGACGCCTTCTCGTCCTCATCCGGTCCTCCTGTGCGGTCCGTCGCTGCGGCGTGTGTGAGGGGCGGGACGGGTCCCGCGCGTGGGCGGTGCGGTGACGCGCCGGGGCGGGGGCCGCGTGCCGCCCCGGCCGGTTGCTGCGGGTCCTTCGAGGGGCCAGCTCGGTGACCATTTCTGGTTGGACCTGTTGTTCCTCAGCCGCGCGCTGACGAACGGGTGGTGCACACCGGTGTTGCCGGGATCCCTGTCGGAGCCCGTGTTGGTGTGGTGCATCCCGTTCTCCAGGTCGGCCTCGACCCGTGGACCGCTGCCGGTGCACCCGCCGAACCAGCAGGCGTTGCCCCAGTGGACGGCGTTCATGGTGGCGTTGCCCGTGTCGGTGTGGGAGTTTCTCGCCGCTGCCGCAGTCGAAGCAGCACCACTGGTTCGTGTAGTCCGACGACCTCACCATGTGGATGCCCTCGGGCTGGGAACCGGTGGCCACGCCGTTCGCGTGGTCGATCCGGTAGCGGGCATCGGGCTTGACCTTGACACCGAAGTCCTGGTGACCACCCGCGGTCACCGGCAGGGCCATGGCGTCGGCTCCGGCGTCGCCTCTCGGAGAACCTCTGGATCTGGTACAGCGGCCCGTTGTACGACGCGAAGAGCGCCCTGGTGGTGGAGTGCGCCGTCACGCACGGCGTACCGCCCGCGGCGTAGAGGTCACACGCCACGACGCGTCGGCCGCGGTGGCCTTCGCCGGGTGGGCCGAAGACCGGGCGGTGGTGGCCGTGCTGGTCCGCGAGGACGCGGCGAACTCCGTGCTACCGAACGCGGCCAGGAGCGTGGCTTTCCACCGCCTTGGCCAGCGGTCGACGGCTGATCCGATCACGAAACCTCCTCTGTGACGGTGCCACCCCACGGCGGCGCCGTAGCTGTCCCTGGTCGGTGCGGAGGCACCCGGTTGTCCGCGGCCGGCAGGCACGCGGCAGGCAGACCGGACGGGGCTCCGCCGGGGCGGGAAGGGGGGACTCATGCCAGCGTCCACCGCTGGCTGCTGCCGCCATTGCAGGTCGACAGCTGGACGAGGCTTCCGTCGGCGCCGGCCCCTCCGGCGACGTCCAGGCACAGGCCGGACTGGACGCCGGTGATCGTGCCGTCGGCGTGCAGCGTCCACTGCTGGTTGGTCTGACCGTTGCAGGTCCAGATCTCCACCTTCGTCCCCGGTGTGGTCTGGTTGTCGTAGGCGTCCAGACACCTCAGACTGCTGCCGGAGTAGACGGTGAGCTGGTTGGAGGCGGAACGCGTCCAGGTCTGGTTGGCACCGCCGTTGCAGCTCCAGATGTTCACCTGGGTGCCGGCGGTCGTGGTCGAGTTCGGGACGTCCAGGCATTTGCCCGAGCCCAGCCCGTGCAGCTCACCGGTCACAGTGGTGCCGCCGCTGCTCGTGCCGCCCGCGACCCGGTACATCACCGTGCCGTGTGCGGGCACCGAGGCGCTGATCGTCCCCGAGGTCGTCGAGGACGCCCCCGACCACAGGTCGGTCAGGGTGTAGGAGGACGCCCCGGTCTTGCCGATCGCGGCCGCGCTGGTGGTGATGGTCGCCGTCGAGCCCGTCTCGTTGAACAGCGCCACCGACACGTCCCCGTTCGCCAGCGGCTTGGCCAGGACGTCCAGGCCCCCCGAGGCGGAGACCATGACGCCCTGCCTGCCCAGCGGGTCCTGGTCGACCGCGATCACGCGGGAGTTGGTCAGGGTGGCCAGGGTGTCCCTGCTGGCCGACGGGATGTTGGTGCCCGCGATCAGCGGCGCGGCCATCTCCGCCCACAAACTGAACTCGCTACGGCTCTCGGTGGCCGTCAGCGAGCCGTTGCCGACCTCCAGCATGTCCGGGTCGTTCCAGTGGCCAGGGCCGGCATAGGAGGCGAGCCCCACGTTGCTGTGGAAGATGGAGAGCATGCTGGAGAAGCTCGCGTTGATGTCCCCGGTGGTACGCCAGCTGTTGCCCACGCCCGCGCCCCAGGTCCACACGTTCTCCTGGCCCCAGTTGCACAGACTGAAGAGGATGGGCCGGCCGGTGGCCGCCAGGGCGTCGCGCATCGCGGTGTACCGGGTACGAGCGGGCGCTCCGGTGTTGTTGCAGTTGTCGTACTTCAGGTAGTCCACGCCCCAAGAGGCGAACGTCTGCGCGTCCGTGGTCTCGTGGCCCAGGCTGCCAGGGTACCCGGCACAGGTCGCGGTGCCCGCGTCCTCGTAGATCCCCAGCTTGAGCCCGAGCGAGTGCACGTAGTCAGCGGTGCCCTTGATGCCGTTGGGGAACTTGGCCGGGTCCGGCACCAGGCGGCCGGCGGAATCGCGGCTGTGGGTCATCCAGCAGTCGTCTATGTTGACGTACGAGTAGCCCGCCGCCTGCATGCCGTTGGTGTGCATGGCCTGGGCGGTGGACTTGATCAGCGACTCGGAGACGTCGCATCCGTACGCGTTCCAGTCGTTGAAACCCATCTGCGGTGTCAACGCCAGCCCGTTGCCCAGCGCGGTCGCGGGCTGCGCCGTCTCCAGGGCGAGAAGGGGGGCGGCCACGGCGAGCAGTACGACCGTGAACGTGAGCGCCAGGATCCTGCGCAAGGACGTCAGTGGCATCAGCGGGGACGGCGTTCGCGGTCGCCCCGATCTCTCGATGGTCATGGACATGGTTCATCGCTCCTGGGGTCGAGTTCCGGAGAACACATGCACGGCAGCGGAGGTGGGCTCGCGGCGGCGGCCCCCGGCCATGCGGGGAGGACACCGTCCTCTGAGCCTGTGAGGACGCGCTCGGCGGCAGCCGGCCGCGACGATGTCGGCCCGCACCGCGTTGCCGGTCGCGCCGGAGGGGGAGCCGGCGACGATCGCTCCCTCGGTGCTCTGAAGCCAGCCGTGGGCGGGAGCGCGCGGCGCCGGTCACATCACATGACGTTGCAGTGCCGGTCGGCGCCGTCGTCGGAGTCCCGGATCTGAACGAGGGCTCCGTGGGCACTCCGCCTTGCGGGAGCCTCCAGGGCCCGGCGTGAAGCGATGGTGGCCGGGGTGCAGGTTCCATCGCCGTTCCGGTTGGCCCGCCGGTGCTGGTCCGCTCCGCTGTCGGCATCGCAGGTCTCCCTCCACGTGCCGTTCGCCGTCTGTCCGCCCGCCTCGTCCGGAACCCGCCCACTGGCGCTGTTCGTCGGCGTGTACGAGCTGTCGCCGTTCCGACTCGCCCGCCGCTGCGGATGCACGCCGCTGTGGGAATCCCGCACCCGCAAGGGCGTGCCGTTCGCTGTTCGTCCGCCGCCACGTCCAGCACGCGCCCCGCGGCGGCACCGGTCAGCTCGTACACCTGACCCGTGACGATGCCCCCGGGCCCCCGTGGCGCCGCCCAGCGCGGACAGGACCGCGTCGTCGACCGATTCCTGATTTCCGCTCCCGTTGCACAGCGGTGGGCTGTCGCCCGATCGCCACGAGTCGCTGTCCCGGATACGCCAGGCGGGGACGCCGGTGCAGCGGGGGACCTTCGGACACGCCCGTACGGTGTCGGCGTAGGCGGTCGGCGACGCCTGGGCGATGTCGAGTTCGGTGGTCGGCACGTCCACGCGGCGGGCGGCCAAGCCGGCCGGCGTGCTCTGGAAAGCTCGACGGCGGTCCGCCCGAGGGCAGTGATGTGGTTGTTGTCGAGGATCGTGGCGTAGGGAAGATCGCCGGCCTTCCCGGCGACCACGGCCGCTCCGAAGCAGCGTCCGTTGTCGGCCGCGCTCGGCGCGCCCGAGATCGCCTGGGCCGCGGGCGCCGCCGCGTCGGCCAGGGTCGGCACCGTGCCGACCGTCACATCGGTGGCCGAGGTCAGGGCCTTGCGCAGACGAAGTCCCTCGTTGAGCCAGGACATCAACGATCACTCTCCTTGTGTGGGGGGTGGGACGCCGTCCGCGAGACGGTGCCGCGGGGGAGGCGGGTCACTGGCTCAGCAGACCGGCAGAACGGTCCCCCGCTGGTCGCCGCCGCCGTTGCACATCCGGATCTCCACCGCCGCGCCGTTTGGCCGTACCGGAGCCCGTCACATCCAGTCGCGTCGTCGGAGTGCACCCGGCGGCACCTCGCACCACGACGCCCGGGCGCAGACGCGGAACGGTGCCTGGTTCTAACCTGCACTCCCATAAGGCTGCTTGATGCGGCCATGACAGATACATGAGGTGACGTGCTCCTTACGGCTCGGCCGCTACGGCGGGCGGTCCGGAGGTGCGCTGCTGGCAAGCGGAGCAACCCCGACTGGTTCGATATGCCGAACGAATATCGGAGTATCGAGCAACGTGGATAATAGGGAACCAGTGACCGGCGTCAATGCCTGCAACACGATTCGACAATCGCCTCGAAACGTTCGCAGCGCCCGTGACGGCACGACGCCGTAGGCCAACCCGACCAAATCGCCTGGCGGGACTGCGTGGCCGGGCACCCATCCGCAGCGGATCGGCGCCGGCTCCACGGACGGCACGGACACAGCCGGTCGCCGACCGGGTGCCAGACCCTCAGCTGGATTTACGAAGAGCGTCCGAAATTTCGAAACGTCCAGGGGGCGTTGAGTCCGTTTCGGTTAGCGGCCGCGTCCGGGTTGTCCGAGGAGTCCCTGGCGGACGAGTCGTCCCGGGCGGGAGCGGGTGACGTTCACCGAGGTCTGGGTGCGGGTCGACGGCGAAGCGTTCTGGGCCGCGGCCCGCGAGTCGCGGGGACGCTCGGAGGGGACACGGGCTCTGATCGAGGTCTTGCTGCTGCACCGGCGGCTGCCCGACGAGGCGGTCGTCGCGGGCATGAAGGCGGTCCCGGAGGCCGGTTCCGTCTCGCCGGACCTGGTGGCTAACGAGGCCCGCAAGGCGGTCGCCGCGGCGGGTGGTCCACCACCGGTCTTGATCGCCCCGCAAGCCGCCGTCGGCACGGTCACCGCCGAGCCCGACACGGCGGTGCTGACGGAGCCGGAACCGGAATCGGCCCAGGTCATCACTCTGCCGCAGAGGCGTCCTGTCCTGCCGCCGGACTCCCGGCCCGAACCATCGCTGGCCGCCTACGACCAGTTGCTCTCTATCCAACCGAAAGGCTCAGCATGACGCAGAGCACCACCCCCACCCCACCCGGCCGAGGCGATCGATGCGGCCTGCCGGAGCCTTGGCCTGTCCGGGATTCGCGCACGCTGGGACGAGTTCGCCGCCCAGGCCCTGCGCGAGCGGGCGTCCTACGCGGACTTCCTGGCGGACCTGCTGGAGAGCGAGTGCGAGGACCGTGATGCCCGCCGCAAGGTTCACCGGGTGAAGGGGGCCAACTTCTCCCGGGCCGAAGCGGATCGAGTACTTCGACTTCTTGAAAACACCAACGTTCCGCAAGAAGTGATCAACACCCTCACCCAGCCCGCTTGGGTCCGGGCGGGCAACGCGCTCTGCCTGATCGGTGACTCCGGCACCGACAAGTCGCACCTGCTGATCGACCTGGGCACCGCGATCGCCGAGGCCGGCGGCCGCGTCCGCTACACAACCGCGGCGAACCTGGTGAACGAGCTGGCCGAGGCCGCCAGCGACAAGCAGCTGGGCCGCACCATTAAGAAGTACGGTCGGGTCGACCTCCTCTGCCTGGACGAGCTTGGCTACGTCAAGCTCGACCGCCACGGCGCCGAGCTGCTGTTCCAGATCTTCACCGAGCGCGAGGAACGACATGCGATCGCCGTCGCGTCGAACCGGCCATTCACCGAGTGGGACCCGACCTTCACCGACAAACGCCTCTGCCAGGCCATCGTCGACCGGCTCACCTTCGAAGCCCACATCATCGAGACCGGCACCCAGCCCTTCCGCCTCGCCAGCACCACCGCCAAGCGCAAGGCGGCCACCGCCGCCTGATCTCACCGTCACCACCAACGGGCGGGCGCCACAACACGGCGCCCGCCCTTTCGCATTCCTGTCAGGGGAAGCGGCCGGGCGGGCGTCGTGAATCCCACGCTACCGCCACCGACCCCGGCCAACAGACACGATCCGGCTCCGCTCCAGGACCGCCAGGAAACGTCACCGGATCGAGGGTTGTCCTATGTGACAGGAGGTCGGGCTTCAGCCACCTTCAGTCTGTGGTGGTTCCCAGACCGAGCAGTCGTGGGCGAAGAGCACGCGTCGTGGGTCGAAGTCGGCGAGTCGATCCAGCCAGTGCTGATAGGGAGGAAGTGGCTGTTCCACGCCGTGAAGTGTCGCGTGGCGGGCCAACTGCTCAGACGCGAAGTGGGAAGCGAAGTCGTATGCCTGGCCGGCGAGTACTACTGTGCCGTCGCTTTGCTGGAGGACCAGTGACTGGTGCCCTTGGGTGTGACCGGGTGTCGGAATGATCCAGATTCCGGGCCAGACCTCGGTCTCGCCGGCGACCTCCTCGTAGGTTGCCCCGGGGAAGTCGATCAGCTCGTCGACTGTGTAGTTGCCCCGGCGTGCGGTGGCCAGTTCGACGTCCTGCACCAGGATGGGCTTGCCGCCCAAGAGAGGGTTCCCGCCGATGTGGTCAAAGTGCAGGTGGCAGTTCACGATCACGGAGACGTCGTCAAGGGCGACACCGGACGCGGAGAGGGCATCCTGCAGCGCACGGCGGCGAGGCCGATAGTGCGCTTCGGTTTCGGGGTCTGCATCGCCGATGCCGGTATCGAAGAGGAGCAGCCCGTTGTCGTGTTGCACCAGGTAAGCAAGAACCGGTTCTACTCGCGGTTGCGGGCCGCCCACTTCTGAGGCAGGCCGGATGAAGTACCCGAGATCGAGTCGACGCACCGCCATGTTCTTCCGCATGCAGTCATCCTTGCGGGCCACCGTCTGAAATCCAGCCGGTCTGCTGACAGCGGAACCATCATGGGCCCCGCTGAGACCCGGCAAGGGCGGGGCCAGAAATATCCGTTCCCTCCGTGACGCGTCAGAGCCCTTCACTCGCATGGGGCAAAAGTGGGGCCAGAACAACCCGTTCAAGTGGGGCCAAAACTGCCCGGCGAAAACACAAGGTCGGTCTGCCTTCTGCAACACCCCTTAGGGGCTGTCTCCTTGAATGGCTATGGGCGCCATTCCTGCTGGTAGGCGGGGTGTTCGGCGTATGACTGGCCAAGGACTCGTAGTGCGTATGCCAGGCCAGGCGAGCGGGAGTCCGAGGGGTCCATGGCTTTGTAGTCGTTCGCCAGTTGCTCGATCAGATCGAGCATGGGGAGGTGGCTGTCGAGAAGGGCCTTGCCGCCCAAGGTGCCAGCCACGTAGGCGTAGGCGTGGTTGTCGTCATTGACGCGTGCGATGAGGAACCGTACAAGATCGTCCATGTGGCCATCTTCGCGGACAAGGCGCTTCAGGGGTCACGCGGCTGTCCAGATGAGGATGGTAGCGAGGTGGAGTGCGGCCTGGTAGGCGATGGCGAGCTTGTCCGTTCGCATGGCCAGGCCGCGCCGTTCCTTGAGGCGGTTGGCGTTGCGCTGCTTGTACGCCTCGGCGTCGAAGGCCGGGGGCCTCCGTCGCGGCCTCGCCGTAGTCGGTGGCCGCCCAGTCCCTCGGCGTGCGCCTCGCCACCCACGACGAGTTCGAGTTCGCCGCAATGGTCGCAGAGCTGGTCGACTGACGGCCCGTCAGTCCGCCGCCACCTCGTCGGCGATCGTGCGCTCCTCGCCCGCCGGGTGAGTCACGTGGTGGACGAGCGCCGCGAGCAGACCGCCGACCAGTGGCGCGACGATGAACAACCACAGCTGCGACAGCGCGGAACCACCGGCGAACAGGGCCGGGCCGAGGCTGCGCGCCGGATTGACCGACGTGCCGGTCAGCGGGATGCCGATGAGGTGGATGACGGCGAGGGCGATGCCGATCGGCAGGCCGTCGAAGCCGACGACCGCGACCCGGTGCGTCACCCCGAGCACCACGAACACCAGGAGGAAGGTGAGGACGACCTCGGCGAGGAACGCGCCGCCGGTGTTGATGTGCACCGCGGACCGGTCCCCGTATCCGTTGCTGCCGAAGGCGCCGTCGGCACGGAAGCCGGGCACTTGCTTGGCGAGCAGAAAAAGCAGGGCCGCCCCGGCGATGCCGCCGACGAACTGCGCGATCCAGTAGCCGATCGCGGCGGTCACGTCGATGCGGCGGGCGCACAACATGCCCAGGGTCACCGCCGGATTGACGTGGCACCCGGAGATCGGTCCGAGCGCGTAGGCGAGGGCGAGCAGCACGAAGCCGAAGGCCAGCGCGATCCCCACGGTGCCGATGAACTCGACCCCCAGAACCGCGCAGCCCACGGCGAAGAAGACCAGGAGCAAAGTCCCGAGGAACTCCGACGCCAACGCCCGCGTGCGCTTCGCCATCGCCACCACCCTCACTTACGTCATTTTCAGTCGTGTCGTAAGGAAGCCTCAGCCGGACGGGGTACGCGCGCCCGTCGGAGGGCCGTGATACGGGGCCGAAGGAGTGACGGACGGACGTCGCCGGCCCCGCATCGGCCGCCTCGCGACGGCAGCGCGTGCGGCTTCGGCAGGCCGCCCCATCCAGAAGTGCAGGCGACTTCGCGGAAGGGCCGCCGGTGCGCCCGGTGCGTCGTGGAAGCCCGCGTACAGCGGCCTGCTCGAGGTGCCGCTCGACCCGCTCCCGCAGCGCGCGCCGATCGACACGACCGTGCTGCCGCTCGCCACCGGCGGCAGCACCACGCACGACCTGGCCCACGACCACGCGCCGCGCCCCGTCCTGACCTCCGAGGGGCGACACACATCTGCCCGGCTGGCCACCCTGGAAGCCGACGTGTTCCCGGGCCGGCCGCAGGGTCGGGTGGGTTCTCATGCCGTGACGGGCGCCCGTCGGTTTGCACGCGCGCGGGTGCGTCTGGCAAGGTCGCCGGTCCGTTCCGCTACGCGAATGATGCGATCCGGAAGTTCCTGCTCTCCTGTGCTCCGTTGCGGATCGTCCCCCTCCGTCAAGTACCGCAGAATCGTCTTCCTCGACTACGCCGACCTGGTCGAGGGCCCCCGCGACCCGTCGGCCATCGCCCGGCTGGGCGGCTGCCTGCGGACGGTAGCGGTCGAGCGGTGAGCAGTCGTTCGCCGCGTACCCGAGGTGGGTCGTACAAGTGGCGCTGCTCTGTGGGCGGGCTCATCGTGGGGGCGAGGGACGCGGGCTCCTGGTCCGTAGGCTCTGCCCACCGGTCCCGAGGTCGGTGACAGCCGTCGTCCGCACAACTGCCGAGATCATGGGATCTGCGTATGAAGCGAATGGGAACAGTGAGGGCAGGGGCGCTGCTGAGCCTGGCCCTGTTGGGGTTTTCCGCCCCGGCGGCGGTCTCCGCCGGGACCGGCGGCGCGGGGACAGCACCGAGCGTGCTTTGTGGCACGGACGGCGCCACGGGTCTGGCGGTGTCGACCGGAAGCGCGGCGGACTGCGCGGTCGCCCTGCGGGTGGCAGGCGCCTACACCAAGGCCGGGACGCGGGGGAGCGGGGCGGTCACCACGGTCGACGCGGACGGTACCGTGTGGCGCTGCCAGGAACGGCAGGGCGACCCGAACCCCTACCAGGAATGTGTGGACACGACCGACGAGACCCGGCACATCACGCTGACCTCATGACACCCACCGGTTCTGCCCCTGGGGCCCGGGTCGGCCGGAGCTGGTACGGGTCAGGTGACCGGGCTGACGTAGTTGCCCGGGCGGCTGGCGGCCTCCTGCCGGGTGACGCTGCCCCACCGCCACGTGAGGGTCTTCACGGTGCCGCCGGGCAGGGTGACCACGGCCTGGTCGGGACGGATGGTCTCGTTCCCGTTCTTCCCGGTGTCGCCGAGGAAGGTGATGGTGAACCTCGCGGTCTTGCCGGGGGCGAGATCCACGCTGCCGCCTCCCCGCTGTTGGAGCAGCGTCTCCGGCACGCCGTTCGTGGTGAGCTTGACCGACGGGGCGCCGAGCAGGGAGCAGGCACGGTCCCCGGTGTTCTTCACCTGGACGCGGGCCGTCTCCTGCCGGTCGCTGCCGCCGCCCGGCTTGGCCGTACCACCTGCCCAGGACAGGGCGACGTGATCACAGGCAGGTGAGCCGGGGGCGGCCGTGGCCGGGACGGCGACGGAGAGGGAAGAGACCAGGGCGCCGGCTGCGACCCAGCGTGCGAGGTTCAGGACGCGCTGCATAAGGACCTCCTTTGAGTGTGGCGGCAGTGCTGGCAGGTATCTGGTACCGCGTACGGGACGACGGACCCCTCTTGAACCACGAACCACTGAACGCTGAACCGCTGAGCGCTGAACCGCTGAGCGGGAGCTGGCTTTCCTGGCGGGCGGGTCGCGTCGGCTGGTGGTGACAGAGCTGTACCGGATGGCCGGGCAGGGCCGGCTGACCGTGGCGGAGGACGGCACGGTCACCGTCCATGACGGCGCACACCCGACCGGGGCGGCGGATGGTGTCGAGAAGGCGCTTATCAAGGCGGCGGGCATCTCCCGCAGCGAGCGAGTGGGAAAGTGGTGGTCCGGCCCGCCGAGGGCTGCGCGGTGCAGACATTCGGTGATGCCTGCGGGCGGAGGATCTGCTGATCCACCCCCCTACGGCGCCGGCAGCACCGTGCGCGGCGCCTGCCGTGGTGGTCGGCGGTCCTCACTCCGGCGTCGGCGGTACGGGAACTCGCCACCGGTACTCCGGCCGCCGGTGGGCCGGTGTGGCCTGCCGACGAGCGTGGCCGTCATCGCGATGCTCGTCAGACCGCCCTGGGACCGGGTGCCGTAGCGATTCCAGTCGACGCCCGACACCCTGCGCGGTGAAGGAGCACGTCCGGCGTCCCGGCGTCCGGTCGACGCTCCGACCGCTCTTGCCGTCACCCCTGTGGGCGCGGTGGCCCTCGGCGGGCCGGCCGCCTCGCGCAACCCGGAGCCCGAGGCGCTGGTCATCACCCCGGGGACCTGGAGGGCCGGGGACCTGGAGGGCCGGGGACTTGGCGGGCCGGGGACCCGGCCTACGGCGGCTCCTCTGCCATCGGTGATGGCACGTCAGGGCTTTGGGGTTCGTGCGGATATGCCGGCGCGGGCGAGGATGGCGGGTGTGGCGCAGGCGACGGTGGGAGATGCGGAAGCGCAGGGGCGGGACGGACGACGTGCCATGGGCGAGGCAGCCGGGCACATGGAACCTCCCGACGCGGAGCCCCCTGCCCCGGACCCGTCTGTGGGAACCGCCCCGCCCGCGTGCGGGACCGGCTCCCCGGAGGGTGACCTATCGCCCTGCGGGGGTCTGCCGACCAGCCCCGCGCGGACCCGAGGCCTCGCAGGTCGGGTCGTGCGGGGGCAGCCGTCCCGTGCGCAGGTAGGCGTTGACCAGGTTGTCGACACACGCGTTGCCGTACTCGCCGTACAAGCCGTGCTGGCGGGCACCCTTCACGGTGAGGAGCCGGGAGCTGGGCCACTGCCCGCGCATGGCCTCGGCGCCGGAGTAGGGGGTGCGGGGGTCGCCGGTGGCGGCGACCAGCAGGGCCGGGACGTCGTTGTCGAGTACGGTCGGCGCTTCGGCGGGCCGGTCCCAGAACTCGCAAGGCGTTATGTTGTCGGCCACCGGCCCGGTCAGGGGGAACCGCTCGCGGGAGTCCTCGACCGCACGCCAGTAGCTGCCGACACCGCGCCGCTCCGCGACGTCGCCGCAGACGATCGCGGTCATCTGTCCGGCGGAGGCCGAGCCCGCGCCGGTCAGCAGGAATTCCAACTGCCCGGCCAGCTGGTCGGACGGTTCGACCGGTTCGCGATCCGCGGCGCGCGCCAGCAGCCGTACGGTGCCGGCCAGGTCGGCTCGCCGCTGGTCGAGATCGCTGCCGAGACCGCCGAGGAGGACGGCGGGCAGCACGTGCTCGTCCAGCAGGTACTCCTTTCCGATCCGCAGTGACCTCTGTGCCGCGGCGTCGAGGACGTGCTTCACGGTGGCCAGGACCTGGCCGCGCGTGGCGCCAAGCCCGTAGGTGCCGTCCCGCGTGGCGGCCCAGGATGCCCACGCGCGCAGGGCCGCCTCGTTGGCCGCCTCGGCGCCGCGCAGCAGGGCGGGGCTGTAGCGTGGCGGGAACATGACGCCGTCCAGGACCATGCGTCCGGTGCGGCCGGGGAAGAGCTGGGTGTAGACCTCGCCGAGGTAACTGCCGTAGGAATAGCCGACGTAGGACAAGGTGTCGGCGCCGAGCGCGGCTCGGATGACGTCCATGTCGCGGGCGGTGTTGCGGGTGGTCACATAAGGCAGCACGTCGCCCTGGGCGCGTTCGCACTGCCGGGCCAGCTCGCGGGCCACGGTGACTTCCTCGCGGTAGGCCGCCGAGTCGGTGCCCGCGGAGCGGAGCGGTGCCGAGCCGAGATTCCAGCCGCAGTCCAGGGGGGTGCTCCGGCCGACGAAGCGCGGGTCCATGCCGATCAGGTCGTAACGCTCGGCGACCGTTCCCATCACCTCCGACTTGGTCAACGGCATGTGGAGCCCGGGACCGGCCGGGCCGCCGTCGTTGAACAGCAGCGGGCCCGCGCGGTGGGCGGTGTCGGTGGCCTTCAGACGGGAGATGGCGACGGTGAGGGTGCGGCCGCCGGGCTTGGCGTAGTCGAGGGGCACGGCGATGTCGGCGCAGTCGGCGCCGGCGGCGTCCAGTCTCCGGCCGAGTTCGTCTCCGGGGCCGAGGGCGCAGGCGTGCCAGTCGACGTGCCGGCGGTGAAAGCGGGCTAATGGGTCGGGGTCGGCGGTGGCCGCGGTCGCGGTCGTCGTGAGGCCGGCGAGCACCACCGCACATGTCGCGAATACCGTGATGCGTCGGGAAGTTGGCATGACGACACGCTAGGTGCGGCGGACGCCTCAGCGCACCCCGGGAAAGCCCTGAAACCAGGTGGGGTGATCCCCCGAAGGCATTCAGGGCACACCCCTGAGATTCGCCGCCCGACGGCGTGAACCGTGGTGGACAAGGGTGCTTGCGGCCCTCCCGGAAGGGGCGGGTGGCTGGGTGGGCGGTCAAGTCGTCAGCCTGCGTACGGTGGCGGCCAGGAGGGCTGCGCCGATCAGGACGGCGGGCATGGGCAGTCGGCACCGGCGGAGGAGCGGGACGGCCGTCAGGGCCGCGAGGAGGGCGGGATCGACCGTTCGCCGCCTGTCGCCGGCGATCTCGGCGGTGACGAGTCCTGCCAGCAGCGCGGGGGCCATGAGTGCGATCACCGCCCGGGCGCGAGGGGGCAGCTCTCGCTCGCCGAGCGCAAGCGGACCGGCGGCTTTGAGGGCGAAGCCGAGGGCGGCGACGGCTGCGACGGCCGGCCATGGGGTCATCGCGGGGGCTCCGTTCCGAGCCGTTCGCTCGAGTGCCGCCGGCGCGGACCGTCCTGGTCCTCCTTCGGCAGGGGACGTGCCATAGCCGTCAGAGAGGCGCAGGCGGCGCCGACCAGCGCGGGCCCGGCAGGGAGGAGGAAGGACAGTCCCGCGGCGATGGTGCCGCACAGCAGCGTGCGGCCCTCCCCGAGTCGGTCAGCCCGCCTCCCTGCACATACCTCACGCCCCAGGGCTACCGGTGCCGATAGCCGGCTGTCAGGCGAACGGCACCGACATCACCCAATCAAGTTCAGTTGCTGTTCCGCCAACTCCGACCAGGTAGCGGTTGCGGTGAACGAACCCGTGGTCGGTCGTCACCGTCTCCGTGTTACAAAGCGGCAGGCCGGCCAATGGGTGCCGGGCGAATCCGGCATCCGCTCCGGCGGGCGCTGCCGAAGGTCACAGCGCCGGATGCCCATGGCCGGACGCGGGTGTCAGCTGCTCATCGGCCCACTCGGCGAAGGTGGTGAGCGGGATGCCCAACTCGTGGGCGAATTCGGGCCGGGCGGGCTGGAGGACCACGTTGTTCCACTCGTGTCCGGCTCCCCACTTCGGCATGCCCGCGTCGAGGGCCTCTTGCAGACTCATGGAAGGCGCGGTCACCGGCACGCCCCAGGCGGCGGACAAGGTTTGCGCGATCTGTTCCATCGTGCGCAGGTCACCGGCCAGTTCCAGTTCCACCCGGTGGAACCGGTCGGGGTCTCGGAGGGCGTGCGCCGCGGCGGTGCCGATGTCCCGCACGGCCACCAGGGCCAGTTCGGTATCCGGTTTCAGCACCGTCAGCAGGCCCCCGCGGGGTCCCCGGGGCGCCAGCTGGGGCAGGTTCTCCATGAAGAAGGCGGGCTTGATCACCGTCCAGCGGGCAAAGCCCGCGTTGCGTACCGCCTCCATGATCGCCTGCTTGGTGTGGAAGTAGTCGGCCATCGCCGCCCAGCGGCCTTCGGCCCAACCGGGGACCTGGGTGTGCTCACCGACTCCACTGGTCGAGGACTGCACGAACTGCCGCACTCCCTCGGCCTTCGCCGCCTCCACCAGGTTGGTGGCCTGGGTGAGCTCGCCCGCGAAGTCCACACTGGTATCGGTCATCGGCGGCATCTGCACGGAGAACACGGCGCGGACCCCCTCGACCGCCGGGCCGAGGGTGGCCCGGTCGGAAAGGTCCGCTCGCACCAGCTCGGCGCCCAGCGCCTCGATCGCCCGTGCGGGCTCCGACCACGGATCGCGTACGAGTGCGCGTACGGGTATCCCGGCGGCCAGGAGTGCGCGAGCTGTGGCCCCGCCTTGCCGGCCGGTGACTCCGGTGACCAGGACGGTATCGCTGTCGACGGGCATGGCCGCTGCTCCTCACGAGCCGGAGGAAGAAAACGGCGGGGCCCGCCGTTTTGTCTGCCGCTACGATATGGCGGGGCCCGCCGTTTAGCAATGGGGAGACCATGACCGGCCAACGCTCAGACGCCCGACGCAATTACCGACGGATCCTCGCTGTCGCCGAAGCCGAGGTCGCCGCGCACGGTGCCGACGCATCCCAGGAGCAGATCGCCCGGAGCGCAGGCGTCGGATCGGCGACCGTACGCCGCCACTTCCCCACCCGTCGGGCCCTTCTCGAAGCCGTCTTCCAAGAGCGCATCGAAGCTCTGTGCGAACATGCCCACCGGCTGAGTGCGGCCGAGGACGGCCGCACCGCCCTCTTGGAGTGGCTCCGCGCTCTTGTGGCCTATGCGGTCTCGGCCCGCGGATTCGCCAACATCCTCAGCTACGAGCCCCCCACCGAAGAACCCTCCGCGCACTCCTGTGGCATGAGAATCGAGGCGGCCGGAAATCCCCTGCTGCAGCGAGCCATTCACGACAGGGCGGTCGCACCGCATGTCACCTTCCACGACCTGCTGACCCTCGCTGTCGGCATCGCCCTGGCCACCGAGCATCACGAGGACCCCGACACCCAGGCCGGCCGCCTCTTCCGCCTCGCTGTGGAAGGGCTCAGCCCCGGGCACGGCACCGCTGGGGTGCGCGGGAACTCCGTCTCTTCGGAACTGGTGACAGAAAGCCTGCCGAACGAGCGCGCGTGACAAGCGGGATGCCTAGTCGGTGACAACTACCGAGCTTTGGATCAATTCGCGGGCCGATGCACAGCGCTCTGGCGATGGCCCGCACCTTCTGTCGCCCTGAATGCGCGGCCCTATGAGCAGCCCTCGGCAGACCGCCGGCCCCTCGCCACCCGCACGGTCGCTCCCCGCGAGCCGGTCGGCCCTGCCCGCATCGGCCGACGCGCCGTACGGCGGCAGGCAAAGGGTGCGGCGGGGACCCGGTCAGCGGACTTCCGTGAGCCTGCCCGTGGCCACGTCGAAGACGAAACCGCGGACGCGGTCCTTGTGGACGACGAACGGGTCGGCCTTGATGCGCGCGACGGACTGCCGTACGTCCTCCTCCAGGTCGGCGAACGCTTCCGCCGCCCAGGGCGGGCGGATGCCGGTGTCCTTCTGGACCGCGTCCTTGAACCCGTCCTCGGTGAAGGTCAGCATGCCGCAGTCGGTGTGGTGGATGAGGATGATCTCCTCGGTGCCAAGAAGGCGTTGGCTGATGGCGAGCGAGCGGATCTCGTCCTGGGTCACCACCCCGCCGGCGTTGCGGATGACGTGCGCCTCGCCGTCGTTCAAGCCGAGGATCGCGTAGACGTTCAGCCGGGCGTCCATGCAGGCCAGGACGGCGAGTTGACGGGAGGGCGGCAGCGGGAGCGGACCGGAGAAGGTCTCGGCGTAGCGGGCGTTGTTGGCGAGCAGCTCATCGGTGACGGACATGACGGACCTCGGTTCTCTCGTACGGGGAAGGGCACGGGCGGGGTGATGGCGCAGAGCGGGATCACGAGGCCCGGCTACAGAAACCGTCGAAGAGATACACACGACGCGAGGGCCAGAAGCCCGTCAACGTCGCGACCCAGGTCGGCATCACACCAGTGAACTCCTCAACGCCGGGCCAGGCAAGAGAATGCATGTTCGGCGCCGGCGCCGCGACGGCCGTCGGACCGCCGTAGGATCCGAGAGATCGCCCCCGCGGTGGCGAGCCTGTCCGTACCGCCGCCCGCCCCTGCTGCTGATCACTCACCAGAGCCACAACTGCTCGGTAAAGCCCCAACCCGCATGGCCGTGGTCACACCGGCGTCGGACCCGGCCACCGACCGCTACTGGGGGCTCAGGGAGACCGTCTCCCGGATGGACCTCTGATCCAGTTGGGCAAAGAAGCCGCCCCTGGGGGCGGCCTGGAACAGACCGCTGCCCTCCTGGACGCACCTTGCCGGGCGGCTCATGCGGGGAATGCAACCTTCAGGCGGCTCAGTGCGCGCATGGCGTCGCGTTCGATCCGGGAGAGGTCGCCGAGGACCGAGCCGGCCTGGTCGAGGCACTGGCATCGCCCGTCTCACCGGCCTTCGCGATCAGTGCCGCCGTGTGCGTCCACAGGCCGGCCGCCTCGGTGTACAGGGTGTGACCGATGCGCACGTGGTGGTGCGGCAGGCTGGAGCGCTACGGCGTGGAGGGACTCCAGGTCACCTGGTGACCGTCGGCCCTGCCGCCTGACTCCGGCTCTTCCGCGTTGCGCGAGCAGGTGCCGCAGGATGTCGGCGTGGTCACTCCGGTACACGCGGCTCCGCCGGGACGGCGGCTCGGCGCACCCGGTCGAACCGGCCGAGCAGCGCGGTGAGAAGGACCGCCGTCAGGGTTCCGGCGACGACGCCGCTGCCGAGAATCGTACGGGCCCACTCGGGGAACCCCGCGTACAGCTCCGGGCTGAGCAACGGCAGCAGTCCCACCGTGAGCGCGAGCGCGGCCGTCAGGTTGCCCGTACCCGGACCGGACAGGTCGGCTCGGCGGAGCATCTCGACGCCCATCACGGCGATGACGGCGTAGACGACGAGTGCGGAGCCGCCCACGACGGCCTCGGGCATGCCGGCCAGCGCCCGCGACACGGGCGTGACCAGGCCGACGACGATCAGGAGCACGCCTGCCCCGGCGGTCACGAAGCGGCTGCGCACCCCGGTGAGCCGGCCGATGCCGATGTTCTCGGCGCTGGTGATCATGAGGGATGTGCCGAACAGCCCGCCGGCCAGGGAGACGAGGGCGTCGGCGCGGGCGACGCGCGGAACGTCCCGTTCGGGAGCGGGGGTTCGGCCCACGGTCTCACTGTTGAGCACGGTCTGCCCGGTGATCTCGGCCAGCGTGGTGAGGCTGAACACGAGCAGCGGAAGGGCGGCCACGAGGTCGAAGCGGGGTGGACCGAAGGGCAGGAACGCGGGCAGCGCCAAGCCCTTGCCGGCCGCGGGGGCGAAGGCGCCGAGTCCGGTCGTCACCGCTACGACGGTTCCGGCCGCCATCCCGATGAGGACGGAGGTCTGACGCCAGACTCCGCGCAGCAGCACGTACGCGGTGACGGTCGCCGCGACCGTGAGCGCGGCCAGGAGCACCGCGCGCGGCTCGCCCCTGCCGTCCGGGCCGGTGACGAGCCGGGCGGCGACGCGGATCATGGCGATCCCGATGAGCAGGACGGTCACGCCCATGACCAGGGGTGGGAAGAGCCGTACGACCAGGGTGTACAGGGGAAGTACGGCGAGCAGCAGCGCTGCCGCCAGGAGGACGGAACCGGTGGCGGTCGGCGCGCCGTGTTCCTGGGCGATCTGGAGGAACAGCGCCGTCGCGGCACCGCCGGGCAGCATGACGAACGGCAGGCGGCCGCCGATCCGCCACACCCCGAGGGACTGGAGCAGGGCGCCCGCGCCGCACAGCAGGAGGACGGCGCTCAGCAGCGAGGCCGTGGCACCGGGCGGCATCCGCAGGGTGCCGGCGACGAGGAAGACAGTGGAGACGGGGGCGGCGATCAGCGCCAGGACGTGCTGGGCGGCGAGCGGCACGAGCCGCCGCAACGGCACCCGCGCGTCGACGGCTTCGGCGGAGCGGGAGGCGGCAGGGGCCGGGATGCTCGTCATGCCGTCACGTCCAGCCACGGGATGTCGGCCGCCGTGTAGCGGTAGGCGCGGAAGACGGCGTTGGGTTCGGACGGGAAAAGGCCCCGGACCTCGCTTTCGCGGTAGCCGGCGAAGTACGGGACGACGTACTCCCAGCACAGGTAGCCGTCCTTCGTCACCTCGAACAACCGCCCGGACGGAGAGTCGGTCACGAGCGTGTTGCCGTTCGGCAGGCGCTGTGCGGAGCCCATGAAGGGCGCGAAGAAGAACTCGCGGGCCGGGTCGTGGTACTCCCACACGATGTCTTCGCCCGCCCGGTCGATCTCGATGACGCGGGAGTACGGCACGTCGTGGCCGGGCCGGAAGACGCCGTTGTCGAAGACCAGCAGCCGGCCGTCGTCCAGTTCGGTGGGCGCGTGCTGCTGGCTGACCGTGCCGGGAGGGCTGCGCCAGAGGATCTCGCCGGTCTCGCGGCTGATGACGACGACGGCCGATACGCTGCGCAGGCTGGCGAGGATGTTGCCGTCCCGCAGAGGCGTGACACCGTTGATGAGGGGCCAGTGTTCACGGGCGTACGCCTCGTGCAGCGGGAAGGACGCGCGGTCGAGGTGCTCGGCGGCGCGCCAGGACCACAGGAGTTCATCGTTCGGGCCGACCTCCCTGATGGTGTCCGCCCAGACGATGCCGCCCGCGGCTTCGGAGCCGGGCGCTCCGCCCTGTACGGCCGCCGCTTGGGCGCCGGTCAGGGCCTCCAGGGCCGTATAGAGTATCCGGCCGTCTTCGAGGTGGTGGGCGTCGTGGTGCTGGAGGGGGTCGCGATGCTCGCGCAGTACCGTGCCGTCGGGTGCGGCGCGGAGCATGACGCCGCCCCGGTACCTGTGCCACATCGGGAAGAGGGCCTTCTCCCCCGGGAGTACCCCGTTGTAGGCGAGGGTTCCGTCAGCCAGGAGACGGGCGTGACGGCCGGGCCGGTAGGGGAGGTCCCAGCGGTGGACGGTGCGGCCGTGGATGTCGACGAGGTAGACCTCGCCGCTGCCGGTGAGCGGCGCGTAGAGGGTGTAGCCGTCGCACACGGCCGTCTCGTCGAGGGCGATGAGACCGGTGGGACGCCGGCGGCGTGAGTTCTGGTCGATCGATGGCACGTCGCAACTCCTCGTTCTTTCAAATTTTCTTTGATGTGATCAATTGAATTTGACAGTAGAGACGTTGTGTGACGGGCGTGTGTCGGCAGTACGAAACCGCCTGCGGCCTCTCGGCGGGTGCCGCGTAAGGTGCCGTCAGGCATCGGCGACCAGCGAGAACGGCGCCGCGGGGCGGGAAGGGACGGGACAACCATGGAGGCCGGGAACACACTTCGGGTCGGTGCTGCCGTACGCCGTCGCCGCCGGGCACTCGATCTGACGCTCGCCGAAGTGGCACGGCGCAGCGGGCTCTCCTCGCCGTTCCTGAGCCAGATCGAGAACGACCGGGCGCGCCCCAGCATGCGCTCGTTGCAGCGGATCGCGGACGCCCTCGGCACCACGGCGGTACAGCTCCTCGCGGCCTCGGACGAGACCCGCACGGTCGACGTGGTGCGCGCGGGCGACGACAGCGGACTCGACCGACAGGCGCGCGTGCGGCCGGTGGTGCGCGGCCGACATCAGCTGCACGCGCTGGAGTTCGTCGGCGAGCACGAGGCGGACCGCGAGTTCCTGCACCGCAATGACGAGCTGATGTACGTGGCGGACGGCTCGGTCGAGGTGGAGGCCGAGGGGCGGATCCACCGGCTGGGGCGCGGGGACACGCTGCTGCTGTCCGGCGGCGTCCGGCACCGCTGGTGCTCCACGGAGCCGGGTGCGCGGGTCCTGGTGGTCGCTGTCGGCGACCACGTGGAGGTGGTCGAGTCCTGACGGGTGACACGGCGCGCCGGTACGCCAGCCCCGGTGCGGCGCGGTTCAGCCCCGAGACAGCAGGGAACAAGGGCTTGCTGCGAAAGCGTATCCGACTCCAACCGGTGCTACACGGTCGGCATCGGCTGACTGCGCACTGCCTGCCAGCGCCCGGCCGTAGGCGGTGAGCCCCTCGTCGACCTCGTCCAGGCAGCCACCGCCGGCGGCGTTGCGGTTGTTGTAACTGGGCAGCATCGTGCGGACACCGAGATCGTAGAACTGCCGCACCCGCTCCAGCCGTCCCGCGAGCGGACCGGAATCCTCCAGGTCGAAGGCCACCGCCACGTTCCCGTCACGGCCGACGGCTAGCAGTGCTGCTCCCACAGCAAGCGCGGGCGGCGTGGTACTGAATCTGCGTGTGCCATCTCAGGGATCGTGCCCATCTCTTCCCATCCCCAGACCGGACCCCTTCAGCCGGAATTCCTCCCAGCGGGCTCGCATCACCGGACTTCTCGCTGTCACGTCGCTTCGAGCGGTGCCCGCGCTCCGCACGCGTGCGCCGCCCGAACCCGAAACCGTTGTCGCGCCGGCGCGCAGCTCGTGCTCACTTGGACCGGTGCGCTCGGCGCTTCACCAGGAGCCGGGTCGTATGGCACGCTGCGGCCATGTGCCTGCTGGAGAACCTCGACGACATCGAGCGCCCTCTGGAACAAGCGGCGCACCTCCGTTCTCGAACCGCGTCGTCAACCGTGCGCACCGGAGCGGACTGTTGCATGGACAGACGTGCGACCAAAAACTCAATGGGCTGAATTCCGGAGCAGATGCGGCACTCACGGCTTTCGTGTCACCTGTCGCCGTAGCGGCGCTCCTTCTTGCAGTCCCAGCCATGCCTGCACACGCGGCTACGTACTGGAACAAGCACGTCAAGTGCGAGGCGGTCGACCCGGACGGCCGCCGGATCCCCACCCGCCTGGGCAACGGCGAACTGGGATGGAACCACTTCTCCGGCAAGCACAACATCAGGAAGTACGCGCTCGTCAATATTCCCCTCCGGGACGAAGTCGACAAGGTTGACGGGGCCGATCTGCAGTACTGGGGGTGGGCCTCACACCGGGCCCACGGGCGCGTCAAACTCATCGTGAAGGCCCGCTACGGTCGCAGGACGGACGACAGGCGTTACGACGCCGGAGGAGGACACGTGATCAGCGTGATCACCGCCTGCTGCAACGGCATGCGGAAATGTCCCGACTGGGTGAATGAGTAATGCGGTGAGCGACGACGAACGCGAGATCGAAGACCTCCAGGTCGAGGTAGCCGCCCTCCTGTCGGACCACGTCTACGCCCCACTCCTGGAAGACCAGCACGTACGCGGAGTCCTGCCCGCCCCGTTGCAGACGCCGGCTGTGCGGGCGGTCCTCGGTGACCGGACCGAGACCAACCCGGCGCGGCTGACCGCGTACGAGATCCCCCTCAGAGCCGGCGAGGACCTGCGCACGCCGCACGACGTCGTCGCCCTCCTGCGGGCCGTGCACACCGGAACCCACATCTACCCGCGCAGCCGGGTCACCTCGGTCATGGGCATGGACCTCTACCTCGTCGACCCGGCCGAGGTGACGCAAGCCCCGTTCACCAAGGACGACTGGGCTGCCACACTTCTGCGCTGCCTGGCACATCCGACTGATCCTGTCGAGGAACGGCACGGGGCGCGGCTGCGCGGCTTCCTGTTCCGCGACGGGGGAGTGCTGCGCCTGTACATGGACAGCGACGAGGTCGCCGGAGTGATCGCCGCCGAAGCGCGGCTGGGCGGTGCGCTGACCGCGCTGCTGGCCGTGCTGCCGTCCCTGCTCGGCGAGGAATACCGGATCTCCCAGGAGCCGGACGACCCCCACTGCCGGTATCTGGTGGATCTCACCGACTGGTGAAACCCCGCACCGGGCCACCTGCCGCATCAGCGGGCTGCCTGCCCACCTGGTTGGGCAGCCACCGCCCAAGTCACCGTTCCGGTGCGGGTGTCGTTCGCGTCAGTGACGGGTCTCTTGACGCGGACCACGAGAGGCCCTGGTGAGGAGCCCCGGCTTGCGAGGCAGACAGGTGGTCAGCCGCTGCCTACACCGCAGCCGATCTCCCAGGGCCGAACCCGCTGCGGCAGGCAGCACAACAGGCGCTGACGACCACAACCTGGCATCGACAGGCCGTAGCCCCACCGCCAGATGCAGTCGGGGGCGAACCGGTGCCGCGGCACGGGGCGCCGTCGGCAGGCCGGCCAGGAACGGCGGTCGGGGGGCGGCGCCGGTGTCAGCGCGGCCCGGGAAGCCGATTCGATTCGGGCGGCACCGGGATCGGCGGAGAATGCGCCAGGACTTCAATCGTGGCACACCGAGCTCGACCGGTGCCCGGCTGCGCACGGCGCACGGTGTCGGGTCGGTATTGCTCAGGTTGAACTCGTGAAGTCGACCAGTTTCGGTCTACGTACCCACCCTGCCGACTACGTACGAGGCGTCTGCGATGCGGGTATTGGCGCGGGTCCAAGGGGTGGGGCAAGCGTCCCCAAGCGCCGACCTCCCCTCCCCACGTCCCTCACCCGCCCCTACGTTGGAGTGAGCACGAAACACGAAGAGTCTCCGGGAGGCAGACCTCAGTCGGTCGTCATCCCTGTCCCGTAGCAAGGAGAAGAGGAACCGTTGGCACCGCCATGGGGGCCATCGGCGCCGGGGTGAGCGCCGGCGGTATCCGGGTGACCGTCAACATGATTACGCGGGTGAGGTGCGTGAGGTCGGTGGCGGCGAAGTCGGCCAGGTGCCGCTTGAGGAGCGACCAGATCCCCTCGGCCGGGATCAGCTCTGGTGCGCAGGAGGGCATCTGAAAGATCTGTAACCAGTCCTTGTGCTCCTCGGTGAAAGCGGCCAGCTCTCGGACCAGGTGCAGGGTCAGGTTGTCCCAGCACCACACCACCGGGGTGCCGAGCTGGATGCGGGTCATGACGATCAGGTCGCGGTACTGGCGCCAGGTGAACGCCTTCGCCTCGCCCCGGCGCCCGTGCCAGACGTGCAGCTTGAAGAAGCACCGGCAGCGGCGTCCGGCGCGGTGACAAACCACGCCGGCGATGTTGCCCCGTCCCCGGTTGTGACCGCGTACCCGCACCACCGGCCGGGCTCGGCGCGGTGCCCGGGTGTGTCCCTTGGGCGGCCTCAGCTCCTGGCCTGCCTCGTCCTCGCAGCGAATGTGGGCGCCCAGGTCCGCCGCGGTCCTTTTACCTGTCCCCACACCTCGGCCTTCCACATCCTGATCGCCTCGTCGTCGCGTTCGATCGCCCGCCGCAGGGGCACCTGTGCGGACCGGCCGTGCCGCCGCAACAGCTTCCACATGCTTTGGATCGTGTACCCGACGTGATACATCAGGAGCTCCAGAGGTCGACATGCGCGGTTGCTGCCCCGTGAGCAAGGTGGTTAGCTAGATTTGGCAACACGAATCGGGGAGCTGCTCGATCACTACCCCGCATGAGGACTTCATTCCCGCGGACCGCCGTACCTGCGCTATCTGTCAAGCCTAGGTATGCGAGGTGTGAAGATGAAACTCGGACATGCTGTGGCAGTCGCAGTTCTGCTGGCTCCCATCCCATTCGCGGGTATGACGGATCCCGCTGCGGCGGCAGCCGTTCACATCGTCACTGTCAAGGTGGAACTGATTGCCAAAGATGGGCCGCCGTTCTGGGACATGAAGCGAATCACGCCCCCGCGGAAGAATATCACTCTTGATCACAGTAAGCGAACAAGGAGTGTCACGTTCGAAGTTTGCGCAGATGGCGCCATTGCTGTACTGAAATTGCGAGCTACCCTACTCGGCGACGAAAAGGTTGCCGTCAGGCCGAATCTACTACTTTACGATGGGCCGCCTTGTAGCAGTAATGACCTCGCCGCCTCGGTCTATCCTTCGAGTCAAGTGATAGCCGGGGGTACGGGAAAGACGGGCTGGGAAATACACTTGCCCAGCGAGAAATTCGCCTCGTTCGATTATGCCCACACATCTATTGATGTCAGCCATAACCTCTGGCCATAACAACGACTAACACCTTGACGTGGTCCGGTGCTGACGGCCGTTTCAGAGCCGACACTTGAGCGTTCGCGACGGAGGCTCCTCGAATCGCCTGTTGCCTCATTACCCGAGGGGTGCCAGCTCGACACCCCATCCGGCACAGCGAGCCGAGCCCGGCGCACATCCACGAGCCCGTCGCCGACGCGGCCTCCACCCCGCGAAGGTTGCGTTCACCCTGCCGTCTCGCTCGGCTCGGCCACCGCCGTGCCCAGCTCCATCACTCCGCCCCAACCCTGCCCCGCGGCGTCGTACTGCCCGGCCCCAGCTTCCGCCGTCCTGTACGACGACGCGGTCGCGTGGGGAAGGTGCTGCTGCTCACGGCGGGCTCGCCCGTCCCGCGCGCCGGTGCCGTACGTCCGGGGGCCGCCGTTCGGTCCGCCCTGTTCGGCTTGGCCACCGTCAGGCTCCGCAGTCCCGCGCCGACGGCCGCGCATGCCGCCTGGCGCGTGCCGGCTCCGTGCGCCGGCCGTGGTCGGCGCGTCGTCGACCGGGTCGGCCGGTCTCCGGCATCACGCGGTGGCGGTTGGTCCGAGTCTACGCTGAGCGCCTTCACATCTCGGGAAGTTCGGTTGGTACGGAGGAGCGCGCTCGGGCAGGACTTCCGGCAGTTGCGGGGCGCCTACGCGGTCAGCGCAGCGGGCAGTGCCGTCGGCATGGGGGCATTGCCGTTGATTGCCCTCCTGGTGCTGGACTCCTCTGCGTTCCAGGTCTCCTTGCTCTCTGAAGCCGGGCGGGTCCGTCCGTTTTCGGTCATCCCTCAGGGACCGGGAGGCAAGGGACGGGCAGGGGGTAGGCGCGTAGGTATGGATGGCACACGATTGCGGCAGGACAAACGGAGCCCCCAGGAAGCGCGTGCCCGGGGAACCATGGGAATCTGGCGATGGGCCAGGTGGGTGGCGCTCGTCCTTGCGGTCGGCTGGGCGGTGAACTGGGTTGTCAATCTCGCCCGGGGTGAGGGAGGACGGGATCTGTGGTGGCCTCTGGTCAGTACCGTCATCTGGGCAGGACTGACCGCGTACGGCTTCAGGACCTACCGCCGGATCAGGACAACGACTTTGCCCACCGTCACCGGCCGTCCGCCTGCCTGACTGCCCCCCTTGCCCGGCGCCGGCCTCGGTCGGCCCGCTTCCTGTCGCCTGCCGTAGGAGTCGGTCGACCCCCGCGCCGGCAGGTCGACCTGTGACACGGCGCGCAGACCTGGCGCGGCAGAAACCGAGGCAGGCCAAGGAAGACGCCCGCCTTCACCGCTTCAGCGGGTGCTCCGTCTCTACCGGCACGAGGCAGCGGTGCGGGCGGACTCCGGCCGTGCCCCTTGGACAGGCGCTGCGGGAGATGTTCTCCCGGCGGCGGCCTGCTCACCGAGGCGGATGGTCGCTCGCTGGCGGGCTGTAGCCGACCCCATCGCCACGCACGTGCACCCGGCCGGATTCGACCCCGACACGGGCGCGCTTACCCTGTGCGGGGCCTCCGCCGCTCTGGTCCCTGCTGCGGCGCGGCTGGATCTCCAACATCGCCTCCAGCACCCCCGAACACCTCGTCCAGCGCATCCGACGCGGTGTCCGCCACATCCAGTACCGCAGCCACCTCAGAGACTGTCGCCTCGCCGAAACAGGACTGACCATCAATCCCAGATCACCGAAGACGACATCACAAGTGCAAGCTCAGTGATGACAGGGAGGGTTGGCGACTCCGGCAGCGGGCGTGAAGAAGGCTGCTGTCGGCTCGGAACTTCGTGATCATCCGTCAGCTCTGGCCGGCGGCCGATCCTTGGAGCATGCGCGACGGCGATGGCGTCAACGTGGCGTGGTCGAGAGTCATGGACCGGGTACGGGCGGCTCCGCCGCCACGCCCCGGTCGTAGTTCGTACGGGCGGTCTGGACTTCCTCGATATGGCATTCGGCCCATGCCTTGATCGAGGCCATCACCGGCAGCAGGCTGCGGCCGAGTGGAGTGAGCTGGTAGTCCACCCGGACGGGTACCGACGGGGTCACCGTGCGGGTGAGCAGGCCGTCACGTTCGAGGGCACGCAGCGTCTGGGTGAGCATCTTCTGGCTGACTCCGGCGATGATCCGGTTCAGGTCGCGGTACCGCAGCGGCCCGTCGGCCAGCGCGTTCAGCACCAGGCTCACCCACTTGTCGCTGATCCGGTCCAGCAGCTGCCGGGCCGGGCAGGTGGCGAGGTAGGCGTCGTAGGCGGCGCGCTCATCGGCGCGGCGCTGAGCGGCGTTGCGGGTGGCCATGGCACTCCCGGGTCGGGTAGGCACTCCGAAGTGCGTACTTCCCGGTGGAGAGTAACACCCCATAGGTTCGTGCACATGAAAGCTGTGATCATTCGTTCCTTCGGTGGCCCTGAAGTCCTTGAGATGGCGGAGGTACCGGTGCCGGAACCGGGTACCGGCCAGGTCCGGATCCGGGTCACCGCGGCGGCTGTCAACCCGGTGGACGTCCAGACCCGCTCCGGCGCGCTCACGGCGGCCGGCCTGCTTCCTGAGCGGGAGGTCATCGGCATCGGCTGGGATGTCGCCGGCATCGTCGAGGCGCTCGGGCCCGAGGTCGTCGGATTCCAACTCGGCGACGCGGTGATCGGGTTGTCAGACCGGCTGGCGCTGTCGCTCAAGACGCAGGCCGAGTACGTGGTGCTGGACGCGGACGCGGTCGCTGCGGTGCCGGCCGGCACCGATCTGGTGGCTGCGGCGACCCTGCCCTTGGGCGGACTCACCGCTGCTCAGGCACTCGATACCACCGGGGCCAAGCCCGGCGACACACTGCTGGTCACCGGAGCGGCGGGGGCGGTGGGCGGCTACACGGTGCAGCTCGCCGCGCTGGCCGGCGTGCGAGTGATTGCAGTCGCGGGCGCCGACGACGAGGAGTTGGTGCGCGATCTCGGCGCGGACCTCTTCGTGCCGCGGACCGCGGACCTGCCCGCGGCGGTGCGCGGCCTGGTGCCCGGCGGCGTACACGCCGCGGTCGACGCGGCGTCCGTGGGCATGCCGGCGCTGGACGCGGTGCGCGGCGGGGGCTCGCTGGTCAGCGTGCTGGGCAACGCGCCGACGCCGCTGCGCGGCATCCGGGTGGGCAATGTGTGGATCCGCGCGGACGGCCCCCGCCTCGCCAAGCTGGCCGCCGCCGGACTGCGTCCGCGGGTCGCCGACGTCCTGCCGCTGGACAAGGTCGCCGAGGCGCATCGCAGGCTGGCGGCGGGTGGGCTGCGCGGTCGCCTGGTGCTGGTGCCTTGATGCGAAAGGAACGGACGACGCAGCCGACCGTGACGGCGGGGTAACGACATCAGCCGCCGAACGGGGCACCGATTCGGCGACTTGGGGACTCGACGATTCCGGCGGAGCGGCCGGTGGCCAGCAGACGGCAGCGATCGCCGTTACAACCGGCGGTACGGCCGTCGCCGCATGCAAGGTGTGGGTTGGACGGTTCTCGATGCTGGACCCGTCTTTCCGGGGGCAGCAATGCGGTGCCGACCACAGGGAGGCCGACGGTTCTCTGTGGCTCGGCCAGTCCGCCGACCCCGGGTTTCGAGGCATGGCGGGCGAGGAACCGGGCGAGGACCGCTCGTGTCCTGACAGGTAGCCCGGCGCGCAGGGCAGCGGGCATCGGTCACTCGTCTGAGTGACGGGACAAGCAGACTGCGCATCCAGATCAATGCCCAGGACTACCCGCAGCAACTGCAAGCGCTCGTACGACTCAGTGCCCGGGCGGGCCGTGTGGATGCCGAGTTGCTGGTTGTGATCGGAGTTGACGAGGACCTCGCAGTCGAGTTCGAGGATACCGATCGCAGGATGCCGGAAGAGGTCGACGATTCACTCATGGCCGACTCCCGGGCCGTGCTCTTCACCGTCACCCGACGCTCCGCCTCCAGGCCTGGGGACCGCTCGCCCGGGGCAGCCTCACCGCCGACCCCGACACGCCGGTGAGTCGGGGTCGTCGCGGATCTCGCCCGGCGCAAGGGGACCACAACCACAGACCGTCCCCCTGTGGTGGCTGCAACGCCACCCGGTGGGCATCGTCCCGGTCATCGGCACGGCCCGGCCCGAACGCATCGCCGCCTGCCTGGACGCGGCCCTGCTCGAGCCGGACCTCACCCACGAGGAAAGGGGACGCACTGTGGGTCGCCGCGCGCGGCGTGTCCCTCTCCTGCAACGAGGAGCGGAACTCGGAGCAGGCGAATCCCCGCGTCAGGTGACTCGGTGCGCGCGAGGCCGGCGCGCAGCAGGCCGATCGACGGGCAGTGTGGATATCGAGATACTCGTCGATGTCTGGCAGCGCCTCCTTCTCACCGGCCCACGGAAGGACGGCGGCACGACGAGTTCTGTGTCAGGCCCGTGATGAATCCGCAGATCGGTTGTGAACATCCGGTCCCTTTTCCGTGCCGTTCACCACAGCATTGCCGCAAAGCAGCGAATCGAGCTGTGGCGATATGGCCGGTCGATGTACCGATATGTGGCCTCGCCTCCGTCCCCAGGTAGGTTGAGCAGCTTCGACACCGGTTCGAGTGACCGACTCGCGGAGCGCTTTATGATCGTCGGTGAACTACTGGCCTTGCGTCCGTCCTCCTGTCGTCCACATTTCTGGGCGACCGGGAATGCAAGAACTCTGAGCGAGTCGCGTGACCGAGACGCAGGAGAAGAAGGGTGAACTCCATGGCTCTCGGGCTGCTCCGTCGTCGGCGTTCCCGTGGTGCCTCCGGTGCCGTGTCGAGCATTTCGGTCCCGCTGCCGCCCGGCGCCGGGGCGTTCGGCTTCGAGGTGCTCGATCCCATGGGGCAGCCCATGGGCGGAGCCGAGGTCACCGTGACCGCGCTGGACAGCCACCGGATCGCGACGCGTGGCGCCACGGACCCCCACGGCTACTTCATAGCCACGCTGCCACCCGGCTCCTACAGCGTGATGATCGTGGCCGAGGGCCTGTCACCCGCCCGCGAGGACCTCGACATCGCGGCCGGGGTGGCCCGGCCCACCGCACAAGTCACGCTCCAGCCCGCCCGCCAGCTGGAACTTCCGACAGCCGGTACCTGGCTGTTCGACCCTCCGCACACCGCGATCCGGTTCATCGCCAAGCACGTCGGCATGGCCCATGTCCACGGGCGGTTCACCCGCTTCCAGGGCAGCATCCGCATCGCTCCGAACATGGCCGACTCGCAGGTGGCGGTGCGCATCGACGCCTCCAGTGTCACCACGGGCAACAACACCCGCGACAATCACCTGCGTTCGGCCGACTTCCTGGACGTCGAACGCTACCCGTACATCGACTTCACCAGCACCCGGTTCGCCCACCGCGGCGGCTCCAAGTGGACCGTGCACGGCACCCTCACCATGCACGGCACCAGCCGCTCCGTCGGCCTCGACACCACTTACCTCGGGTCGATCAACGGGGGCTACGAACAGGAACTGCGCTGCGCGGCCCTCGCGAAGGCCGAACTTCATCGGGAGGACTTCACCCTCAACTGGCGCTCCATGCTCGCCCGCGGCATCGCCGTCGTCGGGCCGACCGTCCAACTGGAGTTGGACGTACAGGCGATGTACCGCACCCACGACACGCCCACGCCACCGAAGTAACGCTGGGTAGCGGGTTCACCGTCGACCGCGTCCACCTCGGGCGGGATCACCGATCGGGGCAGCGCCCCGGCGACACCTTGGCAGCACAGAGCAATCAGATGGAAAAGGGCTCACGATCATGGGTATCTTCGGCCGACGCCAGACCGTCGTCAGCGAGCCGCCCCCGGCTCTCGCGGGGGCCACGTCCCAGGGTGTCGCACTCGACCCGGCACTTCAGGCCCTGACCGGGCGATGGACGATCGACCGCCCCCACAGCCACATCGGATTCTCCGTACGGCACGCCATGGTGACGACGGTCCGGGGGGCTTTCACCGATTACGACAGCACGTTGTACTTCGACGGAGCCCAGCCCTCCGAGTCGCGGGCCGACCTCGTCATCCGGGTCGCGAGCGTCGACACAGGCGTGGAGCAAAGGGACGCGCACATTATCGGCGCCGACTTCTTCGACGCGCGCCAGTACCCGGAAATGACCTTCCACAGCACCTCCACCGTCCACGAAGGCGGAGAGACCTTCCGCATGACCGGGGACCTGACCATCCGCGACGTCACCCGGCCCGTCGACCTGCAACTCGACTACCTCGGCTCGGTGCTGGACCCATTCGGCTTCGAGCGGGCCGGCTTCGACGGCACCACCACCATCGACCGCACCGAGTGGGGCCTGGTCTACAACCAGCGCCTCAAGGCAGGGGGCACCATGGTGAGCGAGAAGGTCCGGCTGCAGTTCGACATCTCCGCGATCCGGTCGACGTCGTAGGCGGCGTCGGGAGCGCCCGGAGCCGCAGGAAACCGTTGGGCCGCTCGGCTTGCTCAAGGCATGATCGGCTCGTGGACACCTACCTGGAGACCGAGCGTCTCACCCTGCGCCGCTTCACTGCCGATGACGCGGACCTGCTGATCGAGCTGGACAGCGACCCGGCGGTGATGCGCTACCTGACCGGCGGCAGTCCCACCCCGCCGGAGATCGTCCGCGAGCGTCATCTGCCGAACATCCTCGCCGGCTACGAGAAGTGGGGCGGCCTCGGACTGTTCGCCGCGCACGAGAAGGACGGCGGCGCATTCATAGGCTGGTACATCCTGCGTCCCGAGCCGGAGGGTCCGCTCGGCGAGGTCGAACTCGGTTACCGGCTGCGGCGGGCGGCTTGGGGCAAGGGCTATGCCACCGAGGGCTCTCGGGCTTTGCTGGCCAAGGCGTTCACGGAGCTCGGTGTACGCATGGTCTGGGCCGAGACGATGTCCGTGAACCGCGGTTCGCGCAACATCATGGAGAAGCTCGACATGTCACTCGCGGACACCATCCCCACTCCCTCCGATATGGAGATGGTCGAGGGCTCCGAGCATGGCGGCGTACGTTACGAGATCACCAAGGAACAGTGGGAGCGGCAGCGCTGAGGTCGCACGTCCGGCGCCGAATGCAAGGGGAAGCGGACCGGGGTGGCATACGGGATTCGGTCAAGCGCGGGTGTTTGGTGCGGCCGTACGGACACAGCGAAGAACGCTCGTACACGAGGCAGGAGTTCGGCTGCGACCGGCTCACTTCTTCTTCGGATCGGGATCGAGGTCGAAGAAGTGCGTGCCGGTGGGCGCCAGTGCGGGCCGGCGATGCTGGAGCTGTCGGCGATCGATGCCCTCACCATCGCTCCACCGTCCGGCCAGGCGGCGACGAATGGTGCACCACCGGCCGGAACACCGGAGTCGAGGAAGACCGCGTGTGCTGGCCGGCCGCCGATCCGCCCGGCGGCCTGACCGCTCGGGATGCCCGAGTAGCTGTGGCCTACGAGAACGACTGCACGGAGGTCCTGGCGCTCGGCCTCGTCAACGATGTCCTGGACGTGAGTCTGCTGCCCGGCCGGCACATCTTGCTTCTCCGCGATACCGGACAGCGTCAGTAGGTGGACGCCATCAGTACAAAGTTCGTCATGGCCGCACCGCAGCGGAGCAGCCCGACGACCACTCCGGCAGTACTTTCGAATGCCTCGCCGCATCGCCCGGCACCTCGCCACGATGGGGCTGATCAGAGCCGCGGACGCGGAGGCCACATAGCGCGTCGAGGGGATCGGCGCGGAGAAAGCCCCGGTCGTCGTCGCTGGACTCGCCGAGCTGGCCGAGCAGATCGACCGGCTGGCGGCGGCTGGGCCCTCGATGACCAAGCCGGGCGTCACTGCGCCCGTCCCGGAAGGGAAGGAGACGAAGGGCGACGCCGCCGCGGGCCCGTTGGCCGGAACAAGAAGCCGTGTGTCCTGGAGGTGTCATCGGTGGCCAGGTGTTTCGTGCGCCGGCCGGAGGTCGCCGGAGGCGACGTACCGTCCCGGCAACAGCGTCAGCGGCGTCGTCGGAGGGCCGGTGATCCCGCCGGTCAGCGCTTCTGGGTTCGAGATGGAGATCGGCGGGAATCTGGTCCGCGGCCTGTTCGGGGAACGGCATCCGGACCTGGCTGAGCCGCCGCTCCGCGAAGTGGTGGGCTGCCTGGGGCGACCAGCCGTCCGTTCCGCCGCCGTACGGCGAGGCCGTTCATGCGGGCATTGGCGCGCCTTGGCCACGGCACACGTCTCCGCCGGCGGAGTCCAGCAGTCCCTCAGGAGCCGCAGAACTCGGCGTCGACGACCCGCTGTTCGTGGACGTTCCAGTCGCCGTTGAAGTTCATCGACAGCACGTGATCGCCGTCCGCCGTTGCCGTGGTCTCCGAGATGGAGCCCTGGATGCCGCCGTTGTGCCCCCATACCTCGGTGCCGCATGACAACGTCATTTTCATCAGTCCCAGGCCGTAGGAGAAGTGCGGCACGTTCCCGACCGACACGGTCGTCATCATCTTCTCCAGCTGGGGCTTCTGAAGGAGCCGGCCGGAGAACAGGGCCCGGTAGAATCGGTTGAGATCGCGGTTGTCGGAGATCATCTCTCCGGCGGCGCCCGCGAAGGAGGGGTTGAACTCGGTGACATCGTAGGTCGCGCTGTCCGGTTCCCCGGGTCCGGCGAGTTCCCCGGTCAGCTTCGAGTAGGCGCGCCCGCTCGGCCCCGGGAGCAGAGGGCTGGCCCCCGGCACACTCGTGGAATCCAGACGCAGGGGGCGGAGGATGCGGTGCTCGATCTCGTGGGCGTAGGTGTGTCCGGTGGCCTTCTGGATCACCATGGAGGTGATCACATAGTTGGTGTCCGAGTAGCTCCAGCCGTCGCCGGGGGCGAAGGCGGGCCGGTGGGAGATGGCGAGCCGGACGACCTGGCGGGGCGTCCAGGTGTCGTAGCGGTGCCGGAGGAAGTCGGTGCTGAACTCCTGCCTTTTGAAGGCTTCGTCGTCGGTGTAGCTGTAGATGCCGCTGGTGTGGTTGAGGAGCTGCAATAGTTTGACCTTGCTGCCGTCGTTGCCGTTTCCCGCCACCAGACCCGGCAGCCAGTCGTCCACGGTGTCGTCCAGGCTCAGTTTTCCTTCGGCTTCCAGCTGGAGCATCACCGTGGCCACGAACGTCTTGGTGATCGAGCCGGTCCGGAACCGGTCATCGGTGCGCGGCTTCCGGCCGGTCGCCAGATCCTCAGTGCCCGCACGCCCCGCCCAGGTGGTGTGCCCCAGCTCGGCGAGGGCGATACCACCAGGCGGACCTTCTCGCACGACCGAGTCCAAGGCCGCCTGGGTGGCCCCGTGCCCGCCGCGTGCGGCCGACGCGTCCTCGGCGTCCGCGGCCGACGCCGGCAGGGTGAGGCCAGCGGTGATCGCCGCCGTCGCCAGCGCTGCGACGGCGGCCACCCGCAGCCTGCGCTCACCGCGCCTGCGGCCACCCCGCTCGGACGAACGTGCCCCGACTGCCGCACGCGTGTGCTCGTACACGAAGACTCCCGGTTGGTGGGTGACGACTGAACCGGGCCCAGTATTTTCGATCAAGGTCGGGGCCCGGAATACCGCCAGCCACCTGCTTACGGGTAGGGCTACCCTCACCCGGTGTGCCGGTCGGCTTCTTCAGTCCCGCGGCAGTGCGGGGTGATGACTGCCGCGCCGGGACTCGCCCGCAAGGGCATCGGGCGGTCCCGACACCCGGGCCGTCCGGCTCACTCGGCGACGCTCGTTCAGCACGGTCCCGGCGAGCCGCTGCCGCAGTCGCAGGTCCACCCGGACCCGTGCCAGTTCGTCGGCGTTCTGATCGACCGTTTGGCGCTGGTAGGCGACTTCCACGGCGTTCCAGGTACCGACGGGATTGACCTGTGCCTTACAGCGGGCGTCGGCGGTGGCTACGGCACGCTCGCGGGCGGAAGCCGTCCTCGTCCGCCAGACGGGGTCCGAAGCGGTCTCCTCCGGGCGGGCGTTGCGGTGGCCGTGCGCTTTCATGCAGGCGGACCCACCGGGCGTACGCCTTCGTCACCCGGCCGTCTCGCCGTGACGCCGCGAACGTCTCCATGATGATGCGACGTCTGGTGGTCCTGCCCACGTCGTAGCGGGTGGCAGGGTGCCGGTTTGCCGAGCCGAGTGGCCTGCCGGGGCCCGGCTGGTTGGGTTCGGGTGCACGCGCCGGGTCGGACAGGCTCGGGCGCAGGTTTCTGAACCCCGGCGGACCCGGGCGGGGGTGAGCCGGCCGGGTCCGGCCGGTCTCTCCCAGGGGTGGCGCAGGTCCGCGGCCAGCGGCTGGGCGAGGCGTGGTTGCGTGTGGGCCGCGATGAGGGCCATGTCCACCGGTCCGCCGCCTCGGGGGTGCGGAGCTTAGTGACGCCGACACCCGCCTGGTCGTCGTGGTCGGCCGGCCGCTCGCCGGTAGCCGCAACGACTGCAAGGCGTGGGAGGAGTCCGGTGCCAAGGCCGCCGTCGGCAAGACCCTCACGATCGCCGACGGCGGCTACCCGGGCACCGGACTCGTCATCCCGCACCGCTGCAAGCGCGGCCAGAGTGACCTCCCGGACTGGAAAGAGGAACACAACAAGTTCCACAAGCAGATCCGAGCCCGCGTCGAGCACGTCTTCGCCCGCATGAAGAACTGGAAGATTCTCCGCGACTGCCGCTTGAAGGGCGATGGCGTCCACCACGCCGTGCTCGGCATCGCCCGGATGCACAACCTCGCCCTCGCCGGATAGGCCGGCGGACTACACGGCCACCGAGCCTGCCCGAGGAGACTCAGAGATCATTTACGGGACAGCCCTTAGGCTAAGGCTTGTCCCGTAATCGCTGGTCGCGCGTTATGAAACGCCCTCATGCCGGGGCAGGGGTCGTCACTGGGCCTCGATGCACAGGTCCCGGATGAACCAGTCGAGACGTGTCCCGTCCTCGCCGTACGTGTGCTTGCCGGGGATGAACCCCGCCCGCTGGGCGACTGCGGCAGATGCGGCGTTCTCCGGCTCTACCCGGATCACTGCCTCCTTCCCGCCCTCACTTGCCGCGTACCGGGAGACCAGGAGGACCGCACGGGTGGCCAGGCCGCGCCCCCTCCAGGACGGGTAGAGGCCGTAGGCGACATTCACCTGGCCGGGAGCCAAGCCCTCTGCTGCGAACCGCAGGTCGATCGTCCCCGCGAGCGTCTCATCGGCGCCTACCCGAATGCCGAAAGCGCGGAGTGGCCCGGCGGTCACCCACTGTTCCCGACAGTGCCGGATGTACGCTTCCACGCCCTCGCGTGTGCCGGGACCGCCGCTGAGCCAGCGAACCAGCGGCTCATCCTCCCCCGCGAGGTGCGCCTCGGCATCGTCCAAGCACAGGGGAGACAGAGCGATGATCCCGTCGGACAGCTTCACTTCATGCATCCGGCGATTCTTGACGCCGGAGCTGCGTCGCGCCATCGGATTGCGCGGGGGTATCGCGTAGAGCCACCATCACAGAGGATGATCTTGATGTGGCTGGTGTGGTCACGGCGTCGGAGCCGTCCTGGATAGCCCCGTTCACCGGGCTGAGCCCGCGGCAGTTCAACAAGCTGGTCACCGCGTTGCGGCGCGAGGGCGCGGATCCGGTGCGCAAAGGCCGACCGTGGAGCCTGCCGCTGGAGGACCGCGTGCTGCTGGTCGCGGCGTACTGGCGGACGAACCTGACGCTGCGCCAACTGGCGCCCCTGTTCGAGGTGTCCAAGTCCGCTGCCGACCGGATCGTCGATCATCTCGGCCCGTCGCTGGCACTGCAGCCGCGCAAGCGGTTCCGCCGCGACGCCGTGCTCATCGTGGACGGCACTCTGGTCCCCACCCGCGACCACCAGGTCGCCGAGCAGTCGAAGAACTACCGCTGTTCAACCCATCACCAGGTCGTCATCGACGCCGACACCCGCCTGGTCGTCGCGGTCGGCCGGCCACTGCCGGGCCACCGCAACGACTGCAAGGCATGGGAGCTGTCCGGTGCGAAGGCCGCCGTTGGCAGAACCACGGTCATCGCGGACGGCGGCTACCGGGGTACCGGCCTGGTCATCCCGCACCGCCGCGAGAAAGGCCAGGCCGAACTCCCCGCCTGGAAAGAGGAACACAACACCTCCCACCGCAAGGTCCGCGCCCGTGTCGAGCATGCGTTCGCCCGCATGAAGAGCTGGAAGATCCTCCGCGACTGCCGCCTGAAAGGCGACGGTGTCCACCACACCATGCTCGGCATCGCCCGCCTGCGCAACCTCGCCCTCGCGGGATAACGGGCAAACGGCCAGGCCATCCGACACGTCAGAGATCATTTACGGGAGAAGCCTTAGGGCCGCAGCACCCAACGTTTGTCCCATGGCCCAGGCGTCGGTCCCGCTGCTTGGATCATGCTTCTCGCCATACGGGCTGCTGAGTACGATCCTGGGGTCTCAGGAGCTTTCCAGGAAGCGCGCGCCCGGCCCGGGCGTGCGGCAGACGTCTTCCGGGGCGAGGTGGCTGTGCCCCGCAGCGCACTCGAGGACGACCTTGACCGGCTCGTCGCAGGAGCTCGCATCGTCGATGGGCCGGTGCCGGACGATGACCGACGGGCCCTGCGGGTCGGCGAGGTAGGTGTCGCCCCATTCCAGGAGCGCCACGAGCGTGGGCCGCAACGCCCGGCCCTGCTCGGTGAGCTCGTAGGCGAAGCGCTGCCGGTTTCCGGGCTCCTGATAGGGCACGCGGCGCATCACTCCCGCGGTCACCAAGGTTTCGAGCCGAGTCGCCAGGAGATTCTTGGCGATCCCGAGGCGGGAGTGGAACTCTCCGAACCGGCGCGCGCCGTCCAGCGCTTCACGGACGATCAGCAGCGACCAGCGCTCCCCCACCACCGAGAGGGCGCGCGCCACCGAGCAGTTCACCGGGTCGATTCGCCGCGTCTCCATGGGACGAGTGTACCCGTCTGGGTTTACAAATTGCACTTAGCCCTCGTAGCCTCCGGCCTGAGTTGAAGAAGTAAACTCACAAGGAGATCGACCATGCCCATGCTCGACGTGTACATCCCCGACGGCGCGCTCCAGCCGAACGCCGAGGCGGCGCTGCTGAACCGCATCACCGAGATCCTCATCCGCAACGAGGGATTCGACCCCGCCGACCCGGTGAGCCGCTCCGTCTCCTGGCTCTGGCTGCACCGGCCGGCCGGCATCTACGTCGGCGGAGAACCCGCGGACGCACCTCGCTACAAGGTCGTCCCGTCCGTCCCCGAGGGCCAGCTCGACGAGCAGAAGCGTGCGCGCGTCATCGCCGAGGTCACCGAGGCCATCCTCGACGCGGAGAACGGCGCCTGGCCGCGTGACGCCAGCCGGATCTGGGTATTCCCCACCGAGATCCCCGAGGGCCACTGGGGCGGCTGGGGCCGGATCAGGCCGCTCGCGACGATCCTCGCCCGACTTACCGGCGGCGACACCAAGTGGGCCCGTACCCTCGCGCGTGAGCGGATCGCTGCAAGCCGAGCCGAACACGCCCGCCTGCCCTGATGAGCGCCCAACGAAGTGGAAATCGATGCGGCCGGTGACACAGTCGTGGACGCCCTCGCCGCCGACGCGGCTTCCCTGCTGATCCAGGACGGGTGAGCCGATGTACACGAGCGTCTAGCGGCCCGGGTTGTCGGGCAGGCACACCGGCCATCGTACGGCGCGGCAGGCGGGCGGGGAGCGGTCCAGTACAGTCCCCGGTCACCCGTGTCATGCCGGCCGGCAACACCGCACGTCACGCCGTGTCAGACCTGTTGGGGGGTAACAGAGGCGGCGCGCGAAGCCGGGGTGACGTGGACGAAGGAGCTACGTCCGGTGACAGGGTCTAGAAGACTGATGAAGATCTTGGGTTCTGGCCCCGCCGCGTCGGCGGCGGGGCCAGACTCGTGGGGTGGTTCAAGGGGACGTGGTAAGCGAGCGGCAGGCCGAGCTGCTCTTGGGGGAGGGTCGGCACCCGGACGCCGACCGGATCGAGCGCGAGCTCCTGGCGGCGGGGGAGAGCCCGGCCCGTGCCCGGCGGGTGACCGTGCTGGGCAGGCCCGTCGAGCACAACGCATCCTCGAAAACGGAGAAGGCGAAGGAGCGCACGCCGTGGCTGGCGCTGGACCTGGTGTTCCGGGTCCCGTCGACGGCACACATCGCGTGGGCGCTCGGAGGCGACGAGACCCGGCTGGTGCTGGAGCCGTGTCAGGACGTCGCCCGGGACAAGACGCTGGCGTGGCTGGAGGAGTCGGTCGCGCAGATCCGATGGGGGGAGCGGCGGCAGGCACCGCCGGCCGGTGAAGGACGGGCTGATCGTCGCGGTGTTCCGGCATTACGAGTCCCGCGCTGCCGAGTCCAAGCCACTGCTCCACGACCACGCGGTGGTGTCGATCCGTGCCCGGCGGCCGGACGGGACGTGGGGCAACCTCTCCGCGGACACGACGCTGGCCCACATCGTCGCCGCCGACACCCTCTACACCCGCTACCTGATGGAGGAGGTGTCCGCCCGGCTCGGGTGGGCGTGGGAGCCGCGCGAGGTGACCCCGGGCCGCCGGCCCGTCATGGACATCGCGGGCATCGGCCGGCGGCTGATCTGCTGGCAGTCGACCCGCCGCCAGCAGATCGAGGACGCGCTGCCCGTCCTCACCGCCAAGTACGAGGAATGGGGGGGGGCACGCGCCGGGGGAGCGGGCCTCCTGCGCGCTGGCCTGCCAGGCCGCCGACCAGACGTGGGGCCGTCCGCCGCCCGCGCCACCGGGGCCGCCGTGTCCGCCGAGGGCGCCGCGGAGGCCGCGCCCGCCCAAGCGCACCGAGCTGCTGTCGCTGACCGAGCTGCGCGAGCGGTGGCGTGCCTCGTCGATCCGGGCGTTCGGGGCCTGCACCGTCTACCGGCTCGCACAGCGGCCGCGGGCGGCGGCCGCGGCGGTGTGGACGCGGGTGCGGCCGGTGGCCGACATCGCGCTGGCGGCCGTCGACGTCGTCGCCGTGGTGAACGTGCTGCGCGGCGCCTTCGCATGCCACCACCTGCTCGCCGAAACCCGCCACCACTTCTCCCACGTCCTGCGCGGCCGGCCCCACCAGCCCGGCGTGGACGAGAGAATCGTGCAGACGGTCGTCGACGACTACACCCGCCCCGTCGGGCGCGGCCGGATGATGACCGCCGACCTGCGCGCCCTGTACCCGCGTGACACCGAGGATCAGGCCGTGCTGCGCCCGTTGACCCGCACGCGGACCGCCCCGCCGTACGAGCGGGCCCGCCTCGCCGCCGACGCGCTCGGACCCCGGGCCCGGGCCGCGCGTCGCGCGGACCACTTGGGCTCCCGTACCCGGCGGCGCACCATGGCCGTGCCCGCCCTCTCGAGGCCGCGCCCGCAGCCGTTGCGCACCGGCCGGAAGGGCGGCCATCTCCTGGAGCGGGAGGCCGCCGTCGACTTTATGGGCCAGGAGACCGGCGTCGACACGGTGGAGCAGACCCGCCCGAGACTCGAAGCCGTCGCCGCCAAGCTCCAGGACGGCATCCGCGAGCGCGCCACCACCTTCGGCCCCGACCCGCCCCAGCACACCGAGCAGCCCGGCATCCGGCACACACCGGGCCGGAACCCCACTGGAGGAGTCGCGTGAGCACCCCGCAAGAACGCCCCAGCCCCGACGGCGCACTCGCCCGTGCCCACGCGGCGCGCGCAGATGGCTGCCGCGCTGGACGAGGCCCTGGAGCCTGGGGCCGGTGAGTCCCTGGGGGCAGCCGGTCTGGAGGCGGCCCCGCAAGCCGAAGTCCAAGGGGGAGCTGCGTAGGCAGCAGGGGCGGCTGGAGGCCGCCGGATGGCGCAGCCTTGCTGCCGGGCAGTCGCGTCGGTCCCGGCCCCGGCAGAACCGGATCGGCAACGTGGCCGCGTGCCGCGACGCCCGCATGTGTCCCTGTGGCACTCGACCGCCTGGCTGTGGTGACCATGCCGGGCAGATGCCCTCCGGGCCCGTCGTGGCCGAAGAGCAGGGCATGGCCGGCGGGGATGTTCAGCTCAGAGCCTGATCATGGTCGCACTCGACGGGGTGTTCGCACCGTGATCAAGGACTGATCGAGTCGGGACGGGTGCTGTCGCCCGTCTCCAGCGCGGTGACCAGCCGGTCCAGAGCCGGCAGCGCCTGGTGCAGCGCCGCCCGGTCGGCGTCGGACAGCTCCTCCACGACGCGGGTGAGCGCCGCGGTGCTGGCCCGGTCATAGCGCTCCAGCAGGTGAAGGGCCTCCTTCGACGCGGTGAGCACCACGGTCCGTTGGTCGTGCTCGGGCCGGACCCGTTCCACCAGCCGAGCGGCGGACATCGCCCGCACCAGGTTGCTCACGGTGGACGGTGCCACCCGCACGCGTGCGGCCGCCGCACCGGGGCTGAGGCCCTCGGGCGAGGAGGACAGGGCCCGCAGCAGTTCGATCTGCGCCTCCGGCAGGTCCGGCAACCCCTCGGCGTTGCGGGTGGCGCGCAGGACCGCGCGCCGCAGCGGCCCCAGAAGCTCGCCCAGTCCGGCCGCGACGCGTGCCGCCCCCGGCGCGCCGGGTACACCGCGGTCGCCCGTCCCGTCCGCCGCTCTGTCTGTGTTACGCATGCCACCATTGTGGACCGCGAAAATAAAGTTTTGTGTCAAATATATTTTGTGGCACAGTGGTGAGTGAGGGCGAGGACACCGACCCGGCCGAACCCCACGCCGTCGGTGACCGCTCACAGCACAGCAAGGAGCACCACCATGACCACCGCGCACGACACCCCGACGACCGTCGAGAACCCCAACCCGCCGCAGGATCTGTCCGGCATCGTCGGGCACCGGTTCATCTACACGTACGCCAACGGCTGGCAGTACGAGATGTACGTCAAGAACGCCACGACCATCGACTACCGCATCCACTCCGGGATGGTCGGCGGCCGCTGGGTGAAGGACCAGGAGGTCGACCTGGTGCGGCTCGCCGACGACGTCTACAAGGTGTCCTGGAACGAACCGACCGGCACCTCGGTCGTCGTCAACGTGCTGCCCCGCCGGCGAGTCCTGCACGGCACCATCTTCTTCCCGCAGTGGATCGAGCAGGACGGCAGCAAGACGGTGCTCTACCAGAACGACCACCTGGAGGAGATGCGCGCCTACCGGGACGCCGGCCCCACCTACCCGATCTACGTCGTCCCGGAGTTCGCCCGCATCACCCTGTTCGAGTACGTCGGCGAGAACGACGAGAGCGTCGTCGCGGTGGGCCCCGAGGACCTGCCCCGGGGCTTCGCCGACCGCACCAACTGACGGGAGGCGGCGTCACCCCGCCGCCTCCCGCGGCGGTACCCCCGGGGTCGCGGAGCCGGTCCCAGCCAGTGCTAACCAGACCTCCCCGAGGACCAGACCGGCGCAGACCTCCGGAGCGACGGGTCGCGGTCAACAGCGCGTCGCCATGCCCGAGCCCTGTCCCGGGCGCGGCACTCCACCGCCTGGCTGTGGTGACGACGCCGGGCGGACGATCTCCGGGTCCGTCGCGGCCGAAGACCGTGTCACAGCCGGCCGGGATCGCTGGGCGAGTGCCCCCGGCGTACTGCGGACGGCCCGCAGCGCGCTTCGCCCGGACCGCCGCCAGGCCGCCCTGCCCACGACCCCACTGCCGGCCCCGGCCTGTGTCAGGCCGGGGCCGTGCATCGCCGGGCCGGCGCATGGCCTGCAGGGCCATGCGTAGCGTGACAGGGGGTCTCGGTGCTGTGCGAGGAGGAGTACGACCCGGTCACGGGCCAGCTGCTCGGTGCCGGCTGCGACGACCACGCCGCGGCGGTCACCTCGACGGCCGCCGAACTCCACCGGGCAGGCATCGGTCACCGGCTCGGCTTCCGGACCGAGGTCGGGCACCGGCTCGCAGGCGGCTTCGTGCAGCGGGCGGATCTGGTGGTGCGGGCGCCGGAGGCCGGGGTGCCGGTGCTGCTGGAGGTCGACCGCCGCTCCGAGGACGCACATGTCTTGGTCGCCAAGCTGCGCCGGTACTGGCAGTGGGGCCGGCTGCTGCCGAAGGACGCGGCCAAGCGCATCGTGGACCTGGTCCGCTCCCGGCCGGACGCGATCGACCAGCTGGTCGACCACGACAAGCGGCTGTGGTGCCGGGTCTACCCGCCGACCGGCCGGGAGGGCCTGGTCCCGGTGGCGTTCGTGTTCGCGGACACCACCGAGGCGAAGGTGGCCAACACGGTGCAGGTCCTGGAGCAGCCCGACCGCTGCTACTGGATGCCGCGCCGGTACGACACCCCCTACCCGAAGGCTGTCACCGTGCGGGACTACCGCCAGCGCGTATCAGGCCAATGCTGCTCGAGCAGGAGGACTGTTTTCACATGAAGGCGCTCTCGGCTCTGGGCTACACCTGTCGAGCAGCGCCACAAGATGCGGCGTGGATACGGGCCGCACGCGCTGAGTGGCGGACACGGGTAAGCCCCTCCACGCCCGACGAATCCGGCTATTGGGTCATGGTCGCTGACACGTCCCCGGGCGAAGAGCGTGACCTCGATGCGCATGGGCTGGCCATGGCCTGGATCTACGGAGACGTGGTGCATCACGATCCAGAGCGACGTAAAGAAGGCGACACTTTCGGACTGCGCGATCGGTTTCACGCCGCTGTGCCCCTGGTGGCCTGGGTGCTGGTCGGCACAATCGAACTCCTTAATTTTGTCCGGGCACTGAACGAGGCCGGGGTGCTGAAACTTCGACAGGAAGTGTTCGACGAGCAGGTCGCCTTGAAGTCGACCATCTCGAGTCCGGCGGTGTGCGCGGCGAGCGCGGCGTCGTACACCTCGTGCGCCCGGCGCAGGGCCGCGGCCGGGGAGTCGGCGACGCCGGTGAAGACGTGCAGTCCGTGCCGGTCGGGTCGGTGCTGTGGTGTATCGGGACGTCGATTGCGTAAAGAGGGGGCCGAGGCCGCACGGAGCGTCCGTCGGGCGCGGTAGGTGGGCGAGCGGAGTCCGGCACGGAGTTCGCGGATGATCGAGCAGGGGCCCTTGGTGGCGCAGTACGCGTCGTCGGTGTCCGGGAGGGCGTTGCCCGTGGTGCCCCACATCTCGCGGGCGGCCGCGTTCACGGCGCGCAGCATCTCGCCGTTGTCGGGGCGGCAGGCGCTGTTCTTGTCGCCGACGCCGTGCCGGGCGGCGCTGATGAGGTGCTGGCGGGCCTGGCGGGCGGCCCAGCGTCGGCTGCTGGGGCCGGTGTTCTCGTGGACGTGCCCGCAGTCGTGGAAGGTGTCCAGGTGGCAGCCTGTGCAGTGGTAGGTGACCAGCTGCTGCGGCTCGCTGTCGGGAAGCCACTTGCCTTCGAACTCGGAGACGTTGACCTCCGCACCCGGGATCTCGGTGTGCGCGAAGGCGGTGACGAGGCCGACGCCGTCCGGGATCCCGCCGCGCGCAGCCACGTTCCAGAAGACGCGGGGGAGGAAGTCGTCCCAGCCCTTGCCGTGGGGCCACTGGGCGTACATGACGCCCTGCGAGGCGTCGAAGGTCGCCGTGCCGTCGACGTTGTCGCGTTGGTCCTGCTCGATCTGCGCGATCGACCCGAAGTAGGTGGCGCTGAACTCCTCGGACTCGGAAGATCAGCCCGTAGCCCTCGGGGCGGGTGTCGTGGCCGTTGTCCTTCATGATCTCGACCATGTCCTCGTAGCCGGGGTTCCCCGGGGCGATGGTGCCGACCAGCGATAACCGGTACCGGTCGCAGCTGGTGACGTGGGCCGGGTTGGTCTCGCTGACGTGGTGTGCGGTGCCGTACGTGTTCGTGATCGTGATGCTCATGCGTGGGTGTCCTTGCCGGGGAAGTGCGGGGGTCCGGCGTGGCCGGGGCGCGGCGGGTTCTGGCTGTTCGGCGGAGCGTCGGCGGCGCGACTCACTCGCGGACCGCGTCCGCGTACTGCACTTCCAGGTCGGCGCCGCCCTCGGGGTCGTCCTCCTGGTCCTCGTCGGTGTTCGGGCCGTGGACGGTGCAGACGATGTCCTCGTCGTCGTCCAGGTCTCCGTTGAGCGCCCGGTACAGGCAGGTGACGCTGTAGGGGGGGCACCCAGGCGTGGCCGGTGCATTCGTCCTCGTGCGGGCACGGCACCATGACGTCGAACCCGATGTCACCGTCGCCGTCGCCGTCGCCGTCGCCGTCGCCGTCGACGTCGGTGCGCAGGGCGAGGGTGAGGTACTGCTGACCGAGGCGGATCTCCGCGACGCCCGCCTCCGCGGTCTGACATCACAAGCGGGCGAAAGAAGCACGAGCGGGTCCAAGGCGAGGGCCGTCGAGCGTCGCGGTGCCTGGGCGGTGGGTGGGTAGTACGCGAGCGAGGAAGGCGTGGCTGCGCGCACTTCCTGCAGAGCCAGCGATCCGGTCTCAGTCAGCCAGGCGGGCGGCGAGAAGTGCCGTGGTCGCGTCCCACAACTCCCGCTGTACGCGCGGATCCCGGCCCGGGGCGGGGCACTGCAGAGGGCGGGCGCCGTCGACGGAGAAATAGCCGCCGGTGGTTGCCGTCAGAGCCGGGTCGGTGGCGAGCCGCACAATGATGCCGGCGCCCTTGCGGGGATCGCCGATTCGCAGAGTACGCAGCACCCGCTCCAGGACGGCGGAGCCGGGCAAGTCCCGCCCGAGGCCAGTGGCGTTGAAGCCGGGGTCACAACAGTTCACGGTGACCTTGGCCGCGTCCAGACGGCGGGCAAGCTCCTGCGTCCACATGATGGTCATCAGCTTCGTGCGCCCGTACAAGGCCATCGACTCCCGGCGGGTGTAGGGCGCGGTGCCCCGCAGGTCCTGAGCCGGGTCGATCGTTCCGGCCTGCTGAGCGGCTTCGGAAGCGACGTTGACGATCCGGGCCGGCGCCGAGGCGCCGAGCTTCGCGATCAGCGCCTCGGTCAGGACGTACGGGCCGAGGTAGTTCACCGCCGTCATCTCCGCGAGTCCCTCAGCGGTGACGCGCTGCGCAAAGGCGTGAAGGCCCGCGTTGTTGACCAGAACGTCTAGGCGCGGGTAATAAGCGGCGATTTCCTCGCCCGCGCGGCGGGCGTCGCAGAGCAGGCCGAGATCGGCATGGAAGACATCGACGGGCTCGTCGGTCACCGTTGTCAGTTCGGTGACAAGGGCCTCGGCCCTGCTGCGGGAGCGGGCCACAGTGCCGATGCGGTAGCCCTGGCGGGCCAGCTGGAAGGCGGCGATGCGGCCCAGTCCGGAGGTGGCTCCGGTGATCACGGCGACGGGACGGTCCATCCCACAACCCCTTTGATGAGGTACCTCATGATTGCGTTGTGCGAGGATAACCCGGACATGGAGCGGCATGAAGCGAAAGCAACGGGCAGTACTCCGGATCAGGTGGGGCTGTCCTTCCTCACCCTTGCCCACAGACTGCGCGAACAGGTCGACCAGCACATGCTCACGACCGCCGGCCTGTCCCTGTCCCGCGCCAAGGTCCTTCAGGTCTTGGCCGGCCGGGGCGCGCTTCATCAGGCGGAGCTGGCCGCCCTTCTGGGTCAGGCGCCGCGCTCCGTCACTCAGATCGTGGAGGGCCTTGAGCGCCTCGGCATGGTCGCCCGGACCGGCGACCCCGAGGACCGTCGCCGCAAGACTGTTTCCCTCACGGACACGGGTCGCACGGCCCTGGACGCCGCGGAACTGGCCGGCGCGAACGCACTGCGGCAGTGTTTCGGCTCGCTCGAACCGGACCAACTGTTCACGCTTGACACCCTGCTCTCGCGCTTGGAGGCTGCCCTCACCGGCGACAGGACCGGCTGACGGGATCAGTCCGGTGCAGGAGCAGAATCCTGGTCCCAGCGAGGCCACGGGCCTCGATGAGCGGGTGCACCATCCCGCCGCCTCATCCCTGTGACCCGTTGCGATGCGGCATTGTCTGCGAGCAGCGCGTGGAAGAGCCGGTCGATGGGCGTGGGCTGCCCAGCCACGGCACGATGCGCAGCGCCACGAACCCCAGGTCTCCAACAGCCCTGCGCGGTTCCCACCGCAGACTTGCTCCTGGGGGTACGGCCATGCCGCATCGAGTTGGCGCTACGGGCTGCGGCCCCCGTGCGGCCCGAGTCGCACCAGTGCCGCAGATACGACAAAGCCGGGTCGGGAAATGCCGGGTGCGAGGCACGGGGCGCCGCACGAGGGAGGCGCGGTCGCACTGTGGGCGGCCGCGAATTACGCGGCTCCTGTGACGCGAGACCCCGCCTCGTGGACGCAGCTCGAGGCGGGGTCTCGTTGGCGAATCCTTCGCGATGCGTGCCCCGCTGCCTGATATCGCGGACGGCCGCGAGGAGCACGACATCAACACGAGGCGAGGCGCGCCTCAGTCTCCTCGATGGGCACGTCGTGCCCGGCCTGGCACCGCACCGCGGGCACCAGCAGGGCGCCGCAGTCCGCGTGAGCGAGTTCCACCCCGCCGTGCGCATCGCCCTGGATGGTCCGCCCCCACCGCATCAGCGCGACGAGCAGCGGGAACAGCGCCCGGCCCCGTCCGGTGAGCACGTACTCGTAACGGGTGCGCGCACCCGGCTCGCGATAAGGGATGCGCTCCATGAGTCCGTCGGCCACCAGCTGCCGCAGCCGCTTGGAGGCCACCGTCTCCGCGAGACCGGTGCGCCGCACCAGGTCATCGAAGCGCCGCCCACCGTAGAACGCCTCTCTGACCAGCATCATCGCCGAGCGGGTGCCGACCACCTCCAGCGAGCGCTCCATGGCGCACCAGCCGGCCGCCGTGAAGGCGTCCCGGTCGGCGAACTCGCCCGCGCGCGTGAACACTGTGTCTTCGCCCTGCTGGTCAACGCGTTCCATGCCCCCATCCTAACCTGGCTAGTTTTTTACGCAGTCAGCCTGCTACGTTCCTGGCTATGCAAAACAGCAGTCAGCCGTCCGCGGTGCCGTCCACGCGCCCGCCAGCCCACGCCGCCACCTCCCCAACCCCGCTCGCTGAACGCAGCGGCACACCCGCCCACCCCTGGCGCGGCGTGCTCACCGTCTGCCTCGGCGTGATGATGGCCTTCGTCAACGTCTCGTCCACGATCGGCGCCCTCGGCGCCATCCAGCAGGACCTGCACCCCTCGGCCAGCACACTGGTCTGGATCACGAGCGCCTACTCCCTGGCCGTCGCCAGCCTGGTGATGTCCGCAGGCACGCTCGCCGACCTAATCGGACGCCGTACCGTTTTCCTCAGCGGAGCAGTCGTTTTCACCGCCGGCAGCGTGCTCGCCTTCACCGCGGACAGCACCACGCTGCTGATCACCGCGCAGGCCGTCATGGGCCTGGGCGGCGCCGCCGTCCTCCCCGCCAGCCTCTCGATCGTCAGCCACTCCTTCGCCGACGCGCACCAGCGCACCAAAGCGATCGGCGCCTGGGCCAGCTGCTCTGGCCTCGGCCTCGCCGTCGGCCCGCTCGGCGCCGGACTGCTCCTGAACCACTTCACCTGGCACGCGGTGTACCTGATCGACGTCGCCATCGGCGCGATCACCGTCATCCTGACGCCGTTCCTGGTGGCCGAGTCCAAGCACCCGACCCGCCGACTCGACCTTCCCGGCGTCCTCCTGGGCACCGTTGCGATCGCCTCGGCCACCTACGCGATCATCGAGGGCGGCTCCTCCGGCTACACCTCCGGCCGCATCATCACCATGTACGCCGTCTTCGCCGTCTCCCTCGCCCTCTTCCTGGTCGCCGAGGCGCGCCACCACGACCCCATGCTCGACCTGCGCCTTTTCCGCAACCCCTCCTACACCGCGGTGATGGGCGTCGCGGCAGCATCCATGTTCGGGTTCGTCGGCACCTCGCTGCTGGCCGTCCTGTACATGGAACGCGTTCAGCAACTGTCCGCGCTGGCCACCGGCGTCCGGCTGCTGGCCATGTTTGCCACCTACATCGTCGTCAGCGCCCTGGCCGGACGCCTCGTCCAACGAGTCGGCTTCACCATGATGTTGACCGCGGGCCTCGTCATCCTGGGCGCCGGAGCCCTCTCCCTGCTGGCCGTCGGCCCCTTTACCGGTTACAACGCCCTGTGGCCCGGCCTGCTCATCGCCGGCGTCGGCTCCGCGCTGCTGACCGCCCCCTCGACCGCCGCCGCTGTCAACAGCGTGCCGCGTCTGCAGGCCGGCATGGCCAGCGCCACGGTCAACATGTTCCGCCAGATCGGATCCGTCCTTGGCCCCAGCATCCTCGGCACCATTGTCACTACTCGGTTCCCCGACTACCTGCAAGATCAGCTGACCACCGCAGGCATACCCGCCCCGGACGCCTCCCGGATCACCGACGGCGCCGTCCAGGGCGACGGCGCGGCCTCACTGCCGTCCGACGCCGCCGCTCGCGCCTTCACCGACGCCGTCCACCTGGGCCTTCTCATCGGAGGCATCACCCTGCTCATCATCGCCATCCCCACAGCGATCTTCGTACGACACCGCCACACGGCAAGCTGACGCAGCGAAGAACCATCGAGCCACCGCAGGACGAGAACGACTGTCGTGTGGGCATGGACGGCACCGGTGCATCCGCCGGCCGGGGGCACGTCGGTGCGGCCGCAACCTTGTACTGATGGAAGGTCACCGCGCCGGGTCCCGCCGCAGCGGTGGGAGGCGACGCCACGGGCCCCTCGGCTCCCGGCTCCTCTTCATCCCCCGCCGTAGTGGACGGCTCGACAATGTCCGTGCCATCGAGGCCGCCGTCCTGCGCCGGGCACGGAAGAGCACGGGGAAGGGGCTCCGGGCAGCTCCGCCGTGGCACGCCGGGCCTCCGGTTCCTCAGAGAGTCAGTCCGCATGCCCAAACCAGGTTCAGCGGCCCGGCTGCGGTGCCGGACGTACACGCCGAGGTCCACCAGACGGGCCGGGCCGGCCCTCGACGGCCCAGTGGCAGGTTCCCTCGCCCTCTGCGCCGCCGCTCATCGCCCCGGGTCCCGGTGAACCCATGCGGCGGCCGATGAATACCCCCGTAAAACATTGGCCGTCGTCGGGAACCGGCCTGGCGTGGGGGCGACGCACATCCCCGGCTGCTCGGAGTCACCCGTTAGCCAGCACCTGGCTGGCCGTGGACACGCCCTCGGCCGTGGGACACCCCCTCACCGGTGCCTCCTACGCCACCCTGCTGTTCGGGCCCCACAGCAAGACTTTGGCCACGGCGGGCACCGACGGCGCGATCCGTCTCCTGCCGCTCGACGCCGACCGCGCCATCCGCCGGATCTGTACGACCACGGGCCAGAGCCTGACGAGGAACGACTGGACCCGCTACGTCGGTAGCCCGCCCTACCGCCCGCCATGCCCCTGAACCATCCGGCAGTCAGTTCGTGTGCCGTTCTGGCCGGTCGCTTGTCGGCCCGGTCACGGGCCGCGGGTCCTGAGGAAACAGGAGGCCGCGACCACAGCTGTCCGCGTAGGCGCCGACTCCGGCACACGATGCCGGAGTCGAAGGTACAACGGGCCAACCGGCGGCGCAGCGGCACTGGGTCAAGCGCGGCAGCGGCGATCTTGCTGCCGCTAGCCTCAGCCGCGCTGTAGCCGCTCCTGGCAGCTCAGAGTCATGCCTACCAAGCCCGGAGCAGCGGGCAGGATGACGGCGGTACACATGGTGAACGCCTAATACACGCCTTATGTGTGGATCGCGTACGGCATCTTCTTCCTCCAGCGGTCGATGTGGAGCAGGTGGCAGCCGGCGGGGAAGGGCGACTGGGTGCTGTGGGCCAGGTACACCAGCTCCTCGGTGATCGTGGTGCAGAGGGGACAGCCCGATTCCGGTTCGGGTGATTTCCATGCGCGGGAGAGTGCACAGGGCGGTGGCTTACCGTCTCGGGCTGAACCGGCGGCTCGCCTGGCGGGCGGCGCGGTAAAGACTTGGTGATGGCCTCCCGCCCGCCCGGCGGGAAGGACCCCGGATCGCGCTTCTACGCAGGTCAGCGCCGGGGTTCCACGGCCCGGTGATCAGCAAGGCGGAGGTCCGCCCGGAGGACGGGTGTCGCTACCCCTTCCGTGGCGTGATGGTCGGCGACGGCCACCGCGCGGCGGGCACGCCGCTGCACGGCGCCCAGAAGGGCCGGGGTCTGGCCGCGCCCGGTCGCAAGGACGGGGACGTGGTGACCGAGCGGCAGGCCGAGACGCCGACCCGTGGGCGTGTGGACGACGTACGTCCGGGAGTCATTCCCGTGGGGTGCCGAGCACTGTTCTGGCTTCCTGGACGAAGCTGCGCTGTGCCTCCTCCAGCAACGTGCTGTGCTCTGCGTACATACGGACCCGCTGGTCGAAGGATGCGGCCGGCATGCGCATGGTGTTCGCCTTCGCCGTCACGGCTTCGTGGATGGTGGCTGCCAGGTCGGCCATACGGTCGGGACCGGTGATGGCTACCGCGGTCACCGCTCGCTGCAGGGCGTCCAGGGCAGCGTTGGTGGGATCCCACAGCTCCCGGTGGTCGGCGTCGTCCCGCCAGTCGGGGCGGGCGCGGGCCATGATGATCGGGCCGAAGCTCGTTTCCACCTCGCTGCACCGGTCAAGGACGGCTGCGAACGCGGTCTGCCGCTCCTGGCGCAACCGGTGCCGTATGTCTACAGCCTCTTGATCGCGGACCTGTCGCCGGATCACCCGCCCTTGGACGAGCGCGCCGCCCAGCGCCCCCATCAGCGTGCCCGCGATCCCCAGCGCAGCAGCCCATACGGCTGCATCCCCCTGATCCATGCCCCGCATCATGCCGCCCGGCACTGCGACACATCCACCGGCGAGACCGCTGCGCGACCCCCGCTCGCGCCGGGTCGACTCAGCACGAGCCTTTGTGATCGGTGCAGGGTCTGGGTAAACACGCCGTCGATCGCGTAACGGCGGAGCCGGTACTGCGGCTCGGCCTGCCGTACAGCGTGAGTGCCTGTTTTCGACCGCCGGTCTTGAGTCGCTGCGGGATGCCAGGGTGTCTGACGGTGCCGGGGGGCCGGGGAACGGGTGTCCAGGGCCAGGCCGTCATGGGGTAGGTGTGTAGCCGCGGGCGCGGACGAGGCCATGGGTGAGGTGGGTGAAGCAGCGGGTGGCGGCGCTTTCGTAGGCGTCCGTGCGTCGCAGGAGGGTGACGGTGCGGGTGGGCAGGGGCGGATCGAGGGGGACGAGGGTGAGGTGGGGGTGGTCGTGGGTGATGGCGTCGGGCAGGACGGTGGCCAGGCCGGTGCGTTGGACGATCTCGGTGAGGGCTTGGATGGAGTGGCCTCGACCGTGATGCGGGGGGGGGCAGGTGAAGTAGGTGTCGATATGGCTTCGGGTGGCGAAGTCGTAGCTTAGCAAGGCGAGTTGGCGGCCAGTGAGTTCTCTTGCGGAGAGCGGGGCCGGGGCGGTGCGGCCCGCGGCGGGCGGGTGCTGGTGACCAGGGTGAGTTTCCACTCCAACCAACTCGCCACTCCGCCCCGTCCCCTTCTGCGGAGCGGCCCCCGAAAGGACGTACTGATCATGGTGCACGCACAGTTCGACTCGACCGCCCGTGAGGCCCTGGCCGCCAAGGCCGTGGAGGCCAAGACCGTCAAGAACCTGTCCTGGCGGCAGATCGCTGACGCCTCGGGCCTGTCGGTGGCCTTCACCACCGCCGCCGTCCTCGGTCAGCACCCGCTGCCGGAGAAGTCCGCGAAGGCCGTGGCCGAGCTGCTGGGCCTGGACGACGACGCGGTGATGCTGCTGCAGACCATCCCGGTCCGCGGTTCGATGCCGAACCGGATCCCGACCGATCCGACCATGTACCGCTTCTACGAGATGCTCCAGGTCTACGGCACGACCCTCAAGGCCCTGATTCACGAGGAGTTCGGCGACGGCATCATCTCCGCGATCAACTTCAGGCTCGACGTGAAGAAGGTCGCCGACCCCGAGGGCGGCGAGCGCGCCGTCATCACCCTGGACGGCAAGTACCTGCCGACGAAGCCCTTCTGACCCCCGGCGCCGATACAGCGTCGCATACGGGCAGATGGCAACGGGGCGGGCCGGAAGAACAGCCTTCCGGCCCGCTCCGCCCCGTTCCCCGAACCCCGCGAAGCCGCCCGTCGGCCGCATCGCCCCTTTCCCGTCCTTGGAGGATCTTTCATGGACTTCGTCCAGCGCACCATCGACATCGCCCGTCAGAACGTCGCCGAGGGCGGCCGTCCGTTCGCGACCGTCATCGTCAAGGACGGCGAGATCCTCGCCGAGAGCCCCAACAAGGTGGCCCAGACCAGTGACCCCACCGCGCACGCGGAGATCCTCGCCATCCGCGACGCATGCACCAAGCTGGGCACCGAGCACCTGACCGGCACCACCATCTACGTCCTCGCCCACCCCTGCCCGATGTGCCTGGGCTCGCTGTACTACTGCTCGCCCGACGAGGTCGTCTTCCTCACCACCCGCGACGCCTACGAGCCCCACTACGTCGACGACCGCAAGTACTTCGAACTCGGCACCTTCTACGACGAGATCGCCAAGCCCTGGCAGGAGCGCCGCATGCCGATGCGCTTCGAGGAGCGCGAGGACGCCGTAGACGTCTACCGCTTCTGGCAGCAGCGCAACGGCGGCGAGCGCCGCGTCGCCGGAGCCCCCACCGCCTGAGACCGTCATGCCCGACATGATCGGCGTCCAGGTGCACGGTGATGTCGTCGGGCAGCGGCCCCAGGTCGTCCAGACGGCCCAGGGTGGGGGCGAGCAGCGGGGAGTCGTGGCGGTTGGCACCGGCCAGGACACGGCCCAGTGGAATGCCGTATCCGTCCGTCATGCTTGTGCGTTTCAGGCCCTGTTTGCCGCGGTCGACCGGGGAACGCCCGGCCACCTCGCCGCCTCCAGGCGCCTTGTTGATGGAGCCGTCGATGGCGATCTGGTCGAGGACGAGGCCGACGATCCGGTCGTAGGACTCCAGCGCGATCTGCTTGAACCGGGCGAACACACCGAGTCGCCTTCACTCGGCGTGACAGCTGCGAATCGTGGTGGCCGAGCAGTTCGTGTCGGCGATCGCCTCGTAGGAGCGGCCGAAGCGCAGCAGTTGCAGCATCCTGTCGAAGACGATCCGGTCACTGATGCGCCGACGGTGGCAGCCGAGCGGATGGTCCGGATGGAACTCCGGCCGCTCGGGCAGCAGGGCCACGAATTGGTCCCAGAGCGGTTCGGTCAGCCATGATGGAAGCGCGGGCACAAGTCTCCCCAGTGATCACAGAGCGTCGCAACTCCATGATCACCAGGACGACCTGTGCCCGTTCTGACACCGAGGCCCTCCACCACGCCTCTCTGCGCGGCCCCTGGAGCACTAACGGCCGCTGAAGAAGTCGGTGAGGGCGGTGGCGACGGCCTCGGGCTGCTCCTCGGGGATGTAGTGACCGGCGTCGGGCACGATGACGCCGGTCACGTTCTCGGCCCACGGGCTGAGGGAGGCCGCCATATCCGGGATCGAGCCGTGGCTGCTGGAGATTCCGAGGACGGGCGCGGTCAGGCGTCGTTGCTCGAGTGCCGCGCGGTTCTTGCGCGCGGACTCGGCGGCGTCGCGGTAGTAGGCGAGGCCGGCGCGCAGGCCGCCATCGACGGCGAGGGCCGCGCCGTAGTAGTCGAGCTCTGCTTCCTCGAACGCGTCGGGCGCGAGGGACTTGGTCTTCAGGAACCAGCTGACGTACTCCCGCTCGCGGCCGGTTATCAGCGTCTCGGGAAGGCTGGGCACCACGTGGAACGCGAAGTGCCAGGTCTTGAACGCCAGAGTCGGGTCGAGGGGGATCGCTTCCGGCATGGTGATACCGGGGATTCCGGCGTCGAGCAGCGCGACCCCGTGCAGTCGGCTCTCGTAGTTAAGGGCGAGGGAGAAGGCGACCCAGGCGCCGATGTCGTGCCCGGCGAGCCAGTAGTCCCGCACGCCGAGAGCGTTCACGGCGGCCTGGATGTGCGCGGCGACCGTGTGCGTGTCGTAGCCGAGTTCCGGATGCTCGGAATTGCCTTGGCCCGGCTGGTCGATCGCTATGACCCGGAACCGATCGGCGAGAGCAGGCATGACCTTTCGCCAGGCCCACCACGTCTGCGGGAACCCGGTGAGCAGGACGGCGGCCGGTCCGTCCGGCCGACCGCCTTCGACGGCGTGCAGGCGGACGCCGTCGGCGTCGACCCAGCGGTGCGTGAATCCGGCCAGGTCATGCAGGGGCAGGGCGGGGACGGGGTTGGCCATGGGAATCCTCCATCGAGGCGGGTGGACCGTGTTTCGACGCTAGCACATCTTGAACTGGTCAGTTCAAGATGGGAGGATGGGCCGCATGGCAGGCAAGAAGCAGTTCGACATGGACACGGTGCTCGACGCCGCGATGATCCAGTTCTGGCGCTCCGGGTACGCCGACACCTCGCTCGACGACCTGTCCCGGGCGACCGGCCTGAACCGCAGCTCGATCTACTCCTCGCTTGGCGACAAGGACGCGCTCTTCCTTCGCTGCCTGGATCGCTACGCCACGCGCTACGGTGACAAGTACGACGCCGCCCTCTCGTGCGCGGCCGAGGACCCCGTTGCCGCCGTCCGCGCGTTCTTCGACGTCACCCTGGGGCGCATCGCCGATCCCGCCGTGCCCGATGGATGCCTGATGGCCCAGTCGGTCATGGCGAGTCCGGCGCTGAGTCCGAGCGTCGCAGAGCACGTCAAGAAGTTGTTCGGCCTCCAGCGCCCGCGCCTGCGCACCGCGCTGAAGGCCGGCGGAATGTCGGATGAGAACGCCGAGGACTTCGCCGTACACGTAGCGGCCGTGAACCAGTCTCTCGCGGTGATGGGCAGGGCCGGGTCGAGCCCGGAGCAACTCCGGGCGATCGTTGGCGTGACCGTCGACGCGCTCGCGCGGGCGCTGAGACCGGTCGGATAGCGGTGTTGCGTCTCGAACCAATGTACGCAGAGATTTGACATAAGAGCAGCCGTCACCGCCGCGGCGAAGGCCGCCGCCGCGGCCCGGGATCGCGTGGCCGAGTACCTGTTCGCATCGCGGCTGGAGCAGCTGACGGAGTGGCTGTCACAGGTTGCCGTGCGTTCGCTGGACGGCGAGGTGGCCGGGGCGGTGATCGCGTGAGCACCGAGTCGAGCGGCGTCGACCTCGCCCGCCAGGCCTTGGTCGCCGCCCGGGAGGCGGCGAAGAAGAACGGCGGCGCCATATGGCGAAGCCGTCACGGCGCACCGACACGGTCGTGCACCGTGACGGCCGTGACCCGCTTCCGCTGGGCGCGGCGATCACCCTGATGTTGACCGAGCGCGGCATGGCCGTCCCGGCCGCCGGCGGCAGCGTCCCGGCCCAGTTCGACGACATCCTCGCCGCGGCCGCACCCGAGCTCGCCGGTCACGTCCAGGCGGTGAAGTCCGACGCGGACACCGGCCGCCTGGACGTCGCCCCGGACGCGCCCGCCTGCGGCACGGAACTGCGCTGGAGCGCACCGAAGCTGATCGCGGTGGCCAACGAGACGGTACCGGGGGCGAACGTCCGCGCCCTGCACGTCCTGCCGTCCGCTCCCGGAAAGGTCGGCCCCGCCCTGCCGGTGCCGCGTCTCGCCGCCCGGCTGCCGCCGCGCGAGCAGTGCGTACCGGCAGGCGCCGCCGTCCCTGGGGCCCGGGCCATCACCCCGGCGGTGAAGCGACAGACCGCTGCGATGCGTGCGCACGGTCGCCGCGTAGACACGGCGGCGGCTGGCCGGGAAGCAACAGCTGCCGTGTCGACCGTCCGCGGGACGGCGGCCGTCTTCCGGCACGGTCGCAGGTGCGGAGTGACCGGCACGCGGCGGCATTGTTGAACACGGCATCGCGTGCGCGAACATCCGCCCCCGGGGACACGCGAGCGAGCCCGGGCCAGTTGGTCCGGGCTCGCAGGCTGCTCGGGGTGCGGCTGCTACAGCTCGAATTCGAGGTGTTCGATGTCCGTGAACCGGACCTCCTCCAGGGCCGCGCACGTGGAACCGCGGCACGTCCTCGAGGACCGGGTGGCCGTCGGGGACCTCGCACTGCGGCCAGTTCATCGGGTCGATGGCGTCCTTCCCCGAAGACCCGGGGTTGTGCTCGGAGTGCCGCTTGGCCGTCGGCGTCCGGCTCGGAGGCCCGGGTCGGCGGGGGAGCGCGGTCATCAGCTCCAGGCCGGTCAGGGCGGTGGAGCCGCGCGGCGTCATCACGCGCGAGGCGTACACGCCCGGGAAGCGGGCGAGTTCGGTCGGCGGGAGCTGCCCGGCGCCCCAGTGCCGGGTGTCGAGCGCGTTCCACGACGGGATGCACAGCTGCACGCAGGCCCGCTCCGAACCGGTTGTGGGGCAGTAGATCCGCGCCCACGGGCCGAAGCCGCGCTTGGTCAGCTTCCACTCCGCGCGGGCCAGCTGCTTGATGACCTTGTGGCCCTCCGGGATCCGTCCGGCGTGCTTCTCCTCCTCCGGGAGCGTGACGGGCAGGCCGTAGCGCTCCAGCGGCGGCCTCGGTCAGCACGATCAGCGGGGCGGCGTTCTTGCCGGGCCCGGAAAGCTTCGGCTGACCGATCTTGGCCTCGCGCAGCGTCCAGTCGGCCAGGGCCGGGGCCAGGACCAGCGCGCCTGCATCGTTCTGGGTCCACCATCCACCGCTTACCCAGCGTCGCGGGCGCTCCCTCCGCCGGGTCCGTGACGGCACCAAGCGTACGCGACAGAAATGCAAATCGTGCGCAATATGTACGCCAAATGTACGCTCCAAGAGGTAGTTCCAGGGCCGAGCCGCGCCGCCCGGGTACGAAGAAGGCGGTGCCGGCCGGAACCCGGTTCTCGAACCGCGGATCCGTGCCGCCCGTGGCCCGCTCTCGGTCGTAGACGTCGAGGACGGCGTACTGCGCCGGCGGCCTGGTCCTGGACGTGCCCAAGAGCATCCGCGTTTACGCCGGAGGGTGTCCGAGTCGGACGGTGCGGTGAGCGGCAGATGTCCTCGCTCATTTCGCCGAGACATGTCCTCGTAGTGGCCGACCTGGACCGGTGGTCCGGCAGGGACCATGCCGCCGGTGTGGCCGTCGACGCGGTGGGTCGAGAAGTGCGAGGTGACGGTCGCCGTGTCGGGGGCGGTCACGGTGACCAGGACGTTGGACGTCAGCCGGCGGGACAGCCGGTCGCCGGGGCGGGAGCCGAAGCAGGCGCGCAGGGCCGCCCGGCCCTCGGCGCGGCGTCCGTCCGCCGGCCACTCCCACTCGCCGTCCTCGGCGAACAGCTCGGCCACGTCGGCCGGTTCACCGAGGTCGAGGCAGTGGACGAAGCCGAAGAGCAGGCGCTCGCAGGCGCGCTCGACGAGGAGGCGTTCCAAGGGGTCGGAGTCCATGAGGAGTTGGTATCAGCAGGGGTGCGCACGGGCGATCGGAATTCGCTGTCGGACCCGACGTCAGAACGGGCTGGTGGGCTTCGGGCGCGCGGCCGAGCGGCTGAGCCGGGAGCGGGTGGCGAGCAAGCAGACCGTGGCCGCCGTACGGGAGCCGCTCACCCGGGCCGCCACCGCCGTCGCCCCGCTCATGCGCTGCTGCGACCCGGCTGTCGCCACCTGGCAGCTGCTAAACGCCCTGTTCGACGTGGAGGACACCGCGCGCCTGGAGGCCGCCTTGGAGGCGTTCGGCCGGGCCGTCAACGCTGCAACAGCGCCGCGGCCTGATGGGCACGTCGCCGCGCCGCACGCCGCGGTGTGCTGCCTGACGATGCCCCGCCGACCGGGACACCCTGGGCGGATACGCCGGTATCCGTACGCCCTCGATCGTTCCTCGTAACCTCACGTCTCGAACCTCCATCCGGAACCCAGCGGTTGTGATCTCTCACGGTCGAAGGAGCAGGGTTACAGGCGGTGCTGAGCAGGCCGGCCGCAAGGTAGTCCGTGCCACGTTGGGTGAGGGTGTCGTGCCGGATACCTCGCTGTCGGCCCCTGGAGTCGAAGTCCCAGTAAAAGAGGGCCCGAGTGCAGCGGTACGTTCCGTCGAAGGAGGAGTCGCGGCGGACGGTTCACACCGTCCGCCGCCGACCGGGGGGAGTCCGTCGGTGTTCTCTGCGATGAACTGATGTCGCTGAGATTGCTCCGGGGCCACGGCATGTGCCAAATGGCTTAGGTGTGCTGGTGTTGCAGTACGCGCCGTTTACAGGGTGCGGAACACGCTGCTAGATTATTGCGAATTGACGCCAGAATGGCCTGTATGTCGCATTCTATTGTCACGGTCTGGTGAATTCCCTACGCACTGCAAGGAAAGGTCCACGTACATGGATCGAGTGTCGCAGTCGAGCCCTGCAGAGTTCTCTGGTGTGTCGGTCGAGCATGTGCGTCCTACTATCGCCACGGACGACACCTACACAGAGCTGAAGCGCAAGTTCATCGGCAACGGCTCAACGTCGGCTATCGGCATCGCGCAGCGTCGGGACATGGTTCGCAGGTTCGAGGAGATCGACCGTTCGGTTCCCATCGGCACCACGCCGATGGATGGTCTACTCCTCGCGGAGCTGTTGATGAGCACCTCGGCCGACGGCGATGTGGTGGAGTGCGGATGTTTTTCCGGCGGTTCGTCCGCCAAGCTGTCGATCGTCGCAGCCGCATTGGCAAAGCGACTTGTGATCTTCGACAGCTTCAAAGGGCTGCTCGTGCTCGATGAGTACGACAGGCGTGACTACCACGCACGGCGTCACGTCGACTGGATGCCGGTCTGGTACAGCGGCAAATACAGCGCTTCCGTGGAGACCGTGAAGGATAATATCACGCGGTACGGAGAAATCTCGGTCTGCGATTTCGTTCCCGGGTACTTCGAGGACACCTTGCAGGATTCGGCGCTTCCGGAACGCATCGCGCTCGCCTTCACCGACGTCGATACTCCAACGGCCGTCCGTACCTGCCTGACCAGGCTCTGGCCTCGTCTCGCGCCGGGCGGCGTATACGCCTCGCACGATGTCGCGCTGATCAAGTCCCTCCAGGCCCTGCTCTCCGAGACGGTCTGGCGGGACGAGATCGGCGAATTCCCGCCGATCCTCTTCGGCGCCGGATTCGGAGTGTGCAACTCGGCCCCGAATATGGGTTACTTCGTCAAGGGTGAGGCACTCACAGCGGAGTATCTGAAGTCCCTCACCATCAGCAAGGCTCAAATCGACTGACGCCACCGCGCTTTGGGCGGTCCTCCGCTGCCGGGCGGCCGCCCGGCAGCGGCAGCAGTCATGCAGGGGTGCACACGACTGCCTTCAGCGAAGACGCTGTGCCCCGATCACCTTCAGGCGAACCGCTACAAGTTGCGCCCGGCCCAGTCGTCGACCAGCGTGCGCAGGCGGCTCATCAGGTCGGTCGCATGGTCCCGGTCCACGCCGACGCACGTCGCGCCGAACTTCCCGTATCGGGGCAGCGCACTGAGCATATGCAGGACGACGCCCTGGCCCCGCTCCTGGTCCCAGTGCAGTGGCGACGCGCGTACGAGGTCGATGAGGCCACTCGGGCGCAGGCCGCGGTAGGCGGAACTGGTGATGCTGTCGGAGGCGAGGTAGGTGCGGAGTGACCTGTCCGCAGCGTGCAGGACTCCGTCCTCGGCAGGTGTGGTGCGGAGGAGACCCGTTACCGTGTTGAAGGCGTGCAAGGTGCCGGTGGCGCGGAGATTGAGCTCGATGCCGTAGACGTCCCAGGCTCCTTCGCGGCGTACCGCCACGAAGTCCACTCCGAAGTCACCCTGAGCGACACCGAGGCGCGTGAGTGCGGTTCCGATCCGTCGGCCATGGTCGATGAGTACGTTGCGGTAGTCATCAATGGCGGGGAAGGCACTGCCCGTGAAGGTCTGGCCGTTGGGTCCGAAAACCTGCTCGTGAGTGGAGATCGTCACGACGGCTCCGTCACTGATCCGGCCCTGGTAACTGGGACTGCGCAACTCGTCACCTGTGAGGAGTTCCTCGGCGATCACTCCGGCCTGCGGGATGGCCGCCTGGAACCCTTCCCAGCCGAGGGACGCGTCCAGAACCTGACTGTCCGGGAGGCGTTCCCGGACAGCTGAGGCGATGGGTGCATCGTCGGGCAGGTCCGACAGGTCGAGAAGGGCATTGCCGAGTCCGCCGGCGTAGGCCGTGCTGCTGAGCTTGAGGACGAACCGCCGGTGACCCCGGTCCACGAGACCACAGATACCCTGGACAAGCCGGTCGGTGTCGAAGCACTCTTCGGTGCCCGCAGGCGCCTTGATGCCCTCACCTTCGAACAGGTGACGGCCGGCGGCCTTCTTGCCCAGGGGGATGTGTCGTGCTGCCGCCTGGTCACCGGGAATGCCGATTTCCTCGGCCAGACGCTCCAGATTCTCGGAGGGCTCGAAGTACGAAAGGCGGATGGCGGAGCCGGAGGCCCGTGCCGTAGCCGCCGCCTTGACGAGGTGTTCCCGTGCCGCGCGGGCGTCGGGCCGCTCCTGGTCGAGAAGTTTCTCGCTCAGCCAACGAGGCGAGGAGTCATCCAGCGACAACACGGTCACGCGGCTGCGCATCGCTGCGCGCGCGGATGCGCCGACAGCCCCGGCGGCCGTAGCCGCAAGCTCTGTGTAGTACGCGATCTGCGCTTCGACATCCTCCATCCTGGGGGCGGTGATACAGATGACAGTGTCGTTCGGCTGGCCCAGAGCGTTGATGATTGACGCTCCGACCCCGCGCTCCGGGAAAAGCGTGGAACCAGGGAGATGTTCCAGCAGGAGGGTGCTGCACTCCCGACTCTGGACGCTGATGTTCAGGGTGCTCCGCGGCTTGGTTGCAAGCGGGGATGAGGGCATGCCGCCGATACCTTCCTCACTACGTCGTACTGCCCTCACAGATACGCGAGAGACAGCCGGACTTGGGGCGGCAGTAGCGTAGTGTAAAGATTACACAGAGTGCACGCGCGTCAGTGCGGAGGACCCGATGCCGGCCTTCGTCAGGATCCGGCCCGGCGGTCGGCGCGGCCCGAGGACCCGGTCCACGACGGACGGCTTCGACAGGTACTCGGTGGGCACCTGGTCGTACGAAACGCCGGCCACGGGCCGCACATGGTCCGGCGCCCGCACCCAGACCCGGCCCTCGGCCGCTTCCACGCCGTCCCCGGAGCCGTTCTCCCAGACGGGCATACCGACGGCGTAGCGCCATCCGTCGGGCAGCTGGCGGCGCCCGCCCACAGCCGCGCGACGACCTCCTGGCCGCCGGGCAGGACGATTGTCGCCGGTTCCACCGTGGCCGACAGACGCTGCAAGGTGCGCCTCCCCGGGGAGAGCTGGAGCCAGTCCAGGAGCATGCAGGGCAAGGAGCGTAAGCGCCCGCCACTCGCTTTCGGCACGACCGTCGCCCTTCTTCGCGAACCGCTTGATCACCTTGTCAGCGGTCAATTCGATCGCATGGGTGCCCCATCGGCCAGACCCGTTCCCGTGCCGCGCGTGCCGTGCTGGTCGCCTGTCGCCTGTGGCCTTGCCGTCGTCCGCTGTCGTTTGCCGGGCCCTGTTCGCTCCAGCGCGTCCCGGACCGCCGCGTCCGGCGCGCCGTCGTGTAACCGGTCGCCGGTCTTCGGTCCGGGCCCCCGTTCGCGGAGCCCGGTCGGGGAGGTGTCGCTGCCCATGCCGGGTGGACGACGTCGACCTCGCTCCGCTACTTGACGACGGCGGTACGCCGGTGACGTTCGCCCGCTGGTACACCGGCCGGCTGGAGAAAGCCGAGCGCACAACACTGAGCGTTTTCAGCGTTGCCTCTCCAGGGTGAGGATGGCTTTGGCGATGACGGTCATGCGGTTCGGGCTGATGCGGGATCTGCGGAAGATCTGCCAGGACTTCAGCCGTGCCATGCCGCGTTCGACCGGTGCCCGGGCTGCGGCCAGGGCCCGGTTGACGGTGCGCTGGGTGAGGGTGAGCTCGCCGCCCGGTGGCCGTTTGAGTTCAGTGGTGACCCAGGGGCCGGCGCCGGTGTAGGCACGGTCGGCGAGGACAGGGACACCCTGGCGTTCGCAGATCCGGATGATGCGATGGGTGCGGGCTGCCGTCAGATCGTGGGTGCGACCCGACAGGGCGGGCGAGATCCACAGCAGCTCGCCGGCCGGATCAGTGAGGACCTGGACGTTCACGCCGTGCCGGCGGTGCTTGGCCGAGTAGTCAGCCCGGCTGTCACCGACGCGGTCGCACTCGGCGAGAGTGCCGTCCAGGAGGACGAAGTCTGGATCGTGCTCGCGCAGCGTCTTGAGTAGGCCAGGGGCTCGCTCGGCGAGCAGGTCGGTCACGCTGATGACGTACGCGTGGACGGTGCCGACGGATATCCCGAACCCGGCCGCGATCCGGGCGAGGGTGTCGTGGCGGCGCAGGTACACCAGAGCGACGAGCGCACGCTGGTGCGGCGGGAGTTTGCACCGTCGGTCACCCTCGCGGGTGACGATGAGCATGGTGACCCACTCGACCAGGGCGTGGGGCAGGTCGAGTGCGGCAGGATGGGGAACCAACAGGGCTCCTGTGCCGGTGGGTTGAGACGTCGAACACCTCTCTCAACGGCACGGGGGCTTTGTGCGTTGCGGCCCTCACCTCGACCTGACCGGCGTCACCCGATCAGTGGCCACGCTGAAAACGCTCACTGTCGGCACCGTAGGTCCGCCATGCTGCGCGGGGCGGGGCCAGGAAGCGGGCCGCGGGCCGGCGTCCGCCACACAGCTGGTCTTCGTCGACCGGCTTGTGGCTACAAGGAGCGGCGGATCGGCACCGTCGCGGCCGGCGCCGCCGAGCGCCTGGAGCGTGCCCTTCGAACGCGAACTGCTCGCCCCTTACTACACCGGGGTGGTCAGGTGTCGCGCGCGAGTTTGGCCAGGACGAGTGGCAGCATTCGCGCGGTCCGGGCGGGGACGTGAAGGGTCTGCGTGCCACCGTGGGTGTGGTCGTGGATGGTCAGGCAGTAGCTGCCCGCAGTGTGAACCAGTTGTCCGCGATGGTGCCGTCGAAGAGGTAGGCGTCCTGGGCGACGTATCCGACGGAGCGCCTGAGCTGGCGCAGGTCGAGGTGCTCGACGTCCTGGCCGCCGTTGGTGATCCTGCCTGTCTGCGGGCTGTGGAATCGGGTGAGGAACTTGGCGACGGTGGACTTCCCCGTGCCGGTGGCACCCACGATGGCGGTAGTGCGGCCCGGGGTGAACTGCAGGGAGAGATCGCGCACCACGGGGAGCCGTGAGGAGTAGGAGAAGGTGACATTCGTCAGCCGCACCTCGCCCCGGGCCTGCCGTGCCGTGAGCGGCTTGCCCTGCGCGGACGGCTCTGCGGGCAGGGCACGCAGCCGGCTGACGCGCTCGAGTGCTCCCAGGGCGCGCTGGTACTGGTCGAGGGTGCTGCCCAGGGCGGTGAGTTTGAAGATGGTCTGCATCGGCAGCACGTTCAGCATGCTGAAGACGTCCGGGGAGAGGCGGCCTGCCATGGTTGCTCGTCCTCCGGCGAGTCCGTTGGCGAGCAAGGACGCGGCGGTCACCGACAGCACAGTCTGCGCGTAGCGGGCGGTGTAGCGGTCGGTTTCGCCGCTGCTGGCGCGGTGGGCCAGGCTGAGGTTCCTGACGCGGTCGCGCTCGTACTCCTCCCCGCAGAAGCTCTTGACGGTCGCGTTGGCCTGCAGCGAATTGAGCAGCTGGCTGGTCAGCCGCGTGCGGTTCTCGCTGGCCGCCGCGTAGATCGCTGACGAGCGCTGCTGATGGCGTAGAGAGATCCACACGATGAGTGGCGACACCTTGGTGGCCGCGATGGCGCTCCGCTCACCGGCGCCTGTCCTCGGACCAGGACGACTGGTCGAAACCGCGCGGCGACCGCGTACAGATTGGACGTCTGAGCTCCGCCTTCGCCGCTCGGAGGCAAAAGCGGAGCGTGCTGACGCTCGCCGGTGTACGGCAGGGCCGTGGGGGTGTCCCGTCTGCTCGATGCGGACGATCAGGCAAACGTGGTGGCGACGTTGACGGGGTTAACCAAGGTGTCACGGATCGGCGAGCGGTTCTCCACGAGGGAGACGAGTTCCTCGATCTGTTCGCGGGAGGTGTCCGGGGCGTCGACGTGAAGACGGACGCGCACCTCCTGCAGGCCCGGACGGATGGTGGGGCCGATGCCGAGGAAGCCTCGCAGGTCGATGTCGCCTTCGAGTTCGAGGCGGAAGCCCTTGAGCTCGATTCCCTGTGCGGCGGCGAGGGCGGCAAGAGTCACGGTGTAGCAGCCGGCGAGTGCCTGCAGCACGTACTCGCCGGGCGAGACGGCGGAGTCGGTGCCAAGCAGTGCTGTGGGTTCGTCGCTGCTCATCACGAACTTCGCGACGCGGGAGTCGTCCCGCTCGCCGCCCTGGGTCAGCGTGCCGGTCCGGGCAGTGAGGCGACAGCCGCCCTGCCAGGAGCCGTCGACGGAGAAGGTGGCCTGGCCGAGGCCGGGGTGGGCCCTGACTGCGGCGGTGGTGTCCTGGATGGCCTGAACATCGATCTCGTTGATCATGGTCATGAGTACTGGTTCCTCTCTGCGATGGCGGAAGCGTCGCAGGCGTCGTCGCGTGCGGCGGAAAGCGGTCCTGAGGCAGATGGTCCGATTCGTGGGCCATCTGCGGGTGCGTCGTCTGCGTCGGTGCAGGAGCGGAGCAGCGCGCTGGATGGCTCGTCCAACGGGGGGCGGCCGGCGGCGCGGCCGCGGGGCTGCTTGCGGATACACCGGGGTGCGGGAGCGGCTGTTGGGATGGGGCAGGCTGTGAGGGCCGACCCGCCGGGCGGGCCAGGAGGCCCGACCCGGTTGGTCCAGGTCGCCCGGATCAGCCCAGGTAGGGCGCCAGTTCGGCTTCCAGGGCGGGCTGGGGCAGGGCGCCGACCAGGGTCTTCACGGGCTTGCCGCCCTGGAAGACCTTCATTGTGGGGATCGAGGTGATCCCGTACTGGCGCGCAGTCTGCGGGTTCTGGTCGACGTCGAGCTTGACGACCGTCAGGGTGTCGGCGTGGTCGGCCGCGAGCTTGTCGAGGATCGGGGCGACGGCGCGGCACGGCGGGCACCAGGCCGCCCAGAAGTCGACCAGGACAGGCTTGTCGCTGAGCAGGACGTCATCGGCGAAGGACGCGTCCGTGACGGGGCGGGCTGAAGACATGGTTCTTTCTCTTTCTCGGTGTGGTTTCCGCTGGTACGGGCTGTGGGATCAGGCGGCGGCGAGGCTCTCTGCCGTCTGCGCGTTGGTGCGCTGGAGCAGCTCGCCGGGGAGGGTGGTCAGGTAGTGCTCGGCGTCGAGGGCGGCGACCGTGCCGGAGGCGGCGGCGGTGACTGCCTGGCGGTAGGTCGGGTCGATGACGTCGCCTGCGGCGAACACGCCGGGCAGGTTCGTACGGGAGCTGCGGCCGTTGACGGCGATCGTCCCGTCTGTGGTCAGGTCGACCTGGCCGTGGACGAGGTGGACGCGGGGGTCGGCGCCGATCGCGACGAACAGGCCCTCGATGGGCAGCTCGCTCGGCTCGCCGGTCACGGTGTCGGTGAGGGTGACGCCGGTGAGGCCCTCCTCGCCATGGATCGCGGTGACTTCCGCGTTCCACAGGAACTCGATCTCGTCGTTGGCCAGTGCGCGGTCCTGCATCGCCCTGGAGGCGCGCAGGCTGTCGCGGCGGTGGACGACGTAGACCTTCTTCGCGAAGCGCGTGAGGAAGGTCGCCTCCTCCAGCGCTGAGTCCCCGCCACCGACGACCGCGATGGTGCGGTCGCGGAAGAAGAAGCCGTCGCAGGTCGCGCACCAGGACACCCCGCGTCCGGAGAGCCGGTCCTCGCCCTCGACGCCGAGCTTGCGGTAGGCGGAGCCGGTCGCGAAGACGACAGCCAGAGCCCGGTGCTGCTCTCCCGAGGCCAGGGTGACCGTCTTGACGTCGCCGGCGAGGTCGACGGAGGTGACGTCGTCGAAGACGATGTCGGTGCCGAACTTCTCGGCCTGCCGCTGCATCTTGTCCATCAGGTCAGGACCCATGACCGCCTCCGGGAAGCCGGGGAAGTTCTCGATCTCGGTGGTGTTCATCAGGTCACCGCCCGCCTCGACGGAGGAGGCGATCACAAGCGGGCGCAGGTTGGCGCGCGCGGCGTAGAGGGCGGCGGTGTAGCCGGCGGGGCCGGATCCGATGACGATGAGCTGCCGCACGGCGCGGTCCTTTCTTTCTTGGCCCGCCGTCTTCGGCGGACCGTCTGTGAGGCTCCTAACACGGCCCTTCCAGAATGTATTCCAATGGGACACGACTTGTATCCCAGATGTGTGTGGTAGAGAATGCATGGCATGTCAACCAGTAGTCAGAGCGCCGCCGAGCAGGCGTACGCGACGATCCGTGCGGGCATCCTCGCCGGGACCCACGCGCCGGGCACCATGCTTGGTGAGGCGGGGCTCGCCGCCGATCTGGGAGTGAGCCGCACACCCGTCAGGGCCGCGCTCGTCCGGCTCCAGGACGAAGGCTGGATCACGGTATATCCGAAGCGCGGGGCGCTCGTGCGCGGCCTGAGCGAGAAGGATGCCAGAGATCTGGCCGACACTCGGCACGTCCTCGAATCGGCCTCCGTGCAACGCGCCACGCACCAGTCCCGCCAGGACCTCGCGGAGCGGCTGGCGAACGATCTCGACCTGCAGAAGAGCGCGCTGGCCGACGGCGACCTGAAGCGGTTCATCGAGCTGACGCTCGCCTTCCACCGCTCCTTCGTCGAGGTCGGCGGCAACCAGGTGATGCTCGAACTCAATGATCGTCTTGCCGATCGCCAGCGGTTCCTGCTCTTCAGCCTCGGGGACAGCCTTCTGGCCCGTTGCCAGGACATCATCACCGAGCACGAAAACCTCGTTGCGCGACTGCGTGACGAGGGCGCGAACGGCTTCACCGAGGCGCTTCGATCACACATCGGTGACACGGTCGGTACGGGGCTGCGACGGCCGGACCGGTGATGCCTGTCGTGCGCGAGGGCCGTAGGGCGAGGTGGGCATACTTGGGCAGGATTCACGGCTGGCCGGGGTCATGCGTAGTCGGGGTTCATCGCGGAAGCCATCTTCAGATGCACGGCAGCCGCATCGTCGTGACCCAGCCGCTGCAGGGTCCGGCCGAGCAGGAGACGGACGTAGTGGTGGGTGAACGCCGCGGCCGCGACCAACCCTCGACATCACGTGGGACGTGCTCCTCGGGCTTGGCTACGGCCTCAGCTCAGGCGAGCGGGTTGAGGACGAGATAGCCGTCCAGGCGGGTGACCTGGTCGGTGTCCGGGTCGCTGGGGAGGGCGTGGCCGAGGTCGTTCGCACGGACTTCGCCGATCCACTGGTCGTGCTGGTATTCGTGGTTGATCAGCGCGACCAGGAGGTGCCGGGCGACGACGGCGAGTTGGTCCGGGGCGGCGACGCGGCCACTGCCGATGTCGTTCATACGGGCGTGGACGCGTTCGGCGACGGTGTCGCGGAAGGCACCGAGGCGTTCCACGGTGGGCAGCGCGCCGCGGAACTTCTCCGGGTTCGCGGAGTCCATGAGCCCGTCCAGTTCTGGGTCGGGGCTGGGTTCGGCGGCGGTGAGGTTGCGGACCATGAAGTGGGCGACGTGGGCCTGGTGGCCCAGGTGCCAGCCGATCGCGCTGTAGTCCTCGTGGGGCCGCCAGGTGATCTCGTCCGGCTTGAGGTCCTTCCACAGGGCGTCGGTGTAGGCGCGGGCGCGGTCGTACTCGCGCAGCAGGGCATCTACCTCATACATGGGGGTTGCCTCCGAGGGCCGGGGTCTGCGGGGAGGTGTTCAGGCGGAGAGCGACGGCGCCGCCGGTGCTGGCTCGTCGTTCGGGGCGGGCAGGGCATGGAGGATGGCGTGGGCGGCGCGTTCGCCGCCCACCAGCGCGCCTTCGATGTGGCCGGCGTAGCCGCGGGCGGTCTCGGTGGACGCCCAGTGGAGCCGCCCGTCCAGGGAAGGGCGCTGGTAGAGGCGGTGGCCGAAGAAGGAGTAGTCGCCCAGCTGCGCCACCTGCGCGGTGGATGTCCAGTGCTCGGCGCTCCAGTCCTGGATGTGCAGGGCGAGCGGCTGGGCCGCCTGCGGGCCGAAGAGCTGCGTCAGCTGCCCGGTGACGGCTGTTGGGAAGTCGGGACCGGCACTGCGGGCGGCGGAGGTGTGGGCGAAGCCGAACAGGGCGGCCGGCTGTCCGGCGGGGCCGGACATGTCGTGGATCTCCTGCAGCGGGCCGGTGCGGCTGAAGGCGGCACCGGCCAGGCCGTCCCGGCGCCAGAAGGCGTCGGGGTACGCGGCCACGACCTTCACCACGGCGCCCATCCACACCGGGGTCTGCTCGGCTACGCGGACGAGGTCCGCCGGCAGTCGGCTGCCGAAGTCGATGCGGGCCAGGGCGAGGGCGGGCGGCACGGCGAGGACGACGTGCTCGGCCTTGATCACCGAGTCGGGGGTGTGCACGCTGAGGCCGGACGGGGTGGTCCGGATGGCGGTGACCGGCGTGCCGAGCCGGAGAGTACCCGAGGGAAGCGCGGCTGCCAGTGCGTCGGTCAGCGAGGCGGCGCCTGCGGTGAAGCGGTTGGAGCGGGCGTCGATCGGGTTGCCCGCGAGGCGCTGTACGCCGCCCGCATCCTGGTAGACGGCATCACCGGTGGTGTGCTGCGGAAAGCTGCCAAGCCCTGAATCGGCCAGGAGAGTGCGCACATGCCGCTCGTCGTCCCAGAACCAGGTGGCCCCGAGATCAAACGAGCCGTCCACTGAGGCCGGGGCGGTGAGCAGGCGGCCCCCGATCCGCTCGCGCGCCTCCAGGACGACGACATCGTGCCCGGCCTGAGTGAGGATGCCTGCTGCGGCGAGGCCCGACGCACCCGCTCCGATCACGACGACGGACCGGCTTGTGCGCTGCAACATGCGTGCACTCCTTTCCTGAACGGGTCGGCGGCACCGCCCGGGTATTGCTCGGGGATGGTGAGGCGAGATGGTCACTCGCCCGTGGTGAGGACCATGCGGAAGCGGGCCTGTCCGGCCTGCTGGGTCTTCAGTGCCTCGGCCGCGTGCTCCAGTGGCGCGGTCTGCACCTGCGGTCGTACGCCACTGGCCAGGGCGAAACGCATGGCCTGCTCGGTCTCGACCGGGCTGCCGGTGACATGCCCGGTGACGTGGCGGGCGTACATCACCAGCTTGTCCAGCGGGAGGTCGAGGGGGAGGCCGTCGAAGCCGATGACGGTGAGACGTCCGTGCGAGGTGAGGCCGTCGATGAGCCCGGCCAGCGGCTTGCTGCTGGAGGCCGTGGACAGGAGCAGCCGGGCACCGCCAAGGGCGCGCAGCGCCTTCCCGGCGTCCTCGGCGGAGGCGTCGATGTAGTGGTGCGCGCCGAGGCCGAGGGCGGATTCCCGCTTGTCGGCGCCGCGGCCGATGGCGACCGTCTCGAAGCCCATGGCCGCGGCGAACTGCAGCGCGAAGTGCCCCAGGCCACCGATACCGAGGACCGCGACCCGGTCGCCGGGCTCGGCCCCGCTGTGCCGCAGCGCGTTGAACGTGGTCACACCCGCGCAGCCGAACGGCGCGGCCTCCTCGAAGGACAGCCCGCCGGGAATACGGACGAGCGCCGCGGCGGGGACGGTGATGGTGGTGGCCCAGCCGCCCGGGTAGCTGAGGCCGGGGATCTGCCGCTCGGCGCAGTGGACCACGTCGCCCGACCGGCAAGCCGTGCAGTACCCGCAGGAGCCGCCGAACCAACCGACCCCGGCCCGCTCGCCGACCTCCCAGCCCGCCACACCCTCGCCGACCTCGGCGACGACTCCGGCCACCTCGTGCCCGGGGGTGATCGGGAATCCGTAGGCGGGCGTGGGATTCGCGGCCATCCCCGCATCGGCCCCGCAGATACCGGAGGCCCTGACGTCGAGGCGCACCTCGCCGGGGCCAGGCTCACGGGGCTGGGCCGGGGCAGGACGCACCGGCCCACCCGGATCGGTCACCTGAGCGGCACTGTGTACCTGGCGGCCGTTCTCGTACACGGCGATCACTCCTGGAAAGATGAAGGGGAAATTCGCAAGCGGATTTTCCCGGTACTGTGAATTCGTCGGGCGGCAACAACCAGCGGAAATCATCCGCCCCGCCGTGCCGGCGGATCGTGCTTCGCCAACAGTAGGACGGCTGCCCGGCATCCGGTAGACGACGATTATGAATGCGGCTATATCCTGAGGTTGTAGCCGAGAGGGGTTCACGATGAACATCGAAGGGCTGCGGTACGCGCAGGCCGTGTCCCGGACCAAGTCGTTCAGCGCCGCCGCGCGCGACTACGGCGTCACCCAGCCTGCCCTGTCGAACGGGGTGGCCCGCCTGGAGGACGAACTCGGCGTCAAGCTGTTCGACCGCTCGCCGCGTGGCGTCAAACCCACGGCACACGGCGCGCGCGTGCTGCCGATGATCGACCGGGCTCTGGAGGCGCTGGACTCGATCACGGCCGAGGCACGGCGGCTCACCAGCCCGGCCACCGGGGCGATCCGCATGGGAGTGTCTCCCCTGATCGGCGCGGACCTGGTGGGCTGCGCCTTCAGCGCGGCCCGCGGCCTGGCCCGTCCACGTGACCTGGTGCTGCGCGAGGCCGACCTGGACCTGTTGCGCACCGCCCTGAAGGACGGAGAGCTGGACGTGCTGCTGGTGCCCGAGGTCGAGCCCATGCCCGCCTACCGGCACCGCACCATCTTCACCGAGCCCGTCGTCGTGATCGACCCAGCCGTCGCCCCCGGCGCCGACGGTCCCGTGGAGCTGACCGATGCCGCCGGCGCCGACTTCATCCTCGTGCCCAACAGCTGCGGCTTGACCACGTTCACCACGCAGCTGTTCCGGGACAATGACCTGCCGCTGCGGACCTACGCGGGCGAGGCCGCCAGTTATCGCGTGCTGGGCGAGTGGGCGCGCCTCGGGGTGGGCGCCGCCCTGCTGCCCCAATCGAAAGTGACGCAGGAACACGCGAACTGCCGTCCCCTGGTGCGAGGCGGGCTTCCCGTGGAGATGTCCTACGAGGCCGTCTGGGGGCGCGGCAATCCGCTCGGCGCCGATCTGGAGGAGTTCGTCGCCTGCCTCGCCGACTCCGCCGGCTGTCTGGGGCCCTCTCCCGAGCCTGGCAGCGAGCCCCCTTCCGGGCAGACCGCAGGCGCCCCGCCGGACTCGCCCATGGAGTAATGCAAGCTCGTTATAGCGGCATCACTGAATATCCTCTACCGGACGTCGTCGCGGCGACCTACTTTTGACTCATCCGATCGCCCGTAGAAAAACCTGCGGCAGTGTCGACGAAAGGACGAGTCATGGCCTACCTGGAAATCACCCTGACGGTAGCGGAGGAAAACCGCGTCGCGGCGGCTGGCGTGTACCAGAAGTACAAGCAGCCGTTCCTCGACACCGTCCCGGGCGCCGAGTCCAAGGAACTGCTGGTGCGCGACGAGGACGTACAGGTGCTGCACGGCTTCACCGCCGTCGCCGAAGCCCGCGCCTACCTCAACAGCACCCTGTTCCAGCAGGACGTCGTCGGCGGGCTGGCACCGCTGCTGGCCGCCGACCCCGAGATCCGGATCTACGACACCGTCTGACGGTCCCGGACGGGCTGCCGCCCCTCACCCGGCGGCCCGCCGCCTCCCTCCTCCCCGGCCCCCGGCTACTCGCCTCATGAGGCATTCCCGGCACCCGAGCGGCGATTTACCCCAGCACGGAGATGTTTCGGGGCAGTTCAGGGCGCCACACCCTCGTCCCCCCCTCGCACCAGGAGCACCAGATGTCCCGCACCACCATCGACCTCACCGGCAAGAAGGCTGTCATCATCGGCGGCACCAGCGGCATGGGCCTGTCCATCGCCCGGCACATCCTGGACGCCGGCGGCAGCGTCGTCGTCACCGGCCGCTCCGACGCCAGCGCGGCGAGGGCCGTAGCCGAACTGGCCAGCCCGAACGCAAGCGGCCTCGCCGCCGACCTGAACGACCCCGAGGCCGTCGAGCGTCTGCGCGCCGAGCTGTCCCGCGACCACGCCGACGTGAGCCTCCTGGTCAACGCGGCTGGCGTGTTCGCACCCAAGCCGTTCCTGGAGCACACGCCCGAGGATTACGACCGCTACCAGGCCATCAACCGCGCCGTCTTCCTCATCACCCAGAGCGTCGCCGCAGACATGGTCGAGCGCGGCACCAAGGGCTCCATCGTCAACGTCGGCTCCATGTGGGCCCACCAGGCCGTCGCCGCGACCCCGTCCTCCGCGTATTCCATGGCCAAGGCCGGCCTGCACTCCCTCACCCAGCACCTGGGCATGGAGCTGGCCCCGTATGGCATCCGCGCCAACGCCGTCGCCCCGGCGGTCGTACGCACCCCCATCTACGAGGAGTTCATCCCCAAGGCCGAAATGGACAGTGCCTTGGACGGCTTCAACTCCTTCCACCCGCTGGGCCGCACCGGCACTCCCGAGGATGTCGCCGCCACCGTGGTGTTCCTACTCTCCGACCAGACGGACTGGGTCACCGGCGCGGTCTGGAACGTCGACGGCGGCGTCATGGCCGGCCGCAACTGACGACCTGGTCACCGGAAACGGAAACGCCCTCCAAGGCCTGCAGAGAACGGAGCAGACATGAACACCCCCACGGCAGGCGGCCACTTCGACCTGGTCGTCATCGGTGCCGGATCGGGCGTCGGCGTACTCGACGAGCGGTTCGACGGCCTGAAGGTGGCCATCGTCGACAAGGGCGTCGGACCGCTGCGGAAGTACGCGGGCACCTGCCTCAACGTCGGCTGCGTCCCCACGAAGATGCTCGTCCACACCGCCGACACGGCGCGCGCCGCCCAGCACGGCGCCCAGCTGGGCGTGGACCTGGAGCTGCGCGGTGCCGACTGGGCGGCCGCCATGGACCGCCTCAACCGGCATATCGACCCGGTGTCGGCCTGGTGGCTGGACGGCCACGAGAAGCGCGCCAACATCACCCTCTACCACGAGAGCACCGCCCGCTTCACCGGTGAGCGCCGACTTGAGGTGGAGACCGCGGAGGGAACGGTCGAACTCACCGCCGACCAGGTCGTGGTGGCGGCGGGCAGCCGTCCGCTGGTGCCGCCGATCCCGGGGCTGGCCGAGGTCGGCTTCCGTACCAGTGACGATGTCCGCACCATGGAGCGGCTGCCGCGCCGGATGGCCGTGGTGGGCGGCGGCTTCGTGGCCACCGAACTCGCGCACGTGTTCTCGTCGCTCGGTGTCGAGGTCACCGTGGTGGAGATGCTCGACCAGCTCCTGGCTCGTGAGGATGCAGAGACCGCGCAGCGCTTCACCGAACTGGCGAAGCAACAGTGGGACGTCCGCCTGGGCCGAAAGATGGTGAGTGCCCGGCGCACCGATGACGGGATTGTGCTGCACCTCGAGGGCCCGCAGGGTGCGGAAGAGGTCGAGGTCGACGAGGTGCTGATGGCGATCGGCCGGCGTCCCAACTCCGATCTGGTGGACGCGGCGGCCGGCGGTCTGGCCACGCATCCCGACGGCCGGATCGTGGTCGACGAGCAGCAGGCCACCTCTGTACCCGGTGTATGGGCACTGGGTGATGTCTCCTCGAAGTGGATGCTCAAGCATGTGGCGAACGCCGAGGCGCAGACGGTCATGCACAACGTCCTCCACCCGGACGACCTGATCGCCACCGACCATCGCTACGTTCCGCACGCGGTGTTCTCCTCCCCGCAGATCGCCGCCGTGGGGCTGACCGAGCAGGAGGCGAAGGCGGCCGGCACGCCCTACGTGGTGGGCCGGACCGACTACTCCGACACTGCGTACGGCTGGGCGATGGAGGACACCACAGGCTTCGCCAAGGTGCTGGCCGACCCTGCCACCGGGAAACTGCTGGGAGCGCACATCATGGGCCCGCAGGCGCCTACCCTGATCCAGCCGCTGATCCAGGCGATGTCACTCGGCCAGGACGCCCGCTCCGTGGCGCGCGGCCAGTACTGGATCCACCCGGCCATGCCCGAGGTCGTCCAGGGAGCGCTCAACAACCTCCCGCTCGACTGACCGGCACCCGGCCTTAGAGGTCCTAACAAAGGCGTTGGACGTGGCGGTGTGTGATGAGGCAGGTGGCGAGGCCGAGGAAGGCTTCGTGGATGTCGTCTCATCGTTCCCAGCGGATGCGCAGGCGGCGGAAGCCGTGCAGCCAGGAGATGGTGCGTTCGACGACCCAGCGGAAGATGCCCAGGCCGGTGCCGTGTGGCTGGCCGCGTTCGGCGATCGCGGGCCGGATGCCTCGTTTCCACAGCAGTCGCCGGTACTTGTCGTGGTCGTAGCCGCGGTCCGCGAGGAGCATGTCCGGCCGTCGCCGTGGCCTGCCGACGACGCCGGCGACCGGTGGGACCTGGTCGAGCAGGGGCAGGAGCTGGGTGACGTCGTTGCGGTTGCCTCCGGTCAGCGACACCGCGAGCGGGATGCCCTGGCCGTCGACAAGGACGTGGTGCTTGCTGCCCGGCCGTGCTCGGTCGACCGGGCTGGGACCGCTTTTGGGCCCCGGCGGGCGGCCCTGACGTGGGAGGAGTCGATCACCGCCCTCGACCAGTCCAGCTTCTTCGCCGACCGCAGCTTCATCAGCAGCACCAGGTGCAGCTTCTCCTAGACGCCGGCCTCGTTCCAGGCGGCCAGGCGCTTCCAGCAGGTCATACCGGATCCGAAGCCCAGCTCCTGCGGCAGGTACTCCCACTGAATTCCGGTGTGCAGCACGAACAGGATCCCGCATGTGCTGGCCACCGACCTGGCCGGAACCTGGAAGACGGCTCTGGAAGCCCAGCTCGCGCCGATCACAGACACCGACATCACCGCCCGCACCGACAAGATGGCCGCCGACGGTGTCACCTCGATCTGGTTCAGTGACCGGCCCCGTCCGCCCTGGCTCGGCACGGTCCCCTCCGTGCGCGTGTCCCGGCCGGACGGGCAGAAGCACCTGGCCGTCACCGAGGGCCTGGTGAAGTTCGAGGAGGGCGGCTGGAGACCGGTCAGGACTTCGCTTCCCCAGTTCCTCAGCTGGGCGTTCGCCCACCGCATCGTCCCCCACACTCCGCGCAGCCCGCTGTGGTATCCACAGCGTCCGCTCGACACGGTGTGGACGGCTCCGCAGTACATTGCGGCCGAGGCCGCCCACTTGGAGGAAGAGGAGCGGCGACGGCGCCTCCACGAAGCCCGGTTGGCCGCCCTGCAACGGGAGAAGGAGAAGAAGAAGGAGCAGATCCGCGCGCGGAACGCCGTCACTCAGGCCAAGGCCTTGGCCGAGGCCACCATCGCCGAGCAGGCCGCTCGCACCCGGCCGCCAAGTACACACTGGCAGGTGGCCCGTGTCTTCCGCCGGGGTGTTGACCAGGCCCTGGCCAAGCTCGCCGACGAACACGGCGTCACCGCGACCGTGGGCTTCAGCACCGGTGCTCCCCGGTACGCCGGCGGCGTACCCCTAGTCGACGGAAGCGGTGTCCCGGCCGCGGTCTTCGATCCCGACCCCCACCGCGTGCGCGGGGAGGCGTTCCTACTGCTGGCCGGACTGCTGCTGATTTTCCCGAGCGAGGCCGACCAGCGCCGCTTTCTGAACGCATCGAACATCAAGAAGAAACACTGGCCGGTCGACGGCTATCGCACCGACTTCGTCGAGGCGCCGGTGGGCGGTCTCGGCCGCGCCTGGGGAACCCGCATCTGCGCCTGCGCTACACCCCAACTCGTGGCGAAGATACAGAACGCAGAGTATCCGGCAGAGCCGAGCGAGCAGATGGGCCCGGCTACGGCACTCTTCCGCGCGGAGTGCCGCACGTGCGGCGGCCGGTACGACAAACCGTGGCGCCGCACCAGCAGCACGCCCGTTGCCCAGCAGCGATTCCGCCGTGCTGAGGAACCTCGGAACAGGAATCAGCTGGGTAGGGCCCAGGGAGGCAGCCACCGTGGGTGCGATGATGGTACAAGGAAGTGACAGCGAGATACTGACCGGCATGGTACAAGGTGCAGATAGCCAGCAGGACGTTACCTACCGAGCGCCGGTCGGCTCTGTCGATCTCAGGGCCTTCGATGACGACGGCAACCCGTACGAGATCTATGCGTGCCACGACTGCCTGCCGTGGCACGCGGAAGTCGTGGTCATCGAAGGAGAGATTCTCGTCAGGGAATGGCACGCCGTCGGCTGCCCACAGTTCCAGCAGCTCATCCGGGACTGAGGCAGGAGCCACACAGGGCAACAGGCTGAGCCCTGGACGTGTCAGTCGTCCAAGGCGTGGTCGAAGCCCTTGAGAATGGGTCAAGCTCGGCGGCGGCGCCGCACAGTGAGCACAGCCGGACGCCCGGCTGCTGGGCACCGTCCAGGGCCCGGTCCAGCGTCAGCACCTGTGCGCGGGCCGGGGCCTCCTCGCAGTCGACGGCGTGTACGGCACCGCCCCGGCCGGGACCGCGGCCGCCGGCCTTCGCCAGCACCCATCCCGACGGGCGGCGTGGCCCGAGGACCTGGTCCACGACCGACGGCTTCGGCAGGTACTCGGTGGGCACCTGGTCGTACGAGACGCCGGGCACGGGTCGCACGTGGTCCGGCGCCCGCACCCAGACCCGGTACTCGGCCGCCTCCACGGTGTCCCCGGGCCCGTTTTTGTAGACGGGTATGCCGATGTGGTAGCGCCATCCGCCGGGCAGCTGGCGGCGTGCCCACAGCCGTGCGACGACCTCCTGGCCGCCGGGCAGGAGGACCCGCACCGGCACCAAGGCCTGATCAGGGGCGGGCGGAGGAGACGTCGGCATGCCTCCACCGTAGACTCCGCCGCCCAGCGCTCCGGGCGAATCTCGGCTTTGCTGATCACCGGCCCATAGAACCCCGGTACTGACCTGCGGAACAGCGCGATCTCGGGTACGTCCCGCCGGGCGGGAGGCCATCGCCAAGTCTTTACCGGACATCCCGCCGGGCGGGCCGCGCCGCCAGCCCGAGACGGTAAGCCACCGACCTGTGCACAGTCCGCCGCATGACTCACGAACTGCTCCACGGAGACCTCTGCCCGCTGTGCGGCCGCCCCCTCACGCTGCGCCCGACCGTCACCATCCACTCGAACGTGCCGTACCCCACCCGGACCGACTACCTGCCCCACTGCAGCAGCTGCGCCAACGACCCGGCCGACAAGCAGAAGTGGAACGACCTGATGAACGCCCGCTACAGCGGCTGACCCAAGCCATGCGAATACTGCGCCACGACCCGTCCCCGGAATCGTGCTGCCACCAGCTGCACCGTCCTTGAGCGTGCACCACCGCACCATTGCCCCGACCACTCACCACCACTGAGCACTACGTCACCGACGCCCCTTCAGCGCCTGTTTCTGAACTCTGTATCAGCAGGTCAAAGGATGACAGCGGTGAGCTGACGCCCTCAAGCCGCTACCGGACGAGGTAGCTCTCGATGTGGTCAATCACCGCTGACACGGCCTGCCGGTAGGCGGTGCTCGACCGGCGGACCTGGGACAGCAGCATGCCGCCCTGGATGGCGGCCAGCAAAGCGGTGGCGAGCGCGGCGGTATCGGCGCGCTCGCTCAGCTCGCCCCGTGCCTGCATGCGTGCGAGTCCCGACCTGATGGGCCCTTCCCACCGGTCGAAGGCGGAGACGAGTCTGGTCCGTGCCGACTGGTCGCCGTCGGCGAGTTCGCTGGCGAGCGAGCCGATCTCGCAGCCGCCTTCGCATCCTCTTTCGTCCTGTCGGCTCCCTGCCCTGTCGCACCACTCGCGCAGGGCCTCGATGCTGTCCAGGTTGTCCAGCAGCGGACGCTGCTGGGCGAGCCGGATGTCCGTCTGGTGGTCGATGACCGCCAGGACCAGGCCCTGCTTGTCGCCGAAGTAGTGGTAGATCTGCGACGCGCTGACCCCGGCGGCCGCCTGGATGTCCGGGATGCTCGTGCCCCCCGCGCCGCGGTGGAACATCAGCTCCGCAGCGGCCTCGATGATGCGTTCGCGGGTCTTGCGGCCCCCCGTGGTGAGCCGCTGTCTCTTCGGCTCTCCGGTCTTCGCTGGTGCGCTCATATGCCCACGCTACTCAAGTTGGAATTGACATTCCAATCATGCCCTGCCGATGATCCTGGAAAGGTCATTCCATACCGGGTGGCCGTCCCTTCAGACAGGTGAGTGCCATGCCCCTCGACCCCCAGATCGAGACCCTGCTCAAGGAAGTGGCCACAGGAGGCAGACCGGCTCCCGAAACCCTGACGGTGGCGGAGAACCGCGCGTTCGGGCGCGCCTTCGGCGCCCTGGCCGGCGCTCCCGTACCGGTCGCCGACGTCCGGGACACCACGGTCCCTGCCACCGGCCGCGACGTACCCGTCCGTATCTACCGGCCCTTCACCGAGCCGGACGCCGGGCCACTGCCCGTGACGCTCTTCTTCCACGGTGGCGGATGGGTCTTCGGCGACCTGGACACCCAGGACAACATCGCCCGCATCATGGCCAGCCGCTCCGGCACGATCGTGGTCTCCGTCGACTACCGGCTGGCACCCGAGCACCGCTTCCCGGCCGCGGTCGACGACGCCTACGCCGCGCTGACCTGGATCGTGGGCAACGCCCCCGGCTTCGGGGGCGACAGAGAGCGCATCGCCGTGTTCGGCGAAAGCGCCGGCGGCAACCTTGCCGCGGTTCTCGCACAGGAATCCCTGCGCCGCGGGGGACCTCGCATCACGCTCCAGGTGCTCGCCTACCCGGCGGTCGACCGGTTCGACGACAGCCCCTCGATGTACGAGAACATGACGGGCCCGGTCCTCTCCCGTTCCTACCTCGAGTGGTTCTGGGGCGCCTACCTCAGCACCCCGGACCAGGGCGCCGACCCGCGGGTCTCGCCGGCACGCTCCGACGAACTGGCCGGACTTGCTCCCGCCGTCATCGTTACTGCCGAGAACGACCCCCTGCGCGACCAGGGCGACCACTACGCCCGCAAGCTAGCCGACGCCGGCGTTCCGGTCCAGCACCTCCCGGTCGAGGGAGCCATTCACGGCTTCCTCTCGTTCACCGGCTCGGTGCAGCTCTCGCGGGACGTACTGAACCAGCTCTCGGACACCGTGGCCGCAGTCTTCAACTGACTTGGCCTTGCACGGCCTCGCCAGCCGCCACCCCTCCACCGCACGCAAGCAGGACAGCGACCACCACTGTGCTGACCCTCGCCATGAGGCAGCCGGTCCATAGCTGCTCGGACCGGCCGCCCCGTCTGCGGGAGCTCGTGGCCACCCGACCGATCAGCCGTTCGGCACCGGTCACGGCCACTGTTCACCGAACGGCAGGCCCTCACGCCCAGAGAGCCCAAACAGACCCTGACTAGCCCAGAAGGAAGTTCAAAAACAGGCCCTGCCGGAGGCGGTGGGGTCGGGCGCAGCGTGTGCACCCGGCCCACTGCCGGTCAGCCGATCAGCTTGTGCAGCACGGGAACGCTGCCTCCAGCGACCACCAGGCCCGCCGCGACGGCCGCGGGCACGGACTCGTCGTGGAGGAACATGAGGCCGCCCATGACGAGGCCGATGATGACGGCCGCCAGGAACACCACGGCGGCGTGCACCGACAGCAGCGGGGTCTCCGACGGCGTCCCTGCGCTGGCCGGGCCGGGCCGGGCGGTTCGGGGCGGGCGGGTATAGGGGAGTGCGGGTGCGGGTCCCGAGACATCGGGAGTCTCCTACGAGGCGGAGGAACAGAGACGGCGGACACCTGTGGTGGTGTCGTCCGCGTGGGGGGGCGCGCGCCTCGCGGTCGGCGACCCCGCTAGGGCTCTCTAAAGAGCATCCCTGTGGAGCTTCGGCCCGGCCCAGGGCGGGCGTGTTCAGCGTAGCGGCGAGCGGCGCGGGTGTTGCCCCGGGTGTCTGGCGGCTGGTCATCGGTACTGCCTCCGGCGTAGGTTCGACATGGCGGGCGGGACAGTGACAGGACTCAGGTGCTTGCGTCTCGTCGTGCTGGGAACGGCTTCTTCACCCCCTGGTGTCGAAAGCCGTGGCTCGGACAGCAGCGACCGGGAAATAAGTTCTGCAAGGGTCCGAGCACGTCGAAGGCCCGGACCACGTGGTCCGGGCCTTGGACCTAGAGCTCGAATGCTTCCCCACAGGTAATGAGGGAAATTGAGCCAGATGTTTGGGCCGGTTGCCGACTTTCTACGCCTGGCGCTGGCCGGGTGGAGTAGCTGTGATTCCGGGGTTCGTAGTTGGTGTAGTGAGGGTGGCTCGAGCTGGGGTGTTGCGGATTCCTTGATAACGGTCTCCGCGCTTGCGGGACGCTGGAGGCGATGCTGATGGGGCATCTGGCCTGCGGTTGTTCGGAGTTTGTTGATAACAGCGGGGTGCTGTTGGTGATAATGCCCGGCATCCAAAGAGCTGATGCGGGTTTGTACTGGTCAGCGGCCTGGTTGCCGGTCGGGGTGGCCGGGTCGTGCTGGTGTGGGCGGGCCTACCGTGCTGCTGCCTGGGGCGGGTTGCCGTTGCCGCCGGTCCAGTAGAGGGCGGTGTCGATGTCGCATGCGGTCCAGCCGTCGGCGTGTGCTCCGCCGTGGTGGAGGAGGTCGTCGAGGAGCTGGAGGTAGCGGCCGTAGCGTCCCGGTGCGGGGGTGAGGATGAGGCGGAGGGTGTCGAGGGCGTGTTGGACGCGGCGGTCGTAGACGGCCATTCGGTGTGGTGCTGCTGCGGTCAGGACGGCTGAGGCGAGGGCGTCGCCTGTGTGGAAGCCGGGCAGTTCGGCGATGATGCCGCGTCCGGTGCGGGTGGCTTCGCTGCGGGTGAGGGTGGTGTCGCGGACGGCGGTGACGGCTCGCTCGGTGACGGCTCGTACGTGGGTGTCGGGCAGGGACATGAGGTCTGTCACCCAGGGCCGGCCTGAGTGATGATCATGATGTGGCGAGAGTGATCACAGCATCGGAGCCTCCTGGATAACCCCGTTCGCTGGGCTGAGCCCGCGCTGCTTCGGCAAACTGCTGACCATGCTGCGGCGTGATGGAGCAGATGGAGTCCACCGAGGCCGGCCGTGGAGTCTGCCGCGGGAGGACCGGGTCTTGCTGGTCACGGCCTGCTGACGCACCAAGTCGACGTTACGGCAACTCGCTCCGCTGTTCGGCATCTCGAAGTCCACGGCCGGCCGAGTCATCAACCATCTCGGCCGCCGGCTGCCACGACGGAGACCAGCTGATGGCGCTGCGCGTGGCCACCATCGCTGGGGAGATCACCGTCGAAACAGCCGAGGCGACCCGGGACTACACCTCCCCAGACCGCTGTTCGCCTCTGGTGCCGAGGCCGCTGGCCACGGTATGCGCCGGGCCATCGACAAGATCTGCCGCACGCGCACCGACGTCACCTAGCGCGTCAACTCAGTGAGTCGACCACTCTTGGGTGGCGTCAGGCAGAGCTTCAAAACGGAAGGTTTCTTCGCTCCAGCGGTGGTCACGGGTTCGTGCGGATGAGAGGTGTGTTCGCGCTGGGCGTTTGTGTGTATACGCGCCTGTACGCAGAGCGAAGTTTGGTCTGGGCCGGACTGTGAGGATCGCTCCCGGTTCGGGACTGCCGAAGCGGGCAGCGGCACTATCTGCGCAGGTCAGCTGCTTTCGGCCATAGTTTTGTGACCCAAGACACACTTGATTGACGCCTCACGGTAACGGTGCATTTACTTTGCGGGTTCTTTGTGAGTCCTGTGTCAGGGGTGGGGTTACGTGGACAACTGGTGGAGATCTTCGGGAGGGTCGTGGAGACTCCGAAGATCACGTGGAGTGCTTCTGGGGGGCGTGGCGGCGGCGCTGGTTGTCTCGGCGCTGCCTGTGCTGCCGGCCTCCGCCGCCCCGGCGTCGGCGGTGACCGCCGAGGCCGGGGCAGGGGCGGTCGATGAGGTCACGGCGTCGGCTCAGGCCCAGGCCTCGGGGGAACCTGTGGAGGTGGCGGCGGACCGTACCGAGTACTCCACCACACATGCGAATCCGGACGGTTCCTTCACGCTCACGCAGTCCACCACTCCACAGCGGGTCAAGGAAGAAGACGGCGGCTGGGGTGTGGTCGATCCGGTGCTGGAGCGGCGCGCGGACGGGCGGATCGCTCCCAAAGGCGCGGTGGTGGACCTCTCGTTTGCCGGCGGCGGCAGCGGAGCGGACATGATCCGGCTGGGCAAAAACGGCCGGTCGATCACGCTGGACTGGACCGGTGCACTGCCGGAGCCGGTCCTTGACGGCCCGACCGCCACCTATGCCGATGTTTTCGACGGGGTGGACCTGCAGCTGGCGGCGACCGCCGAGGGCTACCGCGAGGTCCTCGTCGTCAAGACGCCCCAGGCGGCGCAGAACCCCGCTCTGGAACAGGTGAAGCTGACCGCGGCCGGTGACGGCCTGTCCGTGGCGCCGGGCGCGGGCGGTGGCCTGCGCGCCGTCGACGAGGACGGCAACGCCGTCTTCCGAGGCCCCGCGGGACAGATGTGGGACTCCGCCGGCGACAACGAGACCGGCCCGCAGCCCCAGCTGACGCGCGCCAGTGCGCCCACTGCCGCCGGCCCGCAGGACAACGACGACCCGTCGCGGCCGGGGGACGGTGACGCCACCGCGGTGTTGCCGGTCAAGGTCGACGACGGCGCGGTCACGGTCCACCCGGACCTGGACCTGCTGCGCGGCAAGGACACCGTCTACCCCGTCTACATCGACCCCTCGGTCGGCCTGGGCGTTGCGGAGCGCACGAAGCTGTCCTCCGACGGCGACAAGTTCTGGATGTTCGACGGTGACAAGGGCGTCGGCAAGTGCGGTACCGCCGACGGCTACTACTGCGGCGGCGGCTATGTAGACCGTATGTACTTCGAGTTCGCGCCTACGAACCTGGCCGGCAAGTACGTGCTGGATGCCACCTTCCGGGCCCGTGAGACGTGGTCGTTCAACTGCGACCCGCACTGGGTGGACCTGGTGCGCACCGACAACATCTCCGAGGGCACCCGGTGGCCCGGCCCCCAGCAGCTCGACCTGATGGGCGATCAGAACGTCGCGGCAGGCCGCGGCGACCTGTGCAGCCCCGACCAGCCCGACAAGACCATCGAGTTCAACGACAGTTCCGCGGAATCGGACGAAAACCTCACCAGCACCGTCCGTTCCTTCGCGGACGGCAAGATCAGCCGGCTCACCCTGATGCTGCGCGCCAAGGACGAGGGCGACCCGCGGGCGTGGAAGCGGTTTGACGACAACGCCGAACTGCAGGTGGTCTTCGCCTACAGGCCGGGCGTGCCGACCAGTGTCGGTGTGATTCCGGGGAGCGGGACGACGGGGTACTGCAACAAGTCCTCCTCCGACCCGCTGGTGGTGACGCGCAAGGACCCGATGGTCCAGGCCCGCGTGCAGACGTTGGTCGAGGCCCACAAGGGCGACGAGGAAGGCTCGCTGCAGGCGGAGTACGTCATCGAGCGCGGTGACGACGCGGCCTGGCACCAGGTGTGGACCGGGCACATGCCCGACACCGGCTGGCACCCGGACGAGACGCTGGAGAAGATGCGTACCAGCGACCGCGCGGACAAGGGGCTGTACCGGTACAAGGCACGCACCCAGTCGCACTGGTCCTACAGCGGCAAGAGCGGCGACCTGTGGTCCTCCTACAGCCCTTGGTGCTACTTCAAGATCGACTCCACGGCGCCGAAGGCACCTCGCATCACTGCGGGCTCCCCGTACACCGAGTGCACGGCGAACCTGTGTGAGGGCAAGGGCGGCCCCGGCATCCCCGGATCCTTCACCTTCCAGCCGAACACCGCGGACATCGACGCCTCCGGGCACACCGACGTCACCGCCTACGAGTACAAGCTGCTGTCCACTGCGGCGAAGCAGATCTCCGGCACCACGAAGGTCCAGGTCAAGGACGTCGCTCCGCCGCTGTCGGGCACGCAGGTGCTGTCGGTGCGGGCCAAGGACGTCTACAACCGGTGGGGCACACCCGAGGAGTTCGTCTTCAAAGTGGCGCCCGCCGAAGGCGAGACAGGCCGCTGGCACTTCGAGGGCATCCCGGGGTCGGGAACCATGACGTCCAAGGACTACGCCACCGTCGGCCCCCGGCACGACGCCACCCTGGTCGGCCCCGAAGGCACCGGATGGTCGACCCGGGCCCGCCTCGGTGATGCCGACAACTCGCTGCGCCTGAACGACGACACCACCGACCCAGCCAAGCAGAACGGCTACGCCGCGACCTCTACCGCGGCCGTCAACACACAGGACTCCTTCACCGTCTCGGCCTGGGTGCAGCTGACCAACGCCTCCGCCAACCGGGCAGTGCTCTCCGCGCCCGGCAGCGACAACAGTTCCTTCGCGCTGTACTACTCCTCCGCTTTGAAGAAGTGGGTGTTCAACCGGGCGGACAAGGACGTCGTCGACCCCGTCTACATCCGTTCGGTCGCCGACCGTGACAACCCGCCGCTGAAGGTATGGACGCACGTGGCCGGAGTCTTCAAGACCGAAGGCGACGACAACATCCCCGACACCGACCCGGGCAACGACACCATCCAGCTGTTCATCAACGGCCGGCCCCAGGGCACGCCCGTCCCTCTGTCCAAGACAGCACCCGGTTACACCCCGTGGACGGCCGCCGGCGGTCTGCAGTTCGGCCGCTCCAAGGCCGGCGGCACCTACACCAACTACCACTTCGGTCTCCTGGACGAAGCCGCCGTGTGGCAGCGGGCCCTGAACCCGGCCGAAGTCGCCGCCGAAGCCGCAGCCAGCCAGGACAACGTCCCCGCCACCGAGCTGGTGGCCCAGTGGGACGCCACCTCGGCCAAGGGCAGCGAGATCCCCGAGCCCACGGCCTACACGCTGGCGCCCATGAAACTGGCACCCACCGGCACGACGGTGAACGAGGACGACAACGCCCTCTTCCTGGACGGCACCGCCCAGTACGCCGCCACCACGGGACCGGCCGTCGACGAGACCGGCTCCTTCACCGTCTCCGTGAGTGCCCGGCTGGATGCCACCGCGCTCGCCGCGAAACCGGTCGGCTACCAGGCCCAGATCGCAGCCCAGAAGATGGGCGGCGAATCGTCGTGGGCCCTGTGGGTGGTCAAGCTCGACGCCGGCACCTACCACTGGAAGTTCACCCGTACCGCCGTGGACTCGGCCGGCAAGGTCACTCAGAGCGCGGAGGTTACCGCCGTCGATCTCGCCGCAACCGGCACATGGGTACAGCTCACCGGCGTCTTCGACGCCCAGGAGCCCTGGGAGTGGACGGACCCGTCCGACGGCACCAGCACCGAGACCCGCTACGGCAAGGCCCACCTGTACGTCGGTGAATACGACCAGGCGTCGGATACGGCCACGTTCACCACGCCGCAGCAGGGCAGCGGGGAGCTGAGCGTGGGACGCGGCACCGCGGGGGGCAGCACGGGCAACTACCTGCCCGGCGGTGTGCAGGAGCTGAGGATCTGGACCGGAGCGATGAATCTCGACCAGATCCGGACCCAGGTCCTGAGTCCCTCCGACAGCATCTGACCCGGCGCCGGCCCGGCTGCCCTACGCCACTGTGCGAGGACAGCCGTGCCAGCCCACTGGCGGCCACCCCCCATTGCTCTGCGCGTCATCCAACGGCTTGCGCCCGGCCCGATGCGGCCGGGCGCCGCGTAGAAAGAACCCAGCATGAACCCCTTGGGCATACCCCGCCCTGACACGGGCCGCCGCAGGCCCGGGACCACAAGACGCTGGTCCCGGCGCATCGCCGCAACCACCGGCCTGGCCTTGCTGCCCGGCCTCCTCACCCCCGTCGCCTTCGCCGCGGACACCGACCCCCTGGGCCGCCCGCACCTGGAACCCGCCCGCTCCGCCAAGGTCAGCCCGTTCACCACCCGGGTGAACAAGAAGGCCGCGGCCGAGGTGAAGAAGGCAGCCGCAGCCGACCAGGCGGCAGCGGCCCGCGCCCGCCACGACCAGCAGCGAACGGTCACCTGGCCGAAGGCCGGCAAGACCTCGCTGACCGTCCCGGACAAGGGCACGGTTAAGGCCGCCCCGGGCTCGCTCCCTGTCACCGTGACCAGCCCCGCCAAGGGCAAGCGTGCCGGCTCCGTCACCGTCGAGGTCCTCGACCAGAAGACGGCCGCCGCCCTCGGCGTCAAGGGTGTGGTCCTCAAACTCACCGGCCAAGGTGCCGGCGGCACCACACAGCTTGGCATCGACTACTCCGCCTTTGCCTCCGCCTACGGCGGCGACTGGGCCGGCCGTCTGCAGCTCGCCCGCCTGGCCGACTGCGCCCTGAAGGACCCCGCCGCGGCCAAATGCCACCACCGCCACGTCCTGGACGCGGTCAACAACCGCGAGAAGAACAGCATCTCCGCACCCGTGACTCTCGCCTCGGGCGGGCAGCCGATGCTCCTGGCCGTCACCGCGGGCGCGACGTCGGGGGCCGGCAGTTACAAGGCAACCGGGTTGTCTGCTTCCTCCACGTGGGAGGCCGGCGGCTCCTCCGGCTCCTTTACCTGGTCCTACCCCCTGCGGGTCCCGCCAGCCGCAGCCGGTCCCCAGCCGGACCTGTCCCTCTCCTACGACTCCGGCGCCATCGACGGGCAGACGGCCAACTCCAACAACCAGGGCAGCCAGGTCGGCACCGGCTTCGACCTGACCTCCTCCTATATCGAGCGCAAGTACCACTCCTGCGACGACGACGGCCAGGACGGCAAGTACGACCTGTGCTGGAAGTACGACAACGCCTCCCTCGTCCTCAACGGCAAGGCCACCGAACTGGTCAAGGACGATCAGAGCGGCACCTGGCGGCTCAAGGACGATGACGCCTCCACCGTCACCCACTCCACCGGCGCCGACAACGGTGACGAGGGCTCCACGGGCCTCGACGGTGAAGGCGAGTACTGGACGGTCGTCACCGGCGGCGGTACCAAGTACGTCTTCGGCCTGAACAAGCTCGACGGCGCCGGGACCGAGGACCGTACCAACTCCGTGTGGACGGTACCGGTCTTCGGCGACGACTCGGGCGAACCCGGCTTCAGCGCCGGCGACTCCTTCGCCGGGCGTGCCAAGAACCAGGCCTGGCGCTGGAACCTCGACTACATCGAGGACACCCACGGCAACGCCTCGTCCTACTGGTACACCGCCGAGCACAACAACTACGACAAGCTCGGCGACGACACCACCGGCACCGACTACATCCGCGGCGGCTACCTCAAGGAGATCCGCTACGGCCAGCGCGCCGGCAAGCTCTTCTCCGCCGCCCCGGCCGCCTCCGACAAGGTCGTCTTCGACTACGCCGAGCGATGCCTGGCCACGGGCACCGGCTGCGACGCACTGACCAAGGACACCCGCGACAACTGGCCCGACGTCCCCTTCGACGCCATCTGCAAGGACGGCGACAAGTGCACCGGCAACGTCGGCCCGTCCTTCTTCACCCGCAAGCGGCTGACGACGATCACCACCTACGCCTGGAACGCCAGGGCAGCCACCCCCGCCTACGAGCCGGTGGACGTCTGGTCGCTCAAGCACCTCTACCTCGACCCCGGCGACACCGGTGACTCCACCGACCAGTCGCTCTGGCTCGACGAACTCCGGCACACCGGCAAGCGCGGCACCGACCTCTCCCTCGACCCCGTCACGTTCGACCACGTGATGCTGCCCAACCGGGTCGACGGCGCGGCCGACAACATCCTGCCCCTGAACAAGCCCCGCCTGAAGGCCGTCACCTCCGAGACCGGCGCCCAGACCATCGTCACCTACCTGGACGCCGACTGCACCGCGGCCGGAACCAAGCCCAAGCTGGACGAGAACACCCGGCGCTGCTACCCCGTGTACTGGTCGCCCAACGGCGAGAAGGACCCCCGGCTCGACTGGTTCCAGAAGTACCCGGTCAGCGCCGTGTCCACCACCGATCCCCACGGCGGCTCCGAAGCCGTCCAGCACAGCTACCAGTACACCGGCGGCGGCGCCTGGCACTACAACGAGGACCCGATGACGCCCGCCAAGGAGCGCACCTGGTCCAACTGGCGCGGCTACCAGCAGGTCACCCACCTCACCGGCCTCTCCGGGCACACCCAGAGCAAACAGACCAGCATCTACCTGCGCGGCATGAACGGCGACCGCGTCCTCGGCTCCGACGGCAAGACCCCGGATCCCGACCAGCGCAAGATCACCGCCGTCACCGGCATCAAGGCCGACCAGATCACGGACGCCGAGCAGTACGCCGGCTTCACCCGCGAATCGGTCACCTACAACGGCACGGAAGAAGTCGGCGGCACCGTCAGCGACCCGTGGTCCAAGCGCACGGCGACCCAGCACAAGTCCTACGCCGACACCGAGGCGTACTACGTACGCACCGCCGCCACCCACACCCGCACCCGCATCACCAGCAAACTCACCCCCTACGACCGGACGACCACGGTCAAGACCACCTACGACGACTACGGCATGGCCGCCACCGTCGAAAACCAGGGCGACGACGCGGTCACCGGCGACGAGAAGTGCACCCGCACCTGGTACGCCCGCAACGACGACAAGGGCATCAACTCCCTCGTATCCCGCACCCGCACCGTCGCCGCGACGTGTGCCACCGCCGACTCGGCACTCGACCTGCCCGCCGACTCCACCCGGCCCGGCGACGTCATCGCCGACACCGCCACCGTCTACGACGACCCGGCGGCCACCGCCTGGTCGCCGTCCCAGAAGCCGGTCAAGGGCGAGGTCACCTGGACAGGACGCGCCAAGGGCTACGCCGCCGACGGCACCCCTGCCTGGCAGAAGGTGTCCAAGGCGACGTACGACGATCTCGGGCGCGCCAGGGCCGTCACCGACACCAACGATCTGACGGTTGCCTCGACCGCCTATGAGCCGTCCGACTCGGGCCCGCTGACCTCGACAACGGTCGCGGACGCCAAAACCTACACGACAGCCCAGGACCTGGACTTCGCGACCGGCGCGACCCTGAAGGTCACCGACCCCAACGGCAAGGTCACCGAAAGCGAATACGACAGCCTCGGCCGCATCACCAAGCTCTGGCTGCCCAACCGGCCCCGGGTGCTGAGCAAGAACCCCAACTACGTCTACGCCTACCACGTCACCAGCGCGGACATGTCCTGGGTCTCCACCGGCACCCTGAGAAACGACGGCTCCGCCTACAACACCGTCTACGAGTTCTACGACTCCCTGCTGCGCTCCCGCCAGACCCAGGCCCCCACTCCGCAGGGCGGCCGGCTCATTTCCCTCACCGAGTACGACGCGCGCGGTCTCGCGGTCAGCCAGCAGAGCGACATCTGGGACAGCACCGCACTGCCCGGCTCCACCGCCGTAGAGGTCTCCGGCGGCCAGGCACCCCTCCAGACGGACACCACCTACGACGGGGCGGCCCGGCCGGAGAAGGCGGTGACGAAGGTCCATGGCGTCACCCGCTGGACCACCGACACCACCTACACCGGCGACACCGTCGCCACCACCGCCCCGACGGGTGGCCAGGCCACCGCCGTCACCACCAACGCCCTCGGCCAGACCACCCAGCGCCGCGAGTACGCCGGCCCCGCACCGACCGGCACCGACTTCACCACGACCGACTACACCTACACTCCCGCCGGACAGCAGAAGACGGTCACCGGCCCCGACCAGACCAAGTGGGCCTACACCTACGACCTCTTCGGCCGCCAGACCACGGCCACCGATCCCGACAAGGGCAAGACCGCGACGGAGTACAACGACCTCGACCAGGTCGTCAGCACCACCCCCAACGACGACGCGTCGAAGGCACTGCTCTACGAGTACGACCAGCTCGGCCGCAAGACCGACATGTGGCAGAAGGACAAGTCCGACGCCAACAAGCTCGCCGCCTGGAGCTTCGACCAGCTCGCCAAGGGCCAGCAGGACACCGCCACCCGCTATGACGGCGGCGTGACCGGCAAGGCCTACACCGACAAGGTCACCGCCTACGACGCGATGTACCACGTGATGGCCCATCAATTGCTCCTGCCCGACAGCGAGCCCCTGGTTTCTGGTGGCTACGTCAAGAACACGCTGTCGTTCAGCACGGGCTACTTCCTGGACGGCTCGATCAGCCAGTACTCCGCCCCGGCCGTCGGCGGCCTGCCCTCCGAAGGCGTCTCCTACACCTCCGGCGCCCTGGGACAGCAGCTCACCGCCAAGGGCACCACCGGCTACCTGAACGGCGCCGCCTTCTCCCCGCAGGGCGACCTGCGCCAGCTCATCCTGGGAACCGACGGCACGTCCTCGGCGAAGAAGGCCTACCTCAACTGGGACTACGAGGAAGGCACCCGGCGCCTCACCCGCTCCTACGTCACCGACGACGTGCACGGCTACATGCCGCAGGAGCTGAAGTTCACCCAGGACGACGCCGGCAACGTCACCTCCATCACCGACGCCACCACCCTGGGCGGCACGGCCAAGGCCGACAACCAGTGCTTCGCCTACGACGGCAACCGCCGCCTGACCGAAGCCTGGACCCCCAAGACCGCGAACTGCGCCACAACCGGCCGCACGGTCGCCAACCTCGACGGCGCGGCCCCCTACTGGACGTCGTACACCTACACCGGCGCCGGCCAGCGCAAGACCGAGACCCAGCACACCACCACCGGCGACAAGACCACCACCTACACCTACGACGACCCCGCCGACAACAAGCCCCACACCCTCGACAAGACCACCGGCACCCGCACCGCCACCTACACCTACGACGCCGCCGGCAACACCACCTCCCGCCCCGGCCCCACGGCCCAGCAGACACTGACCTGGAACACCGAAGGCGACCTCGCCAAACTCACCGAGGGCACCAAGGAGACCGGCTACCTCTACGATGCGAACGGCGACCTGCTGATCCGCCGCGCCAAGGGCGACGGCGACACCGTCCTCTACCTGGGCGCCGGCACAGAACTCCACGTCACGGTCAAGGGCACCACGAAGACCACCTCGGCGACCCGCTACTACACGGCCAACGGACAGACCATCGCCGTCCGCACCGCCACCACCGGCGTCACCGGAACCAAGCTCAACTTCCTGGCCGCCGACCACCACGGCACCTCCAGCATCGCCCTGGCAGCCGGCACCTACGCACTCACCAAGCGCTACAGCACCCCCTTCGGCGCCCCCCGCGGCACCAAACCCACAACCTGGCCCGACGACAAGGCCTTCCTCGGCAAACCCGCCGACGACACCACCGGCCTCACCCACATCGGCGCCCGCGAATACGACCCCGCCACCGGCCAGTTCATCAGCGTCGACCCCATGCTGGTCCTGGACCAGCACCAGTCACTCAACGGCTACGCCTACGCCAACAACTCACCGATCACCTTCAGCGATCCCACCGGCCAATGCCTCTACCTTCCTGGCGGCATGTGCGGAGGCAAGGGATCGATTGAGGAAGCCGAGAAAAGGCACAAAAAACGGTTCCCTCAAGAGTCTTCCGATAACGCAAAATCTGGGAACTCGGGCACTGCCTCTGTGAATTCTTCCGGAGGAACAGGCGACGGTGGTTTCCATCTTCGTTGCACTGGGGCCGGCCTTACGACTTATTGCACCTCGACCCTGGACCCAGGGCCTGGAGATTCTCAAAGTAGTTTCGGTAACTACATATCCAGCCTGGTGATGGACAGTGACTTCTGGTCGGGGCTCGGGCAAACCGTTCTCGGAGGGTTCAGCACAGGCGGCGGAGTCGTCCTTGGCGCCTCGGGTGTAGTCGAATGCAGCACCGGAGTGCTGTGCGAAGTAGGAGTCCCTTCGATCGCCGGCGGCGTGGGAGCCGTGATCTTCGGTAAGAAGATGATCGACTCGGGTGCCGACAAACTAGGCCAAGCCTTCCGTGAGGCTGACGGTGAGGCATCGGGAGGAACCCCTAATAAGGCTGCAAAAATCGAGGGCGATCTGGGTTCCGATTGGAAACCGAGTAACCCTTCGAAAATCTGCGGCAGTAGTGGCTGCGAAGACGTTGCCGTTAAGATTCAATCGGAAATAGGCGGGGAGCGGATGAGAATAACGGATGCCTACAACGCTCCGAGTCTGGGTCAGTACCGAGGGCAGGATACAAACTGGGGGCATCATGACGTGGTGCTTCGGGAGGGTAGAGTTTACGACGCCTGGACCGGGCGTCATGGTGAGCCGGTAGACGAGTACATGGCACATTGGCAGTATGGCGAGTATCTAAAGATGTCGCCGAGCCCGTACAGTCCGTGAGGTGGTAGTAAGTGGAGTTTCCCCAGATTCTTTCCGATGTGAAGCGGCGTCCCGGCGCCTATGGTCTGGATGGCGGCTATAGGGAGTTTGTGGCCTTCATCAATGGTGCGAATGCGGCTCATCAAGGGAGGCTCCTTCAAGGGTTTTCCTCCTTCTTGGCTGGCAAGCTGGGGGAAGGGGAAAACCTGTACTGGTCTCTCCTCGTGGCCAAAATATCGATGGCCCCTCACCTTGTGTCGTCTCCCGACGACGTGCTAGGGTCAAACGAGGGGGTAGCCATTGAGTGTTTGTTCCGTGAGATTCTGGAGTTTCTGGAGCAGCGCTGGCCTCTCCTCTGAGATGAGGCAGTCCGACAGCGTGCGAGTGCCGAATCAGGACGGCGAGAGTGCTCTCTCGTATCCGAGGCCCTGATCTGCCTTGCGCCAGAAATCTCCCGGTCGCAGACCATGCCGGCCCTCGGGGGCGAGCAGGTTCTTGCGGTGGGGATCGATTTTACCGGCGCGCAGCGTCTCGCGTGGCTGGTGAACCTACCGCTTAAGCGGAAACGCCTTCCCCTGCGATTTCGACCTCGACGTCGTAGGGGAAGGCATAGAGTCCAGTGATCTCGTTCTCTGCTCGCCAACGGAGCAGGGCTTGGTAGCCCCCCAGTCAAACCAGGGGGCTCCGGTCGGCAGACCCATGTGCTCCTCAGAGGGCAGGAGCAGAGATCCTTCACATTCCTGTTCATCTTCTCCGCGCGATGTTGTGGCGGCGGTAGTGGTCGCACCATGAGCGGCGCACCTGCCGCCCCTGCATTACCGCGCCGGTGCGTTCACCGCCGTGCGTTCCGAGCTGTACGCCCTCATCCCCGGTCGGATGACGTCGGCCGCCGCCTAGCTGCGCTGGGACGGGTACGACCCGCTGCCGGCCGCCCTGGGCCCCGGTCGGATCCTCGGCGCGGTGCACGGACACGTGCCCGGCCCGGCCGGCGCCCTCGCCTATGTCGTCTCAGTTGTGCTGCAGCCTGATGGTCTTCTAGTAGGGCTCTGACCTGTGATGCTGCAAGGAGTGAGAATGCGATCAAGTGAGATCTAACCGGCCAAACAGCGCTTTGACCTGCAAGGCTGCAAGGATTGAGACCAGCCTGCAACCTCATTGAGAGGGCTATATGTAGGGGAGGAGATCGGGTGTGCTGTGATCATATCCGGGGGCCCCTGGGCGGGAGACGCCAGGTGCCTCCTTGTTTGGGCAGTTGGCTGCACCGAGCCCTGGTCGACGGCCGCTGGGTTCGTTGGGCCTGGGGGCTGGAGCCCGTGGCCGGGTGGAAAACGGCGGTGATGCGGCGCCTCGCCCGGCAGAATCGGGTGATCGACACGCCCTTGAGGGGAGTATGCAGGAACTCCGCTTCGACGACGACATTCGGTTTACCGCGGTGGTCAGGACCGACCAGACGTGGCTGCGCCGCGCGCTGGGAGCCCACGAGCTGAGCATTCAGCTCGCCGTCGGGGTGTCGCCCTTCACCGAGGCCCGGAAGATCCTCGCCCTGGAGGCGGACCTGTTCGGCTTCGAGGCGACGGGACAGCGCTCGCGGCTCGCCCGGACCACGGTGAACCTGGCGTACACCCCGGAGGTGACCGTCCACCGCGTCAACCTGTCGTTCCCGCTGACGTCGTTGCAGATCCACGCGATCGAGGAAGGCCGCACCGGCGACGCACGGTTCGAGATCGACCTCAACGCGACGCTGCCGCAGGCACCCGGCTACCCGGGGAGCGCCCAGGACACGGCGCACATCACCATCGCCAAGAGCCGGTGGGAACAGCAGCTCGCGCGGCTGGGGCCGTGCGCAGCGTTCGAGATGGCCGTGCCGTATCCGCTCGGCGACCCGGAGCGGAGACGCTGCTGGCGATGACCTCCACACTGCTGCGGAACGTGCCCGGCACCAGCGCGTGACGGGACGGCCCGGCGCCCGCCCCGCGACCGAGACGAGGACAGCATGGCAATCGAGCACAACGGCATTGCAGGCCCCTACTTCGAGTACGACGGACTGCCCGCCCTGCACGCGGTGGACAAGGATCTGCCGCTGATCCATCCGTACGGCCCGGTGACACCGGGCCGCTATGTCACGCCCGGCGGCGGCCGGCTGACCATCCGCCCGGCCGAGATGCGCGCCCACATCCGGATCACGCTGGATCAACTGGGCTGTCCAGCCCAGCTCACCGATGAGAAGAACGGCGCCTTCAGGCGGCTCGCCCTGGCCGCCGAGGGGTACTGCGTGCAGTCCAAGTGCCGACACCGCGCCGCGTACGCGGACGGGGTGTTCCGCATCTTCGAGGTGCGCAACGGAAGCATCGCGCTCGCCGCGTTCGTGCGCGCCGCGCTCGCGGTCGAGCTGGGGGACTTCGCTCCAGCAGACCGGCTCATGCAGGAGGCCGAAGCACTGGCCGGGCCTGTCCGCCGGGAGGGCGAGGAGGACCAGGCCAGCGGCGGCTAGACGCCCCGTGTCCGCCTGCCACAGTGATACGGGCGAGCCCCTGAAGGCGGGTCGGCGCGGCGCCACGGGTGAGCGCCGCACCTGCGACCAGCGTAGCGATCCACCCCTCTGCCCGAGCCCGTATGTTTGGCTGGTCGGTAGTCCTGCACCCATGGCTGACCTTTTGAGCACGGCATGTGCCCTCCACCCACTCCGGTGTTTCGCAGGCGCTGTCGAGGTTCTGAGATGAGTCCGGCCGAACGCTGCGGAAGCAGACCGCGGGGGCAGGGAGGCGAGCGTCGCGGGGGTGTTCTCAGTCCTCGTCGTCGGGGAGGTCGTCGTCCTGGGCTGCTGTCATGTGGCGGACGTTGATACCTGCCTGGCAGCGGGAGGGGCCGATGGTGGCGTGCAGGCGGGTGAACAGGTCTGGGCGGATGAGCAGGTCCGCTCCCGCGATCACGGGCAGGAGGGGTTCAAAGCTTCCGTCGTGGACGAGGTGGCCTCGCCACTGGCGGCAGATGAGTGCTTCCCCTGCTGTGTCGCTGAGGCTGTACCCGCAGATGCCGCCTGTGGGTTGAAGTCCAAGTGCCGCCACGACGCTGGCGGCGGGTGCAAGGACGTACGGGGGCAGGCCAGGGCCGCTGCGGCGTGGGGGCGCGTCGACCATGGGCGTGGCGCTGGCGTCGGTGAGGGCCACGAAAGCCTGGTCCGTGGTGCTGATGTGCTTGGCTGCCGCTCCCGCCTGGGTGAGGGCAGGTGCCAGGTGCTGCAACGGGCGGGTCCACAGTTGCCAGGGAGCCTGGGAGAGGGGCAGCGTACCGGGTGGTGGATCGTCGTCGGCAGCTTCGAGACCGACGATGATCAGTACTTGGCGGGCGGGCTGGTCTGGGTAGCGGCGTGCGGGGGTGCGTTGCCGCTCGATCAGTCCGATCTGTATCCAGCCCGCGTGTGGCCCGTCGTCCACCCGGGCGAAGGCCCGGGCGGCTTCCGGCAGGGACCGCAGGCCCGCGACCGAAGCGAGACCGAGCGGCGGCCAGGGCTGTTGCTCCTGGTGGCTGTCGCTGAACCAGGGCGCGGGAGCGAGTGACCAGCGCAGCGCTCCGGGGCGTGTCAGGGGCCGGGGGACGCGGGCGAGTTCGCCGCGCAGGGCCGGACGGGCATCATCGCGCAGGCGTGCGGCCGCGCCGCGTTCGAAGGCCTGGGCGTTGACCAGATGTCCGGCTTGGGCGAGCGCGGCACGCAGGCCTGCCGCAGCCTTCTGCAGTGCGTCTTCGGCGGTGGCCCGATCAGCGAGATAGGCGTCGGGGAACTGGTCGCTGCTGGGGTGGGTCAGCAGGTCCAGTTGTGCGCGCATCAGCGGCTCGAGATGGCCGGGGGCGGCTGCGGCCACGAGGTCGATGACGGCCTCACGCAGCCCGGGAGCATGGCCGGCGGCGTCGATGCGGGCGCCCAGGTAGTGGTCGACGAGGTGGGTCGCATAAAGCCGAGGGTCTTTCATGCGCTGTCCTCGCTGCTGAGATTGGCGGCGATGGCGTGGGCGAGTGTCGGATGGGCCGCGGTTGCCGGCGGGGAGGGCGGCTGGTGTCCGGCGAGGGTGAGAATGGCGGAGGCTTCCACCCGTACGGACAGCATGTCGCTGGTGCACAGGGCGACGAGCTGCTCATGCAGAGCCGCACCCAGGGGCCCTTCCGGCAGATGACTGTGCAGGACGGTCAGGAGCCAGGTCAGGGGCCCGGCGCCGAGGTCGAAGGACAAGACGTGCGCCAGCGCGGCCTGCGCCTGGCGGGGACGGCTGGCCAGCAAGACCGTCGCCGCGAGCAGGGCTCGGCGCTTGTCGCCGCGTTCAGGCAGGGCGATGGTGGCCACGGCAAGACGGCACAATGCGGTGTCGATGTCGTGCTGTGTGGCCGGCTCCGGCACCGGGTGGTAGGCGCCGTCGCCGAGTCGGACATCGCCTGGCAGACGGTGGGCGATGACGTCATATGCGGCGTCCCAGCAGGCGAGCGCGTCGGCAGCCGGGGGCCGGGAGACGTCCGGGGGCTGGATGGCGAACGCCGAGACCAGGGCCTGGCTGACGCCGATGGTGCGGCCGTAGGACGGGTTGGCGACGGCGTTGGCCACCTGGTCCGCGAGGTCCTGGGCCGCGATCGCGGCATCCGCGGTGTGCGCCTGCTGCCATAGCTCCAGGCGGTCGTTGCCGGCGGAAGAGCGCCATCCGCCGCCGCCTCGGATCTTGGTGTAGGCGAGCATGCCCGCCGTCGCGGCGAGCGGGCCGAAGACGTCGGGGGCGATGCCGTGGCGCAGATAAAGCCCGGCGGTCACATCGGCGAGGACATCGACGGGGCCGGAGGCGTTCATCTCCTGGGCGATCCGGTGCAACAACTGGGCGGCCGCGCCGGGACCCTGGCGTTCGGTGATCTCCACAAGCCGCCATCCGACCGCGTTGGCTAGCGCATCGGCCGACCACCGCGGCCCCGGCGGATCGTCGTACGCCTTGCTGCCGCAGTCACGGACTGCGGCGAGAACACCGGCCGCGCCCTCTGGCAGCACGGGGCGCTGCTGGGCGTGCAGAAAGGCGCCGGTGGGGTAACGCCCTTTGGGGCCGGACCAGTTGCGGGAGGATGTGCTGGGCACGGGCCTGGGCGTCCAGGGCGGGCCGCCCTCACCGCCCAGACGCTGTGCCGCCGCACGCAGGGCAGGACTCAGCGTGTCCCCGGCCAGGTGCGATGCGTGGATCAGCGTCTGGTCGTCATAGGTGGAGGTGATCGCGTTGGCGAGCACCGGCAGGAGACGCAGAGCGTGTGCCGCGTCGTCGCCGGGCAGGTCTGCGAGCTGGCCGAGCAGGACGACGTCGGCGTCAAGATTGCGGCCACGGGAGCCGGCGGCGATACGGAGCGCTGCCAGGACGACGGGGTCGGCCGTGTTGGCCTGCATGGCCAGCAGCTGCTGGTGGGCGGCGTCCACCCGGGCATCGGGCAGTCCCGGCTCGGTCAACAGCACCTGGGCGGCCAGCTGCGCGGCGGCTCGCGGATCCAGGCCTGCGAGAAGACGCCACCACTCTTGTGGTGTTCCTGCCGTGCCCCGTCCGTCGGTGCACTCCGCAACGAGATACACAAGCGGCTGCGTACGCGCCAGCCGCACCCGGGCCTGGACCGGGTCGGCCTGCACCAGCTGGGGGAGGGGTTCCAGCAGTTCCTCGATGGTGATGTCCTTGTGGCCGCCGTAAGCGCCCATGTAGTGGGCGGCACGTTCCCAGCAGCGCTGCGCCTCGTCCGGGTCGTCGCAGGCGAGACTCACGCGGGCCATCTCGAGTTCGAAGTCGGCGTCCTCCGCATACATGGACCGGCTGTCGGCCTGTGCCGTGCGCAGTGTGCGCATCAGCTCGTGGATGATGTCGGACCCGGCCTGGCCCACGCTGTGGGCCAGCAGGGACAGCAGCTCCGTGGTGATCAGGGGACCGGACCCGGCCATGCCCATCAGGGATGTTGTGGTGCCGTGACTGACGGTCTGCAAGGACGCGATGCCCAGGGCGACGTCGTTGCCGCGCAGCAGGGCGACCGCCTCGTGCAGCACCTGCCGCACGAGCCGGTGGATGTCGCCAAGCTCGCTGGCATTGGGTTGGCCCGTGAACGGGGCAGCGTGCTGGGCCAGTTGCTCAAGCGCCACACGGACGGCAGTGGACGCACGCTCGGCGGAGATCCGGCCCGCATCGACGTCGCGGCCCAGACCGAGCGTGGTGACGGTGAACCGCAGCCAGGCACGATAGAAACCCTCGCCGTCCAGGAGTGCCAGCAGCCGGGTGGGCGCCTGCGGATCAGCGGCCTGGGCCACCTCCAGCAGCTCCAGCCACCTGCTGACCGGCCTCGACAGATCGCCGTAACGGCCAGTCAGCACCGCGTGGGTTGCTTCCTGAAGCACCGTGGTGACGTCGTCCCCGCGGAATACCTCCTCGGCTAGGTCAGCCACCGGCACGCCCCGGTCCAGTAGACGTCGTAGGCCGCACGGAGCGCTGGCCCAGACCGCGACGGCCAGTGTGCGCGCCGACGGCAGTATCCCGCCCGCGCCGTCGTGGGCGTCGGCGAGATGCAGCAGAAGCGCCGCACGCCGCTCGGGACGCTCGATGAGCGCCGCGCTCTCCAGCAGCAACTCGGCGCCGAGGCAGTCCAGCAGCACACCGAGCGCCGGTTCGGGGGAGTCCAATGCCTCCTGATCAAGGAACCGGGCCACCCGCTGAGCAAGTGTGAGCGGGTGGCCTTCCGGCGATTCCCGCTGGTCGGTGCCATGGCCAGGCAGCCTGATCCGCCCACGCAACTCCGCCAGGAACACCGCCTCATTGCCAGCGGAACCGTCGTGGCCGGACTTACCACCGCGATCTTTGTCCCGGGCCGTCAGATACGCCTCCCACGGGGCGGCGAACCCGGCCCGGTCGACCGCCGCGCACAACTGCAGGCCCCACCGCGCCGACAGCGTCGGCGCCCCCTCATACAGCAGGCTCGCCGCCACATGGTCGGCTCCCGACAGCGCCACCAGCACATCCGCATACGGCACCAGGGAACCCGGCAGGCCTTCTTCCTCATAGGTCGACCGCGCCCGGCTCAGTTCGATGCAGCGCACCAGCGTCAGCCAGTCACAGCGTGCCGCCGCCCGCTGGGCGACGACGGCCAGGGTGTGGACGATGGCCTGCGGCGGCTGCAGGCCGGCGATCGCACGGGAGAGGAAGTCGGGCCCGATCAGCAGGGCCAGGTCCTCGTCACGGCCCAGAGCGGACAGGAGTTCGGGCAGGTGCCGGAAGGCACGCGCGTCCGTGAAAAACCCGCGCTGGGAAAGCCACTGGGCGGCCTGAGCCCGGACCTGGTCCACCCACCGGGAGTCACCCTCGGTCCGGCGCACGAAACGGCTGAAGCTCTCGTGGTGGATCTTCAGCCCGCCGATCCCCGGCTGCTGCGCGATGATCGGTGCCACCCGGCTCAGGGCGGCACCGATCATCATCGCCGGCATCGGGAAGATCTCCCCGAGCTCGTCCGCGCTGACAGCGAAGTCGCAGACCGCCAGCGTGCTGGCCGCGTAACGCTGCTCGACCGTCAACGCCCGCAGCAGATAGGCGTAGTAGTCGTCCAGGTCGTGCGCCGATGACGGAACCGCGCGCAGCCGCTCAAGCGGATCACCCACGGCGCCCGGCGCAAGCGGCGTCCCAAGGCCGGGAGCCGGCCCCACGGCCTGACGGCACAGATACGTGGCGTACAGAGCGTTGCCTCGTGAGCGCTCCTCGATCAAGGTGACAGCGGCCTCAGTATCCGTGGCAGCCCCCAGACCGGCAGCCGACGGCGCCAGCGCCGACAGCACACCCAGACGCTCCGCCAACGCACCCAGCTCGGCGCGGTCGAGAGGGGGAACAGTCAAACGGGCGGCTTGGGCGTCGACCGCCTCCAGATGAGGCCCGGGCTGACTGGCCAGAACAAGAACGACGCCGGGCGGCAGGCTGAGCGAAGTGAGTTCCTCGACCAAGCAGGCCGCCGGATCCACCGGCCCGCCGAAGGCGCCGCCACTGCTGTGCCCAAGGACCCGGCTGACGTGATCGATCCCGTCCACGACTGTGTCACCTCAATGAGAATGCGTATGGCTAGCGCCCCCAAGCCTGTTGGGCTCGGGGGATGCAAGTTTTGAGAAAACGGATCAATGGTTCGTTTCGTGATCCTAGACAGGGCCTTAGCCGGTCTGACCTGCAAGGATGCAGGTTGTGAGAGTATTTGCAGTTCTGTTGCGGCGACCTATAGTTGCTCACAACTGTGGGGACGGTAGTGGTCATAGCTGCAGTGCCGAGGGCTGCTGGTTTGTTGTTGGGGCCGTGCTCGGGGGGCTTTGGGGCAGCCAGCGGGTCGCTGGACCAGTAGCTTTTCTGCTGCATGCCAAGGACTCGCCTCGTACTGGCAGGACACGCGATCTCTCGCGTGGAGCCGATGGCGACCAGCAGACGGCGCCGTTGGCTACAGCGGCGGCTGCGGCAACCGACATCTCCATACCGCGGTGGAGCGCGGTCGCCCGCCTCGCGTCCTGGCGGATCGCCGGCGAGGAACCGGCTCCCAGGGTGAGTAAGGAGGCCCCGGCAGGCTCCCGAGCCCAGCTGCTTCAGCGGTCCGGCGTCTGCTCTGGAGGATGCTCATCTCTCTGGGCTCAGCAGCCCCGATTGGCAACATAATGGACCTGGCTGCGGAACGCGTCTGGGGTGCTACGTTGTTGCGGTGGGGGAGCTGAGCCGATCCTGACGCCAGGGACAGATCTGCCTCCCGTCTTGGTTGGCTGGCCGCAGGGTGGGATGTGCGCGGCGCGCAGACAAGCTCGATCAGTAGTGGGGAACGTGGCACAAGCAGGGGCGCACTCGGCCGCAGGCCAGATGACCGGATACCTCTACCAGTGCGAATTGGCTCTGCTGGAACTCGCAGAACGCAGCTGGGGCGAGGCCACGATCGAGGTGCGGATGGAGCTCCTCGACGACATCGAGTTCTTGGACCCCGAGACCCACACGCCGCTGGAGCTGCTCCAGTCCAAGCACCGCGAGGCAGCCGGCCCCCTGAGCGAGACAGGCAAGGACTTCTGGCGCTCGGTGGCGTCGTGGATCGACGCGCTGAAGGCACTGGCCGATCCATCGGCCGAGACGATGCCCCTGTTGCGGCTGGTCTCGACTCAAGTTGCTCCCAAGGACACCTTCTTCCATCTGCTGCGCCCTGGATCGGACAGGGATGTGCGAAAGGCCCTGGCCCGGATGGAGCAGATTGCCGGTGACGCCGACGGTCCTGGCACTACTGCCAAGGACCGTGACCTGTTTATGGCCCTGGCCCCGGAACGGCGCTATCAGCTGGTCAACGCCGTGATCGTCCACGACGGTGCACCAGTGATGTCAGACCTGAACCCTAGTCTGGCCAAAGAACTGGGGATCACGCCGAGCGACCATGCCGAGGCCGCCCTCGACGCGATCAAAGGGTGGTGGTACCGGATGGCTGTAGAACTACTAGAACGCAAGAACCCCCAGCGCATGAGGGCCTCGGTCAGTGCGCAAGAACTGGCGTGTCTGAGGGATGAAGTCCTCCACCGCTACGCGGAGAAGGACCTGCCGATCACCGAGACCCTGCGCAACCTCACAGAAGCCGAGATCGCCGGCTACGAGGACCAGCTCGTGGTGTCCCAGATGCGGTGGATCGACTTGCCCGACGACGAGATCGCCATGCACCTGCGCAGCTACCACCACGCGCGTGCACAGCGATCCGCGTGGCTGCGCACCTTCAAGATCACTCCAGAGCGGCTGGAGGAGTATGAACAGGAACTCCACTACGAGTGGGAGCGTACCTTCCGCCGCCATACCCGACGCCTCCGCGATGGCATCCCCGACGCCGAGCGTCAGGAGGTAGGTCAGCAGGTACTGGACGACACCATGGACAAAGTCGCCAGCAAACCGGCCCGCCATGGCAGTACCACTGCGGCATGGATCGGTCACGGCACCCTTCACGGCCTGGCCGACCAAGCGGACACCGCGCACCCCGACCGCGCCCTTGGGTGGCATCCCGACTACACCGACCTGTGCAAGCAGCGGGAAGAGCAGGACCAGTGACCACCGCCCCTCACCGCAGCACGCTCGAGGCCAGAGCCCTGTTCAATCCGGCCTTCGGCGCCTACCTCCTCGCCAGCAGCATCCACGCCGCAGCCAAGAAGGCGCGCACTCCCATGCCCTGGCCCAGCGTCTTCCTGGTCCTTCCGCTCGTCCTGCCTGACGACACACGAGACTCCCTGCCGACCAGATCCACCATGACCCTCAGCGCCTGGGCCAACGCCAACCCACGCCAGCAGGCCGCCTTCGCCGAACGAGCCGCGGTACTGACCGCCTACACCCGTGCCAGCCTGCGCACCGCCCTGCGCCACCGCGCCATAGAGGTCAATGCCGGCAACCTGAACTGCCCCCGCGCGCCCAAGCCGCCCTCAGCCGCCCCCGGCGCCGAAGTCGCCGAGTGCGCCCGCGCCGCAACCCTCGTCGGCCGATGGCTCGCCACCACCGACCCTGCCCGGGCTTTCACCATCCTCGGCGTCCGTCCCTGACCACCCCTCTCACAAGGAGCCCCAGAACCGCCATGCAACTGCTCGCCCTGGCCCTCTACCACCGAGACGGCAGGAAAGACCACAGGGTCCTGCGTTTCCGCCCCGGGGCGTTGAACATCATCACCGGTGAGTCCGAGACCGGGAAATCCGAAGTCCAGGACATCATCGACTACTGCCTGGGACGCCGCACCGCCAACCTGCCCGACGAACCGATCGACCAGTCCGTCGGCTGGTACGCCCTCCTGGTCACCTTCAAAGACGGCGGCCGCATGGTCCTCGCCCGGCCCCGGCCGACCGGCGCCTCCACCGTCCACGCGATGGTGCGAACCGGAGACGCCACCCTTGAACTCCCGCAGGCTGACGAGCTCATCGCCAACTCCAATGTCGCAGCCCTGCGTAGCGAAGTCAGCGCCCGGCTCGGCATCGAAGACTTCCGCTTCCAGCCACCCGCCGGAGCCACACGAAACGCCTTCGACGTATCCATCGCCCACGCAGCCCTGCTCTGCTTTCAGAACCAGAACGAGATCGCCGACAAGACAGCACTGTTCCACCGCCAGACCGAGACCGGCATGGCGCAGACCCTCAAGGACACCCTTCCCTACTTTCTCGGCGCCGCCGGCCCCGAACAGTCCCTACGCCGCCACCACCTCGGCGAAGCCATCCGCGCGCAACGCCAAGCGCAGCGCAAGTACGACGACGCACTGCGCCAGCAGGCCGCCACCGACGCGGGCGGCCTGGCTCTCGTCCGCCTCGCCGAGAACGAAGGACTGCTCACCGACGTCCCGCCGGCGCCTGACACCGGACAAGTTGTCGCACTGCTCCAGCAGGCCCTCGACGCCTCGCCGCGAACTGCCGCCCCCCTGGATCTGCCAGACCGGCGTTACGAACTCAACGAAGAGCGTCGCGCGTTGCGCGAACAACTCCAGGAGTACGACGACACTCTCGCCGTGGTTGACCGCTGGCAGGAACAAGGCCGTGCCTTCACCGGAGAACTGCACCTCCAACTAGACCGCCTCAAGACCCTCGCCCTCCTGGGCCCCGAGCACCTCCACGACACCACCGTCTGCCCCATGTGCACGCAGCCGCTCCAGGAGCCCGACCCCTCAGCACAGGACGTCTCCGACCTCACCACACGGCTGGCCGAGGAACTTACCCACGCGCAGACGCTCCAGCCTGTCCGCGAGGAGCACCGCCGCGCCCTGCAGGCAGAACGTGCAGCCGTCGCCGAACGCCTCCGGCTCAACGGGATCCAGCTCCGAGAACTGCTGGCCAGCGACGAGCGCATGCGTAACCTGCAGGAACAGCAGATGCGTATCGCCCACATCCAGGGGCGGATCGCCGAGGCCCTCAGCCGCACCGGAACGGCCAGTGACCTCAGCAGGCTGCGCCACGAACTCGAGCTGGCCAAGGAGCGTGTTGCCGCGCTTCAAGTCCTCGTCGACGAGGACGACGTAGCCGCCGAGACCGAACGCTGCCTAGCCGACATCGCGGTCAACATGACCGCCTGGGCCAAACGCCTCAACCTCGGACAAGCCGCGAACGCGACCGAGGTCAGCATCAGCCTGAACCTCCTCAACGTCGTCGTCAGAAGCCCTGACGGCCGACGGCCGCTCCGACGCATCGGAAGCGCCAAGAACCACATCGGCTACCACCTCGTCGCCCACCTGGCCTTGCACACCTATCTGCGAAGTAACAGCCGGCCCGTCCCCAGCTTCCTCATGCTCGACCAGCCCACACAGGCGTTCTTCCCGGAGAAGCCCCGAGACGCCTCCAAGGTCCAGGACGCCGACTGGGCCACCGTCACCGCCTACTTCATGCTCCTCAACGAAGTGGCACAACTCAACGAGGGCAATCTGCAGATCATCGTCAGCGATCACGCGAACCTGCCCGAACCGTGGTTCCAGAACGCTGTGATCGCCAACTGGCGACCCGACGATGAAGGCAACCGCAACGCACTTATCCCCTTCGACTGGACCCCCTGACGAAGGCGCGAGAGCGAGACTCGCGGTCAAATGCGCTGAAACGGCGGACGTTGTACGGCGGAAACCACCTGGCTTGTCACACACCGAGTCCGGCCACGGCAGCGGGAAGCGGCACGCGATGGCGTCGCAGGCCCCTCGGGCCTGCCGGACGTCAGCGGCCTTGCGGGTCCGGTCGGCTGCCTCCTCGTACTTGTGATGTTGTGCCATGCAGGGCGGGCTTGTCCAAAGCAGCTCGCTCGATTCACGCGAGCATAGGGCAGATCTGCCTGCTGGGCGGCCCTGCGGATCGACGGTCACTGCCGGTCGGACGTCTACACACCGGCCTCGTCCAGGTCGCCGCGCCCGGTGTGGATGTCGTCGAGGAGGTCCTTGGTGAGGGCTTCGGTGCCTCGTTCGATAGCTTCCTGTGCGGCCTGGCAGATGAGGTGGTTGAGGGTTTCGATGTAGCCGCCGGTGCGCTTGTGCAGGTACGAGGCGAGTCCGATGAGGGTGCCCTTCTGGTGCTTGTGCAGGCGTAGGTCGTCTTCGAAGGCTTCGACAACGTCCTCCCAGTCCTCGGGCGCGGTGGGGGAGTAGTCGATGGTGCCGACCCACAGCACGGGCATGTCGCTGTCGAACTTCATGCCCTGGTGGGGGAGCTTGGAGCGGCGTCCGGTGTAGCGGGCGGCGTGGATGGCGTCGCGTGCCCCGGTGCCGCAGTAGATGAAGGTGACCCGGGTGTGGTCCTGCAGGCTCTCGAAGTAGGACAGTGCGGTGCGGGCCTCGCCGTCACTGAGCCGGTCGATGCCGTCGACGAGGACGAGCTGAGTGCCCGCGTGCTTCATGACGTGCGTGACAGGGAGGGTCACGTCGAGAGTGCGGTAGTCGCCCTTGGCCGGGTTGCGCATGTACTGCAGGCCGAGGAACTCGGCGAAGGGCAGCGACCAGTGCATGCTGCTGTCCCGGTCCGGGGGTACGTTGATGTAGATGACCGGGACACGGTTCGGGTCGGTGCCGGAGTCGCTTTCGATCATGCCTTGGTAGCCGCGGCCGATCTGGCACAGCAGAAGTGTCTTTCCGGCACCGCGCTCGCCGTCGATGACCATGTCCATGCTGCGGCCGACGCTGCGGAAGCGGTTGGTGCGCAGAATCCTGCGCGCGTCCAGCAGGCCGCGGCGCAGAGCGGGGGTCAGGACGGGCAGCATCTCGCCGTGGTACCGCATGCGCGGGTCATTGTCCGTGACAGTGATGCCGGCAGGCGCGCAGTCCTGCAGGTCCGGCGGGAGGACGATGCGGTGGACGAAGTCGTTCCAGCCCTCCTTGGTGGTCAGGAGGCCGGCGGTGAGGGGACTGGTGCGAGCATCGGCGAGGACGTCCGGCACTGTGTTGATCAGATCGTCGCGGCTCATCGCGTCTCCTTGCTGGGACGGGTGGCGGGGGAGGGAGCGGCTTCGGCACCAGGCGCGGATCTTTCCGGGGCAGCGCCCGTGAACTGTGCGAACAGCCCGGAAGCCGGGCCGGTGAGGCTGTGGGACTGTTTCTTGCGGCCTGGCCCGGTGGGGGATGCCGGCTGTTGTGGGGGCGTCGTGATGGCAGCGGGCCTGGGTTCAGGAACGCTGCTCGCCGCGGCCGGGGCGTCCGCAGGCAGGACCGGCTCCACGCCCTGCAGAGGGACGGTCATCGGTGCCTCGGCGGCGGGGGAGGGGGCCGGGCGGGGGAACAGGTCTCCTGCGGGAACATTCAGGGACGGTGCCCGCTGGACCATGCCGGGAATGGGGGCGCGGATGCCAGCGTAGCGGTCGGTCTGCGGTTCACGCAGAGTGAGCTTCGTTCCGGTGAACAGGGCCGGCACGCGCGGTGCGGAAGCCTGGGGGCCGCGGCGTGCCCGTTCGCGCAGTGCCGCGACGGCACGGGTGATGGCGCGTTCGTCATCCTTGCTGCCACCGAGTTCGACGTGCACGGCTTCGGCCTGCTCCCACAGGTACTGGGTCCAGGCGTCGCCGATGAGCCGCTGGTGGATGAACTCGGCCTCGACCCAGGCGTCCTTGGTGTGGTCGTAGAGCCACACGAACCTGGGGGCGTAGGGGTTGTAGCGGACCTGCCACTTCATGCCCTGCCCGCGGATCCCGGAGTGCTTGTTGCAGTACTGCTGGAGGTCGGGGCTGTTGTAGGTGCGATTGTTGATCTTCACGCCCTTGCGGCTGACCTTCAGCCGCGTGAACGGCAGCAGCTTGCGGTTCTCGTGCACGCCCAGGGGGAGTGGCAGGTGGCCTTCCATGGCGACGAGCGTGGCGTACATGCGGTTGGGACTGATCTTCATGCCGGGCAGGAACGGGTTACGCAGCCCGTCGTGGGGGCGCTGCTGCCAGTGCAGGGCGATCCACTCGTCCAAGAGGTCCTGCAGCTCGTTGATGCTCCACAACGGGCCGTCGTGAATGTTCTTGCCCCGCCGGGCGAGGTCGGAGCCGGTGTAGCCGGCCACGTACTGGCAGAACAGCTTCTTGATCGCGCTGAACAGGCTCTCCACGATGGCCTTGTCCGTCGGTGTCCGCTCGCGGGCGCTGCGCACCGAGATGCCCAGCGTGGTGCACACGTCGTTGAAGTGCTCGCTCTTGAAGATCTTGCCGTGGTCGACGACGACCATCTTGGGCCGGATCACGGGCCGGGCAGCTGCGCCCACCATTCGCGGGTCGCAGGCCACCAGGTCGGCATAGGGCATCTCGGAGTTCTCGGCGAGAGCCAGCGGTGACCAGCCAGGCCGGCCGGGCATCGGAGCCAGCGCCTGGGCGAGCATGAGCACCGCGTCGAAGGATTTCGTGGCCCGACCGCCGAGCCTCTTGCCCCGTGGGCCTCGGCCAGCGCTCCTGGGTACGATCAGTGCACCGATGATCGTTCGGCTGACGACGTCGATCGCGGCGGTCAGCTCAAGCTGCACCGGCCGGCCGTCGTCACCGATGGCGATGATGTCCAGCCCCGTGGAATCGATCTGCACCTGTTCGCCCAGCATGTTCGCCGTGGTTGGCGTATAGGGCGCCACCGGAAGGCTCGCCTCGTCGATGCGTTTCTGCGTCGGCCTGCGCAGCGAACGCGGGGAAATCCCCAGCCGCTCGAGAAGCCGGTAGAACGTGGCATCCGATATGTCCAGCCGGTCGTACTCGTTGGGGTAGCGCAGCAGGATCGCAGCGCGCAAACGTTCCAGCAGACGGCTGCCGTACCCGTCCGACTCCTCGAGACTGGCCTGCACCTCCGCCAGGAGCAGCCGCACCACGCGCTCGTCGGTACGCCCCCACGGGGAACCCGGTACGACCTCGCGCATCAGCCCGGCGACGCCCTCGGACCTGTAGGCGCTGTAGCGGCGCGCCACCGTGCCGGCCGAGGAACTCTTCCAGCCGAGCGTCTTCAGTTCGGCTGACTTCGCCGCGAACCGCTGCTTCAACGTGAACCGGGCGGGGTCGTAGCCCGGCCTGGGCTTGGTACCGGGCTCGGCGTCCGGCGGCACGCCGTCGCGGACCTCAACGAGGTGACGTTCCCAGTCCCGCAGCCGCTGGCGGTCGGCTTCTCCCAGCAGCTCCAGCCCGCTCACATCAGGGATGGTCGCGCCCGGCAGCGGCGTGCCGTTCTCATCGAGCAGAGCGAAGTCCTCGGCCCGGACGACGACGGACACGAGCGCACAGGCGTCCTCGCCGTCCTGCTGTTCACAGACCAGATGCACGGTGGTCCCCTGGAGCGCGGCCACGACGTAGTCGGCTCCCTGCCAGCGAAGCCGACTGCCCGGCCGCAGAGCATGCTCGGTGTGTGGGGGAGAAGAGGCGGCAGCGGCTGTCATGCAAGATCCTTATGGGGCATCCATATGGTTGAGGCAGGGGTCAGGGGCAGGCGGTGGTCCCAGGCGAGCTCACCTGTCCACAGCAGATGCCAGGCACAAGACAGAGCCGCCGGGCTGCCGACGGCTGCCGCTCCCGAGGCAAGAGGCCGGGGGCGTGCGAAGACCTCCAACAGCTGCTGCCGGGCCTCAGGGTCGGCGAATGCCGGATTGCGGTAGTTCGCAACCCGCAACAGCGACGCCTTCAGCACCCCTGGCGGAATCTGCAACGGACGCAAGGTCCAGCCTGCGCTCGCGGCCGCCACGAGCATGGCTTCTTCCTCATACATGCCCCGGGTGCCGGCAGCCCAGGGATGCATCAGTGCCAGACGCTCGCCGTGGGCGGTGCGGGCGAAGAACGCCGGACGCACAGCGCCGCGCTCCGAACCCTGTTCCCAGCGCACTTCCAGGCAGGAGGCGCCGAAGAACACGACAGACGGATCGAAGTCGAGCATCATGGCCGCGTGCATCTGCGACTCGGTACTGCACACAACCTTCTGCCCGGTTGTAGCGGACCACCACTGAGTCAGGATCGAGCGCCGTCCTCTGAAGGCACGCGGCACGGCCAGCGGACGGTATTCCTCGATCGCCACCCCGCGCAGCAGGTCAGGCAGCTGCGTTTTTTCGGCTCCGTGCAGATCGAGGTAGCGCACCTGGACCTCCACCTACGGCCTCCCTTCAGCGGAGGCCGGACACGCGCCTCTTCCGTAGTCGGCCATGGCGACCTTCCCCTCAGCCATAGGGGCGCTCCACCGTTGCTAGGACCTCCCACGGCACGCAGGTGAGCTCGTTGACGGACTGCAGGGCGCCCACCCGCTCGTGCGGAGCGGCAAGAGGTAGATGCGTCCCGGGGCGCGCCTTGGGAACCGGTGTGTGGGGTAGCGGGTGCTTCGCGGCCCAGGCGCCGAGGACCCTGCCGATGAACAGACCGAATTGCGACGGGGCCTGCTTGACCCACAGTGCGTATTCCTCGGATGTCATCCGCCCCTCGACGCGGCGACGCTCGACCGACGCCATCGCAGAGGCCAACCGTACTGCGGCGGGCAGCAGCCGCAGGGGCGTGGTGCGGGCGGCACCCAGCCGCGGCAGATGGGTCGCCTCGTGGGCGAGGACACCGAAGGCGTCGGCCACCAGGACCCGCCCCGCAGGCCCCAGCCGGCGAACGAGGTCCCGGCGCCAGCGTTCGGCCTCCACCACATGAGGGCCGGGAGACAGGTCGATGAACGGGACCCTGTCGTCGCGGGAATTGTCAGTGAAGCGGCCATGCCGCATGCATATATGCCACATATCTGAAGATATCCGCCATGTTGTGGCGTCGGTCTCCCGTGCGGCGGCGCACAGCGCGCATCCCCTCACCAGGAACCCGCCACGCGGAGCCCACGGCCACCTCCACACCGGCCCGCTGTTCCTCTCTGTCAGGAGATGCTCGTCCGCAGTGCTGGGCAGCGCTCTGATCAGCTCCTCCACGGGCCGTGCCACCAGCGCGGCCAGACGGTCCCGGGCTGCTCGGTTCACATACAGCTCGGTATAGCGCGGATCCACCTCGGGCGCGGACCGGCCTTCTCCGACGCTGTCGAGCAGCCGGCCGACTGTCAGGCCGTTGCGGGAGGCGAGCCGTGTCACGTACGAGCCGGTGGATTCCTCGGCGATGAACCGTACCTGCAGCGGCAGTGGCCGTATGTGCACCGTGAAATCCCTGTTCTCGCTCGCAGACCCGTCCCTGGCCCCGTGCACTGTGATCTCGGCAACGACGAGGCGCGATTACTTGGAACACAATACTTAGCTGACGCAAAGTCGAACGCAGCGCCTAGGGCAGCACCCTGCCCTCAAGCCCAGGGTGCCCCGTCCGCAGGAAAATGATCAAAGGCTGTATCCCCATGAAACGCGTTGGCATCCAGATGCGGGACCACCAGCGTGAAGCATTCAAAGCCGCCGTGCGCGGCCTGACGCACATGCCGCGCGTGACCGTGATTTCCGCCACTGGAAGTGGGAAAACGCTCACCGCCATGCGTGTCGGCGAACACTTTGCGGACCGCGGCAACATCCTCGTTGTCGTACCGTCGCTGAACCTGATCAGCCAAACCGCCTCACACTGGGCCAGACACAGCATCGTCGAGAACATGCTCGGCGTCTGCTCCCTCCCCCCTGCCCAGGCAGCCACCGTCCGCCTCCCCCTGACCACGGACGCCCGCCGCATTGCCCAGCTCGTAGCGGCCAACACCGGCCCCACCGTCGTCTTCGCCACCTACGCCTCCTTGCCCGCGCTCACACGCGCCCACAAGAAGCACCGCCTGCCGCGCTGGTCCATCGTGATCATCGACGAAGCCCACCGCAGCAGCGGCAGCAGCAACAAACAGTGGGCAGACATCCACAAGGACAGCGCTATACCCGCCCGGCGGCGCCTCTACATGACCGCCACCCCCCGCACCTGGGCGCTCCCCGACCCCAAACAGAAGCGCCGGAAGAACACTCGCCCGCAAAAGCCGCTCGGGCCTCTCGCTTCCATGGACGACCCCACCATCTACGGCCCCGTCGTCTACCGCCTGGGCCTGGCCGACGCCATCGACCGCGGCATCCTCGCCGACTACCGCATCGTCGTCCCCGTCATTAACGACGAAGAACTACGTGAAGTGCTCCAGAGCCCCGGCGCCACCCGGCACATTGACGGACTACGCCTGTCCGCCCTCCAGGTCAGTCTCCTGCGCGCTATGGCCACCCACAAAGCACGCCGCGTCATCAGCTTCCACAGCCGCATCGTCAACGCCCACCAGTTCAGCCAGACCCTCCCCGCGACCGTCGCCGCGACCACGCGCAGCACCGGAATCCGCAAACTGTGGACCTACTCCCTCCACAGCAGCCAGCCCACCAGCGAACGTGCGTACCGCCTCGCCGAGTTCGAAAACGTTCCCCTCCTCACCAACAGCACCAGAATCCCCGGAGCCGTCGACGGCGCCGTGCTGTCCAACGTCCGCGTCCTAGGAGAAGGCGTCGACGTACCCGACGCTGACACCATCCTGTTCGCCGACCCCAAACGCAGCTCCTCCGACATCATCCAGGCCCTCGGCCGCGCCCTACGCCAGCCCCCAGGCGCCGGCAAGATCGCCCTCCTGGTCATCCCCATCTACGTCGGCCGCCGCCAAACCACTGAGAAAGCCCTCGAATCGTCCGCGTACAGAATTCTCTGGGAGGTCCTCAACGGACTGCGCGAACACGACTCCAAACTCTGGCGCCGCTTCGGCGACCCCGAGTCCAACCCCGACAAACCCAAAGAACCCCTGCCCCCAGCACCCGAGCGCGCCGCCGAGATCGCCCCACTCACCGGCCTGCGCGCCCACGAGGTCGACACCCGAGTATGGGCAACCGGCTGGACCGCAGCCGTCGGCTACTACGAGCGCTACCACCACCTCGACGTCCCCAGCGAATACACAGACCCCTTCAACTACCCCCTCGGCCTGTGGCTCGGGCAGCAGCGCTCCCTCTACGCAAAAGGCGACCTCGCCCCCGACCGGGCCCTCGCCCTGGAAACCCTGCACATCTGCTGGCCCCACCCAGCACGCAGCTTCGAAAGCCACCTCGCCCAGGCCATCACCTTCGCCGACACCCACGGCACCCTCACCGTCACCACCGCCCCCAGCGCCAACGACCGTCCCATGTTCCGCTGGCTCCACCGCCAGCGCGCCCTCGCCGATAGCGGCCGCATGCACTCCGCGCGCAGCGAAGCCCTCAAAGCCGTCGACCTCTGGTGGAACCCACCCTGGGGGATTGAATGGCAGCACGACTACACACACGTCTGCCTCCAGGCAGCCAAAAAGACCGCCACGCCCACACCCGTATCCGGTGATACCCCGACCGCTTGGCTGGACCGCCAGATCACCCACCAGCATGATCTGCACCCTCAGCAGCTCCGGCTCCTGAGCGACCTTGCGGCCCAGCACCCCGGCACGCATCCCCACGGCATGCTGCTTCTGCCGGCCTCCCGCCCCAGGACGCGGGCCTTCCACCGCGGTCTGAAAGCTGCTCGCCAATTCCACGACCGCGAAGGCCACATCGAGGTCCCCGTCGGACATCGGGAGAATCTCCACGGCGACAAGGTCCTCCTCGAGCGCTGGATCACCAAGCACCGCAACGGCGCCATACAACTGACCTCGCAGGAGATCACCGCACTGACCGCCCTGGGCATCGAACTGGAGCAAGCCTCCCAGAAAAGCGCACCCCCGCCTGCCGCTCCTGAAGAAGCAGACACGTGGTGGGCAACGCCGGACCCTTCCCGGCCCTCGTCCGGCCGGCGGCTCGCGGGCTGACCGCCGCACCGCTCCACCCGAGAGCAGGGCAGACACGGCCGGTATCCGTCCGGCTCGGCCACCCAGCGGCACAGCTCGGGCTCCCTTGTCCGCGAGCGGCTTGTGTCCCCACAGACTGCACGACTGGCCGCGCCGCACAGCACGAGAGCCGACGAGCGCTGGGGGGCAGGAGCTAGGGTCCGTCTTCAAAGATCATCCAGGTAGGCGATCATGGTGGGGTGATACGTCGCCATGAACTCACCGACCAGGAGTGGGAGTTACTCGCTCCGCTGATACCCCGGGCCGCGACAGGCCGGCCCCGCGTGTCAGACCGGCAGGTCATCAACGGGATGGTCTACAAGATCCGTACCGGGATCTCCTGGCGTGACCTGCCCGAACGCTACGGGCCATGGAAGACCGTCTACACCCGCTTCCGCCGCTACGCCCTGGACGGCGTGTTCACCCGGGCCCTGCAGCAGATCCAGGCCCATGCCGACGCGGCCGGCGACATCGACTGGCTGGTCCAGATCGACTCCACCATCGTCCGCGCTCACCAGCACGCCGCCGCCACCGGCCGAAAAGGGGGCGGCACCGGCCGGACGAACCGGACGATCACGCCCTCGGCCGATCCCGAGGAGGACTGACAACCAAGATCCACCTCGCCTGCGACGGAAGGGGCCGCCCTCTCGCGCTCCTGATCACACCAGGCCAGCGCCACAACAGCATCTGCGCACAAGCCCTGCTGGACAGGATCCGTGTTCCTCGCACCGGCCCGGGCCGGCCACGCCGCCGACCTGACCATGTGATCGCGGACAAGGCATACAGCTCGCGCGGCTTCCGCAGCTACCTCCGGCAACGCGGCATCCCGCACACGATTCCCGAAAAGGCCGACCAACTGCGGCACCGGCACAATCGCGGGAGCGGCGGTGGTCGGCCGCCGGGCTTCAACCGGGAGATCTACCGCCGACGGAACGTCGTCGAACGCTGCTTCAACAAGCTCAAGGGCTTCCGCGGCATCGCCACCCGGTACGACAAGACCGCTACTTCCTACGAGGCAGCGGTCAGTCTCGCGTCGTTCCTGCTCTGGGCAAGATCCGTTTGAAGACGGACCCTAGTCAGTGCGTTGCCGGTCAACCGTGATGTCTACCGTCTGTTCACCGATGCTCACCCGGAGTTCCTCCCCGACGACCACGAGTGGGAGCAGGGCACGCGGTTACAGGCCGCAAACACTACTTATGGTCCCGCGTTTACGGGTATCCCGCCGGGCGCGCCTGAAGCGCTGGTGCGGTGGGTGAACGACGTCCTCGATGGCTCCGCCGTATTTCGGCTGCCCACCTGGGACGAAGCCTGCGATCCCGCCATGCAGCCGCTGCTGCCGCCTGGGTGCTCCCTCTGGAGCCAGCCTCCGCGCGATTGGAGCGACCGAAGGCCGGTCTGCTGGGCGCCGGAGGGGGTGCCTCATCCCTGGTCTGTGCCCCTGGCGCGGGTGTACGAGAGGGCTGTAAACAGTTTCCTCCACGACCTTCAGCACTTCAATTTCTCCGCCCTGATAAGCTACAACAGAGGGATGGGTGATTTCCCGTATCAGCACACGGATGAAGCCTTTCAGGAATTGTTGATTGATACAGCCTCTCAAGTTTACAGAAGGCACCTCGCTGACGATCCCGTCGCCACCTTCCCCGCAATCAACATCAGCTCAGCTCAGGCGCTGATCCGACCTTTCTCGCCTGAACTATTTGTGGGGCTTCTTGAGTCTCTTCCTGAATTGGTGGTGGAAGAAGTGCGACGGGTCTTCGGCCACGACAACTCCTCGACCGCGGGTGAACGCAATCTGGCGAACAGCATCGCTGCCCTGGGAGCGGAAATCGTCGCCCGTGGTGTAGAAGCAGAGCCAGATGCATCTGACTTGCTGAGGCTGGCCGTCATGACCCTCGCGAACCGCAGCGACGAGATGGAAGTTCAAACGACATGCCGTGACATCGCTCTTGGCATCACCACCCTGCAAGACCGCGCCGACGGCTTGATTCCGACACGCGAGGTGGTCCTTTTAGTACGCGCTTGAGTGCCGTATAACGCACTGAACCGTTCCGGTTTCACACCCAGGGCTTCGGCGTAGGCGTGTGACGCCCGGTTCGTGGTGATCTTCGCGCTCGGCAGCGCACCCGGAACGCGGCAGGCACGGTTTCCAAGAAACGGGCCCCGCGCGATGGCTACCTGGCGCAACCTCGCCATAGGGGCCCTACGAGCAGCCGGGGTGAAAACCATCGCGGCCGGCCTCCGCCGAAACGCCCGTGACCCGCGGCGGCCCCTCGAACTCCTCGGCCTCGGGTGATCACAAACCGGACGTCATGCGACTACGCCGAAGCCCTGGCCCGCCCCCGACCCAGCTCAGGGCTTGCTCCTCGGGCTGAGATACGTTGCCGGCGTCAGATGAGCCCGGACGAAGCAGTCCTTGCCGTGTGCCTGCAGGCCAGTTCCCAGGTCACTTCGTCAGTGTCCGTGCGGTGATGCCAGAAGGCCAGTACGCGGCTGGCGACGAGCCGGTCGAGAAGCTCGGCGGTCTGGTGCGGGGAGTGGCCGCACAGGCGGGCCAGCACATCCATGTCGACGGTGTGCACGCCCCGAGGGCAGAGATGGACGGCCAGGACGAGCGCAGTCAGCCGCACGGCGGGAGGTGCCGCGGCGGGAAGGGGTGGCGTCCCGGGCTGCAGTGCCCAGTGGGCGGCCCGGCGGCGAGCGCTGCGGCCGGGCATCTGGTCCCGGACCGCGGCATCAAGCAACTCCACCTCCACCGGCGTGACCTTGAGATCCGGTGGCCGGAGCCAGTGTCCGTGAGCGAGCTCCTCCCAGATCTCCGCGCGTCCGTGCAGCCGCATTCCGCGCAGTAGTCCCGCGGGCAGCCGGACAAGACCGAGAGTGTCTGCGCGCAGGGCGCACTGCAGAGCGAGTAGCCGGCCGGCGGGGGAGGTGCATCTGGGAAGCGCGGTGGCCAGATAGGTGAGCATCTCCCGTACGCGCATCCCTTCATCCTGAACGGGCCGGTGCACGCGGTGTGCAGCCGGGGACGGCGAAGCGGGGGAGCGCGGAGCGCTGAGCGAAGTCCAGGGGACGACGGAGGTGTTGCCGGTCGCGGCCGCGCAGGCAGCGCAGGTGTCGGCCAGCCGCCAGACACGGCCGCCATCGTCGCGGGTGAGGGCCAGCAGGACAGGACCGGCGCAGCCACGGTGACGCCGATGCCACAGACAGCCAAGGGACCGGCACTGGCAGGTCCGCAGATGCGCGGGCAATGCCTCGGCGCGGGCGTGACAAGCCAGATGCGCCAGGGCGGCGGACCTTGCAGACGTGGCCCCAGGGGAAACCGTGTGGTCGGTGCAGCGGACGCAGACCAGCGCAGGCCCGTCTGGCCGCGGGCGCAATTCGACCGTCCAGACGCGCCGTACCGTGGCGCCGGCGAGCCTCATGGGCTGGCTCTCCTCCTGTCTTGTCCATCGGGGCGGGACGCCTGACAGCAGGCACCCAGAACGGACACGCGCTCGTGCAGATCAGTGCACCGCCGCTGTCCGCGATCTTCTGAAGCAAATAGTGCAGAAGTCTGCACTGACAGGGCAGAGGTCTGCACCGTCGGATGGTGGAGTGACGATCATCCCGCCCGACCCCAACCTCACCGCCCTGCGAGTCGTACTCGCACGGCTACGGGGCCAGCGCGGATGGACCTTCGACGAACTCGCCGAACGCAGCGGCCTGGCAAGGCGCACCCTCATTGACCTCGAACACGGCCGCACCACCGGCAGCATCACCACCTGGCACGCCCTGGCCCACGCCTTCGACGTCCCCATCGAACGCTTCCTCACCTCACTGTGCGAAGGCCACCCAGCCCCCGGCGCCCCACAGCCTTGACCCGTCACCACCGCAAGCCTCTCCCGGCCCCCACGAGAACCACCCGCACAGGTGAGACGCCCTCGAACGACAGAACCTCACCCGGCCACACGTTCCCGCCCACTGGGCCGATCGCATGACATCCGCGAAAGCCGCCACCACTGACCGGCGCGCCACCTGGCACGGTCGCCGCCATGCGCCACCACAACCCACCCGCCGGCCGTCACCGGGACGGCAGCCCCCGCCACCTCCCTCCCCGCCGCTCCCTGCAGATCGCCACACACAGCCCGAGCCGACTCCTGCGCGCGGGCCAGACGACCGGCCGCTGCCGCCACTGCGGCAACCGCATCGACTGGTACCCGCGATCCGAGGGCCGGCTCATCGCCCTGCACCCCGCGGAAGTGGCCACCACCAGCGTCTCCGCCGCCTACCGCTGGCACCTCAGCAGCGGCGTCGCCTACCCCCACGATGACGCCAGCGGATGGTGCCGCATCCCGCACGCCGCCCTCTGCCCCCCAGCGGCCATCAAGACTCCGCACCGACAGCATCCGCCTTACATCACTGCGTCGCGAACTCGGCCTGCACTCCAGACGTCTGATCGACACAGGCGTCCTCACCCCGGCGACCCGCCCACCCGCCACTGCAGGGCTGAGCGGACACGACGAACGACCCACCCGCCCCATCGTCCGGATCCTCCTCGTCAACTACCTCGGCGAAAGCACCATCGAGACCATCCGCTGTACCGCCCAGACCACCCAACGAGGCCGCTGCACACGCTCCCTCACCGCTCAGACCCCAGGACGCTGGGTCCTGCTGCCCACCCAGCCGATCTGCAGCCAACTCGCCCCGCCCAGCACCAGCATGGCGGCCTACGACCTCAGCCACCTGCCCTACACAGAACAACGACGCTGGCGCACCCAACACTGCACCGCTCACGCCGCCTCTGCCACGGCCGCCGACCTGACCCCGGCCACCTGGAAGCCCTTCGACCCTCTCCTGCACGCCCGATACATCCGCACCGAGCTACCCACGCCCGGAAGGCACCGCCCTCGTCCACGGTGACCGAAGCGCACCCCGCTCCGCGTGCCAGCCTCAACGGTCCACACCTGGCACGAAAGCCCACCCGGAAATGGCGTCATCGAGCTGGTGATGCGCCAGAGCGTGGCGGATGACGCCGAGCAGGACGCGGTCCCCTCCCTCCACCAGCTGTGCGCACCCGTCGGACCCGCGCACGCTCCCCTCGCCGGACCAGACCTCACCTGCCTCGCAAGGAACCCTGAGATGAAGCCCACCGACGAACAGACAGCCGCACTGGATGCCTTCCGCGCTGGCGACCACTTGACCCTGCAAGCCGGGGCCGGCACCGGAAAAACCACCCTGCTGGCCATGCTCGCCCGATCAGTCCCGCACCGCGGCTACTACCTTGCCTACAACCGGGCCATCGCCCGAGAAGCCACCACACGCTTCCCGCGCACGGTCCAGTGCAAGACCGCCCACGCCCTCGCCTACGCAGCCGTCGGCCACCGCTACACCAGCCGCCTGCACGCACCCCGTCGCCCCGCCTGGCAGACCGGGCAAGCCCTCGGCCTCACCAAAGCCATCCGTATCGGCGAACGCGACATCTCCCAACGAGCCCTGTCCAACGCCCTCCTGCGCACTATCACCCACTTCTGCCATACCGCCGACGAGGCGATCACCCGCCACCACGTACCGAAACTACGCGGCTTGGAAGACGCAGGCATGCACCGCGAGCTTGCCACCCACATCCTGCCCGCCGCCCATAGAGCCTGGACCGACCTGCAAAACCCCGCCGACGGCCACGTCCGCTTCGAACACGACCACTACCTGAAGATCTGGGCCCTTGACCAACCGAAAATCGAAGCCGAGTACCTCCTCCTGGACGAAGCCCAGGACACCAACCCCGTCGTGGAGGAAGTCTTCCTCGCCCAGCGTGACCACGCCCAGCTCGTCATGGTCGGAGACTCAGCCCAGGCCATCTACCAATGGCGCGGTGCCAAAGACGTCATGGCGGGCTTCAACGGCACCAGGCTGACCTTGACGCAGTCCTTCCGCTTCGGGCCTCACCTCGCTGAGGAAGCCAACCGCTGGCTCCACCTGGCCGACGCCCCCATCCGGCTCACGGGCACACCCACCGTGCCAACCGAGATCGGCCCCATCACCAGCCCCGACGCAGTCCTGTGCCGCACCAACGTCGGCGCCATGGCCAACGTAATGCAACACCTGAACACCGGACAGCAAGTCGCCCTGACCGGAGGAGGAGACAGCCTTTACACCCTGGCCCGGGCAGCAGGCGACTTGAAAGAAGGCCGCCGCACCCATCACCCCGAACTGACCCTGTTCCCCAGCTGGGGCGACGTGCAGGACTATGCCGCTCACGATCCCGCCGGACGCGATCTGCAGCCACTGGTGAACCTCGTCGACACCCACGGTCCCGGCGCCATCCTCGCCGCCGTCGCCCGGCTCGTGCCCGAACCGAACGCTCAGGTCACCATCTCCACCGCCCACAAGGCCAAAGGACGGGAGTGGCCCCGCGTACTCATCGCGGACGACTTTCCCCGGCCGAAAGAAGACCACAACGAAGCGGCCACACCCACCGATCCGATCGACGACGCCGAAGCCCGACTGGCCTACGTAGCTGTCACCAGGGCCCGCCGACACCTCGACCTCGGCGGCCTGGCCTGGATTCACGCAACCCGCTGACGGCAATCAGAAGCCCGCTCCAGTCACTTCGACCACCATCGGGCCGGCCATCCGGCAACGAACGATTGGCGAGTTTCTCGGGCCTGGACACCGCTTGCCCCCGTTCATTGCTGCCGTCAGCCTTTTGCTCCCGCCCTGCCGACCGGCAGCTCGGTGGTGACAAATGATTCCCCCACAGTGAACATCGCCCAGTACTAGGGTCCGTCTTCAAAGATCATCCAGGTAGGTGATCATGGTGTGGTGATACGTCGCCATGAACTCACCGACCAGGAGTGGGAGTTACTCGCTCCGCTGATACCGCGGGCCGCGACAGGCCGGCCCCGCGTGTCAGACCGGCAGGTCATCAACGGGATGGTCTACAAGATCCGTACCGGGATCTCCTGGCGTGACCTGCCGGAACGCTACGGGCCATGGAAGACCGTCTACACCCGCTTCCGCCGCTACGCCCTGGACGGCGTGTTCACCCGGGCCCTGCAGCAGATCCAGGCCCATGCCGACGCGGCCGGCGACATCGACTGGCTGGTCCAGATCGACTCCACCATCGTCCGCGCTCACCAGCACGCCGCCGCCACCGGCCGAAAAGGGGGCGGCACCGGCCGGACGAACCGGACGATCACGCCCTCGGCCGATCCCGAGGCGGACTAACGACCAAGATCCACCTTGCCTGCGACGGCAAGGGCCGCCCGCTGGCGATCCTGGTGACACCCGGCCAACGCCACGACAGTGTCTGTGCACGTCCTCTGCTGGAACGGATCCGGGTTCCGCGCACCGGCACTGGCCGACCGCGCTGCAGGCCCGACCGGGTCATCGCAGACAAGGCTTACAGCTCCCGAGGCTTCCGTGCCTACCTGCGACAACGCGGCATTGCACACACCATCCCCGAGAAGACTGACCAGCGGCGGCACCGGCTGAAGCGCGGTGGCCACGGCGGCCGACCGCCAGGGTTTGACCGGGAGACCTACCGACGGCGCAACACGATCGAGCGCTGCTTCAATCGACTCAAGGGCTTCCGCGGCATCGCTACCAGATACGAAAAGACCGCCACCTCATACGAGGCAGCGGTCAGTCTCGCGTCGTTCCTGCTCTGGGCAAGATCCGTTTGAAGACGGACCCTAAGGGCTGTCCCGTAAGTGATTTTCTGGTTGTCTCAAGCATGGTTAGCCGCCGTGCGGCCCGCTTGCTTACCCAGCGAGGGCGAGGTTGTGCATCCGGGCAATGCCGAGCATGGCGTGGTGGACACCCTCGCCCTTGAGGCGGCAGTCGCGGAGGATCTTCCACGTCTTCATACGGGCGAAGACGTGCTCGACGCGGGCTCGGACCTGCTTGTGGGACTGGTTGTGCTCCTCTTTCCAGTCCTGGAGTTCGGCTTGGCCGCGCTTGCGGCGATGCGGGATGACGAGTCCGGTGCCCGGGTAGCCGCCGTCGGCGATCGTGACGGTGTTGCCGACGGCGGCCTTGGCGCCGGATTCCTCCCATGCCTTGCAGTCGTTGCGGTTCCCGGCGAGCGGTCGGCCGACTATGACGACCAGGCGAGTGTCGGCGTCGATGACGACCTGGTGGTTGGTGGAGTACCGATAGTTCTTCGACCGCTCAGCGATGGCGTGATCCCGGGTGGGGACGAGAGTGCCGTCCACGATGAGCACGGCGTCCTTCGCGAACCGCTTGCGGGGCTGGAGCGCCAGTAGCGGCCCGAGATGGTCGATGATCCGGTCGGCCGTCGACTTCGACACCCCGAACAGCGGCGCAAGCTGCCGCATGGTCAGGTTCGTGCGCCAATAGGCTGCGACCAGCAGGGCCCTGTCCTCCAGCGGAAGGCTCCAGGGCCGGCCCCTGCGAGCCGTGTCCGCACCCTCGCGCCGCAACACCGTCACCAGCTTCCCGAAGGCACGCGGGCTCAGCCCGGAGAACGGGGCTATCCAGGAAGGCTCCGACGCCGTGATCACACCAGTCACTGCGTGATCATTCCACTGCTTCAGGTTCCCCCTGCTCGAACGCAATGCGACAGCGTTCTACCTGGTCGGCCACCTGCTCCATGTACCAGCTCATGACCTCGTAAGGGACGACACGCTCGTCAGGACTCCAGACTCGGACGGTCGGTCGCAGATTCGGGTCCTCGTCCGGAACATGTGTCACCAGGAAGGCAGCGCCAGGCAAGTGGGTCACCGCGGCGTCGGGGTTCTCGGCCCCCTCGGCCGACGCCGGCTTAGCTTCGCTCAGTTCCACGGCCCAGGCGTCGTCGGGCAAGGCGTAGTGGAACAGGACGGCGTAGTGGCGACCTGCGTGCTCTTTGACTTCCCATGGCATGTCGGCAGGCTGCCACAGATGCCCTGTTGGAGGCTCGCGGGTATCCCGGGTCCCACCTGGGTGCAACCCGTCCAGCGTTTGCGGGACAGCCCTTAGACTGCCCGTTCCACAAGGGCCTGCCGTTACACGCGTCCGCGATGCCACGGCAGCACGTCGGCGCCGACCATGTGAAGGACACGCCGTGAGCAAACCGTTCGTAGCCGCTTCCCAGGAGCGTTCGTGACGATCCTGCCTCCCGCTCCACGGCCCTGCCAGTACTGCCCGTACCGGCGGGACGCCCCCTCGGGCGTCTGGTCAGCGGAAGAGTACGCGAAACTACCGGCGTACGACCGGCCCACGCCCGAACAACCTGTCAAACCGTTCCAGTGCCACCAGCACGACCACGACAGCGGCCGCGCCCGAATGTGCGGTGGTTGGGCCGGATGCCATGACGGGGACGAACTACTGGCGCTGCGCGTGGCCACGAGCACCGGCAAGATCACCGCGGAGACAGCCGAGGCGACCCGCGACTACACATCCCCCGTGCCACTGTTCGCCTCAGGTGCTGATGCTGCTGCCCACGGCATGCGTGAGATCCTCAACCCCGGCCCGGAGGCTCGCCGAGCCATCGACAAGATCCGCCGCATCCGCACGGACCTCACCGGGGGAACATGAACACCCGCCTCACCGCCGCCACTGTGCTCTGCGCCGCCGCTCTCCTCGCCCTCCCCGCCTGCTCCTCCAGCAGCGACGACGCCGAGACGAAGCCCACCAAGGCCAGCACACCGAAGGCGCCCCCGACGCCCAGCACCGACTGGAGCGCCGCCGAGAAGCCCGCTGGCATCCCGCCCGAGCCGACCGGAGCCAAGCGCGAAGAACTGCTCCGGGCGCTCGCCGCAGCCAACCCGGACATCGTGAAGTACGAGGACAAGGCCATCGACGCGGCCCGGAACCAGTGCACGTCACTGAACGCGACCGGAGTATCACGACTCGACTGGATGGCGGCGCAACGCTTCACGTACAGGGAGGTCACCACCACCGAGGCGCAGGGCAAGCAGATCAACGAGGCCCTCAAGGGCATCGGCTTCTGCAAGGCCTGACCGGCACCGCACACAGGACCGGCCCAGCGCTGCCGGGCCTTTCGCATGCTCCGAGGAGGTGGCCGTGCCCACTCCGCCACGCAGGTCAGGCACCGCTCCACCTGCTCCAGGCGCGCCGCGCACCAGTTCAAGGACGCGGAGGATCAGCGCCGGGTGCTCTCCTCGGTAGGGCGGGCCGAGCAGATGCGGATGCCCGGCGCGACCTGCTGCCCCCCGAGCGGGGGACCTTCGGGAGTCCGAGCAGCGCGCGGCTCGGTGCGTGCTACAGGCCGCTCAAGCAGATTCTCGCCGAGCGCCCGCCCTTGTCCCAGGCCTAAGGGCGGATTGCCTTCGAACTGTAGCCCTTGGCCCCGATGACGTGAGACGGCCTGGCCCCGGATCGGCCCGGAGCGCTACCTGCGGCTTTGACGCTCAATGCCCAGATCCCTACTGGGTCCGCGCCGTCATCTGGTGGGAGTCGGGTTGAAGGGCCATGGTCGGCTGATGCCCGGCCCGAACGGCACCGCCTGGGCGTCTTCTACACGCCGGCAGTGGGCCACTACGGCTCCCAGCGCACCACCGCGGCCCGTGCCGAATCCCAGCAGCGCTCCGCTGTCGGCGTCGTGGATCCGGTAGTGGATGTCCTCGTTCACGCTCTTGGCGTCTGCCAGCGGTTCGCCGTTCCAGGTATCGGTCACTGCCGGTTCCGTTCGTCGAGGCGGGTTGTTGTCGTCCGAGGCTGCAGAGGGTTGACCGACGGGCTGCCGGTCAGTGCTGGCGGGTGAGGAAGATTCGTGCGCGTTCGTCGGGCTCGGCCGTGACCCTTACCCTGCGGGCACGGTAGGGGCGGAGACTGGAGCGCAGGGAGCCGCGGACCGCCCGGCAGGCCGGGCGCGGGAGTAGCCTCGTCCTCGACCACGGTCCTGGCATGCGGCCGTCCGCAGCCCCCGGTGTCACTCCCGGTGCCGCGCCAGAGCCTCTCGCACGGCGGTGATGGCGATGCGCTCCTGCTCCAGGCGCAGGTGCGGCCGGTAGGCGCCGGTCCGCAGCTCCTGCTCGAGGTGGGCCTCCTCGGGGGTGAGGTGTGTCAGGCCGCCGCGTGCCTGTGTCTTCTCCTGGCCCCAGTGGAACTCGTGGGCGAGGAGGGTGGCGCGGTCCATGAGCAGTGACGTGGTGTGCGGGAAGCGTCCGCGGACCTGGTTGAGGATGGCGAAGCCATGGGTGTCGATGTCGCCCCAGTAACAGAGGTCGACGTCGTCGAGCCAGGGCAGGTGACGCAGCAGGGCGGCGGCGTACCCGGAGCCGAGGATGGCGATGGCGTCGGGGACCGGCGGCAGGGAGAGGTAGGTGATCTCGTTCTCGAGGACGAAGACGGTGCGCACCCCGGGGGACCAGTCGGCCAGTTCCTCGGCGCGGACGGTGAGTTCGCTGAAGGGCAGGGGAGAGGCGCCGAGGTAGCGCAGGCGGATGTAGATGGGCTTGGTGCGGAAGCCGTACCGTGCGACGAGATCGCTCTTCGGTGCGCTGGTGTTGACGCGGCTTTCAGGGAGCACACAGTCGAGGAGGTCGGCGAGGATTCCCTTGTTGGTCTCGATGAACTTGGTGTCCACGCCCGGGGTGTCGATCTCGCGCAGGTAGACCGCCTCGGTGTCGTGGTCGCGGATCCAGCATGTGGTGCGCACGAGTCGGCACCAGTCTGCAGCGTTGGCAAGGACCTTCATGGGGTGGTCGGCCATCCACCGTGCGATGCCGGGGTCCTGGCGTGCGGTCTGCTCGTGCAGCGTGTGGAAGCGGTCGACCTGGGTGGTGACGCGGAGCAGCGTCCAGAGGCGGTCGCGGCTGTCGACCCAGGCCCGGGCCGGGACGGTATTCGACGGGATGCCGTTGCGGCCTCCGATGGATTTGGTCTGGATGCGCAGATGGGGGTTCCGGTCGGGGGCCCAGCACTGGGACCAGGCGAGTGCTTGCTCGTAATACTGCAGGGCATCGGCCGCGGTCGGGCCCTTCAGCGACACCCCGATGGGCTCGAAGGGATGACCGCCCGCGGCGGCGGTGAGGTAGCGGCCGCTGGCCCACTTGCGGCGCAGAGTTTCCACCACATGCTCGGGGCGGGTCCATTCTGCCGGGGGCACGACTACTCCTTCGGGGGCTGGTTCGCCTGCTGGGCCGCTGCCTGCCTGTAGGCGCGGAACTCCTCGATAGTGAGGTTGTTTAGGCGGGAGCGGGTCTTGTCAGGACGGTCGACATAGCCGACGCGGGTGACGTGGGGCTCGATGACATGGAGTTTCTGGAGCGGGGTGACGACGAGGAGTTGCAGGCCCAGGCGCTGGAACAGGTCGAGGGCGAAGTGGGCGGAGGGGTCGTCACCGCGTCCGAAGGCTTCGTCGATGGTGACGAAGTGGAAGGTCTTGGGGCTGACGGCGGTGGGGTCGATGCGGAACTGGTAGGCGAGGGAAGCCGCGAGGATGGTGTAGGCGAGTTTCTCCTTCTGGCCGCCGGACTTGCCACCGGAGTCGGAGTGGACCTCGTACTCGGCGTCGTCCTCGCGATTGAGCTCGCTGGCGGAGAAGACGAACCAGCGCCGCACATCGGTGACCCGGGCGGTCCACTCCTTGTCGAGACGGGTGTGCTCCGGGCGGCCCTTGAAGCGGTCGAGGAGCGCCTTGACCTGGAGGAACTTCTCTTCGGTGTACGCGTCATCGGCGTCGTTCGAGAGCGCTTCGCTGGTACAGGCGCGCAGGTCGTGCTGGAACTCGCGGACCTCCTTGTTCGGCGTGGGGGCGGCGTTGAGCCGGATGTAGCGGCCGGGGTTGTAGTCGATGCCGGCCAGCGAGGTGTTGATCACGTCGATGCGCTCGCGGATCTGCTGCTCCTGAGCGCCGAGATGGGCCTGGAAGGAAGCGATGTCGCGGATGACGTTGGTGCGCAGGTACAGGAGGAACTGCTCCTCGAATCGGGGCAGGTCCTCGTCGGTGAGCCGGCTGTGCAATGCGCGGTAGCCGCCGGCGGATTCGATGGTGTTGTCCAACTCGGCGGTGTGGACCGGGTACCTGCCGCGGAAGGCGGTCATCAGCCCCGCTGCCTGGCTGCTGGCGTGGCGCAGGGCGTCGTGGCGACTGCCGCTGCTGCGCAGCAGACGTGCTTGGGCATGGCGCTCGGCGTCGTCCAGCATCTCCAGGAGGCCGTCGCCGTCGGCTGCGGGCAGGAACTTCCTCAGGGCTTCCTCGTGCTCCGTCATGCCGTCGAGGTCGCACCTCGCGAGGAACGTGGTGGTCCTGCCCAGCAGGTCGGCGATGTGCTGGACGTCGCGGCGCAGGCCGCCCAGCTCCTCCTGCCCAGTGGTGAACGTCTTGCTGCTCTGTACGATCTCGTCCTCGGTCCGCCGGAGCTGCGCGGTGAGCTTGTCCAGACCGGCTTCTGCTTCCAGGGCGCTCTTCTGCTGCTCGAACTGCTCGATTTCCGCGACGGTCCTCTGCCAGTCGAGTTCCGCGTAGGTGTCGACGCTGGCCAGCAGGGTGAGGGCGGCACCGGTTCCGGTGCGGGCCTGCTGCTGCTTCTCGAGTTCCCGGGTGGCCGTGGTGATGTCGGCGCTTTCGCGGCTGAGGCGGGTGGCCTCGGCGAGGAGAGCGTCGAGCTTGGCCTGATTGCTCCAGCCCAGCACCCAGTTGCGCCGGTCGTCGATGCGGTGGGTGTCGTTCTTCTCGTGGCGGCCTCCGCCGCCCCTGATAAGGCCCTGCCGGGTGACGGCGGGCCGGGTGGCGCGGGCGAATGCGTCAAGGTCTTCGGCGCACAGGTAGTCGGCACGCGAGCGCAGCCGAGCGGCGAGCCAGTCGCGGGCCCAGCTGTCGGATTTGAGCTGGAGTTTCCCGGTCAGCAGGGTGGAGTCGTCCGGCAGCATGGTGATGGGTGTGTGGGCGGGGACCTGGTAGTAGACCAGCCTGAGGCCCAGGTGGCGGCCGTTGACCCAGGCCGAGACGGTGTCGTAGTGGGCGTGTGGGACCAGCAGGGACAAGGCGAACCCGTGCAGTACGCGCTCGGCGGCGCCGGCCCACTCGGCTTCGTCGTCTCGGACCTGGATCAGCTCGCCGGCGAACGGTAGGACCTCGTCGGAGACGCCCGTGGCGGTGGCGAGTTCGCGGCGCAGGGCCAGCAGTTGGGCGGGGATGCTGGAGCGCTGCTGCTGCAGGCTGGTGATCTCGCGTCGCACCGCGTCGGTCGCGGTGGTGTTGTCGTGGCGCGCGATGGCGAGATCGTCGAGTTTCCCGCGGGCCTGCTGCTCTTGTTCCTCGGCCCGGGAGCGGGCGGTGGAGATCTGGTCGGTCCGCTCGCGGAAGGAGGCGGCGTCGGTGACGGGATCCATGCCGGCCTGCGCGAGCCAGGCGCCGTACTCGGTAGCGCGCTTGCGGCGCCGTTCGCGTTCGCGGCCGAGTTCTTCGATCCGGCCGGTCAGGGAGATGAGCTTCTCCCCGCCGACGCCGTCGATACGGCGCCGCAGGCCGTCGGCCGTCCCGCGCAGTTGCTCCAGCTGCCGTTCGCGAGTGGACTGCAGTTCCTCCAGTTCCGCCGTACCGGACATAAGTGTGGTGTGACGTCTCGTGAGGAGCCGGTGGCGGTGCTGGGCGAAGAACGCCGGGACGGCACTGCGGCGCTTGTCCAGGGCGGTGATCTCCCCCTGGACGGTGTCGTACCGGTTGCAGGCCACCACGATCGGCGTCAGGTCCTCGATCATCCGGCGGGCCCGGACGACTTCGTTGTGGCTGGCGGTGAGCGCATCGAAGTGGGCAACGATCTTGTCGACGGCTGTCCTCGCGTCGAACGGCTCCAGCATCCGCTCGCGGACGAACTCGTCCAGGCTGCCCACGGCCTTCATCGACACCGTCTGGTGGAACAGGTCCAGGGCCTGCAGGCTGGGGATGCCCAGGCCTCTCAGCAGTGCCTTGCCGTACTGGGTGTATGCGCTGCCGTGGATAGTGGCCCCGCGCTGTTTCAGCTGCCGGCGCAGGTCGGTGATGTCGGTACCGAAGCCGGTGAAGTCGGTGTCGATGGACAGCGGTGCTTCGGCGGTGAGGTAGAACCGCTCGGGCTGCCCGGTGCTGGTCGGGGATGTCCAGTAGAAGACCTGTGCGAGCGTGAGATGGGCGCCGAGGGCATAGTTGGTGAAGACGCCCAGGATCACGCTGTAGGAGGTGTGGTCGCGCAGTCCCACGGGGCGTGTGGTGTCGGAGGCCTCGACGCGCTCGTTCTTGTGATGGCCGAGGACGTAGGACCGCAGGTCGCGCTCCTTGGCATCGGCGCCCGCCGCCTTGTTGTAGGCGATCTTGTGGGCGGGCAGAAGCAGCGTGGTGAGCGCGTCCACCAGGGTGGACTTGCCCGATCCCACGCCCCCGGTGAGCAGGGCGCAGTGCCCGTCGATGGTGAAGGTGCAGGTGGTGCGGTGGAAGGTGCCCCAGTTGAGCACCTCCAGGCGGGCGAGCCGGTAACCGGGGCCGACGTCGAACGTGCCGGCAGGCTCTGCGGTCGTTGCCGGCCGTGGGATGAGCGCTGCCGGGTCGATGGTGAGGGTCATGTGTCGTCCTTGGCCGAGGCAGCGTCGCGGTAGGTGGCGAGGAGGTCGTTGAAGTCGTTGAGGACCTGGGCGTCGACCAGGGCCTTGACGTGGCGGCGGACCTCGTAGGTGCTGGTCTGTTTCGTCTGGCGCAGTGCCTTGAGGTCGACGAGCTTCTTGATGTGGGCGTCGATCTGGTCGACGAGCTGGGCTTCGTTGCTGCGTGGTGGGAGGAAGCTGCGGATCATCTCGACCAGGTCGTCGCGGGTAAGTACCAGGCGCGGGTCGGCGGAGTCGGCGTCGCTGTCCGCGAGTCGTCCGCGCAGCAGGACGAGCATCAGGCTGACGGGGAACGAGAGCCGGTGGCGGGTGACCAGCCGCGGCACCGGGACGCCGTCGTCACGGGAATCGAGATCCTGCTGTCGGACGTAGGCGTAGCCCTCGGCGCGGTCGATGACGACATCGAGGCCGATCACACTGAGGTAGTCGCCGATTGCCGCCTGATGGCTGATGATCTGCTCCCAGACGGCAGGTGCATCGCTCTGATAAAGCACGCCCGCTTTTAGCAGGTGGACCACGGGGACGGTCAGGGCGTCGCTCATTCCTGCTCCGCCTTTCCGGTGGCGGTGCCGCCTTCGTCGCGTACGAACGTCACGTGCGGCACTCTCGCCTGCGTGTGCCCGGGCACGTGGACGCGCGGGTAGACCAGGAGGTCGGTGCGGTCCGGGTCCACGATCATGTCCAGGCCGGGGTGCTCCACCTGGAAGTAGGCGAGCAGTTCCGCGAGCCCCAGGGTCAGCGGGTGGTCGTCGACGATGGAGGCCAGGTTCGCCTGGCCGCTCGGGCTCATGGCGACCGCCTCCAGAACATGACCGGTCAGCGCCTCGGTGTCGACGTGGACGCCGGAGAAGAGCTCGGAGATGTCCACCTCCGCGTCCTCGGATTCCTCCACCGCAGCGGTGTCCAGCTCGATGCGTTCGACCGGCATGTACAGCCGTCGCTCCATCGGCAGCGTCAGATGTGCCTGAGGGACGTCCAGCGCCATGCCGGGCAGGTCGGCCTGGCCTTCCAAGGCGGTGACGTGACGCTGGATGGAGCGCACCAGCGCCAGTACGCGGCGGTCCTCTGCTCGGTTGCGGTCGACCAGGAAGCGGCGCAGCTGCTCGGTCAGCTGCCGGACCGTGTCCTGGGTGTTCTCGGCCGCCTCCAGCCAGGCGAAGGGGATCTTCAGCAGGCTCTGGTTGGCCCTGCCTCCCAACTGCGGCAGTTGGTTGACCTGCTGCAGCAGCTCCCGCAGTTCCTGCTGGCGGCGGGGCGAGAGGAGGTAGTCGAAGAACGCCTGGAAGCTCTGTCCCTGATCGGACCGGGCGATCTCGTCGCGGTCCAGCAGGAACGAGGCCAGTTGCTCTCCCTTCCCGCCCTCGGCGGTGGCGACCTGGTGGCGCAGACGTACGTCCAGTTCCCGAAGATTGGCCTCCACTTCGCGGAAGTCCCGCAGGAGTTCGACCGCGGTGCTCTCCACCTGCTGGTAGCGGTCCAGCAGTGCGAGCGGGGACAGCATGTCGACCTCACCGGCGCGCAGCCGTGCGATCTGGGCGTCGATCGCGTCACGCTCCCGGCGCAGTTCATCGATGCGTGTCTGCGGATCGATCTCCGTTCCGAACGCCATCTGCCGCAGGAGCGCGACGATGGTGTTCAGGCGAGACTCGGTTCCGATGAACGAACGTGCGGGCAGGTCCCGCACCCAGGCCACGGCCTTCTCGAGGGCCGCAGTCGCGTCGAAATGCGCCTCGTCCTCCCCAGGTGGGTAGTACTTGCGCAGCCAGCCGTTCTTCGTCCACTCCGCCAGATAGGCGCCGGCGGACCGGGGAAACGAGCCGGGGTTTTCCTCGTTGAGGAGGTAGAGCCGGTCGTCCAGCCGGGACTCCAGTACGGTTTCCGGTACACCGCGCGCGTTCTCGTCGACGAACACCGTGCCGCAGAACGACAGCACCAAGGCAGCGTTGTCCGCGCGCAGCAGTACCCATGCTGGGTGGCTGGTGAGAGCCGTGACCTGATCGAATTGCATGCAACCCCCCGATCGCACCCCTGCGGTTTCCGTATCCGCCCGGATGGAGCGGCTACGGAAACCTTAAAGACGAGCACTGACAAAAGCCGGAAAATGGAACAACTGTGCGAATTTGATTGAGATGCCGGGCATCGGGCGGCAGCACCGTGTGGGATCAGGCGGCGACGCGGTGCTGGGCAAGCTTGTCCAGCATGATCTGGTTGGCTTCCCAGCCGTCCGGGAACTTGGCGCGCACGGACAGATGCACCGGGTCGGTCGAGGGGTGGCTGTCCAGAAGATCGGCGATGCCCTCGCGGGCGACGACGATGCACGCCTGCCGGTGACGGGAGGCGAGCACGCACAGCCGCCCGGCCTCCAGATGGAAGGCCGTGGCGTCCCGGCGGCCGGACAACGGGTGCACGACGATGACGACTTCGAACTCGCGGCCCTGCAGCCGGTTCGCGGTGTCCACCGCCACGCCCGGCGCGCCGGGGCTGCCTGTCCGGGCGAGCGCGGCCCTGACCAGGTCCGCCTGGTCGCGGTGGGCGACGCCGATGGCGATGTCGCCGGGTTCCAGGGGCCGGCCGCCATGGTGGCGCTCGCAGGTGGCGACCGCTCCGCGGTCCAGCAGCCGGCCGGCGAGGTCGGCGGCGGTCTGGAGGGTCTCGGTGTCGGTGCGCGGGACGTGCTGGCGGCGCAGTTCGTGCAGGGCCCAGCCGGTGGCGAACGCCTGCGCGAGGGTCTCGTCCAGGTCGGTGCGGGCGAAGCCGGCGGTGCGGAACTCGAGGGCGCGTGTGTCTTCACCGGTTCCGGCGGTGAAGTGGGTGAAAGGGTAGAACGCTCGGGAGATAGTCGGTGCGGCCGAGGACGGCAGGCGCCAGGACACCGGCAGCCGGTGCACGGGAATGTTCTGGTTGTGCTCCAGCATCACGCTGACACCGTTCTGAGTGGGGTCGTGCGGCAACCCGATCCAGCGCTCGGTACCGACGATCGTGAACGGGTCCAACTGGCCGGGATCGCCGACGAACAGGCCCCGATCGAAGCGTTCGACGATCTGCAACAACATGTCCGAACGCATCTGGTAGGCCTCATCCAGGATCGCCCAGCCGAACGTGGCGTCGCGGACGGTGGCCCACTTCGCGGCGGTCGCGACGATGATCCGGCAGCCGGCCAGGTCGGCCAGGGTGCGGCCGACGGTGGTGTTCGTCAGGGCACCCAGGGCCGGAGATGGGGTGTAGCCGGTGGCACTCAACCGTCCGACGGCGATGCCGGGATGCTCCCTGGCCAGACGCACGACCAGGTCGTCGACCTGGTTGTTGGTCTGGGCGACGATGATCGGGCGCTCGCCGCCTTCGGTGAGCTCCTGGGCGGCGCGGACCACCAGGGTGCTCTTGCCGGCGCCCGGCGGGGAGTCGACGACCACGGCCCTGTGACGCCCATCGGCCATGTTCGCGAGGATCGCCTCGGTGGCAGCGGCAGCGGCCGTTGCAGGGTCGGGCACGGCCGGTTCGGGCGTTGTGCTGTTGTCATTCCTCATTGCCCCACTCCTCTGCTGCGGCGTCCTCGGGTACGGCGGATTCGGCGGCGACCCCGTCGGCTGCACTGTGTGTCCACGGGGTGGCGTCGGAGGCCGGGAACTGCGGTGCCGGGCGCCACCCCGGGTCGGGCAGGTAGGCGACGCGCTGGCCCGGTTCCGGCACGGTGCCCTGCTTCGGGGCGCGTCCGCGTCCCATGCCGCCGGTGATCTCCACCGTGACCCGTGTGGTGTCGCCGTCGGGAAGGACCGAGACGATCACGGCTTTGTGGCCAGCCAGCATGGATGGGCTGATCAGCTTGGTATCGGCGGCCAGCCGCACGGGATCCGCGGTGCAGACGGTGACACGCGGCCGCGGCACCTGCCTGTTCTTGTCCGTAGTGACCGTCCGGCCGGGTTCAGCCTCCACGATCGTCCCGGCGAACGCCTCACCGGCGCTGCGCCGGTCGGCCAGCACGAAACGATCGTCGAACGCCATGTCGGACTCGAATTCGGCCAGCGCGCGCTCCAGAAAGCCCAGCCGCCGGGCCGCGCCGATCGCGGTGTCCCGCTTGCGCTGCGGAAGCCCGCCGGAGTCCCGGTAGTCGGAGTAGTCCGTGAAGGCCTTGCAGTCGCCCTCGAAGCGCTTGGCGGACCGCGGTGCCTCGGGCACGGAGCGCAGCAGTGATATGGCCTGCCACACCATGCGCCAGGTGGGCTGGATCTGTCCCGCGATCAGCTCCCGCAGCTCGGTCTCAGCGGCGGACAGCGCGTGCGGGTCGCCGAGCTTGTGGGCCGTGTCGAACTTTCTGATCGCCGGGGCCAGGTCGCGGTTGTCGAACTCGGGGGAGGTCGACGGGCCCGCCGGCGGGCACACGTCCGGGTTCTCCGCATCGGCCATGGCCTGCTCGACGCTCAAGCCCGGCGGAGGAGCGATCCAGGCCATCAGGGAGGCGAGGTTCTGGTCCTCGAGCGTGCTCTGGCCGGTCGCCCAGTGTTCGGTGAGCATTGCGGTGATGGGCAGCAGCATGGAGGTGCCGGCCTGTTCGGCTCTCTCGACGAGGAACGTCAGCCACATGCCGAACTCCGGTACGACGTCTGGCACCGCGTACGGGCCGGACGTCGCGCGGAAGCGGCACATGCGGCCCAGGCCGGCCAGGGCTTTGACGCCGCCGGGGTTCGGCACCAGGATCTGCGGCGCGTCGGTATACCGGGAACGCTCGCCATCCCCGCGGCGGTCCTGGCGGAAGGAGTCGATGTAGTCCATCACGATCCGGCCGAGGTCGGCGGCGAACGCGAACCGCTGGTCGCGGTTGCGGGGCTGGGCCACGATCAGCAGGTTCCCGTTCCTCTTCGCGGAGCCGACCATCGCGGCCAGGGGAGCCCCAGCCTCTCCGGCCATGGCCAGCGGGACGATCACCAGCGGCCGGCCCGACAAGTGCCGGTGCCGGAACTCGGTCAGGCGCACTGCCTGCATCGACTCCATCGCCTGCACGTGTGCCAGCGCCGACAGCGTGCTCATGCCGCACCCCCCAGGTCTTCCAGTTCTGCGCGCAGCCGTGCGGCGTGCCGCAGGGCCGCGGCCATCTCCACCTGGTCCTCGCTCGGCGTCAGTTCTCCGCGAGCCAGTCCCATGACCATGGTCGTGGTGTCGATGCCGCCGAACTGCTCGCGCACCACCGGCCCGAGGACATCCAGCGAGGCTTCCGCGCGGGCGCGGGAGCGGCAGTAGAACGCCATCTCGCAGTGGTTCAGGCAGTCCGGGCGGTACGTCACGAGGACCTGATCCAGCGCCTCGGTCAGCTCCTCGGCCGGGCGCCGGGGCCGTTTCTCTTTGTCCAGGTCGAGATCGAAGGTGAGGTCCTCGGGCAGCAGGTTCACCAAGTCCCCGATGCGCTCGATGCGGGACAGCTGACGGGTCAGAGCGGCCACTTGCTTGCGGGCGTCGACGAACGCCCCCGTCGGCCGGTTGGTGAAGTCCTTCGGCGCGACCAGCACGATCGTGTCGGAGACGGCCTCCTTGCCGATGCCGGCCCGTCCGAGCAGGTCGCGCAGCGCGATGATGTACGCGCCCGCCTGCGTGGTCGCCGCCCGCACCTGTGCGGAGTCTGCCTGTTCGTCGATGATCGGGAAGCTCTTGATCTCCACGACGTGGAAGCGCCCGTCGATGCGGAGGGCGACCAGGTCCGGCTCCAGGTACGCCTTGTGCCCGCCGATCTGCAGGCACAACATCGGGTGGTCGAACAAGGTACCGTCGCCCTCGCCCCGGGCGGCCCGCAGCAGGACCTCCTCGGTGCGCTCATGGCGCTCCTTGGAGCGGCCGTCGCCGCCGACGTCGTTCAGGTCCTCATACCCCACCTCCGGCAGCGTCAGCTGCAGGGTCTCGCGCAGGACACGCAGAAGCTCCGCGCAGCCGTTGTCCTTCACCATCGCCTCGAAGGCGTTGCCGCGGGTGATGGCGAAGGAGGACTGGCCGAAGGACGGAGGGTGGCCGACGTGTGTGGCGATCGCGGCCTTGTCGGAGCCGGAGGCGTCCAGCAGGGCCCGTAGCGTGCAGCGCGGGTTGTTCTCCAGGGCCGCCAGCGACCGGGCGTTGTAGTCCAGGCGCTTCGCGGATCCGCGCAGTGCGGCGAGGCGGTCGTCGACTGGTTTTTTCACGGTCTCGTAGATCCTTGCGGGGGAGAAGGGGCTGCGGGGGATGGGAGTCAGGCGCGGGCCGACCGCAGATGCGTCACACCCCGCAGGGGCGCGCCGAACAGCTGCTCGTCGTCACCGAGGGACTTACGGGCCCGCCGCGCGGCTGCCGCCCGGGTGGCACGGTCGGCGTCCGTATGCACGTCCAGCTCGGTCTGGGCGGCGCCAAGCACCTGCTGGGGATCCAGCGCCCCCTCATGGCCGGAGGCGTTCCTCGGCATGGCGTCGGGGATGTTGACGGCGAAGCGCCACAGCAGCCGCATGGCCTCCGGACTGGGCCCGGCCGCTGTGGACTCGGCCGCGGAGTGCACCGCTTCTGCGATGCGGATCGCGCTGGTGAGGAAGTCCACGCGCGGTGACAGCGGGCCGATGATGCGCTGCTCCAGCGTCCAGGTGCTGATGGTGATCAGTGCCCGCACCGGTGTCAGCAGGTCGTGTGCCAGTGCCGGGCACAGATAGTACGGCCGGGCACCGGGACTGGAGCGGTAGGAGCGCTCCTCGTCCCGGCGCAGGCTGGAGAGCTTGGACGCGGACAGCTCTCCCGGGAAGAACGCCTCGTGCACGCCGACGATCAGCTTGGGGGCGGCCGGGGCCCCGAGGAGCATCAGGGCGCGGTGGACGTGTTCGCGTGCCGGGAGCTGCGATCCCTGGGCGGCTGGAGCCGCTTGCGGGACGGAACGGGGCGAGGCAGCTGCCGGTTCACCGGCATCGACGAGGGCGTCCCAGGCCCGCTCGGCGCGGCGCAGCTGCATGCGCAGCTCCCCGGCCCGTTCGGCGTCACCGGCGGCGGCGGCGTCGCGGATCGCGCGGCGCAGGGTGCCGATGCTCTTCTCCAGGGCGTCCAGCGGATCACTCATGTACCAGACGCTACCAGGGGTTCCAGAGTTTTCCAGACTTCTTCCTGTGATTCGCGGTACAGTCGGCGTCACCGAACCTCCGGCCGCGGCGGCGCAACCCGCGCTGCCCTGCAGGCCGTTCCTCTGGAGGCACCCGTGACGGGACGCGTATTCCACACCTCCGACTGGCACCTGGGCCGCCAGATCGGCCGACATCGACGTGACAGCGAGGTCGACGCCGTCCTGGACGAAATCATCGCCATCGCCGAGGACTACGCCCCCGACCTAATCGTGCACAGCGGCGACCTCTTCGACAGCCCCCGGCCGAGCCTGGACGACATGCGCCGCGCGGCCCAGGCACTGCGCAGCCTCGGCACGATCGCGCCCGTGGTCGTGGTCGCCGGCAACCACGACACCACTCACGTCCTGACGTTCCTGGAGTACGTCCTCAACGACATGGGCGCCCGCGAAGGAGACCAGAGCCGGGTCCGCTTCGCCACCGATGCTCACCCCGACAGACTGCTCGTCGCCGAGTACCCGACCAGGAACGGGGAGTTCACCCTGCGCATCGGCGCACTGCCCTACCTGCACCCCAACCGCTTCACCTACGACTTCGCCGACCCCGCCCTGACCACCGCGACCTACGCCGAACGGATGCGCACCGTCCAAGCCGAGGTCTACCGTCGTCTGACCGCCGACCGAGGCCCCCGGGACGTCCTCGTCTACGCCGCCCACCTGTTCATCGAAGGAGCCCTCCCGTCCTACTCGGAGCGGCGCATCTCCCTGAACACCGAGTACGCGGCCGCAGCCGCGGACCTGCCCGACGTCGCCTACGGCGCCCTCGGCCACATCCACAAACCCCAGCCCGTCGGCCGTTCCGGATTCCCCGCCTACTACGCCGGCAGCCCCCTGCAGATGGACTTCGGCGAGACCGGCGACACCAAGAGCGTCGTACTCGCCGAGATCGGCCCGGATACCAATCCCCGCATCGAACTCGAACCGCTGACCGCAGGCCGCCGTCTGGTCCGCCTCGAAGGAACCCTGGAACAGATCGCCCACCGCGCCGTCCGCGTGGGGGACGCCTGGGTGAAAGCGGTGGTGAACGTCGACGTCTTCGACCCGTCCCTGCCGGACACCCTCGCCAAGATGCTGCCGCACGCGACGCTCGTCGACATCGACGAGCGCCGCACCGGCACAGCACACCGCGTGCTGGACCGGCAGACCTCCGCCACCGAACTGCCCGACATCGACGACCTGCTGCACGACTACCTCGCCGACCGCGGCACAGGCGGCCCGGCCTTGGACCGCGCCATGGCCGCCTTCGCCCACCTGCGAGCCGAACCCGACCCCGATGACCCCGCACCGTGCTGCGAGGAGACGCTGCTGACCGCGGCCATCGCCGGCCAACCCCTCGACACCCTTGACCGCTCCAGCCTGCTGACCGGCATCGACACCACCGACGCGGAGACGACGCGATGAAACCGATGACACTCACCCTCACCGGATTCCGCAGCTACCCCGCCCAGACCACCGTCGACTTCACCGGTAAGAGCCTGGTCGCGGTCCTCGGCGACACAGGCGCTGGCAAGAGCAGCCTGCTTGACGCCATCGCCTTCGCCCTGTTCCGCAAAAGCTCCTGGGACGCCAAGGAACCCCGGCAGCTCATCGCCGACGGGGCACAGGCCATGAGCGTCGAACTCACCTTCGTACACGATGGGCAGAACTGGCGTGTCCACCGCACCATGCACGCCACCAACCCAAACGCGGGCCGGCACCACCTGAAAAACCTGGACACCGGCGAGGAGACCGACGGCGCCACGGCCGTCGACAACCGCATCAAGACGGTGCTGCAGATGAGCTACGACACCTTCCTGCGGGTCGGGCTGCTCCCGCAGGGCAGGTTCGACCAGCTCCTCACCGCCGCTCCCAAGGAGCGCAGCGAACGGCTCCGCGAACTGTTCGGTGCCGAATCACTGGAAGCAGTCCGGAGCCTGGCCGCCCGCCACGGCCGCACGCTCCAGCAACTCCTGGGCGACGCGAAAGCCAAACGGGCTCCCATGCCGGACAACCCGCAGGAGACGGCCGCCGCAGCCGGAGCGGCCGCCGACGCGGCCACAGCCCAGTCCGAACACCTGAACACCGCCGTCGTCTGTATCACGGCACTGCAGGAAGAGATCTCGCAAGCCCGGGACACCGCGGCGGCCGCCACCAGCGCCTATCAGAGCCTGGCAACACGCCAGGTGACCGACGCCGGCACCATCCTCAACACGCTCGAGTGCGCCGCCAACGACCTCACCACACGGCGCGACCTCCTCAACCGGCGTGCCGAACAGGCTGCGACCAGGGAAGAGGAACTGACCGAAGCGATCACCGAGGCGGAAAAGCAAGGAGAAGGCCGGGACGCCCTCGCCCAGGCCGCGATGCTCCTGAAAACCCTCGCAGAAACCGCCGAGGAACACCGAGACGAACGCGACCGGCTGGCCTCCCTCACCACACAGCTCGACGACGAACACGATGCCATCGCCACGGGTGAAGCGGAACTGGCCGAACGGGCCGCACACGTCGAAGCGACAGCAGAGGTAGCCCGCACCGCGACCCAGACCAGCAAGCAGATCCGCACCCACAGCACCACTGTCCGCACCGCGTTGGACGCGGTCCTCTCGGCGGCCCGGCGCGTCGCTGACACCGCGCGCGCCCATGCCACCGCAGTGGGCCGGCAGAAATCCGCCCACAAAAACCTCGGCCCGGCGGAGGCCGAGGCATCTGCGGCCCACAAAGATCTCACCGCGGCTGAGACACACCTGGAGGTGCTCCGGCTGCGGAAAAAGGCAGCCGCGATCGCCGCCGACCTCCACCCCGACGACGACTGCCCTGTATGCCGCCGGCAACTTCCGGCCGACTTCCACCCCACAACGGCCGACGCGGAAGAACTGACCGAAGCGCACACACAACGAGAGCAGGCCAAGAGCGCACACGACAGGGCCATCGACCTGCGCGCCGAAGCCCGCGCCGCCGTGACCGCCGCCGATAAAGCGGTACTCGAACGTGACCACGAGCACCAAAGCGCACAGCAGACGGCGCAGGAGACGACCCAGGAAGCGGAACGAGCCTTCCGAAGCCTGGAGGCTCTGGCCACCGAGGCAGGCACAGACTTCGACGCCCGATCAGCCTTGACCGCCGCTACCGCACCCGCCGCTAGCACCACCGCATCACCGCACCAGCAGCACCTCGAGCAGGACACCGCAGCGATCACCCACGCCATCGCCGCATGCGAAAACGCGGCCACCGCCCACGCCGAAAAGCTGCAGGCCGAAACGCACCGCCACACCGCTGGAATCGAAGCGGACCGCAAAACACTGGCAGAACGCAAGAAAACACACCACCGCGACAAAGAAGATGCATCCGCAGCTCAAGAGCGGCATGCCCGGGCCGTAACAAGGACCGCCGCCGACATCGGCATGCTTCCCGCGCGCATCCAGGCGATGCTGCCCCACGACCCGATCGACATCGTCGTCGGACAGACGGACGCCGCCACCACAGCCGTCAACGCTCGCCAGACCGAACTCCAAGAGCTGCTCGACCAGAGAGAAGCAGCCCGAGCGGAGAAGGCCGCGGTACTCGCCGACCAGCGCACCCTCGACCACGACACCCACGCCCGCCTGGCACGCCCCCTCGACAGATTGCGTGCCAACCTCGACGCGTGGGCCCAGGCCGCAGACCAAGCTCGCACCCGACTCGAAGAGGCCGACCGGCCAACGCTGCCAGAAGCTCCCACCCAGCCGACGATCGCCGAGGTCCGCAACTACGCCGCCGCCCTATTGACGACGACCTCAGTACTCGGCGACAAGCTCATCGAGCGAGCCACCACGGCGACAGAACGCGCATCCGCCGCCGAAAGCCGCCTCGGCGAGCATGCAGCCGCACTCGCCGACATCGACGACTTCGACGCCTCAGCCGACCTGACCACACCCAAATCACTTCACCCCCTCGTTGCCGCAGCCGCGCAGGCAACCAAAGAAGCCGAAGACCAGCGCTGCAAACAGCGAGAAGCGCAGGACCTGATCAAACCGGCCGCTGACTTGGACTTCGCCATCACCGCAGGCGAAGCCCGCTATGAAGCCCTCGAGGTACTACGCCGCGAACTGGTCGACGCCAAGTTTCTGGGCCACCTCACCACCCTGCGAACCCGCGCACTGCTCGGCGTCGCCAGCGACCTGCTCGGGCAGATGTCCGACGGTCGATTCGGTTTCGCAGATGACTTCGACATCATCAGCCGCAGCTCCGGGGTCGCACACCACCCAAATCGCCTGTCGGGAGGGGAGAAGTTCATGGCGTCCCTCGCCTTGGCCCTGGCACTTGCCGAACTGCATTCCCGCAGCGGGCCGACTCTCGGCTCCCTCTTCCTCGACGAGGGCTTCGCCGCTCTCGACAGCACCGCCTTGGACCTGGCACTGGAGGTACTGCGCGCCCAGGCCGGCGGTGACCGCCTGGTAATGGTGATCAGCCACCTGCACGCCGTCGCCGAGGCCGTCGACGATGTGCTGTGGGTGGAGCGGACCACCGCCGGTTCATCCGCCCGGTGGCTCACACCGGCTGAGCGAGACGACATGGCCCAGGACAACCTCGCCAGCGGACTGCACTCCCAGGCGCGATAACCAACACAGGGCACGGAAGGGCTGACCGGAAACGGCTGGGAGACACCGCCGGGCTCCTCTGCGCACGGCTGGCCTGCCGTGCGGTCCCAGGCCAGGTAGCCTCGGCGGTTCGCCGTCTACCCGGCCGCCGCCTGCTTCGGATCGAGGAAGAGCTGTATGACTGTGGTGGAATTGCCGAGGCCCGGCCGCCCCGAGCGGTCGCGGCTCTTCCCCGACCAGGCCGAGGCCGTTAAGCGGCTGGCACGGCACCTGCGGCGCGCGGGGACGCGGGGACTGTTCGTGTCGGCGACGGGTACTGGCAAGACGCTGGTGTCGATCCGGGTGGCGGACGAACTCAGCGCGCGGCTGGTGCTGTTCGCGGTCCCCACCCTGGACCTGGCCGCGCAGACTGCACTGGCCTGGCGCCGCGACGGCCACGGCGAGCACATGGTGATCGTCTCCTCGCTGGACGCCGCCGGCCGCGATGACCTGGTTGCCGCGCGCGTTGGCTCGACCAGCGACCCGCTCGCGCTGGCGGCGGCGATGTCGGTAGTGGGGGAGGGGCCCGACCAAATCCAGGCTTTGACGGTGATCTGCACCTACGACTCCCTGGACAAGATCGAGCAGACCCAGAGCAGCGGGTACGCGGTGCCGCCGTTCGACCTGGCGGTCATGGACGAGGCACACCGGATCGCCGGCCGCGCCGACAAGAAGTGGGCGATCGTCAACGACGCGAAGCGAATCCGCGCGGACCGCCGCCTCTACATGACTGCCACCCCCCGCATCTTCGGCGCCCCCGAGCTGGCGGAGTCCGCCGACATCACCCGCCCCCGCCGCCGACGCCCGCAGGGCCCGGAGCTGGACGCGTTTGCCAACTCCATGGACAACGAGGCCGTCTACGGCAAGAAGGTCTTTGAGTACCCGCTGGCGCAGGCGGTCGCCGATGGCCGGGCGGCGGACTACCGCATTGTGGTGCCCACCCTCACCGACACCGACCTGTGCCGCCGCCTGAACCTTCCCACCCCCGCTGCCCCCGGGGACGGCAGCGGCGAGTATCAGGACGGTGCGTTGCGCACCACCGCCCTGCACCTCGCGGTCCTGCGTGCTATGACCGAGCACGGTCTGAAGAAGGTGCTGGTCTACTTCAACCTCGTCTCCGACGCCCGTCGCTTCGCCCGCGAACTCCCCCACACCCTGCGCCTGCTGGCCAAAAGCGACCCCAGCCTCAGCCCGGGCACCGCCCCCGCTCTGTTCTTCGCCCACGGCGAGCACACCCTCGCCCAACGTGCCGATATCTTCGATTCCTTCGCTACCGCTGACTGCGCGATCCTCGCCAACTCGAAGCTGATTGCCGAGGGCGTCGACATCCCCAGCGTCGACGCGATCGTCTTCGCCGACCCCACCCGCAGCGTCACCCGCTGCGCCCAGGCCCTCGGCCGTGCCCTGCGCCTGGACGTGTCCGGCAAGACCGCCTCGCTGATCGTCCCCGTCTACATTCCGTCCGGCGCCGACTGGGAGGACATCCTCGGCACCGCCTACGAGCCAGTGTGGGCGATCGCCTGCGCGCTGGCCAGCCACGACCACCGCATCCTCGAACGCCTCCCCGACAAGGCCAACCGCCTCCCGAAAGAGACCAGCGACGTCATCGAACGCCGCTGGCACTTCGACTTCACCGTCCACCCCGAACGCATCGCGCGCGCAATGGACCTGGCCTCCTTCGACCCCCGCGACCCGGCCACATCCCGCTCCCGCCGCCTCGGCCTCGCTGCCGCCCAGTCCTATCGCGACCAGCACGGCCACCTCGACGTCCCCGCCGACTACACCGACCCCACCGGCTACACCTTGGGCACCTTCATCAGCACCATGCGCGACGCCCGCACAGCCGGACGCCTGGAAGCCGACTGGACCGCCGAACTCGACGCGCTGGGCATGATCTGGGACAAGCACGACGCCGCCTGGCGCGCCCGCCTCGCCGCGGCCGCCGACTACCTGCGCGCCCACGGTCACCTCGCCGCCCCCGCCACCACCCCCGTGGGCGCCTGGCTCGCCGAACAACGCCACCTCGCCACCAAGGGCGAACTCGACACCGCCCGCGCCGAGGCCCTTACCGCCCTCGCCCCCGACTGGCGCCTGCCGCACGGAGCGGACTGGCACCGCAAATACCACCTGCTGCGCGCCCACCTCGCCTCCGGCGCCGACCCCGCCGCCCTCACCCGCGACACCGTCCTCGCCGGCGTGAAGATCGGCTCCTGGCTGGGGCGCCAGCTCACCACCTGGCCCACCCTTACCCCCGGCCAGCAGCAGCTGATGACCGCCCTCAGCCTCACCCCCGAGGCCAACCCGCTCGTCCCCGCCCGCCGTACCCGCCGAACGTTCGAGGAGACCGTCCAGCTCCTGGAGCTCTTCCTGCACCGCGAGGGCCGCGTTCCCGCCGCTCGGGAGACGGTCCGCGTGGACGGCGACACCGTCAAGCTCGGCGCCTGGCTGGCCAAGGCCCGCCACCGGCACCGCGCCGACCAGCTCCCGGACCACCACGTACGCCTGGTCGCCGCCCTGTTCGAGGGGGACTGGACGGCCGAGGACGCCGCCCCTGCCGCCCTGCTGTAGCCCCTTGAAGACCTGCGCAGTGGTTCGTCCCCGAGTCGTACGCCATTGCTGGATGGGCCTTCCCGTCCCGCTGGTCCAGGAGGCCCTGCCCTAGGGAGGAAGGCCTGCCAGGGCCGCGTTGCCGCTACCAGGGGGCGCGGTTACCGTGGCCGCCGCGCGCCAGCTGCTGGGGCACCGTCAGCCGCCCTTCTCTCTCGAGCCGACGCAGGGTGCGCCGGACCCTGCCGACGCGGGGGAGGGGGCTTTGCCGGTACAGGCTCTGCTCCATGAGGTCTCGCAGCCACCACGTCCGGTCGGCGTCGCGGAAGATGACCAACGCCGGCCGGGACCACTCTGGGGAAGGGACGGGGAGATGGATGTGGTCGGCGACACCGGGGGCAGCATGTTCGCGAGCAGGTGGCGCTCCCCCATGGTGTCGGTCTCTGAGTCGTAAGTGATCAGGTAGACGTTGTGTATGGGGCGCTCACTGCCGTTGGCCGCACTGGCGATCCAGTAAGGCGCGGCGAGGTCGTACCCGCAGCAGTCGCCGCGTTCATCGCGGCAGACCACTGCTTCGGCTTCTGAGCGGCTTTCTTTGTTCTGCGCGCGCCGCAGGGTGACGGCGCCGACCCACAGCGCTCCGGTGCTGCCGAGTCCGCTGACCCAGGCAGGGATCGTTCCCCAGTCGATGTCCATGCCTGCACCGTGTCCTGGCCAGCCGCACGAGACGTGCGTCTTGAGCGACTTCTGAGCTCTCCGCGGGCGTTGCGGGACCCGCGCGCGGCGAAGCGCCCTGGCAGCCGCAGGGGCAGACCGGTCAACACCGCGATATGCGTGGCGTAGTGGCCGCCGTCGGGTGCCACCCCAGGGCGACGGCCGCCTCCCCCGCAGCTGCGAAAACCTGTCCCGAAATCGCTGTGCCGATCCGTTTTCCAGTCGTGTACTACTGGGCATCAATAGTGCTGTAGCCAAGTACAGCACTTGAGTTGAGGAGGGGGAGCACGTTGGTCTACGACATTCGTCCGCTCGCGAACGGGCTGCGGACGGACCACCCGGTTCCGGGTCTGCCGTTCGTCGACGACTCGCACCTGCCGCTCGATGACGGCCCCGAAGCCATTGAGGCGGTCGGCCGCAACAGGGGCGAAGGCATGTGGGGCCGCTGCGACACCTCCCACGAGGGAGGCTGGCTGGCCTTCACCACCGACCCGATCGCCCACCACCTGGGCTGGGCCGTGCGCTACCACCCCGAGCACGGCCGCACCGTCCTCCTGCTCCGCGACGAGGACACCGCCAGCCTGCACACCTACTGGTCCGGCGCCCCGCTGCTGTTCCGGGCCGGCGGCTACTGGTGGGACGGCGACACTTGGTACCGGCCCGGCCAGATCTGGGACCCGGTCACCGAGGACTACGCACGCCACACGGCACGCGCCACCGCCACCGTCCACGCCGCCGACATGCTCGACGGCCACGCCCACCCCGACCGCGCCCACCTGCACAAGGTCGCCACCTTCGACCCGGCCACCGCCACGCCGCAGAACTGGATCGACGACCTGACCCGGTGGGCGCAGCGCCACCAAAAGCAGGACGATCCCCTGCCGCTGGAGAAGTGCGTCGTCGACCTGGCCAGCCCCGAACTCGCCGGAGACCGGCTGCTCGGCGTGCCCGAGATGGCCGCACTCGGCGGCATCACGGCCTCCACCCTGCGCGGCTACATCTCCCGCGGCGAGAACGACATCCCCCTGCCCCAGGCGATTGTCGGCGGCCGCGCCCAGTGGTCCCGCCCGGTCGCCGAAGACTGGACCGAAGCCCGGCGCCGCTCCTCCGAAGGGCTGAAGGAGGCCATGTCGGCCGGCGACCGCCACCATCTCGCTCCAGGAGCGGCCCAGATCCGCGACCGGCTCAGCGAGACCTTCTTCCGCTACCTGTGGAAGCGCCCCGACATCCGCAAACGCTGGTCCCTGCGCCACCGCAACGAGCCGAACGTGCGGGAAGTGGCCGACCAACTCGCCTTCGACGTCGCCGACAACCTCCGGCAGGTCATCCCCACCGACGCCCTCGGCCCGACCATCCGCCACGCCGTCCTGGAGGACTTCACCACCTCGCTGCGCACCGCCAAACGCCGGGGCGGTGAACTCAAGGGCTTCGACCTCATGCTGTCGCTGCCCCTGGCGAAGATGGTCAGCTGGTTCATCCAGCACTTCCCGACCTCGGCCCAGTGGTACCTCGGCGAGATCATGAGCGAGGCGGACCGGCAACTCGACATCCCTGCTCAGGTGTCCGGCGAAGCGCTACGGCGGTCCGCGATCACGAACGGGGACCTCGACGCCCAGGCGGCGAAAGAGTTCTTCTCCCGTCTGGAGCCGAGGGAACCGGAGAGCTGAGACCACCAGCGGACACCGGGGAGAGGTGTGGCAGTTAGGGCGCAGGAGCGTCCCGAGCCTGCACGGCCCGCCCTGTGAGGTGTCCGTGTACCGCACGGGGGATGGACGCCAGGCGTTCGTTCCGGTGCGGTAGCAACGTCCGAGAGGCTCTCCAGACGGAGCCCCGCCCGCTCGCGGGCGGGGCTCCGTCTGGAGAGCCGAGGCGGTAACACCCCTCAGCCACACCCCTCGAGACCGCCCGGTCCGCTCCTCACCCCTGCCGGTCATCGCGGATCCAGAACACGGACAACCCGCCACCTCCATCCCCGCCGGGTGGTCCACAACAGCCCACGCCCTGCGGCGAGCCGGGGAGGCCATAACTCCCCTTCGACCAATTGGCGTTGTCAGTGCCGCGCCGTAGGGTGCCGGGCATGGCCCATTCCTGGACACGCCTGCATGAGCATCTCGGGGCTGCGCCCGGCCCCCTGGACTTCGAAATGGTCGCCAAGGCGGCCGCCGACCGGCTGACGGAGTCCGACGACCTGGACTGGAAGGAACAGCTTCCCCAGCCCCCGCGGGAGGGCCGCTGGAACGAACTGGCCAAGGACGTCGCCGCGATGGCCAACACCCGCGGCGGCTGATCATCTTCGGCGTGCGGGATGCCTCGTGCGAGCTGGTCGGTATCGACCCCGACGAGGTGAACGTCGAGCAGTACGCCCAGTGGGTCCGCAACCACGTCCAGCCCTACCTGCCCGACCTCACCTTCACGGTCCTCACCTCGGTCGACGGCTCCACCAGCGTCCTCGTGGCCGACGTCCCGGCCAGCCCCATGGCACCCCATCTCGTCTACGGCACCGCCGCCCGGGACAAGGACCAGCAGGCCGCCGTCGCCCCCTACCGCGACCGCGACCACACCGCCTGGATGGCCGAGCACCAACTCGAACGCGCCTACCGCGACCGCTTCATCCGCGCTCAGCACGCCGAGGACGAAGCACACTACTTGCTCGCCCACGCCAAGGAGACCGTGGCCGCCCAGCACAGTGAGCCGGCCGCCTACTTCTTCGCCCTGGCCCGCCCCGAGCGCCCGCTGCCGCGCACCGCTCCCCGCCTGACCCGCGAAGAGACCACCGCCGTGGCCCAGGCTGCCCGCCGCCGGGGCCGTGATCCGATGCGGCCCGGCCCCCTGGCCAGCCTGGAGGTCGTCACCGGCAACCCGCGGCCCGGACTGCGCCGCTGGGTCCTCAGCACTCTCCTCCTGCAGGGCGCCCGCGAGGTCCACGCCGAACTGCACCACGACGGGACCGTGCTGCTGGCCGCCAGCGTCTCCTGGAACGCCGTACGCAACCTGGCCGCCGACGACATGCCCGATACGGGCGTCGCGGTGTCCCAGGACTTCATCGGCGCCTGCTGCCGCGACCTGACCACCACCGCCTGGGAACTGGCCCGCCGACTGCGGGTAGACAGTGCGCTGCAGCTGACCGCGAGCCTCGCCACCGTCACCCTTTCTCCCACGACGCCGCCGCCCGCCTTGGTTCCGGTTGTTACCGGATTCGGCGGCTTCACCGACGTTCCCGGCCACGCCCGTCACCCCCGCCGGATCCAGCCCGTCACCGCCACTCTGACTCCGCTCGACGAGGTCGAGGCCCTGCAGGAGACCGCACAGGAGCTGTTCACCGACGTGATGAACCAGTTCGGCCTCGACCCGCAGCTCTAACGCCCCCGTACGCCCGTCCCACGCCGAGCACGGTGACGTCCACGCCCCGCACCGCGCGGCGCTCCCAGCCCGGGGCATTTCGCACATCGTCCCGGCACTGGGATCCGGCAGGCCGGCCGTCGCGCCGTGACTCCGGCACGACGACCGTCGTTGTCCCGGCTGGTGCCGCCCCTTCGCGCTGTGACGGTGCCCGGCCGAGTGCCGCGTCAGCCCACGACTGACGCGGACAGGTAGGCCCTAGACGCGCCGCGTCACTCACAGCGCCCCGCCCGTGTGGCCACGCCACCCAGCAGGCGCCGGATCGTGGGACCGGCCGTAAGGGACGGCACGGCCATGACCTCCACCCACCCGCGCAAGCGACCGCAGCGGCGCAGCGAGATCCCCCACGGCCCGCAGCAGGACACCGGCCTGCAGCAGATCCGGGACACCCTGCCGCCCGCACCCGCCCCCTGCACGGTCAAGCCCGCCCCGCGCTCGGTGGGCGACGAGGTGCCCCCGGAGCTGCTGGCGCTGGTGACCCACCACTGCCGCCGCATCAACGCCTACCTCGCCCGCGCCCAGCACCTGCAGACCCTGCACGGCGACAGCATGAAGCAGTGGCAGCGCCTGGTCCTGTACGCCCTGACCGACGCTCTCGCCCACAACCACCTCCTGGTCGGCACCCTCGCCGCCTACCTCCAGCGCCGAGACCTCGACCCGGACCTGCTGCGCCGCTACCTGCAGTCCCCCGACCCCGACCGCTACATCACCGTTGAGGCCGTCCAGCACCTCGACGGCCTCACCGGCGCCGTGCCCGAGGAAGCGGCCGAGGAAGCGGCCGAGCCGGTCTGGACGACCGTCGGTCGGCACATCGCCCGCGACGGCCGCTGACACACAAGGCCCCGCGCCTCGCGTTCCGTGCCTGGCGTACGCCGTCGGCCGGACGGTCAGGCGGCGCGAGGTACGGGTGCTGGCGGCGGTGGTGGTTCGGGGCTGCGGGCATGCAGGGCAGCCCCGGGCGGGTATCGACGCTGGAGGAGCCTTGCGGCGCCGTCGGGGAAGCGCGTGAGGAGCTCGTCTTCGTCGGCGCAGAGCCAGCCGGAGAAGGAGACGGCATCGACGCCCCCGGGTAGGGCGGCGCCGTTGCGCCGGACGCGTTCAGCGACGACGTAAGCGACGCCGATGGCGAGGGCGGTCTCGACGTCGCCGGCGGACAGGGAGTCGAGCAGGTTCCTGAACCGGGGGCTGATCTTGTCGGTGTAATGGGACAGCCGCGGTGGGGGCGCAGGGGTCACACGCACGCCCCGGACGGCGCAGAAGCGGCTGTAGGCCTCGGCGTACAGCCGCTGCTCGGCCGGGCTGACGCCGCAGGCAGTCAGAAACGTCACGAGTTGCTCGAGGCTGGCGGGCAGGCCCTTGCGGTGCACGATCCGCCAGGCGGTGGTGGGCGGCAGCGGCGGCCGGTGGGGGACTCTGCGGCTGAGTTCCCGCAGGGAGGGGGCGCCGGCTCGCTCGTACGCCGCGGCCAGCGCGGCGCCGAGGTCGTCCTCGGTGTGGATGAGCGCGGGTTTGGGTGCGTTGAGAGAGGGGAGCCGCCCGCGCAGCCCGGTGCGGCCGCGGTCGCGCAGCAGCCGGGCCCGGGTCTGGTCGGGCGCGCTGGCCCGGCACGCTCGCAGGTAGGCGTCGAGGACGGTGGGGGAGGGCGCCGCGGAGCCGGACTCGGCGCGCTGGACGGTGCCGCGGGAGATGCTGGCGGCCTCGGCCAGGGCGCGCTGGGTCAGCCGAGCGGCCCGGCGCAGGCGGACAAGGTGCTCGGCGAGGGCCGGGAAGGGGCCGTCCGGGGTGCTGGCGGGGTCAGAACGGGTCACGGCTCCCCCCTACCTGCCCGTGGTGGACCGCACCGCGGCCTCGATGAGGATCGTCATCAGTCGGCGGCCGCCGCCGGCCGCGGTGAGGGTGGCCGCGCCGATCAGCCCCAAGCCGCCCAGCAGCGCGAAAATGATGCTGAGTTGATGGCCGGCGAGGAACAGGCCAGTGCCCAGTCCCAGGACGGCGACCAGCAGGATCAGCGCGTGCGTAGGGCCGAAGCGTCCGGCGGCGCCACAGCTGCACGCCGGAGCCGGAGCCGGGGCCGGGCCGGCCGGGCGGGGAACAGGGAGGTCGCTCATGGTGCGGGGGTGTCCATCCTGACGGGGCCCGCCGACGAACACGTCGGGGACCGGGCTACTGGTCGCAAGGTGGCGCAGCCCAGGGGCAGTTGGCCCTGCCCCAGAGTGCGGGCTGCGCGGGCTCACAGCCTTCCACGCCCGAGCTGCGCGCCGCTCACCCTCGTGAGGGCTTTGCCGGATATGCGGCATCCTGGCCCCGGTGGTGTTCCGCATCCGCCGAACAATCCGTAAAGCACCTGTCCCGCGAAAGCGGGCCTGTTGACCACGACGTGAACGGCTGCTGCGCCCGCGGCGGCCCACTGTTTGTTCCAGCGGACTTGCGGCCAAGACCCCTTCAACAAGACGCTGCTCCTCGTACGCCACCAACAGCTACAGGTGGCCTCCTGACGGCTCCCGGTCGCAAGCCCAAACCCGCTTCAGGACCTCGGCAGACGCGTTGGCCCGCGCCCGCCGACACAGAAGCCGGCACCCTCCACGGTGCCGGCTTCCGCGCTACCCCCTGGGACTCGCCGCTCCTGGACCAGGCACGCACGGCCAGCACCCACGCGGCCTCCTACCCGCCGACAGCTCCGGTCGACTGCGTACGCCCGCCCCACCCTCCCGCAGGCGCGGTGGACCGAAAGCGGCATGTCGACCGACTAATAGTGCAGGCCCGGGCCCGAACGCCAGTGCCGCAAGTCCTGAATGTCAGTGCTGCGCCGTACGGTTGTGACTCATGAACTTTCAGTACATACCTCCGGTTCCGGCGGAGCAGGTCCGGCTGCTGCCCACGCGGGATGTCGCCCTCCTTCTTCTGCAGCACCTCGCCAGTGGTGCCGGATATCTCCAGTACGCGAGCGTCATGAACTCCGCGCGGCAGGCGTTCCTGGAAGAGCCGGATGTGAACGCGCTCGTGAACCGGCTGTCCGATGCCTGGTGCTGGCTGGAGGGGCAGGCGCTGCTGACGCGCGAGCCCAGCCAGTCCGAGGCGTTCCGTCGGATCTCCCGCGACGGTATGGACCTGGCGAAGGATCCGCAGGGCATCAAGCGGTTCGAGGCCCGCGAACGACTGTCGGGTCCCCTCCACCCGGCTCTGGAAGACACGGTACGCACCAACTTCGACCTGGGTGACTACGAGACGGCGTGCTTCGCAGCGATGAAAGCGGTCGAGGTCGCCGTCCGCGACGCCTCCGGACTCGACAACTCCCTGGTCGGCGTGAAGCTGATGCGGGAAGCGTTCCGACCGCACGAGAACGGCAAGACCGGCGGCGCCCTTGCCGACGCGGAAGCCGAAGGCGGCGAACAGACGGCCACCGCCAACCTGTTCGCCGGCGCCATGGGCGCCTACAAGAACCCCGCCAGCCACCGCACCGTCGACTTCGACGACCCCATCGAGGCAGCAGAGATCATCCAGTTCGCCGACCTGCTGCTGCGCCAGGTCGAACGCGCCAAGCGCCGCCAGCTTGCGGCAACGACATAAAAATCCGTACGTGATGCCCGAGCGAGGCTGGGCCTCCTGGTCAGGTGCCGGGTCGCACGGGAATTCCCGTGCCGGGACGTTCGGCGCGCAGACCCACCTCGGTCCGCCTGCTACCCCCGGCCCGCACTCGCGCCGGCCCGGATCTGGCCTCCTGATGCCGGGTCCGGGCCGGCGGGTGCGGTATTCCCTGTCTCTTCCGGGTGCGCCGCACCGAGGTCGCGGCCGCGTTCGAGGCGACGGCCACCAGCTGGGTCGGACGCGCGTGGTCAAGACCCAGCATCCCGAGCTGTCGGGCCAGAGTGCGGCAGGCGCGGGGTGGGCCGCACTCACCCAGGCCGAGAAGAACCTCGAGGCTGTCCGGCAGCGCGGTCGCCCGGTGCGGTGGGCAGGGCACGGAGTGCGATGTCGTACGCCATCGTGCCGAGGGCGAGGACTACGAGCGGCCACACGAGCGGGGACCCGGCCGGGACGGTGCCGTAGACCAGAGCCGTGCCGACGCTGCCGGTGCCAAGGACCGCGGTGCAGGCTGGAAGGCGCGGCAGGGCGAACCGCAGCACCACCTCCCGTCGCCGGACCGGGCGGGCTGAGATGGGGCGGCGGGCGCTCATCGCCCGCTCACAGTGCCCGTCTCGGCCTGTGAAGAGCGGCCGGTGATGCGCGCAGCGAGCTTCTTCACCTTCCGGCGGACCTTATTGCCCTGACGCTCCGGCTCCGCAGCACCGGCGACCATGGCCGCTTCGGCCCAGGTGACGACCCCGGGACAGCCGAGGGCGAGCATCACCGTCCGCTCGTCCGGGGAGAGGGCCTCCAGGATCTCGGCCAGGCGCGGGTTGTCGAGGACGGCCTCGATCCCGGTGTCGGCGGCAGCCTGTGCGGGGACCAGGTCGTACAGGGTCAGTCCGTCGCCGAGCGGGGTGTCGAGCAGCAGCAGCCGCTCCTGGGCGGTCTTGCGGCGCCATACCGGGGTGAGCTGCCGGTGGATGACGCTGGCCTCTGACTTCAGCTTGCGCAGGGCGTCAGGGGTGAGGCGGCCCTGGTCGAAGAGAGAATCCGCCCAGTTGCCGAGCAAGGCGGTGGAGACCGGCTCATTCCATCCGCTCCACCTCCCCAGCACATCCGATGTGAAGGAGCGGATGGTGGATCCGTCGCCGCCGAGGGCGGCCTCGCGGGCGCTCAGTGCCTGGATCACGTCGGGGACTGGGATGTTCAAAGTCCGGAACCCGGACTCGATGGTCTGGTTGGCCGGGTGGCCGGCCTTGAGTACCGCCATGCCGGTGGTGGTGGTGATCATCATGGGAGGGGCGACACGGTCGAACGGCTCCGGCAGCCCGAACGTGCCGTCCACGTCGAGAGCGACGCTTCCGTCCTCCCGGAGGGTCGCGGTATCGCCGTTGTTCTCGCTCCAGTGGGCCGGGAACAAGGCCGTGACCCCCGCGCCGCGATACGAGAAGTAGTTGAACTGGCTGATCCGCTCCGCCAGATCAGTGTGGACGGAGTCGTCGTCCTCGACCATGGTGTAACTGGGTGTCTGGTCTTCGGTGGCCATGGGCGTCTCCTTGTCGGGAACAATCCTTCTCCTCTCGGTCCCGGCACGGACCCAATCCGACACCGCACCCCTGATCTATTTTGTGATCTGAATCACAGCGCCCGAGATGCTCAAGGCCCGGCACATCTCCAGTGCCCGGGGCGTTGGCCCGTTCCCGGCGACGGGTGCCCGGTGGACGCGGCAGGCCCCCTCCCGGCCGGCACGAGACCGTCCCGGTACGCGGCGGCCGCGTACCACGCGTCCTGTCCTTCCTCGCCCGCCCCGGCCACACTGCGCGCGAACTCCACCAGCCGCTGCGACGCCGAGCGCTGCAGCGCCCACACCAGGGGCTCACGCACGGCGGCCACCGGCGGCTCCGGCACCCGGGCCGTCCCCGGCCGCACCGGTGGCGTCCCGGCCTCGGCGAACCACGCCAGCATGGCCAGCCGCTGATCACGGCCCTGCCGAAGATGCCGGGCCAGCGCCGCCGCCCCACGACCAGGGTGCGCCTGCTCCCGCCTCGTGGCGGCGCCTCGTCTCCGCAGCGCTCCTCGCCGGGGCCGTCCGCCACCTCGGGGTCTTCTGGCCGGCCTCGCAGTGACCTGGCAGCACGACTGGCACCCCCGATACCCGCCTGACACACACCCGCTGAGGCGATGTCAGGCGGGTACGGCTGCACAGAGATTGAGCACCCCTCCGTGCTCCCACCCGACACACCACAGACCCGTCCACCGTAATCTCCCGCTCAGGGAGGCACATACCCAAACCCGGATTCATTCAAAATTCTGAGACGAAGGAGTCGCCGGCTCGGAGCGTAAGCGGAGAGCCGGAAGACCATCCCCCCAACGTGCGGATCCAGCGAAAATTCTTGGGGAAGGAAACACGGCTCGGAGCGCAGCGCAGAGCCAACTCCTCGCAACGCGAGGAGTTCCACTTCTCTACCCGCGCGCAGCGCGGG